>JAZNGZ010000025.1:0-68030 GCA_045576735.1 Muribaculaceae bacterium
TTGGCCATTAAATTTGGTGATAGATTTGAACTCATGTAACTTTGCAATCCGAAAGGCTCCTCAGCAGGAAAACACGCGTGTTTTCCTGCTGAGTATAATAAAATAAGAAACAGCCTTGACACAGTTCAATTTACACTACCGAAGAGTGGTGCCAGGATTGGTATGGGCCATATTTGCCGTCGGATCAAATAAATCCGTTAGGCCCTGCCGACGGAAGTTCTCGAGTAACCCGTGGAGGAGCTTGGCTCTTCCCCGATAAAAGTAGTCAGGTATGGACAAGGGAAAAATATTCACCTTTGATTGGCGGAGTTACGAATGGATTTCGTTTAGTTTGTTATCCTGAAAATTAACTTAGTGACTACTCATATTCTACAATATAGCTTGCACTTCTTTGAAGGCGAAGGGGTGGGAGTGGCCTTGGGTGTCGGTGAGGGTGAGGATTCCGTCAGGGGCTACGTTGGTGATGCGAGCCATGAATTGAGTGCCGTCGGGAGTGGCGTAGGGGTGAAATCCGTCGCTACGCCAAAGCATTGAGCGATAGATGTTGTGGAGTGTGTCGAATTGTTGGGTTGTGTCATAGTGATTAAAGATAGATAAGATTTCGTTGGTAACCTCGTTGAGAATGACATCGAGGTGAGTTTCTTTTTCTATATAGTGGATGAGCGAGATGGGGTTGGGTGCATCAGATAAGAACTCACGTTGGTTGATGTTGAGCCCTATTCCCGCTATTGATTGCGCTATGTTGCAGCCGGCGAGGGTGTTTTCGATGAGAATACCACAAATTTTATTGTCGTCGACATATATATCGTTGGGCCATTTGATTGCAACCTCGTGAGTGGTGATGTATCGGCGAAGGGTGTTGACGATTGCAATGCTCACAGCCTCGGAGATGTAGAATTGTTGGCGCGCAATGATGTTTTGCGGACGCAGTAGCACTGAGAATGATAGGTTTTTCTCCGGCTCTGATTCCCACGTGTTGCCACGCTGTCCACGTCCGGCCGTTTGGTTATAGGTTGATACTACCGTGCCGTGAGAAAACTCACCGGCTCTACCGGCAAGATAGCTATTGGTAGAGCCGATTGAAGGGAGTTGTATTATATTTTTCTTTAGTGCCGACATGAGGTTACTCGCCAATGGTGATGGTGCGAGTGTCGTCGTCGTTGACGGTGATACTTACTTTCACAGTGTCGCCGGGAAGAATGTCGTCGATGCGTTCGGGCCATTCGAGGAAGCACAATGCACCTGAATCGAAATAGTCTTCAACTCCTATGTCGAAAGCCTCTTCGAGTGATTCAAGGCGGTAGAGGTCGAAGTGATAAATCAACTCGGCAGTGGTGTCGGAACGATATTCGTTGATGATAGAGAATGAGGGCGAATTGGTGGTGTCGTCTTCCACGCCGAGAGCCTTGCAAAGCGCGTTGATAAACGTTGTTTTGCCGGCACCCATTTCGCCATAGAACGCATATACTGTTTCGTCGCCCATTTGTGCGATAAAATCGTGGGCGGCTTGGTCGATGTTTTCGATTGAGTTGAGTTGTATAGTTTTCATATATAGGTATGTTATTTAGCTGATAATGTGATTAGGGGGATAATCATCTCTTCGAGTGAAATACCACCATGTTGGAAGGTGTCGGTATAGTATTGCACATAATAGTTATAATTGTTGGGGTAGGCGAAGAAATCACGGTTCCCGGCAAAGATATATGCTGTAGACACATTGGGTGAAGGTAATCCAAATGCCTCAGGTCGTTTTATCTCATATACTTGCTTGGGATTATAGCTTAGGTTTTTGCCTAATTTATAGCGCAAGTTGGTGTTGGTGTTGCGGTCGCCCACCACTTTCACCGGGTTGTCTACGCGTATAGTGCCGTGGTCGGTGGTCAACACAATCTTATACCCTTTTTCGGCAATTTTGCGGAAGAGTTCAAGAGCCGATGAGTGACGGAACCACGACTCGGTCAATGAGCGGTATGCTGCATTTGTGGCAGCCAATTCACGTATCATCTTTGACTCGGTGCGCGCATGCGAGAGCATATCGATGAAGTTTAGCACTATGATATTTAGGTCGTTGTGCTCAAGTTTGGAGAATTCGCGTATTAGTCGTTCTCCGGTAGCGGAATCGTTGATTTTGTTATAAGAGAAGCGGCATTGACGACGATAGCGCTTGAAAAGAGTCTCGATAAGAGGCGACTCATTGAGGTTTTTCCCTTCATCTTCATCCTCGTCGACCCATAGGTCGGGGAACATTTGTGATATTTTAAGAGGCATCAATCCCGAAAATATCGCATTGCGGGCATATTGTGTCGCAGTGGGAAGGATAGAACAATATTGATCTTCTTCAAAAGTGAAATAATCGCTCAAGAGAGGTTTTATCGTGCGCCATTGGTCGAGACGGAAATTGTCGATGAGAATAAAAAATACTTTTTCACCATTGTCGAGCAATGGAAACACTTTTGTTTTGAATATGTCGGGACTCATCACGGGGTGATTATCGGTTGTAACCCACTTTTCGTAGTTCTTTTTTATAAACTTGTTGAAAGTGGAGTTTGCCTCAATCTTTTGCATGTTGAGAAGCTCGTCCATATTTGTGTCGGCAGCAGCAAGTTCTAGCTCCCAAAATACTAGTTTACCATATAATTCATACCAATCTTCGATAGTAGACGCATTGGAGATGAGCGATGTTATATTGTTGAACTCTTGGCGGTAGTCGGAAGTGGCTTGCACCGATACCAATTGCTCGCTATGTAGATTTTTCTTAATTGAAAGCAGTATCTGATTGGGATTTACCGGTTTAATGAGGTAATCGGCAATTTTGTTTCCCACTGCTTGGTCCATAATGTTCTCTTCCTCGCTTTTGGTAATCATGATTACCGGAATGTGAGGAGCTATTTGTTTCACTCTCGATAGTGTTTCCAATCCTGTTAGCCCGGGCATGTTTTCATCAAGAATAATGAGGTCGAAATGTTGTGATTCGACCAATTCTAATGCGTCATGACCATTGTTGACGGTTACAAGGTTGTAGCCCTTGTTTTTAAGAAACATTATGTGTGGCTTGAGGAGGTCAATCTCATCGTCAGCCCAAAGTATTGTGTGAGAGCTCATCGCTTAAACTATTAACGGTTAAATTTAGGGTGTATCTAAAAGAGGGTCATCACCTTCTGACCCTGAGGGGATGTTGTATTTTTGTTTCTTTTCGTTTTTCTTCTTTTTGTTGTCTTTCGACTGTTTTTTAGTTTCTTTTTTCGACTCTTTTTTGTTTGTTTTAGCCTTTTTGTCTTGTTTTTTGTTGTCAACTTTTTTCTTTTCTTCTTTTTTGTTGTCGACTGTAGGAGCTTTCTCTTCTTGCTTGGTTTCTTGAGGCTTAACGTTGTCGTCGGTAGGCTCAATAGTTGGCTCGCCGGTGACGTTGTCGTCGGCAGGAATGCCTTCGCTTTCGCCAAACTGTTCGGGAGGCAGAACACTTTCTTCGGTAGCTATATATGCTTCTTCGCCTATGAAGTTGAAGTATTCTTCAAATGAACGTCCTTCGCTGAGCAATAGTTCAAAGTTCTTAGCACTAATATTTACCGGTCTCACTTGTGGTGGCAGTGCAAAATCTTTGCTGCTGTCTAAGATTTGACGATAGAGGTCGAGCTCTTTCTGGTTGTTAAAGCCTTTGATGACGATGAGTCCTAATTCGCCAAACGACATTTGTTCCAAGTCAAAGTCTTTCACGTCAAAGGTGTTGAAGTTGTGACGTGCTACATCGTAGAGCAATTGATTAGTAGATATTTGCTTGGTGGAGAATAGTAGAACAAGCAATTGTGGCTCGTTAGGAGCGATAGAGAATTCGGCTGGTTTCGACGCATTGGCATTGGCAATGGAGTCATTGCCCAAACGAGTGTCCCATATCATGCCTCTGAGGTTGCTCGAACCGCTTTCGAGCTTGCGTCCTTGTGCCATATGCTTCAAATAAGATGACGCCAATGGGGTGATGTCGGTTTCGGGATATTTCTCGAGTAATTCTTTGAGAGTGGAGTTGAATTTCTCAGAGTCTTTTTCAGTTACATAAGCAAGAGCATGGAGGAACATGAACTTGGGAATGATGCGACTGAGTGGGTATTCCTTTATCATATATTCGTATGCCTCATGTACTGCGCTGTTATTATTGTTGAGATAGGCGTTGTATGCTTGAGTATACAATTCTTCTTGGCGAGTGTTCATTGTTTTGAGATTTTCGAGATAATCGGGGTCTTTCATCGCTATGCCGTAGTTGCTTTCGGGGAATTCGTCAATGATGGTTTGTCGATATTTCTCGGCCTCTTCGCTATTGTTTTGGCGCACCGCCATTATATATAAATTGTAATAAGTGTCAAGACGATAGATGTTATCGGGGTATTGAGTGAGTAGTCGGTTGAACTCTGAACGTGATGCATCGAAGTCCTCCATTTTGTCTTTGAGAATGATGCCCATATTGTATAGACCCTCTTGAATAATTTCATGAGAGTTAGCTCTCTCTTCGTCGGTTTTAGGAATTTGTTTTAGATAATATTCGGGATAGTGTGGGTCTTCGGAGCGTTTCAACTTTTCTTGCTCTTCTTTCGAGAGCTCCTTACCTTCGGCATCGGTGGCAACCGAGTCGGTCGATTCTTCGTCATCCTTGCCATCCTCGCTCGATGTCTCAAAATCAGATGCGTCGAAAGAGGCTTTATTTCTTCTTCGCCAGTTGTCTTCGAGTTTGCGACTTCCCCATGTTTTTTGGAACTCGGTTTTGCCGGCGTTTTTAGTGGCTGTGTTATAGAAATACCAAGAGTCGTCGGTATTAAGAGTAAATGTCTTAGGAGCCGATGAATTGGTGTTTTGAAGGTTTGTACCTTGTGCGCGTTGTTGTGCGAGATATTCCTCACGTTTTGCGTTTTCGGCTTCCTCCTCTTCTTTTTTCTTTAAATCGTCAATGATTTTTGCGATAACTTTGTCGAGCTGTTCGGGAGACATTTCAGATAATCGCAATAGAGAGTCTTGTAGTGTAACGTTTTGAGAATATACCGCTAATTCGTCGAGCACGTCACTGCGACGTTTCAATTGCTTGTAGTTGGGGTAATCTTCAGGTAGTTGTGGCACAGCCTCGGAGTAGCATGGTTGGGCTTTGTCGTAGTTGTGTCGTAGGTAATAAAGATTGCCAAGTGTGACCTGGTTTATTGCCTTGTCAATGCCGTTGCGAGTGCTTTTCTTGTTGGCCATCTCGTAGTTCTCAATTGCATTAATGGTGTCTTGACGCGATAGATAGAGGTTGCCTATTGCGTAATACACTTGGTCGAGATAGTCTTTGTTGCGGTCGTAGCGAGTCATTCGTTTGAGAGCTTTCACCTCGGGCTCAATGTTTTCGCCTGAGTACACTTCGCTTTGTTTTATACGAGCGTTGAACTTGGTGCGGTAGGAGGTACTTGATGCACTACCGGCTTTTTTGAAGGCTTCATACGCTTCTTGTTTCTTCCCTATGCGAGAGTAGAGTTGTCCTAAGAGGAAGCGCAAGCGGGTCTTTTGCGAACCGTCGGCATAGTCAATAGATTTTTGTAGATAGGGGATAGCTTTGTCATAATCGTTGAGTTTGATGTAATAGTTGGCATATACGTTGTTATACAATTCTTTCAACGTGTTGTTGGTCAACTGTTCATCTTTTATCTTGATTATGATGTTTTCGGTTTCAAATAGCCAACCGAGAGCACAGTAACTGCGAGCTTGCCACAATTGCGCTTCGGTGACAGTTTCGGGGAGCCATTTGAAATGTTTTGATGTGTAAAAAAAGGTTGAGGCTGCACCTAGAAAGTCGCCATTGAAAAACTGGCTGCGACCCATCATCAACCACGCATTGTGGAGGAATGGGTTGTATTCCTCGCGTTTGAGCCATTCTTTGTATTCGGCACTTTGTTTGCCCGATTTTTTCTTTGGACGTTTGGTTATCGAACGTAGTTGAATAGCTTTTTGCGCTTTTTCTATCGAACGGTCAAATGAGCCTGAGGGTTGAGGCGATTTAGGATTGTTTTTTGCCTCAATAGGGTGCATGAAGAGGAGTTGGCTATAATCATCTTCATATTTGTTTTCCATTTCTTCAAGAGTCTCATTGTAATGAGTCTCTCCGTTGTAGTAGATGTTGTATTTGGTAATAAAAGCCTGGTAACGTCGGGTTGCGGCGTTGTTTTTCTTGGGAGAACATGAATATATCGCTGCGATAAATGTTACCACAGTGATAAAAAATAATATATGTCGGAATTGACGATACTTCATCTATAATTTAACGTAGAATCAAGGGCGTTTATTGCATTGGTGGGCAAGTGAGTCGCATTGACACTCCTTGCGAGGTGATAATTTGATTTTCATAAACTCCATTGATGAGCTATCGATAGTGAGTAATGTATTGGTTAATAGGTTTCCATGTCCTAATAAATATTTTATCGCTTCGGTGGCTTGTATTGAGCCAACTATGCCGGGTATTGTGCTTATAGGGCCAATAGCGTTGTCGCATTCGGGAATAGAATCGAAAATACATCTATAACATGCTGTTCCGGGTATATGAGTAAATACTTGACCTTCAAAACGGAATATTGCGCCAATCGAGAATGCTTTGCCTGCTTTGACGCATTCGTCGTTAATGATGAATTTAGAACTGAAATTATCGGTGGCGTCAATAATGAAGTCGTATGGCTCAATTAGTTGCGAGGCATTGGCTGAGGTGAATTTATCGCATAGGGCTGTTACTCTCACATCGGGATTGAGCAATTGTAGTTTTTCTTGAGCAGAAAGAGCTTTTTTACGCCCTATGTCGGCAGAGGAGTGTAGTATTTGACGTTGAAGATTTGAGAGATCTACAACATCATTGTCGATAATCCCTATATGTCCCACTCCGGCAGCACATAAATAGTAGGCAATAGGAGAGCCAAGGCCTCCGGCTCCAATTATTAACACACTGCTTTGCGTTAGCTTCAGTTGACCTTCATGACTTATCTCGGGCATTAGGATATGCCGTTCATAACGTTTGTGTTGGTCTTGGTTAAGCATGCCTTTGCGGTTAAATGTTTGGAATGCTAGGTTGTGGGTCGCTTTCTTCTTTTTGATCCTTGTTGACCGAACCGGTTTCGGGGTAAATGATGCGTGAATGATACATAGTGCCCACACGGTTGATAAATGCCTCTTTAATGACTTTAATGTCGCGGAATGATATAGGAGAGTCATTGTGTAGTCCATCGTCGATTTGCGAGTCAATGATGCGGTCGACCAATGTCGTGATTGATGTAAGAGAATGATCTTTCAGTGAACGAGAAGCAGCTTCCACGGCATCGGCCATCATCAATATTGATGTCTCTTTAGTGTTGGGGTTGGGACCGGGATAGGTGAAGGGTGTTTCATCTACAACTTCATCGGGATGTTTCTGACATTGTGTGATGTAGAAATATTTAGCTTTGCCACAACCATGATGCTGCTTGATGAAGTTGATTATTATTGAGGGTAATTTTGCTTTAGATGCGAGTTTAACACCGTCGGCCACATGATTTACCACTATTTCGGCGCTACTAATGGGGTCGAGGGAGTCGTGTGGGTTTACTCCACGTTGATTTTCGGTGAAAAAAGCGGGGTTCTTAAGTTTTCCTATATCGTGATATAATGCTCCGGCACGCACTAGTTGCACATTGGCGTTTATGCGTCCTGCCGCATCGGCAGCAAGGTTGCTTACGGCCATTGAGTGTTGGAAGGTGCCGGGACATTGCTCTGAGAGTTGTCGGAGTAATGGTGAGTTGATGTCGGATAGTTCCACTAATGTTACAACCGATATTAGTCCAAATGCTTTCTCAATGATGAACATTAGTATGTATGCAAATGATGTGAGGACCGAGTTGATAGCTATGAAACCAATGATACGTTGTGCCGAGCTTGCAATTGTGCCATTAAGGAACACCTCTACCGATAGGAATGATATGACATAGGCAATGAACACAAATAGTGCTGTGCGAATGAGTTGCGACCGTTTCGATAGCTCCTTGAGTGAATATACCGCTATGGCTCCGGCACAGAATTCAACCACAATGAATTCTTGAGGGAATGGCGCAAATGAACTGCATATCAATATTTCTATTATGTGGCAGAAAATTGCGGTGCGTGCATCAAAAAATACAAGTATCACTATGGGTATAATCACAAACGGCACGATATATATACCATTTGAAAAGAGTGCCGACAATGCCGATGCTATAATGCTGAATATGGTTGGCATGAGCATCACAAATATCAACTTCTTGTTTGAACGGAATATGTCGGGGCGGAAGATGAATATGTAGAGGTATAATACTATGATTAAAATTGCAACTAACAATGATTGCCCTAAAACTTTCATCCACTTGGAGTGGCTTGAGTCGGGAGCTTGTTTTTCGAGCATATCCTTGTAGGTGTTGAGTACTCGATATAAGTTGGGGGTCACTTTTTGACCTCGGTCTATTATGAGCTCTCCTTGCATTATCACTCCAATGGGGGCGGTGGCACGTGCCATGTCTTCGTCATAGGCCGATTTTGATTTAGCTTCGTTTATAACAACGTTGGGCACTATAAGCTCTTGTAAATTCAATTGTTTTAGGGCAGTACGTGTTGCCGAGTCTTGAATCAAAGAGTCGATTATGAGATAAGTTTTGCGAGGAGATGCAAGGTTTTCAGTAGGCACTTTGTTAAGAAATCGCTTGTCGAGCATCCTCAATGACGGCATTTTGCCATTTTCTATCTTGGCATAGGATTCGGCATCGATAATGCCTAAATCATATTGGGCTTGTAATGAGGGTAATATCTTTTGTGCCAAAATTGCATTGCTGTCGGTTATGATGGCGCTTATACTGTCAAATATTTTTTCATTGCGTTCGGCGATGGGAATAAAAGCCTCATTTATAGAGTCGGTCACCTCGCTAGTATCGGGGTAGATATATATCTCAAATGGAGCAATTAGTTTGCTATGGTCCCAAGGTCTATTCTCTTCAAAGGAAATTGCTTTGTCTTTGCTACGTGGAAGGAAATACACTATGGCACATGTTGCTGCCAATAGAATTAAAAAGTGGGTCGCTATTTTTTTTGTATTAAAACTCATGTCACGTTGTGTTATGTTAATATATGCGGCTTGCTCGCTTTACTCCGTTGATTTTCTTTACTTTGTTGCATAAATCGGCGACAACTTTGGAATCCTCGACAAGGACTGAAAGGTCACAACTGAATACTTCATTTTTGGCTTCTATGTTTAAACGTCTAATGTCGATTGAAAGATTGGTTGAAATCATTTGAATGAGTTCTTGCAAAATGCCAAAGCGGTCAATCCCTTCAATGTGTATGGTAGCTAGGAATTTCCCTGTCTCCACAGCCCATTTAGTCGACACTATACGAGGTCCATAGCTAGCTTTTAACACTTGTGCTCGAGGACAATTTAGGTCGTGAACCACCACTTCATTGTGTTCGTCGATAAATCCCATCACATTGTCGCCCGGAATAGGGCAGCAGCAATCGGCAATCTTAAAGTTTGACCCTTTGTCGTTATATTGTAGAATGTATGTTTCCTTTGTGTCTATCTTAATCTTTTTATTCTCTTCTTTATTGTCTTTGGGTTGCGATTTGCGACCAAATATCTTAGAGAGGATTGATTGTGATTCTTGTCGAGTGACAGCTTTGGCTAGGTTGTCATCGAGTGTTATGTCGTTATTGCCAAGTGCTAGATATAGCTCTTCGCGGTTGGCAATATGGAGTAGTCCTAAAATCTTAGTGACCACTTCGTTTGTGTCCTTGAGCTTGTTATGGGTTATAAACTCTTCAAATATTGATTTCCCTTGCTCGATGATGGGTTGTTGTAGTTTGCGTAAAGCTGCACGTAGACGAGTCTTGCCCTTGGCTGTGGCAAGGAAGTTAATCCATTCGGGGTGGGGTTTCTGGGATTGAGAGGTGAGCACTTCCACTTGGTCGCCACTATTGAGTTTGTGTGAGAGTGGTACAAGTTTGTGGTTCACTTTTCCTGCAATACAGTGAATTCCTAATTGAGAGTGTAGCTCGAATGCCACGTCGAGCACTGTAGAGTTGTTGGGCAGTGTGAGAAGCTCCCCTTTGGGGGTAAACACTACGATTTCAGAGGCAAAAAGGTTGAGCTTTAGTGTATCAAGGAAATCTATTGCACTAGGTTCGGGATTGTCGAGGATGTCTTTGATAGTGCGTAACCACACATTTAGTTCTGAGTCTTCCTCTCCATTACCAATCTTGTATTTCCAGTGGGCTGCAAATCCTTTTTCGGCAATTTCGTCCATTCGACGGCTACGTATCTGCACCTCAATCCAGTTGCCGTCGGGGCCCATCACAGTCAAGTGAAGAGCTTGGTATCCATTGGCTTTGGGGTTGCTTATCCAATCGCGTGTGCGGTCGGGGTGTAGTTTATATAAGTCAGTAATGATTGAATATATGTTCCAGCAGGTGACTTTTTCTTGTGAAGGGTCATCGCATTCAAAGATGATACGCATAGCATATATGTCGTATATCTCTTCAAACGGCACATGCTTTTTCTCCATCTTGTTCCATATCGAATAGACCGACTTCATGCGAGCTTTTGCCTCGTATTTCAACCCCATTTCTTTTAGTTTGGCTTTGATGGGCGTTGAGAATTTTTGGTAAATCTCAGTGCGATGTAGTTCCGACTCTCTTATCTGGTCGCTGATGCGCTTGTAGGCTGCCGGGTGTTCGTATTTGAAACTTAAATCTTCGAGCTCGGTTTTGATTGCGAAAAGACCGAGTCGATGAGCGAGTGGAGCATAGATGTATAGTGTTTCGCCGGCAATTTTATATTGCTTGTTAGGAGCCATTGAACCCAAAGTGCGCATGTTGTGGAGACGGTCGGCCATTTTGAGAAGCACAACGCGTATATCTTCCGACATGGTCAATAGCAGTTTGCGGAAGTTTTCGGCCTGGGCCGATGCTTTGTCTCCGAAGATACCTCCCGAAATTTTGGTGAGCCCCACTACTATTTGAGCTATCTTTTTCCCAAAGTGTTGTTCAATGTCTTCGGCGGTATATTCAGTGTCTTCAATTACATCATGGAGCAGAGCGGCGCATATCGAAGTCGACCCAAGCCCTATCTCGTGATTGGCTATTTTAGCGACAGCAATGGGGTGCATGATATAAGGTTCTCCCGAGCGGCGACGAGCGCCTTTGTGTGCTTCTTTCGCAAATTTATAGGCACGAGTGATTATTTCCACCTTTTTGCGGTGGTTGCTTGCAAGATAACAATTGAGCATATCTTGAAATGCTGCATCTATTATCGCGTCTTCGGTTATTTGGTTGGCTTTGGGTTGCTCCATATGGTGTTGTTTGACATTTTTTGTGCTTGTAGATTGTGTTACCGCAATTTTCAATATACAAACATACGGAAAAAACGCGGAACAATCACAAAAAAATATTACTTTTGTGGAAAATTTTATCGATAATGAGTTTTAAACTCTGATATCATTGAAAAAATAACCTCCATGACCAATGAAAAGATATGATTTTGATCAAGTGATTGATCGCAAAGAAACAGGCGCGTTGAAATGTGATGCATTACAATCGTTATACGGCACCACCGGGCTCACTCCTTTGTGGGTTGCCGATTTGGACTTTGCGGTGTGTCCCGATATTACTGAAGCATTGAAACATAGGGTTGAACATCCTGTTTATGGCTATGCAATGACTCCCGATAGTTATTGGCAGTCGATAATTAATTGGCTGAAAAAACGTCATGATTTTGATGTTGAACGCCATGAGTTGACGTTTGTGCCTGGCGTGGTGAGAGGTGTGGCTTATGCTATTAATTACTTTACCAATCGTGGAGACAAAATAATTATTCAACAACCGGTGTATCATCCATTTAAAATGGTGATTGAAGGAAACGAACGTGTTGTTGTTAACAATCCGTTGAAAGTTACTGAAAGTGGCTATGAAATGGACTTGGAGCACTTGCGCAAGGTTATTGAGGAAGAACATCCTAAAATGATGGTATTGTGCAATCCACATAATCCGGTGGGAATTCAGTGGGATGTCGATGTGATGCGTGAGTTGGCTGCTATATGTCGTGAAAATGGCGTGATAGTAGTCTCCGATGAAATTCATGGCGATTTGATGCTTTATGGTAAGCCTCATATCCCGTTTGTTGAAGTGAGCGATGATGCTGCAGCTATAGCTATTACTCTTGGTGCTCCTTCAAAAACATTTAATATCCCCGGGCTTGTGAGCTCATGGGTTGTGGTGAAAAGCAAGGAGTTGCGCAAACCATTCTATAATTGGTTGGAAACAAATGAGTTCAGCTCGCCCACAATGTTTGCTACAATTGGGGCCGAAGTGGCTTATACTCATGGTGAAGAGTGGCTCAATCAATTGATTGAATATATCGAAGGCAGTATTGCCATGGTTGAAGAATATTTGGAAAAGAATATTCCCCAAATAAAAGTTGTGCGACCTCAGGCTTCGTTCCTTTTGTGGCTCGATTGCCGAGGATTGGATATGTCGCAACCTGCACTCGTTGACCTATTTGTGAGAAAAGCACATTTGGCATTAAATGACGGCACGATGTTTGGCAAAGAGGGAGAGGGCTTTATGCGACTCAATATAGGGTCTCCACGTAAGGTTATTCTTGAAGCATTGTCGCATTTAGCCGAGGCGGTAAACTCTTTAAATGACTAATCATGGACTATCGTGTATTTCCTCCCGAGGAGATGATTGAAGCAATAATTACTCTCCCATTATCTAAGAGTATAAGTAACAGGGCGTTGATTCTTAATGCACTGACTCCCGATGCCATCCCATTGAAAAATGTGGCAAAGTGCAATGATACCGATGCAATGGTCAATGCCTTAAATGGTGATAGTGATAAGGTTGATATAGGTGCAGCAGGGACTGCAATGCGTTTTCTAACTGCATATTATGCTTCAACGCCAGGTTCTGTGGTTGAACTCGACGGCTCGGAACGTATGCGTCAACGTCCCATTAAGGCTCTAGTTGAAGCGTTAAAAGCTTGCGGTGCTAAAATCGATTACTTGGGAGAGGAGGGGTTTCCTCCGTTGCGCATTGAGGGACAACAGCTTGCCGGAGGCGAGGTGTCATTGCCAGCCTCTATCAGCTCTCAATATATATCGGCCTTGCTTATGGTTGCTCCATTGATGGAGAATGGCTTGACTTTAACTCTTGAAGGGGAAATAACGTCGCGTCCTTATATATTGATGACACTTTCAATGATGAAAGAGTGGGGCGTTGATGGTGAATTTGACCAAAATGTAATTACTGTGCCTCATGCAGCGTATAGGGCTGTGGATTACGATGTGGAGGCCGACTGGAGTGCGGCATCGTATTGGTATGAAATATCGGCACTTTCGGCGGGTTGTATAGCGCTTAAAGGCCTTAATGATAAAAGTCTTCAAGGCGATAGCATGCTGACAAAATTTTTCACTAAGTTAGGAGTGGATTCGCAATTTGACAACGAGGAGTTGACATTGATGCCATCACCCGAGCAAATGTCGCATATAGAACTCGACCTTAGCGAACAGCCCGATTTGGCCCAAACCATAGCAGTGACTTGCTGTATGTTGCGCATACCCTTCCGTCTCACAGGGTTGGCTACATTAAAAATCAAAGAAACCGATCGTCTTGAAGCTCTTAAAAACGAATTGGCAAAACTATCGTTTGAATTATATATCGAACAAAATTCTCAACTTGTGTGGGAGGGCCATCAGCACCCTATAATGGAACTCCCGCAAATTGACACTTATGACGATCATCGCATGGCTATGGCTTTTGCTCCTGTGGCTCTATATATGCCAGGTGTGATAATTAAAGATGTTGAGGTCGTTGCTAAATCTTATCCTGAGTATTGGGAGCATCTTGCTCAAGCGGGGTTTGTGTTTGTTGATGCACGTGAGCCTATTCCCGAAGAGTATCTCGGCGAAGAATGAAAGGTGCGTTGATAATATTGGCGGTGGTGATTGTGGTGGGTGCGATATTGTATCTCCATCATCGTTTGGTGGCAAGCCGAAGTCTTTCGGAAGAATTGCCAAATGAGGACAAAATAACCGCTGATGAGTGTTGTGGCATGCACATTACTTGCGAAAAAGACTCCTTGTCGACTGCTGTTAGCACTGAAATTGTATATTATGATGATGAGGAACTCGATGCTTATAAGGGACGTGATGCCGATGATTACACATCTGAAGAAATTGAACAATTTCGAGATGTGTTGCTCACTTTGTTGCCCCAAGATATTGCCGGATGGGGACGCAGCATTCAATTACGTGGGATAAATCTGCCCTCAGAGGTGCGCGATGAGTTGCTCATGATTGTGGCTGAAGCTAGGCAAAAACAACATTAGATGTGTATTATATAATAATGTGTAATTGATGACTGATTTATTACAATATTCTTTTTTTACAAATGCACTTGTGGGAGTTGTTATTATAAGTGTGGCGGCTGCCTTTATCGGCACTTATATTATAACACGTCGCTTGGTGTCTATCTCGGGCGGAATCACACATGCTTGTTTTGGAGGATTGGGTTTGGGGTATTATCTTGGAGTGAGTCCCATTCTCATGGCATCGGTATTTGCTATAGGTGCTTCGGCAGGGGTAGAATGGCTCTCTGAAAAATATAGAGTCAGAGAAGATTCGGCTACGGCTGTTGTGTGGGCATTGGGTATGGCTATTGGGGTTTTGTTTATATTCCTATCTCCCGGTTATGTGCCTGAGTTAAACGCTTTCTTGTTTGGTAATGTATTGACTATCTCTGAGTCTGATTTATGGGCTTTTGCTATATATACCTTTGTCTTAGTAGC
This sequence comes from Muribaculaceae bacterium, assembly GCA_045576735.1. Lineage (GTDB taxonomy): Bacteria > Bacteroidota > Bacteroidia > Bacteroidales > Muribaculaceae > RGIG4079. The sequence continues at coordinate 14,834 of JAZNGZ010000025.1, forward strand.
TTTTTTTGTTCTCTTTTTTGACAAAATTATCGCTTGCGCATTTGATCGGGACTTTGCTCGTGTGTCAAAGATGCCGGTTCGACTAATTTCTTATATAATGACTGCAATGGTGGCTGTGTGTATCGTCCTTACCATACGTTTGGTCGGAATAATGTTGCTTATGTCGATGCTCACTTTGCCTCAAATGATTGCCGAAATGTTTGCCCCACGATTTAAAATGATGGTGGTGTGGTCTATGATTATTTCTGTAATTTGCGGCGTTTCAGGACTTTTTATCTCGGCACTGATAAATGTGCCCACTGCAGCCGTTATAGTTATTTTATTTGCTATAACATTTATTTTTGTGCGCGTTTTTGTGACTTTATTTAGCAAATAATATCTTATTAATTATTTTTTAACGGAGCTTTGTTGTAGTGGTAAATTGTGCTTTAACTATGTTTTCATAGGATGAAAAAATCTTAATAAAGCTTAATTGCAAAAGTTTTACTATACTTTATTACTAAATAAATTTCTATATTTGCAAAATATAGTACATAGAACTAACATAAATTTTAAATATTAATTAACTTTTTTAACCAGTTTCTACATGAAAAAACTCCTGTTGACACTTGCTGCAGTAGCTACATTGACAGCTCAAGCTCAGCAATTCGAAGTTGTTAGTACTCAACAACTTTCAGTAGGTGCTACAGATGTTTTCCATCCTCAATTTACTCCTGATGGAAATTCATTGTTAGTATCTTCAGCTAGTTATGATGGACTCGGTGTTATTGACATTGCGAGTCAAAGTTACACAAAGCTTACCGACATGCGCGGTGCAGGATGGATGCCTGCTATCAGCGAAGATGGTAAAACTGTTGTTGTGCATTGTCAAAACGACCAAGCACAAGGTACTTCGCTTTATAGCATTGACCTAAACACTCTAGAACGTAAGGTTGTAGCGAATAATCTTGATCACACTAATCAAGTGAGCTTCGTTAATGGTACTCTTTGCTATGGAGTATATCAACGCACAGGTGATATTATCACTGGCGGTCAAGTTATGACTAAGGCTGTTATGGCTCCTATTTCAGCTATTGAAATGCCTAATAATGTATTCGTTACTGAAGAAGACCTTAAGATTGTTGTTTATAACAATGGTCGTCGCATTGAACTAGACCCTCTTAAAGGTCAATTTGGTCCTTGGGATCCTCAATATTGCTGGACAAGCCTTTCACCTGACAAAACTAAAATCCTTTTCCACTGTGCTAACTACGCTTACATTTGTGACCTAAATGGTGGTAATGTTGTTAACCTTGGCGAAATGAACTGTCCTCAATGGCGTGGTAATACTCACGTTGTTGGCCACAATGAAGAGCATGATGGTTACTATTTGACTAAAGGTGAAATCTTCATCATTGGTGCTGATGGTAAAAATCTTCAACAACTCACTGCATCTTCTGACATCAAAACTTTCCCATGTGTAAGTGCCGATGGTAGCAAAATCGCTTATCACACTGAAGATGGTAAACTTTTCATAATGACTATTAAAGAAAAATAAGCCATGAAAAAGATATTAATTTCAGCATTATTAATGGCTGGTGTTGCTTTTGGTGCCGACGCAGTCACTTATGCATATGATGTAGCATCAAACTATACAGGAACTTATGCTCTTTCTACTCCTGCTAACTTTAAAACAGGTAATACTTCTATAAGTTCTAACTATAATAAAGGTGGTAAATGGTATGTGAATGCAGGTCATGGTGGTTTTGACTCTAATGACCGTCCTACTCCTATGCCTTTGCTCGGTGGTGAATATTTCTATGAATCAGAAGGTAACCTCGACCGTGCTCTCCACATGGAGCAATTCTTGATTAAGAATGGTGGTACCGTTAAAATGTCTCGTCGCACAAATACTTCTGCTGATGACTTGGACCTTACCCCTATCGCTACTTATTCAAGTTCTTATGGTGGTTACTTCATCTCTATGCACTCTAATGGTGCTAACGCAAGTGCTAACTACCACGTGGCTCTTTATAAAGGTTCTAACTCAAGTAACTCAATTGGTGGTTCAGAACGTATGGCTTATTGGAACTCTTATAACAACTATAAGAATGGATGTTTGACAAACTATACTTATAGTACTCCTCGTTCAATGGCCGACTATGACTTGATGGGATGGCACTATGGTGTGCTCCGTACCAACACTCAACCCGGTTACTTGGTTGAAACTTGGTTCCACGACTACCGTCCTGAATCATTGCGTTTCAAATCTTCTCTTTATAACAAGTTCCTCGCTTGGCAAATTGCAGTAGGTAACTTGACCGCTCCCGGTGGTTCTGGTTCTCTTCCTGCTTGTATCGTGGGTGACGTTCGCGACGTGTCTAAATCATGTGGTTACTCTAACTACACTGCTCGTGGTCGTGACACTTACCTCGCGTTGAACAATGTAACTGTTACATTGAGCGGTAATGGTTTGAATCAATCAGTCACTACAGGAGCAAAATGTAATGGTGTTTACGCATTCTTCGTGCCTGCAGGTACTTATACTCTTACATTTAAGAAAGATGGTTACAAAACTGTAACTAAAACTGTAACTGCTACAGTCAACAAAGCAACTCAAAATAATATTGACATGCAAGAAGGTGTTGATACCGGTATCTCTTTGAATCCTGCTTCTACAGGTTTCGGTGAAACTCCTGTTGGCAATACTTCTTCTAAGACTATCACTGTAACAGGTACTTCTCTTTCTGCTAACATCACTATCTCAAATAGCGATAACACTAACTTCTCTATCAGCAAAACTTCTCTCGGTGCTACAGGTGGTACATTTGATGTTATTTACAAACCTTCTAAAGCAGGTTCTCACTCTACTACTATCTCATTCGTAAGTGGAACTCACAAAGCTTCTATGGTTGTAACAGGTACTGCTAAGAACCCACCATTGTCATTCACCGAAGGTTGGAACTACTCTGAAAAATCAGGTAAGAAAGCCGGTTGGATGGCTAACTGGACTAACTATCGTAACATGGCATTTGGTGACGGTAAACTTTATGTAGTTGACGCTACTAATGGTGTTGTGAAAGTTATTAAGGCTCAAACTGCTGAACACATCAAAGACCTTAACATGACAGGCGTTTCAGGTGGTGCATTGAAACTTGTTGACGTTGCTTACGTTGATGGTAAACTTATCGGTACTAACATCGCATTGTCAACTAACGATGCAATGAAGACTCTCAAAGTTTACATTTGGGATAATGACGATGCTGCTCCTCGCGTACTTCTTGAAACTACCGACCTCGGTGGCATGACTCGTATTGGTGACGCTATCGAAGTACAAGGTAACTTGACAAGCGGTAAACTTGTTTACCTCGCTCAACAAACTCGTGACTATACCGATGCTGATGGTAATGCTCAGAATGGTAATTGTAACTCACTCGTTACTTACGCTCTTTCTAACGGCACTGCATCTAAAACTCCTGTAGTTGCTGATATCGATGCATTTATCATTGGTATGTCTCCACGTGCAATTCCTGATGGAAACAACTTCTGGGTAGCAGGTCAACAACACTTCCCATCTCAAATAACTGCTAGTGGTGAGTTGACAGCGTCTATTCCTAACACTGCATTCAACGTAGAAGCTGCATTCCACGGTTGTGGTAACGACTTCGTTCCTTTCACATTCAAAGGTAACAAATATGCATTCGCTGTTGACTATCAAGCTGTAACTAAAGCCGGTTCTGCTGCAACTGCCGATGAAATCAAAACTACTACACTTCTTGGTGGTCGCGCTGTTCTTATCGACGGTAGCGCTGGTTGGGCTGTTGAAGGTCTTAAGAACTCAGGTAACTATCCTTCAGCTGGTATGAGCTCAACAACTCGTAACACTACTCTTTCTTCAAGTATCTGTGTTAACGTGAATGGTGATGCAGGTGTTGAAATGTGGGTATTGATTCACAACCAAGGTATCGCTTACTACAAACACGGTACTGCTCCTACTTACACTTACGAAAAAGTTCCTACTATCTCTGCTCCTTCTGAAGTTTCTATCGAAACAACTGAAAAAGTATCTAAGTCTCAAGACATCACTATCACCGGTTCTTACTTGACCGGTAATATCAATGTTGCTCTTGCCGGTGACGCAGCATTCTCTATCGATAAGACTTCTCTCGGAACAACAGGTGGTACTATTAAAGTAACTTATAATCCTTCTGCTGCAGGTAGCCACACTGCTACTCTTACATTGACTTCTGAAGGTGCAACTACTCAAAAAGTTACTTTGAAGGGTAAAGCAAATTCTGCTCTTGCTCTTGGTCTCACTAAGGTATGGCAAAACACTTCAAGTGTTCCAGGTTCAGCTGCAGGTGGTGACGTTCGTTTCGCTGCTGTTTCTAATGGCAAACTTCTTGTAAACGACAAAGCTAACAATAAGATTTTGGAAGTAACATCTACAGGATCTGCTGCTTACTACGATCCTTCTGCTGCTATCACTGCTAACTATAACCAAGTTCTTGGTACAGGTATCGCTTGTGATGATGCCGGAAATATCCTAGTTAACTCAGGCTTCTCTGCTGCTTCATCAGGCTCTAACTTCACTCTTATTTCTGCCGACCTCAAATCAACGTATAAGATTGACTTGAGCGCTATCGAAGGTTGGACTCCAGGACGTTGTGACCAATTAGGCCGTATCCGTGGTAACATGCTTTCAAGCGAAGGTGGTTATGCATTCATCACTCCTAATGGTGGTACTGCAATTCTCGTTGTTAAGATTAAGAATGGTGCAGTTGATACTGACTACACTCAAGTAACTAACCCAATCGCAGGTGTAGGACTTACTACTTCATGCTGTCCACAACCTGCATTCGCTACTGTAGCTGAAATCGATGCTCTTATGGACGATAACAACGACTTGTCAAATGCATTCATCTTGCGTTCACGTTCTGTTCCTGGTAGCGTATTCGCTTGGAATGACGACAACTCTGACATGGTTAAAGCTTGGACATTCTCTGAAAAATCATCTGCAGGTCACACTGTAGCTAACGCTTCAGTAGAAGGTTTCGATTGGTTCCAACTCTACGATAAGTCTTACTTCATCATGCCAATGACTTCAGATGGTACAACAGGTACTCGTGGCTCTATCTTCGGTATCTATGATGAAGAAGGTAAACTCGTTGCTTGCTGGAGTGACGGCGAAAAGACAGGTCTCGGTGCGGCAATGGGTAGCTTCATCGCTGTTCCTAATACTGAAAACTCAGTACACATCTACCACTTCGTTCCAGGTACAGTTGCTGAAAAATTCCTATTCGCTGTTGAAATGACAGGTGTTGAAAATATCGAAACTGAAATCGTTGACGAAAATGTTGACGCTCCAGCTCGTTACTTCAACCTCCAAGGTGTAGAAGTTACTAATCCTTCTAATGGCATCTACATTAAAGTTCAAGGCAACCGTTCATCTAAAGTTTACATCAAGTAATTGAAATAAACTCACTATAATGAGCGAGCAATCCATTGCGGATTGCTCGCTTTTTTTGTCCACTTTGCTTGGCAGGCTATAGTGTGTTAATAGATAAAATAGGGGCTTTGTATCATTTGAGATATAAATCGTACGATGCACGTGAAAGCGGTTGATTTTTTTTCTATTAGTGTTCGATAAAACTTATTCAAGAGCAAATGAAACCCCAAAGGGGGTGATTAGTATGTAGCCGGGTTTAGCCACGTAGTGGATAAGCCCGGTATCGTAATAAATAGAGATAGATTCTGAAGGAAGCCTTAATCAGTGCAAATAATGTATCTTTCAGATACAATTTCAATACTTCTCCCATCCGAGCATTGCCTCTACGAGCCAATACCCGGCTACGCACTAAGCATTACCTTTGGCAATTCCCTCTCGGAAATCTCACATAGGGGGCTTGTAAATTGAAAAAAGAAATCTCAACCGCTTAAATTCAGTGATAGAAACCTCTTTTATATCATTTTCTATTTTTATCGGACAGTAATAAAAAGCGGTGTGTCATCGATTTTGACACACCGCTTAGTGTATAATAGGAATAAATGTTGTTTTTGTGCTATTTTAAGCCCTCTAGAATGCGTTTAAGTACTACTTGGGCCGATATTTCACGATTGGCTGCTTCGGGGATTACAAGCGATTGTGGCGACTCTATTACGTCATCGCTTACTATCATGTTACGTCGCACCGGCAAGCAGTGCATAAAGAATGCATTATTAGTTAATGCCATCTTCTCGGTGGTAATGGTCCAACTGCGGTCGGTAGAGAGTACTTTGCCATAGTTGGGGTCGGTATATGCGCTCCAGTTTTTTGCATATACAAAGTCGGCACCTTCGAGAGCTTTGTCCTGGTCATATTCCACGCGAGCATTACCCACGAATGCAGAATCGAGTTCATATCCATGAGGGTGGGTGATTACGAAGTCGTAATCGGTAGCGTTCATCCACTCGGCAAATGAGTTGGGCACAGCTTGAGGAAGAGCTTTGGGGTGTGGTGCCCATGTTAATACCACTTTGGGACGTTCACATTTCTTGTGTTCCTCGATAGTGATGAGGTCGGCAAATGATTGCAATGGGTGGCGAGTGGCTGCTTCCATAGAGAAAACAGGTCGACCTGAATATTTAATGAATTGTGATATTATTTTTTCTTCGTAGTCATCTACTTTTGACTCAAATCGAGCAAATGAGCGCACCCCTATCACATCGCAATAGCAACCCATCACGGGAATAGCTTCAAGCAAGTGTTCGGGTTTGTCTCCGTCCATGATTACGCCTCGCTCAGTTTCTAGTTTCCAGGCGCCTTGATTTACATCAAGCACAATCACATTCATGCCAAGGTTAAGAGCCGCTTTCTGAGTGCTCAATCGAGTGCGCAATGATGAGTTGAAGAAAATCATTAAAAGGGTCTTGTTTTCTCCTAGATGTTTATATGCAAAGCGATTTGCTTTAACTTCAAGCGCTTCTTTCACAGCCTCTTGAAGATTGCCTATGTCGTTTACAGTTGTAAAATTTCTCATAATTTATATGTTTGTTTATAAAAGAGACTGCAAGTTACGCAATAATTTTGAGATAAGGGCAATTTTGCTCACATTTTGATACTTTTTGTATGTATTGAAATCAGAAAGGCAACGACATCGAGGGGGATGCCATCGCCTTTCCTTCACGCTATCATGAAAAAATGAGATTGGACCAGTTATCGCATTCCAGGAGGGCCATAACGTTGCTCATTGCGGTTTTGTGGCGCTCCACCACTGCCAAATGTGTTGAACTTATACGTGAAGTTCACCATAAAGTAGCGAGTGAGTGAGTTATATTCGGTATCGTCGATATAGTTGGCTGTCACGTTGCGACGAATGTTTTCTTTTTGTTGCAAAAGGTCATAAACCTTAAGTGCGATAGTGGCAGATTTCCCTTTGAGGAACGAGTAGCCTATTGATGCGTTCCACATCCATTGGTCAGAGTCAAACCCTTGAGAATAACCATCGGTGCCCGAGAAAGAAAGTTCGCTATTGATAGATAAGCCGAAAGGTGCGTTGTAAGTGGCATTAAACATACCTCCATAGGTGTGAACATTGCGGTTGGCACTTGTTTGCACCGAGTTGCGCACTAATTGTAGATTGTAGAATGGGCGCAATTCAAATTCAAGGAAATCGGGACGCCAAGCAAATGCGAATGATTCGCCGACCATGAATGAGCCGCTGCGGTTTCTTTCATTATTGTTGTACCCTACAGTAGAACTGTAGAATCCAAAGAGGTGATTGGAGAATGAGAAAGATTTGTTGCGCAGCGGCATCGAAATCATGTTCATCAATCGGGCGTTCCACACGCCGTTTACGTTGGTATATTCTGTTGTGCGACCACCGGTTTCGGGGTTGAATGTGGTCTTTGAGATGATACTGTTTTGGCTATAGCGCATAAATGCCATCAACATTATAGAGCGTTGCGCCTCGGCATTAAAGTCTTGGAAACGCACATTAACATTGTGAGTGAATGTAGGGTCGAGGTTGGGATTACCAATTACAATATTCAAGGGGTCTGACATATCTGCAACAGGTTGCAATTGAGCCATTGAAGGTTGTGATGAATTGGCGTTGTAATTGAGATTTAAAGAACGTGATTTACCCATTTTATAGCGGTAACGTAAGAATGGAGCGACATTCCATACCCAACGTTCGGGGATACTCTTGGCGTCGGTAATCAGATTCTCACTTTTTTGCATGGTTGGCACAAGTGATACTCCAATTTCGGTGTTATAATTTTTGCTCACTTTCTTATATCCCACGCGGAATACTTGGGTGAAAAGATCGTTGCGGAATCGGTTGCTCAAATCTTCGCTATAAAGTAGATTGTCAGCATCAATCACAATGGCACCTGTTAATTCATCATATGATAGAATGGGACGGTCATAGGTGAGTTTATCGGCATTGTTCCAACGATATTGAGCGCGATAAGCAAAAGTTAAGAAATTGCCATTTTTTACATTACCAAGAGGTTCGGTCCAAGTTAAACGCCCTTGAACCATGTTGTTCCATGTGTGATTGTCGGCATACTGATCGTATATATCAAGTGAATCGAGCAAGAAGAAGCGGTTAATAGAGTTGGTGTATTCTTCTTCTTTGGTGTCGCTAAATTGGTAACGGGCTTGAATAGAGAATGCGCGTCCCGGACGAGAACGGAATTTGTGGCTATAAATTAATTCTCCATTAAATTGGTATGAGGTGCCTTCTGAATTATTGGTATTTAAACTGCGAGTAACGGGAGATCGCCATGCATCGCCGGCACTTGTTAGAGTTGAGTCGAGGCTCCACGAGTCGTTGATGTTAACTGAGAAACGAGGACGGAAATCAAGGGTATTGGCCGAATCGGGATTCCATTGTAGACGGAATCCGGCGCGAATATTATGCCCTTTATCGCGAGCCATCTTCCCGCTCTGAGAGTAGGATGTAGAGTCGGTGAAAAGGTATTGGCGTTCGCTACGTTGGCGAGTGTCGCGGTCACTATGTGAGTACATCACATCACCACCCACGCGGAATATCTCTTTATTTCCCACGTTGAAGTTAAGACCAAATGCTTGAGAGGTGTTTATGCCATTACTTCCACCAAAACGACGGAATTGGTTGCCACCATCGGCAAACCCCATTTCGTTGATGTTGTTGAAATTGCCTAAGAATGTGATTTGGTTGTCGTTCCAGAAACGATTTACGTTGAACGCCATTTTGTAGCGATCGTCGGTGCCATAACCGGCATCAATGGTGCCAAACCAACCGTTTTTCATCCCTTTTTTGATGGTGAGATTGATTACTGTTTCATCTTCTCCGTCATCAACGCCTGTGATGCGTGCCAAGTCGCTTTTGCGATCTACAACTTGAAGCTTGTCAACCATATTGACCGGTAGGTTCTTGGATGCAACTTTTGGGTCGTCGGCAAAGAATTCTTTGCCATCAACAAGTATTTTAGTAACTTCTTTACCATTGGCGGTGATTTTGCCTTCTGAGTCAACCTCTACCCCCGGAAGTCGTTTCAATAGGTCTTCGACTACGGCATTAGGCTGAGTTTTGTAGGTGTCGGCATTGAATTCAACGGTATCTTCCATCACTTTTATAGGAGTTTTTACTCCCACTACCACTGCTTCTTGAAGCATGAATGTGGATTCTTCGAGTATGATCTCACCGATATTCATATTGTTCTTTCCTACAGTGATGTCTTTACATGTGGTGTTGAATCCCACATATGAGACCTGAACAATGTATTTGCCCGATTTTACATTCGACAACTTGAATTTTCCGTTGAGGTCGGCGGCTGTGCCCATAATACGTGTGCTGTCTTTTGACGATAGCAAGCTCACGCTTGCTTGAGCTAATGGCTCTTTTGACGCATCAATGATTGTGCCGGTGATATTGGCTGCATTGGCAAATGCTGTTATTGACAACAACATTATTGCAGCTATGACGTTTTTGAGATTCTTATTCATAATTTTATTGATAAACTGCTTTTATTGACTAAAAAAATGGCAAATAGTTTAATTTAGTAATAAAATATTTTGTAGTATTAAACGATTTTAATCGACCAATGTCATAATAATAAAGAAAAACATTAAAAAAAGAGATGTTTTTTATAGAAACAAAATAGAGCTGTGAAAATAAAAGATTAATTGCTATATTTGTAATTATAAATTGTTAGAGATATGAAAAGTTTGAGATTGGATAAAATATTAATGGTGGGTTCGGCATTATTTTTAATGTCATCTTGCTCATCTTGGGTTAATACCTCGTATTCGGGCGATTATTATGATGACTATATGTATCCGCCTCCCCCACCACCTCCTGCGCATGTTGCACCGCCCCCACCACCTCACGGTCATAATCCCGGCCACAATCCGGGACATCATCCTAATGACCACCCCAATAATCGTCCTGATGGCAATCACCCTAACAATCGTCCCGGTGATAACTCAAATCACCAGCCCGGTGATATGCCAAATGATAAGCCCGGGAACCACCCCGGAGATAAACCTAATGTTAATCCCGGTAATACTCCAAGTGTAAACCCCGGAAATGACAATCCCGGTCATCGTCCAAGTGTTACTCCCGAAAATAATTCCGGTGCAGGAAAACGACCTTCGGGAGCAGGAACGGGAAATCATCGTCCCGGTTCAAATCGCCGTCGTTGATAATTTCATTTTGAGTTTATAAAGGAAAATCCCAGATGCCATTTTCGTGACATTTGGGATTTGGTTATTAATAATGGTTATTAACGGAATGTTTAGTAGTATGATATTACGCGAGTTTCGATGCTTGTACCATGGTCATTTTTTTTGTTGTCGATTGTTTTCACTTCGCGCTCAATCCAATTGCCATGGCTATCATATTTTATGTATGTATATGTATAATATTCAGCATGAGTGTGACCATCGCTATATACTTCGTTAGTGATATTGCCGTTATTATCATATTCGTAATTATGGATATCATAAGTGTTTTTCCCTCCCCACACACTACCACTCCAGCAACAATAAGCGCAATATTCTACAACTTGATTATTTTCCCAACTAAAACCGCAGTATGTGTCAGATGTTATAATATTACTGTCCATTTGTATATGGCCTTCTTCATCTTCAATGTATGTAGTGTCAATACTGATATCTCTGAAACCTAATAATCGATTTTGGTCATCTCTTTCTAATTGATACTCATCCATAACCCATTCACCATTGCTCTTGAATGAAACTGACATAATATCGTAGCCATCTTCGTCGTATGTTACACATTCTTTTACGTGTCCTTTGAGGTTGAAGGCTTCAGCATCGTTGTAAATGCGACCCGATGTTTGAGCCATTGATGAAAAACTTGAACCAACGATTGTTGTCATGATGAAAAGAGAGCTGATGATGTTTTTAAAAGTTTTCATAATTTGTAAGTTTTAGTTTGTTATTAAATTGTTTTTTTGTTAATGATTATGTTACAAAGTTATGCACATCATTGAGCGAAAACAATCAACAATTATCAAAAATGACCAAATGACACGATTTTTAGTTGAACCATATCAGATAATTGACAAAAAAACAAGGAAGCCTTTGTGAGACTTCCTTGTTGAAGGGCGATATTTAATGTCAAATATTAGAACTCTGAGAATGCTAGAGGTAATAGTGATTTTATTGAGGGGATAATATAAATCTCATTAGCTCCAACAAGTATTACTTTTGTGTTTTCTTTGGCCAGCATTTCGTATTCCAATAATGCTTGCCTACAACTTCCACATGGTGAAATAGGATGAGCTACCTCTTTACCTTTAGTGTCGCGTGCCGATATGGCAATAGCTTGAAAGAGGGCATCGGGGTACTTTGCATGAGCATAAAAGCATGCTGTGCGTTCGGCACATGTGCCCGAGGGGTAGGCCACATTCTCTTGGTTAGCTCCGGTGATAACCTCTCCGTTGCTCAATAATATCGCAGCTCCCACCGAGAATTTGCTATAAGGGGCATAGGCTCGTAAAGAAGCTTCGCGCGAAGCGTCAACCAATTGTTGGTCAACGGTCGATAGCTCTTCATAATGAGCAATCATGATAGGAGTTGTGATATCAAGTTGTTTCACTTTGTAGTTGTTTATTTAAAGAGTTTTATTTTGATTAATTTCACAATTGTAGGCACAATCATTATCAATGATGTAGTTGCGATAATCAACCCCCAGTTTTCCCATGAAAGAGGTGTTACGCTAAACATTTGTCCACCAATCGTAACAATCACATATTGTCCTATGAAAATACCTAATACAACCATGAAGAACACTTTGCTCCCCTTTAAGTTGAAGAATGCAGTGTGTCCGCTTTCAAATGCTTTGGCATTAAAGAGGTTCCAGATTTGGAAGAATACAAAGATAGAGAAGAACATTGATAACTCAACGGCTGAGAATTCGCCATTTCCACTGAAATCAAACATTGAATGGAAGAAGTTACCGGGGTATTGTATTAAGTGCATAAGTGGCTCAGCTTCATTGCTGTGGCGGAAATATTGCATTAATCCAAAGAGGATAACCATAAATAATACTCCGGTAGAAAGAATGCGATAAATCATTTGGCGACTTAAAATGAAGTCGGTTGAGCGACGGGGTTTGTTTTTCATCACTTCCATGCTTGGAGGTAATGATGCGAATGCCAATGCTGCGAATGTGTCCATAATGAGGTTTACCCATAGCATTTGTGTCACTGTCAATGGTGATTGAGCGCCTGTAAATGCACCGATGACAACGATGAGACAAGCCACAATGTTAACCACGAGTTGGAAGAGAACAAAACGTTGAATATTTTGATATAGAGAACGTCCCCACATCACCGCTTTTGTGATGCTGGCAAACGAGTTGTCCATAATAGTGATGTCGCTGGCTTCTTTTGCTACAGAGGTGCCATCGCCCATAGATAATCCCACTTGTGCTGCATTCAATGCCGGAGCATCGTTAGTTCCGTCGCCTGTAACAGCCACCACTTCGCCGGCTTCTTGAAGCAAGCGCACAAGACGTGATTTATCGGTGGGGCGAGCGCGCGACATGATTTTGAGTTTAAGTGCGCGTTTAGCCGCATCTTCTTCGCTCAATGCCGCGAAATCAGGGCCTGAAATGTGATTTTCGTCGCTATCAACTTCATCATTCCACAATCCTACTTGACGGCCGATTTCTTTGGCTGTTCCGGGAGTGTCGCCGGTTACAATCTTCACGCTGATGCCGGCGCTGATGCTATTGCGGATAGCGTCGGGCACTTCGGTGCGCACAGGGTCGGCAATAGCGGTGATGCCGATGAAAATGAGGTTGTCGACATTGAGTTGGTTGTCTTGTATTGGGTCTTGGTTATCATCAAGTATAGCATAAGCGATAGCGAGTGTGCGCATAGCTTTTTGTTGGTAGCCAAGAAGTTGTTCGTTGATAGTGTCGGGTTTTACGTCGCCGGCAACTTTTGCGCAAAGACCGAGTACGATTTCAGGCGCACCTTTAACATATAGCACTCGTTTTCCTAATAATGGAGAGTCAACAACGGTTGCCATGAATTTGCGCTGAGTGTGGAATGGTAACTGTTTTACTACTTTGGCATTTTCGCGCAATTTGAGGTAGTCAACGCCATTGTCGTTGAGCCACAAAAGGAGAGCTCCTTCGGTTGGGTTTCCGAGTGCGTTCATTTTCTTGGCTTCTTCGTCATATTCAAGGAATGCGGTTGAGTTTACCGAAATACCTTCCTTGATAGCATTGCTTATTTCATCATCGCCAAGTTTTTGGGCTTCTCCGAGAGGATAATATTGTGTTTGGTACACTCGCATTTGGTTTTGAGTGAGCGTGCCGGTTTTATCGGTACAAATAACAGTGGTAGCACCCATTGTTTCGCAAGCGTGCATTTTGCGCACAAGGTTGTTACTTGCAAGCATGCGACGCATGCTCAATGCGAGACTCAATGTTACACTCATAGGTAATCCTTCAGGCACTGAAACCACAATCACGGTGATGGCAAGCATAAACGTGTTGAGGAGGTATTCAATGAGGCCGAGAGTGTCAAGACCCCAATCGCACATTAATAAACGTCCTATAATAATAAGTGCACCTACAGAGTAACTTCCCCATGAAATTACTTTGCCAAGTTTTTCCAATTGAAGGGTCAAAGGTGTTTTTACTCCAGTATCGATTTGAGCAGCTTCGTAAACTTTGCCATATTCGGTTACATCGCCCACGGCTGTAACTTCCATTGTTCCGGTTCCTTCAACAACGGTTGTGCCACGCATCACATGGTTTGTGGGGTAGGTTACGTCATCTTTAAATTCTTCGGGTCGATGTGATTTCTTGATTAATGGTTCTCCGGTTAGCGTACTTTCGTTGATGCTAAGCGCAACAGAGTCGATGAGCACACCATCGGCAGGAACTTCGTCGCCGGTGCCAAGAATTACAATGTCGCCCACTACTATGTCTTTGCGCGGAACTTGTGTGATTACGCCGTCGCGAATTACCTTAACTGCTACATCATCATTTACTTGATTGAGCACCTCAAATTTTTTGTTGGCATTTACTTCAAGTGCAAAACCTATACCGGTTGCAAGTATTATTGCCACGAATATACCTATAGGCTCGAAAAGTGAGCTAATCCCTTCGCCTACTGAAATGTGGTAAATTGCAATTCCCATTGATAACGCTAATGCTACGAGCAAGATGCGAATCATGGAGTCTTTGAAGTTTTCAAAGAACTTAATCCACAAAGAAGGCTTGGGAGGCGGAGTGAGGATGTTTACGCCGTTTTTTTCTCTGCTTTCGATGACCTGCTGAGCGGTCAATCCTTTAATGTGCTGATTTTCTGCCATTATTATTGCTTGTTTAGATAGTAAATTTTAATGCTTTTCCGTGAGTGGAGTCGTTTATGGCTCCGTTGTGATATACTCGATGCCCATTTACATAGGTTGAAATCACTTTGTTGTTTAATGAGGTGCCGGCTAATGGAGTCCAACCACATCGGCTCAATACATCTTCGTCTTTAACTGTGTATTGCTCGTTGGGCTTGACAATGGTTAGGTCGGCATAATATCCTTCGCGTATGTAACCGCGTTTTTCGATATTAAATAATTGTGCTACTCGATGAGCCATGAAGTCTACTACTTGTTCGATAGTAAATATTCCTTCATCGGCAAGTTGTAGCATCATTGGCAATGAATATTGCACAAGTGGTGCTCCTGAGGTGGCTTTGATGGCTCCGCCTTGCTTTTCGCTTAATAGGTGAGGAGCATGGTCGGTTGCTACAATGTCGATTAATCCGTTGTTTAATCCATTGCGTAATGCTTGGCGATCATTGTCGGTTTTGATTGCCGGATTCCATTTTATGCGTGCTCCAAGAGAGGCATGGTCATCGGCGGTCCACCATAGATGATGTGCGCACACTTCGGCTGTGATTTTTTTCTCTTTAAGAGGCTTGTTTGAGAGTAATTGCATCTCATCGGCAGTGGAAATGTGAAGTATATGTAGACGCGCACCATGTTTGCGAGCCATTTCCACAGCTTTGAGTGACGACTTATAGCAAGCTTCGGCACTGCGAATGTTGGGATGCTCTTCGATGGGCACATCTTCGCCATATTTCTCAAGCATCGCTTCGCGGTTGCGACGAATAATATCTTCGTCTTCAGAGTGAATGGCAATCAATGCCGGCACTTCGGCAAAAATTCTATTTAATGATTCGCAATTATCTACAAGCATATTTCCGGTCGATGCTCCTAAGAACAATTTTACCCCTGGTACTTTTGTGTAGTCGCAAGCTAATAGTGTGTCAATATTATCGTTGGTAGCTCCTATATAGAATGAATAGTTGGCTACCGACACTTCGGCTGCTCGGCGATGTTTGTCATTGAGCGCTTCGAGGGTAATTGTTTGAGGAATAGTGTTGGGCATATCCATGAATGAGGTAACCCCACCGGCTACGGCTGCACGACTTTCTGTTGCCATATCGGCTTTGTGCGTTAACCCCGGGTCGCGAAAATGCACTTGATCGTCGATGCATCCGGGCAAAAGATATGCGTTTTCAGCATCGTGAATTTCAATGTCACTATTCAATAAATGAGCAGGAGCCTCACCCCTGCCTATTTCTTTGATGTATTCATTTTCGATAATGATATAACCATGAAAGCGGGAGCCTTCGTTGACGATTATAGCATTATGTATTAAGGTTGTGTTACTCATTAGATTTTATTTTTTACTATAGTCGGGGTATTTTTTGAATAGACTGCCCATGCGAAGTTTGATTACTCCGAAGACAGCTTCGCCAAATATGCCTGAACTCATTTTGCTCTCACCAAGTACACGATTTACAAATATAATGGGCACTTCCTTGATTTTGAACCCATATTTATGCGCAGTGAACTTCATCTCGATTTGGAATGCATAACCTTTGAAGCGAATATTGTCGAGAGGTAATGCTTCGAGTACGCGACGAGTGTAGCAAACAAATCCGGCGGTAGTATCGCAGATTTTCATGCCGGTGACGATGCGCACATATTTAGATGCATAATACGACATCAACACACGTCCCATAGGCCAATTCACCACGTTTACACCAGTGATATAGCGCGAACCAATCGACATGTCGGCACCATCTTTGGCACAAGCATCATAGAGAGCCAATAAGTCATTGGGGTTGTGAGAGAAGTCGGCGTCCATCTCAAATATGTAGTCATATTTTTGTTCGATAGACCATTTAAACCCTGTAATATATGCAGTGCCAAGGCCGAGTTTGCCCTCACGTTGAATGAGGTGTACACGACCGGGATACTCTTGTTGTTTTCCCTTTACGATTTCGGCAGTGCCGTCGGGAGAGTTGTCGTCGATAACGAGAATGTCAAAATCTCGAGGTAAAGCTATTACTGCGTCGATAATTTTTGCTGCGTTTTCTTTCTCATTATACATGGGAATAATGACAACGCTATCGTTACGACTAATTTTTGTTGTAGATGTCATTTGTCATGAATTTAGTCAAACACTACTTTTGCATTATAGCAATTAATACGCAAAGATATTAATTATAATTATAATGAACAATTCAAGAAGTATAAAAATTGAGAAAATATATAAATAAATTTGATGAGAGAAGCTCACATTGATGCGTATAATGCAGTCGAGAAATATATTTCAAAAAAAATAGCCCCTACCAAGTTACGTTGATAGGGGTGTTTTGTCGAGAAAATATGATTAAACAAAGCTTATGCTAAACGAGCGAGGGCGTCTTTGATGCGACGCATTGCTTCGCGAATATTGTCATCGCTTGTAGCGTATGACAGACGTATATATCCGGGTAAGCAGAATGCTTCGCCGTCAACAGTTGCTACATGGCCTTCTTCTAGTAGATACATTGCCAAGTCGGCTGCATTGCTGATTACTTTGTCGCCATATTTTTTGCCAAAGTAGCTTGAAACTTCGGGGAATAGGTAGAATGCGCCTTGGGGTTCATTTACTTTTATTCCGGGTATTTCACGTGCGAGCGAAACCACGAGGTCGCGACGGCGTTGGAATGCGACGCGCATGTCTTCAACGCATTGTTGCGAACCGGTGTAAGCTGCTTCAGCCGCTTTTTGTGCCACAGATGAAGCTCCTGATGTATATTGACTTTGAAGTTTATTTGTTGCTTTTGCAACCCAAAGTGGAGCTGCGATGAATCCAATACGCCAACCGGTCATTGCATAGGCTTTTGAAACTCCATTTACGATGATAGTGCGGTCTGCTATTTCGGGGAATGAACCAAGTGAGGTGAATTCTCCGGTGAAGTTGATGTGTTCGTAGATTTCATCGGCAAGGACAAGCACGTCGGGGTATTTAGCAAGCACTTCAACCAACCCTTTGAGCTCATCTTTGGTGTAAACGCTACCGGTGGGATTTGAGGGAGAGCAAAGAAGTACCATGCGGGTTTTAGGCGTGATGGCTGCTTCGAGTTGTGCGGGAGTTACTTTGAAATCTTGCTCAATTGATGCAGGAACAAGCACGTTGGTTCCCTCTGCCAACTTTACCATTTCCACATAGCTCACCCATGCAGGAGTGGGGATTACAACTTCATCACCGGGATTGATGACACTCAAAATTACGTTGCAAAGAGATTGCTTTGCTCCGCCCGATACAACGATTTGTTCGGGAGTGTAATCAAGTCCATTCTCATTTTTGAGCTTGTCGGCAATAGCTTTGCGCAATGACATATATCCCGGAACGGGAGTGTAGAAAGTGAAATTTTCATCTATGGCACGTTTTGCAGCCTCTTTAATATGGTCGGGAGTGTTGAAGTCGGGCTCGCCAACCGAGAGGTTAATCACGTCGATACCTTGAGCTTTTAGCTCGTTGCTCTTTTGCGACATCGCCAATGTTTGCGATGGAGAGAGCGATTGAACACGATTAGAAATGTGAGTCATTTTCTTTGAGTTGATTAATTTTTCGTTTTATGATGCAAAGATAACTTAAAAGAGTGAAATTTGAAAGTTTCACAGTGTATTTATGTGTAAATAGTGTGAAGATGCGGGTTTGGCATGAGGTTGATAACCATGTTTTAGATAAAAAATGAGCGTGCGAATAAAAAGAGATTGTCAAAAAAAGTTTTTTATTAAAAATAAATACTATCTTTGTGAAAATTAGATAGTCGATAAAAAAGATGTTTCGATACATGCAAAGTGTAAAATTATAGACGTTTAACATTAAATCATATGCTTATGAAAAAGATTTTTAATTTGATGATTATTGCGTTTGCAATGATGTTGGTGGCATCATGTTCAAATGGTGCGAGTGAGGTGTTAAAAATGGTTCCGGCTAAGGCTGATGCTGTGATAGTTGCTGATATTGATGGTGTTTTGTCTGATTTTGGCATAAGTATTTCAGAAGAAGATATAACACTTCCCGAGGAATTGGATGCTCTCATAGGGAATGATTTCTCAAAGGAAAACCGCGCTCAAGCAGCTAAGATATTATCAAAAGTGAAGACAACAATAGATTGTTCGTGTGTGGTAGGCTTTCGCACTTCCGATGGGACGAATTATGGCATAGTAGGAGTAAAAGATGCTGATATGTTGAATGAAGTGTTGACTAAAGAGTTAGGCACAGCAAAAAATATAGATGGATTCAAGGTTTATGATGCCTCGTTTTCAGCTCCGATAGTGGCCATTAAGGATAATGTGATGTGGATTTCAGATATGGGGAATAACGTTGATGGCATTAAGAATCAGATAAATGCTGCAAAGGAAAAGTCAATTACTGCAGTTGAAGGTGTAGGGTCTTTTTTATCTAGCGATGAAAATTTGAAGGTCGTTGTGTCGACAAATCTCATGGGACAATATGCAAAAGTTGAAAAAGATGGTTGGATTAGATGTTACGCCGATATAGATGGATTTAATTTGAAAATAGAGCTATCAATGGTTGATTCGGCAGGAGATGAGGTAAAACTTAATGCCGATTTCCCTGAAA
The DNA here is from genome assembly GCA_045576735.1 of Muribaculaceae bacterium. Taxonomy (GTDB): domain Bacteria; phylum Bacteroidota; class Bacteroidia; order Bacteroidales; family Muribaculaceae; genus RGIG4079. The sequence continues at coordinate 34,255 of JAZNGZ010000025.1, forward strand.
AGTTAGATGGCGATATATTGGCTAAAATCCCTGAAGATGCAGTAGGCGCAGTGGCATTTCCTATGAATAAAAAGGTGGTTGAATCAATTGAGACGGCATTAAAGAGCTTTATGGGAGGAAATGAATCGCCTCAGTATGCTATGGCAAAGCCATATTTGGAATCAATTGACGGAACAGTAATGTTTGCAGTTTCGGCTACTGATTTGAGTAGTGAACAGAGCGTTAAGAATCCAAAGAACTTGAAATGCGTGGCAATGATACCTATGGCTGAAGATAAAATTGATGCCCTTTTAACATTGGCAGCTACACAAGTGGGGCAAGGTGTCGCAAAGGATGGGGAATTCTATGTAATATCTAAAGATGGCCTTAATGTGAAATTTGGTAAACTTGACGGTTGTTTGGCAGTGTTGTTTGGTGATAATATTAAACATGGAGGTAGTAGCTTAGAAGATGTAATGAAAGGCGGATATTCGGCTATTGCTATTGATGCAAAAGGCGTGAAGTCGTTGACTGAAGGATATTTAGAAGATGTGAAGGCTACAATAAAGGTAAACGAAGAAACGATAGAGATAAATGTAGGTATTAAGCCTGCCGTATAGATATTAGATTTATAGGAGTTTTTAAGCATCTTCTAATAAGTTGCTCTATGAAGATTTTATAGGAATCCCCTAACGGAAGGCGGTGCTCATCGTAGAGGTGGCGCCGCTTTTATAGAATGGGCGTAGGATTGGGATAAATCCAATGGGAAAATGTAATATAATTTGTGGAAAGTCAAATAAAATATTATCTTTGCAAAAGGCAAACCTTAGTGATATGCGAAAAATTTAATAACTAAAAAATATGTAGATATGAAAAAGTGTCCAATTTGTTCGGAAATAATTCCTGATTATATGACGTCTTGTACTAAATGTGGTCATGTATTTGTTGCTGCAGGTGCGTCTATGTCGGAAGGAACAGTGCCTCCTACCGGTTCTCAAAGTGTAAGTGGGGCAACTTCAGGAGGTCAGACGTTTCCTCCCGGTATTGTTGGCAATCATGGGGGTGGAGGCTCCACAATTGGCAATAGGCCAGTGTCAGGGACAAAGGGTAAGCGACCTATTGTGGCTACATTGTTAATAGCGCTTGGGGCTATAGTTGCGTTATGTGCCGGTTATTTTGTGTATAAGGCAATGTCTTCGAGTGTATTGGATGAGATACCTGCTGAGTCGGATTTTGTTATGGTGTTTGATGGCGAACAAATATTGAAATCGGCAGGTTGTAAAATGTCGGGCGGAGAATTGGAATTATCAGACGCGCTCAATAAATTGGTAAAAAGAATGGATGCGGATGAAGTCCGACTTTTAGACGAATTAAAACAAGCTGATTGTTTTGATTTTGATAAGGTGGTATTTGTTGCCAATATGCGTAATGATGATAATGAACCCGATTATTATGAATCATATGTTGTGTTGCCGGTTGATAATCAAGAAAAAGCGGTTGAGTTTTTTGAAGATGCATTTAAGAAACTTAACTTTAGCCATGAAGATGAATATATGGTTGCAGGAGGTGGCCGAGAATATATCATAATAGATGACGATTATTGTTGGTTACACTTTGGATCTCGTGATATTTATGAGGATTATGATAATAATTATGATTCAGAAGCTGCCAAGCACATTGCAAAGTTGAGGAGAAAAGCATCGAAAGAATCGGTCGCTGACGTTTCTTTTAAAGAAGATATTCTAGATGGAGGTAGTGCAGTCGCTGCGGTGTTTGACTCAAAAAATATGAGTGATATATTAAATGTTGAGTGGGGTGATTATTTGGCTGATGCACAATATAATGACTTTGTTGTGGGTGCTACATTGTCGCTTGAAGGGGCTGCAATGGAGGCATCGCTACAACTATTTAGTAAAGACGGTGATAAAATAAAATTATACCCATGGGCTGGAAATGTCAATGCTGAGTTTGCAGAATATATCAATAGTAAAGATATGCTTGTGGTAGCTGGCGCAACCAATCCTGAATATAATTGGGAAAAATTGATACGAGCATTGGAAGAAGGTACTGGCGATGAAATGCCAAAAGAATATCGTGCTAAGGTTCTAGAGGCTTTAACTTCAATGGGAGGAACAGTCTCATATGCAGTGGGAATTGAAAATATTGAAAGTTTGTTGAATAAAGATTTATCGGGCCTCACATTTATGTCAATGATGGAATTCAAAGATGGCAAGCCTAAAGAATTGTTAGATGAGTTAGCTCAAAATTTAAAAGTGCTTGATGGTACAAACAATGTGTCGGTTAAATATGACAATTCTGTACTAGAAGTGAGTGTAATGGGTACAATTTTTAAGGCTGAGGTTAAGGATGGTAAATTATGGATTGCCAATCGTCCACTTAGAGAGATGGGTAATAGCTTAATGCCTGAGTCATATTTTGACGGGAAGGCATTTGCCGCTCGTTTTGCGCTTCCTAAGGATAACCAATTTGTAAAAATGGTAGATTTGACGGGTGATTTATTGATTGATTTATCATGTGATGGAAACGAATTATTGGCTCGAGTTGACTTTAGTGATGTCAATGGTTCGGTCGGAGTATTAGACTTCCTTTTCACAAAGGGTCAAGAATTAATAGCTCCAAAGTATATCAATCGATTTGAGAATATGTTCTCGAAGTTTGAAGTTGATGCATCTAGCGATTATAATAATGGTGCATATGGGGTTGACACAATTGCCGTTCCTGCTGATTCGGCATATTATGAGCCGGCGATGCCAGATTCAGCCCAATATTGATGATTTCGAAAATTGAAATAAATAATGTGTTGCCACATGTTTTTGCTCAAAGTAAAAACGAAGAGGTGATAAAACGCTCACAAGTGTGGCTTCAAAAAATAAAATTTTCTTGTCCCGATTTCTGCCTCATAGAGGCGGAATCGGGTACGGGAAAATCTTCATTATGTAGCTTTTTGTATGGGAAAAGGAATGATTATAGTGGCGAAATTTTGTTTGAAGGTGAAAATATTAATACATTTACAATCACACATTGGTGTGAGTTGCGTATTCGCTCATTAGCATTGTTGCCTCAAGAAATGTGCCTATTCCCCGAATTGACGGCTCTTGAAAATGTGCAAATAAAAAATCAATTAACCGATTATAAAACCGAGAGCGAAATTTTTGAGATGTTTAGTAGGCTTGAAATCCCTGAAAAATTAAATCAACCGGCATCTCAATTATCGATAGGTCAGCAACAACGTGTAGCCATAATTAGAGCATTATGTCAGCCTTTTGATTTTTTGATTTTAGATGAGCCGGTGAGTCATCTCGATGCAAGGAATAATGATATTGTATCATCGCTAATTGTCGACGAAGTGAGACGACAAGGAGCCGGAGTTATAGCCACATCGGTAGGAAATAAGATAAATCTCCCATTTGATGCTCAAATAAGTTTATGAAGACAACGCGTGAAAATTTGGTGTGGCGATTGTTGCGCAAAAATATAAGTGTGGCTCAAATTGCGGGGTATGCTATTGCAAATCTTGTTGGGCTGTCGATTGTGTTGACTGCGCTGCAATTTTATCTTGATGTTAGCGCATTGTGGGGCGGCGAAGACGCTTTCTTGTCAAACGACTATATTGTCGTTTCAAAGCGTATTGCATTATTTGATTCTTTTATGGGTGAGGTGTCGTTTTCCGAAGAAGAAATAGAAGAAATCGAGAACCAATCATGGGCAAATAAAGTTGGAAGATTTACATCGGCTAATTTTGATGTGAGTTTGGCGGTGAATATAGGAGGAAGAGGGATGTCGACTTATTTGTTTTTAGAAGCGATACCCGATGAGTTTTTCGACGTGAAACCCTCGGGGTGGGGATATGAACAAGGTAGCAAAGAGGTGCCAATAATATTGTCGAAAGAGTATCTCTCGCTATATAATTTCGGATTTGCTTCATCTCAAGGATTGCCTCAGTTGAGTGAAAAGGCTATAGGTGCAGTGCCATTAAAAATGTATGTAAAAAATGAGAATACAGGCGAGGTTGAGGCATTTGATGCTCGAATTGTTGGTTTTTCTTCGCGTTTGAATACTATTGCAGTGCCACAAGATTTTATGACATGGGCTAATGGAAAATATTCTAGGGAGGGCGCAAAATCTCCTTCGCGATTAATAATTGAGACAAAGTTGGCAGGAGACCCTGAGGCATTGAAATTTTTAAAGGGCAATGATTATGAGATAGCAGGAGAGCAAACCGACACTGATAAGATGTCGTATTTTATGACCGTGATTACTATCGTAGTAATATGTGTGGGATTAGTAATTAGTGTAATGGCGTTTTTTATTTTGGTGTTGAGTATTTATCTACTTTTGCAGAAAAATAAAGAGAAAATAGTTAATCTCCTAATGTTGGGCTATACCCCATTACAAGTGGCTCGGAGTTATTATGTGTTGGTGGGAGTGGTTAATGCAATTGTTTTGCTATTGGCTATAGCGATTGTTTTAGTGGCTTCGTCGATTTGGAAAGATGCATTGGAGGCGCTTGGTGGTGAAACCTCTTCGTTGTTATTAATGCTGTTGGTGGCAATAGTGTTGATGACGATAATAACTATAGGCAATTTTTATATAATTTCTCGGAGTATTAAACGGAATTATTTTGGTTAAAAATGAAAAAGTCGGCCAAATGTTAAAATTTGAGCTACTTTTTAATTTGCATTTGTTAAAATTGGCTTTTTGGAAATAATTCTGAAGATAAAAGTGAACAAATTTAAAAAATTATAGTTTAATTTGTAACTTCATATGTAGCCTTATTGTGAATAATAATCAATAAAGCCATATAGTGCATGATTTTAAAGATTGATAATATGATGCCATAGATAACACAATATTAGAAGCGTGATTAGATTTTTTTCTGTTCTCGTTTCGATTGTTGTGTATATGAAGTGCGCTTGTTTTCAATCCCTTAAATCTGAAAAACAAAATTGGAAAAAGAAAAATAGAGATTAAATAAATTATTGTAAAACTAAGTTAAACTTAAAAGATTCTTGCATGAAGAACATTTGTTTTCAAATGAATCGGAAAGCCTGGCTCGCCCTTGTAATGGTGTTGTGCCTTTCTTTCCCTGCTTTAGCGCAGAAGATTACAGTATCAGGTACTGTAACCGATCCAACCGGGGAACCTCTTCTCGGTGTAAGTGTGCTTGTTAAAGGAACAGGCAACGGTGTGGCAACAGACTTTGATGGTAATTATTCAATTTCGGTTGATGCCAACAGCACGCTCATTATGTCGTATGTTGGTTTCCAATCTCAAGAAGTTGCCGTTAATGGTCAAACCACAATTAATGTAGTTCTACAAGAAGATAGCGAAGTTCTTGGCGAAGTCGTAGTTATTGGTTACGGCGCAGTTAAGAAAAGCGACGCTACCGGTTCTGTAGCAGTGATTAAACCCGACGAAATTGAGGCTGGTATCTCAACTTCAGCACAAGACATGCTTGTGGGAGCTTCTCCTGGTGTGGTTGTAACTACCGATGGTGGTAACCCAACAGGTGGCGCTGCTATCCGCATTCGTGGTGGTGCTTCTTTGAGTGCTAGCAATGACCCATTGATCGTTATTGATGGTGTGCCAATGAGTGGTGACAGCTATGCTGGAGCTAACCCATTGACTATGATTGCTCCCGACAACATTGAATCAATGACAATCTTGAAAGATGCATCAGCAACTGCTATCTATGGTTCTCGTGCATCTAATGGTGTGATCATCATCACTACTAAAAAAGGTCAAAGCGGTCGTCCTCAAGTAAACTTCTCAGCAAATATGCACATCAACACTGCCCGCAAAACTTGGGACGTGTTGAGCGGTGATGAATTCCGTGAAATGGTAACTAACCAAATCGGAACTGAATCGGCAATTGCTCAACTTGGTAACGCTAATACCAACTGGCAAAAAGAAGTGCTTCGCACATCGATTTCTCAAGACTATAGCATTGGTATTGGTGGTACTGCAGGATTCCTTCCTTATCGCGTGTCGGCTTCTTATACCAACAACCAAGGTATCTTGAAGACTTCAAGCATGGACCGTACTACTGTAGGTTTCAAATTGACTCCTAAATTCTTCGACGGTCACCTTTCTGTACAAGCAAATGCAAATGGTGCTTATATCAAAACTCGTCAAGCCGATACAGGTGCAGTAGGTACAGCTCTTACTTACAACCCAACTCTTCCTGTATATAGTGGTTTGAATATGTATAATGGTTATACTACATTGGTTGACGCTTCAGGTAAACCTCTTGACAACTCACCAAACAACCCACTTTCAATGCTTGAGTCAATCAACAACGTTGCTGAAATGTTGAACTCAAATGGTAATCTTCAACTTGATTACTCTCTTCACTTCCTCCCCGAACTTCACCTCAATTTGAACCTCGGTTACGAAGTGTCAGAAAACAAAACAAAAAGCACAACTGCACAAAACTCTCCACAAGCATGGCGTGGTAACTATTACGATGGTGCCGGTACAGTTTATAATCAATATGATCTTAAACGTAACACCGTACTTGAATTCTATGCTAATTATAAGAAAGATTTCGAGGCTATAAAGTCAAATCTTGATGTTACTGCCGGTTACTCTTGGGAACGTCGTGACTACCAAGGTCACAACTTGTCAACTTTCAATACTGCCGGTTACTACAATAATTGGAGTGATATATATGCCGATGGCGTTTACACTCTTGAAGAAGATCCTGCTACTGTTGAGCGTATCGGTCACTCTTATAACGACCAACCTACTTATTACTATAAAGGTCAATTAAACCTTATTTCATTCTACGGTCGTTTGAACTATACTTATGATAATAAGTATCTTTTGACTTTCACTCTTCGTGATGACGGTACTTCTCGTTTCTCACCCGATACTCGTTGGGGTCTCTTCCCAGCGTTGGCTCTCGGTTGGAAAATCAACGAAATGGACTTCTTTGAATCAGCTCGCGACGTGATGAACGAATTCAAGCTTCGTCTTGGTTGGGGTATCACTGGTCAACAAGCTGTAGGTGGTTACTATCCTTACATTCCTGTTTATGCTCAATCTACTTCATCTGGTGTAGTTGACTATCCTTCTCCCGATGGTTTGAATCCTGATGGTACTGTTAACTGGATTAATCCTCTTTATCCAAAAGCTTACCAAGAAGACCTTAAATGGGAAGAAACTACTACTTGGAACGTTGGTCTTGATATGGCTTGGTTGAACAACCGCATCACTGCAAGCTTGGATTGGTATCTCCGCGATACTAAAGACTTGCTCGCTTACGTGCCTGTTCCTGCCGGTCAAACTACTACTAACTTCATGGACCGCAACATTGGTGAGCTTCGCAACATCGGTATCGAAGCAAACATCGGTGCTAAACCAGTTGTTACTCGCGACTTCACTTGGACAACAGGTGTTAACGTTGCATGGAACAAAAACGAGTTGACTAAATTGACAGGTTCTAACGAAGAAGACCAATCTTACTACCTCCAAGCTGCCGGTAACCCTGCTTCTGAAAACGCTGGTGCTCTCCAAGTTCATAAAGCCGGTCACCCTGCTTATTCATTCTATCTTCTCGAACAAGTTTACGACCAAGATGGTAACCCAATTCCTAACCAATATGTTGACCAAAACCAAGATGGCGAAATCAACGACGCTGACCTCGTGATCAAACATTCACGCGATCCTAAAGTGACTCTTTCTTGGAACAATACATTTAACTATAAGAACTGGGACCTCGGTATCCAACTCCGTGCCAACATTGGTAACTACGTGTTCAACTCTGTTCTCGCTTCTAAATCTAACCTCACAACTGTTGACCGCTACGGTCTTAACAACCTCGTGAAAGCTGATTACTATTTCAACGATGCTAGCGCTAACTCTAACCTCGTTCGTAGCGACTACTTCCTTGAAAATGCAGGTTTCATCCGTTGCGACAACATCACTCTTGGTTACACTTGGAACGAATTGCTCAACAATAACCTCCGTTTGCGTCTATTTGGTGCAGTTCAAAACCCATTCGTGATCACTAAGTATCGTGGTCTTGACCCAGAAGTATTCTCAGGTGTAGATAACAACGTTTATCCACGTCCTGTTACATTCACTCTCGGTTTAGTAGCTACTTTCTAATCTCAAATTAAAGTAAAGAAGATAAATTATGAAATCATTAAATAAATTTTTCATTGCTTTGGGATTGATCGCCACTCTCGGTATGTACTCTTGTACCGACGACCTCGATAATCCGGTGATTGACCCCAATGATATGACTCCTGAAGTCTTTGCCGAAGACCCTAAGGGATATATGGATCGCGTGCTCGCTGAGTGCTACCAATCTCTTGCTACTTCGGGTTATAATGGTCCCGGTAGCTCTATCATCTCAGGTGGTGACGCTGGTGCCAACTCTTTCACTCGTGCCGTATTCGTTTGTAACGAATTGACTACCGATGAATTTGCTTGGAAACAATTTGGCGACGCAGGTCAATATGAGCTTGCTACAATGCAATTTGCTGCCGATAACGGTGTGATGTATACTACTTATTCTCGTATCTACACTTGTATCGCTCTTTGCAATGAGTTCCTTCGTACAGTTGAAGGTGGTAAATTCTACCTCACTGAAGACCTTATGCCTATTGCTGAAGAATATAAGAAACAAGTTAAAGTGCTTCGTGGCCTTTGCTACTTCTATGCAATCGACATGTTTGGTAACGCCGGTTATCAAGATGAAACAATGCCTGCAGGTACAGCTCCTGAACAATGGAATCGTGCCGACCTTTACAACAAAGTTGTTTCAGGTCTTGAAGAAGTTTCTGCTTCATGGGGTGAAGCATATTCAGCACCTGCATATGGTTATGTAGGTAAAGAAGCTTGTGATGCTCTTCTTGCTAAGTTCTATCTTAACGCTGAAGTATTCTCAGGTGTTCCTGCTTACGACAAATGTTGGGCTATCTGCGACAAAATTATCAAACATCACCAAGGTGCCGGTTTCAACGGTTCTGGTCTTGCTGATTCTTATATCGCTCTTTTCGGTGCTAACAACGATGAATACATGCCCGAAGGTGGTCGTGTAAACGAAATCATTTGGGGTATTCCTCAAGATGGTGACCATCTCCAAAACTATGGTGGTACTACATTCTACATCGCTGCCGGTTCATCTACTTCAACTCCAGGTCTTAACATGCCTAATGCTGTTACTAACTTGAACGCATCATGGACTTGTATGAATGCTCGTACTCAACTTTCTGAACGTTTCGAATGGGACGATGCTGGTAACTCTATCGACGCTCGTGCTTCTCTCTGGATGACAAAGAAAGATGGTGCTAACATCGAAAACACTTCTATCACTAACTTTGCCGATGGTTATGTGCCTGTTAAATACACTAACTATGCATATGATGAATTCGGTAACGTAGATGATGCAAATAATCCTCCTGCATCAAATGCATTTGCTGATGCTGACTGGAGTGTTATCCGTCTTGCTGAAATTTACTTGACAGCTGCTGAAGCTGCTGTGCTCGGTGGGGTAGGTGATCGTGCTTCGGCTCTCGAATATGTAAACTACATTCGTGAACGTGCTTGGATTGAACCATGGAACTTGGCTCAACTCACTCCTGAAAATATCCTTGACGAACGTAGCCGTGAGCTTTATGGCGAAAACTGCCGTCGTACCGACCTCGTACGTCATGATAAATATGCCGGTGGTAACTATAACTGGAACTGGAAAGGTAATGTAGCCGAAGGTGGTGCTCCAACTCCTGTTCACATGAACGTTTTCCCAATTCCTTCTACTGTTATCAGTTTCCAAGGTTACAAACAAAACCCCGGTTACTAATCATAACTCAATGTTGAATTTTAACAAGAGTAAAGTAAAATGAAAAAAATATCAATTCTTTTTGCGTGCTTGGTAGCCGTTCTTACATTCAATAGCTGTAAGGAAGATACCGAACCACAATATAACAACCCAACAAAGTTCACTCTTAATACTCCTGCTCTTGCCGCTCAGTATTATGAACTCACTGAAGATGGGACTTTAGACCTTTCTTGGTCACAACCCGATTATGGTTATGCTGCTCCTGCATCATACAAAGTGTCTGTATCTCTTCTTGAAGATTTCTCTGAATCAATGGAATTGAATAGTGAATATAAACTTTGCTATGCACAAGTTCCCGAAAGTGAAATCGCTGAAGCAATCTGCAAACTTCGTGGTATTACAAGCGAAGACGATTATACCGATGAACCTGCCCGTGCAGTTTACTTCCGTGTAAGTGCTAAAATTAATGGTATCGAAGGTAGTGATATCATCTCTAACGTGGTTAAGATCGACCAAGTTAAAGAATATTGCGCTATTCAATCTCCAGGTTTCATCTATGTTGTTGGTGCATTTACTGGTTGGACTGGCCCCGATGCAGGCGCTGCAGGTCACTATGCTGATTTCCGCTTGTTTGAAAGCGCTAATGCTATCGGTAGCAAAGTTTATACCGGCATTTTTGATGTCCCTGCTGGTCAAGCAATGTTCCGCTTCTATACTGCATTGACAGGTTGGGATGCAGACTCTTATGGTTCACAAACCGACGATAATCCTATTGATTGCACTCTCGATGGTGGTATCTTTAATGGTCCTATCGTGAAAGGTAAAGGTTCATTCAACTTCCCCGATTGGGCTGGTGGTTCAATGAAGATTACTGTTAATATGAACAATATGAGTGTAATCATTGAAGCCGGTGGCGTTGATACAAGCGATAAACCATTTATTTATCTTGTAGGTGCTCCTTCGGGCTGGACTGCTCCTTCGGCCGATAATGCTGCTCATTATGAAGCTTGGAAACTTTATGACATCGAAGGTAACGGTGTATATACCGGCACATTCGACGTTAACGCTGGTGAATTCATGTTCCGTTTCTACAAAACTCTTTCTGGTTGGGACGTTGACTCATTTGGCTCACAAGCCGAAGATAGCCCAATTGACATCGCTTTGACTGATGGCGTTTATACCGGTGCTGCAACTGACGGTAAAGGTAGCTGGAACTGTCCTGACTGGGCCGGTGGCAAAGTTGAAGTTAAGGTTGACATGAAAAATCTCCAAGTGACTTTTACTCAAAAATAATGATTAATCAATAATTTGTCGAGAGAGGGCGGTTGGCTCCGCTTTCCGCCCGGCTCCGGCAAGTTAAAATCAAGAGAAATAAACAATATGAAAAAAATTAGCATAATGTTATTGGCGGCTCTTGCCTTTGGTTTCACTGCTTGTGAGGACGAGTCAACTGCAATTCCTCAAAGCAATCCTCAAGAGCCTATCATGTCGGCTGAAGGTATCGTTGTAGCTCCGGTTGACTCTGTACCTGCTTTTGATCTTAAAGCTCTCGCTGATGCAGAAGCTGATGCTGCTGTGCTCAACGTAGTAGAAGCTCAAAACCTTCCTGCAGTAGGTGATTTGACTTTTGTGATGCAATTGTCAAAAACCGAAGATTTCGCTGCTGTTCAAGAAGTTGCTACAGCTGTAGTAAACAACCAAGTGTGTGTTGACCCTGCCGATTGGCAAGCTGCTCACCTCAAAGTGCTTGGTAAAAATCCTAAAACTCAAGATGCTTACGTGCGTTTTGCAGCTTATATCGTGAATGGTTCTTCTTCAGTGCGCATCGGTAATCCAAACCTTTACTATGGTGCTCACAAAGTAACTGTTACTCCATTCCCTGCTGCTGTAACTATCGAAGATGCTTATAGCCTTGTTATCAATGGTGGTGAAACTATCGCAATGAACCACACAGGTGATGTTTATGACAATCCTGTATTCACTGCTAAGGTAGATGTAACTGAAGCTCAAGAATGGGCTGTTAAAGGTGCTCAACTCACTTATGCTCCTGTAGCTGATGAAACTTCTGCCGAATTTGGTACATTGGTAGCCGGTGAAGGTTGGGGTGTAATGCCTGTTGGCACATGGTTGCTCACAGTTAACATGGAAACTTTGACCTATTCATTCTCTTCAGCTGTTGAAAACCTTTGGACTCCTGGTGATGCTAACGGTTGGAACCATGGTGGTTCACAAATGTTGTTCACTAACAACTATACTGAATACATGGGCTTCGCTAACCTTTCTCCAAGCGGTTTCAAATTCACTTCTGCTGCTGACTGGAACCACACTAACTATGGTGACGCCGGCGAAGAAGGCAAACTTTCTACCGATGGTGGTGCTGGTAACCTCACTGTTCCTGAAAACGGTCTATACTGGTGTAAAGTAGACATCGCTGCTTTGACTTGGAGCGCTACTAAGATTGAAACAATCGGTGTAATCGGTGGTTTCAACGGTTGGAGCGAATCACTTCCTTTGACAAGCGAAGATGGTCTATTCTGGACTGGTACTATCACTCTCAACGAAGGTGATGAATATAAGTTCCGTTGCAACAACGACTGGGCTATCAACCTTGGTGGTGCTGATGAATACAATCTTGTTCCTGATGGTGCTAACCTCAAAGCTCCTGCTACAGGTACATTCACTATCACACTCGACCTTTCTGTAGTACCTTATGCTTGCTACCTCGAATAATATCGAAATAATATAGCATAAAATAATAATAAGCACGATTCCTTGGAGTCGTGCTTATTTTTTATTATTTCATGAAGAGTTTAAAATGAAATCTTTCCTCTTTCCTTTTTTCTCTTTGCCCTCTATTGCCTATCTTTGCAGTTGATTATGGGAAAGACTCTATATATTAGCGATATGGACGGCACTTTGCTTGGTGCCGATAGCAAGTTGAGCGACACATCGGCTCGCATCATTACCGATTTAACTCGTCGAGGAGCAAAAATCACTGTAGCCACGGCTCGCACTCCGGCCACAGTGGAAATAATACTTGTCGACGTGGAAACATCGTTGCCGGCGATTGTGATGACCGGTGCTGCTATGTGGTGTCGTGACACGCGGTCATATTGCAACACAAAATATCTCACCGACGATACATATCGTCAGCTTATGGCCAAGTGTGCTGAATATGGTATAAATCCTTTCCGCTACACTTTACATGAAGGAGAATCGATGCAGGTGTACCACAATGGTGTGATGAGCGAGGGTGAGCAAACATTTGTCGACGGACGCTTGAACCTTGGGCTGAAGAATTTCAATCTCGACACCCCACATGGTTTGTTGCCCTCATTGCCCGGGGTGGTATTTTTCTTTGCGATGGGCGAATGTGATAAGATTTTTGCCCTTGCCGACGACCTTCGAGCCACAGTTGATTGCTCGGTGTCGTGTTATATAGATATTTTCGGTAAAGAAACCGGATTGCTCGAACTATTTGCTCCCGGAGTATCGAAAGCTGCCGCCGTAAAGCAATTGGCTGCCGAAGTCGGCGCAGATAGAGTAGTGGTGTTTGGCGACAATCTCAACGACATCCCCATGATGCAAGTAGCCGATGTGGCTGTAGCCGTCGAAAATGCCCTTCCCGAAGTAAAAGCTATCGCCCACAAAGTCATCGGACCCAACACCTCCGACTCAGTAGCCCGTTTCATTGAGCGAGACTTTGTGACGATGAATTAAATATAGGTGTCAGAAAGGAACGTATCAATAGAAAAAGACAACTCTAATGGGTAGGTAATACTCAATCTTTCTGATTTAGTAAGTTGGTATAAAACCGACGATAAAGCAATCTCGACCGACGATAAATTGATAAAACCGACGATAAACGATGCCTTTGACCGACGATAAACCTTAGTAATTGATAAATACTATATATTCTCCTTGGCAAGTGATAGAGAAATGGTCGGTGAGAGTTTTGTTGAGGGTGCCTTGCCACCACGATGTGAAGTCGCGAATGGGGTAGGCCAATCCTTCGCTTTGCATTCCCTCGGTGCCAAACCCGAATATTGATACGGCAGTGCCTTTGGGGCATTGAAACGATTGATTGCCGTTGCATGCCACCATCATGCCATAGTCGGTATAGATTCTCACATTAAGCCCTTTGCGAAGGTATTCGATGAGCAGACTGATGTTGCCGAGTGTGTGATCTTCGCGTCGACCTGTGGCTGCGACGATTGCAATGTCGCGAACTCCTTTCACGGCGAGATATTCCACGGCTTTGGTTTGGTCGTTGGTCTCTTGGTCGGGATTGATGCGTATAATATCGTGATATTTCGATTTTACGTCATCGCTCAAAGAGTCGCCGTCGCCCACGATGCGCCATGGGGTGAGCCCATGGGCAAGGTATTCATCGGCAGCACCGTCGCAACACACCACCATCGATGTGCCATGAAGCAACTTCAACGGCATTTCGTGCGAAGGGAAATCACTGCCTCCCACCACTACGGCTTGAGGTGCGAAATCATAACTTATCATTGTGTGAGCATCAATTCTTTCCATTTCTTGTAACCAAAATATGCTATTATCGCATAGAGGGCATATAGTCCTGCGGTGAAAAATAATTCTTTATAAACATAAAGGCCGGCACTAATCACATCGACCACAATCCACACCCACCATTGTTCGATATATTTGCGAGCCATCATCCACATTGCCACTATGCTCAATGAGGTAGTGACACTATCCCACCACGGCACATTGCTATCGGTGAAAGTGATAAGAATATATGCAATGGCAAAAGTGAGGACAATAGAAATAATGCTTAGTGGGGAGATGCGCGAAGTGGGAGTGTGGGCGATTTTAAGCTCCGTGCTTGATTTTTGTTTGTTTTTGCGACTAATTCCCCATCGCCAACAAATAATGCCGTAAACCGAAGCGATAACGTAGTAAATGTTAATCCCCATGTCGGCATACAATCCGGCATCGTGATAAATGAAAATGTAGATTAACGGCATCACAATGCTCGCCACCCACAAGTAGATGCTTGCGTGATATTCGAGCCATAGGTAAATCAGCCCTACTATTGTGCCTATTATCTCTAAATATTCCATTGTGAAATAAAAAATCAGCAACAAAGGTAGTAAATTACTTACTTTTATCTAAATTTGCAGTTATAATATTAATCAGAAACTTACGTTTTATATTTAATGGCCAATATTTACGACATACGCCGATATGGGAAAATCACCTTTCTTGTGATAGTGGTGGTTGTGGTGGCCATATTCCTATATTTCTTTAATAATCTGGTCAAAGACCTTTCGCAACAAG
The DNA here is from genome assembly GCA_045576735.1 of Muribaculaceae bacterium. Lineage (GTDB taxonomy): Bacteria > Bacteroidota > Bacteroidia > Bacteroidales > Muribaculaceae > RGIG4079. The sequence continues at coordinate 49,352 of JAZNGZ010000025.1, forward strand.
AACGTCAGCGAATGGAAATTTGGGCCGATGCCACTAAAGAAATGATTACCCAGCAATCGGGCACCGATGTAGACTTCCTTTTCAGCATTATCAACCGAAACACTACTATTCCGGTGCTTCTTACTGATGATGAGGGCGCAATATTATCGCATAGTAATTTTACCTTGCCCGAGCCTATCGATTCGCTTAACCCAATGTATCTGTCCGAAGCGAATGAAGCATACCTTCAAGAGCGACTTGAGGATTTGAAAAATTCGTCGAATGTGATTCATATCGAAATCGACGAGGGTAGTACTCAGCATTTATATTATGAGGATTCAACTTTGTTGAAGCAATTGAACTATTATCCTTATGTGCAATTGCTTGTGATGATAGCCTTTGTGGTAGTGGTGTATTTTGCCGTGACATCGACAAAGACAGCCGAGCAAAACAAAGTGTGGGTGGGGTTGTCGAAAGAAACGGCACACCAGCTTGGCACACCTATTTCATCGCTTATGGCGTGGATGGAGTTGATGGAGAGCATGGGAGTTGATGCCGAAACAGTAAAGGAGATGAACAAAGATGTGCAACGCTTGAGCACAATTGCATCGCGCTTCTCAAAAATAGGGTCTAAACCTCAGATGGAAGCTGAAAATCTCAACGATGTGGTTACTCGCGCATCGTCATATATGGCATCACGCATATCATCGCGCATCACATTGACAATTAATACCTGTGCCGGAAAAATCCCCGTGATGGCGTCGACACCGCTATTTGAGTGGGTAATGGAAAACCTCATTAAAAATGCAGTTGACGCGATGGACGGTTCCGGTTCAATCACCGTGACAACAGGCGTGGAAAAGGGTAAAGGATATATTGAAGTGGCCGATACCGGCAAAGGTCTTTCGCGCAAAAACTTCAAGACAATCTTCAATCCCGGCTACACCACAAAAAAACGCGGTTGGGGGCTTGGCTTGACACTTGCAAAACGTATCATCGAGCAATACCACTCAGGCAAAATCTACGTCTTATCATCAGAACCCGGCAAAGGCACCACCTTCCGCATCGATGTGCCTATTTCTTAAAGACTATTGCTTAAATTTACAAGATTAAACGTTTTAGTTTTATTTTAGTCAAATACAAGAAATCGACTTTGGGGTAGAATGGTTAACCGCAAAAATAGTGGCAGTGTTTCGGGAAGATGTGATTAAGAATGAACTAGAAAAAAGTGAAAACTAAAAAAATAAAGAAATGAAAAAAATTACATTGGCAATATTTGCGCTTCTATCAACAGTAGGTATGGCATGGGCAGCGTCTCCTGCATTTGTGGGACATCGTGGTAGCGCTTATGGAGTAGAAAACACTCGTGAGGCATTTGTAAATGGTGCTGAAAAAGGATATGAATATTTGGAGTGTGACTTGCGATTGACTGCCGATTCGGTGCTAGTGTTATGCCACGATGAAACAACCAATCGTCTTGGAGGAAATTTAACTGTGGCTGAAGCTACTTATGAGCAACTTTGTGCCGAAACCTACACTCAAACTCGCAATGGAGAAACCTATACCGGCCAAATAGCCACTGTTGATGAGTATCTCGATATATGTTGTGAATATGGTGTTGTGCCGGTAATCGAACTTAAGTGGTCGACAGGTATAAATGATAACGACCAATCGTGTATACCTTTACTCATCGCCGTTCTTGAATTGAAGGGTGTTCGTAGCGATTGCATAATATTGACTTCGATGCGCAACTGCTTGAACTTTATTCATGAGAAGTACCCCGACATTCCATTGCAGTTCCTTGCCAAAGAAGATGTAGAAGAAAATTTTAATTGGGCAGTAGAAAACGGAATTGATGTAGATGTGCGTCATGATTGCATTAATGCCGATTTAGTTGAACGCTTTCACAATGCCGGTCGTTCTGTAAATGTGTGGACTATCAACGACTCTGCAAAGTGTAATGAATTAATTGAAATGGGTGTAGATTTGATTACAACCGATTCAATCAATCCCGAAGAATTTGCTAAATAAACACAGGTATTTTTATAGAGAATTTTAAGTGCGCTACACTATTGTGACCAATTTAGAATGATTGACACAAAAGGTGGCAGCGAGGTTGTTTTGTGATAAAAGATAGAACGATACAAAAATAGATGAAACGAGCCGGATATTCATTTGCTTATTTGTTGGCTATTCACGCCATTGCGCTAGTTGTGCTATTTTTGTTCCGATTGATGCTTTTTGTATCGCTCGATTATATGTTTGCGCCCCATATAACATTGGCGACAAAGGCGGTCGCGTTTGTCAAAGGTGTGTGGTTTGACAATGTGATTGCTTGTTACATAATGATTTTGCCTCTTGTTGTAATGTGGGTGGCTCTTTATTTCAAACGATTTCCTAGGTGGGCATATAAGTTTGTGGCTATATTCACAAGTGTGTTGTTTACTCTAGTATTTATCATTTCTGCCGCCAATGTGCCATATTTCCAATATTTCTTTACCAATATTAATTCGTCGATATTTAATTGGTTTGGTTATGCCGGCACTACCGGAGGAATGATATTGGGCGAATCATCCTATGTGTTGCCTATTATTTGCGCTCTGTTGGCAATAGTATTTGTGTGGTGGGTAAATTTTCGTCTTTCACGATTTTTTGCTCATCGAGCCATGAAATTAGAGCCGTTGAAATGTGCCGTCGCCCCTCTTGTGATATACTCTCTTGTGGGTGTTTCGCTGGTGGCATTGTGCGCATTTGGAATTAGGGGACGCACAGGTTATAACCCCATAAAAGTGAGTCAAGCATATTATTGCGAAGACCCTTTTCTTAACCAGCTTGGGATAAATCCTACATTTAATTTGCTCACCAGTTATATGGACGATATGCGTAAAGAGAATCGCCCTATCTCACTACTCGATGACCAAGAAGCGATAAAGAATATGCAACAATACCTCAATCGCAATGGAATTGACAACATTTCCCCTTTAGCACGCAAAGTGACATATGCCGATAGCGCGATGAATAAAAAGAATGTGGTGATGGTGATGATGGAATCAATGTCGGCACGATTGATGCAATCGCATGGCCAAGAAAAACCTCTAACCCCATTCCTTGATAGCCTATATCGACAATCGCGTAGTTACAAAAACTTCTATTCATCGGGAATTCACACTAATCATGGCATCACTGCAACATTATATTCTTTCCCCACAGTGCTAAATCGCAATGCTATGAAAGGCACAAAGATTCCTCGCTATGTGGGGTTGCCCGATGTATTGGCACAAAATGGGTATCTTAATATGTTTTTCATGACCCATGAATCGCAATACGACAATATGAATGCATTCTTCCGCACAAATGGCTTTCACGAGATATATGCTCAAGAAGATTATCCCGCAAATGAAGTTGTGAATAGTTTTGGTGTTCCCGATGCGTTTATATTTAATTACGCACTCAACAAAATCAACGAAAAAGCATCAACCTCCCAACCATTCTTTTCGGTAATTCTCACTATATCAAACCACCCTCCCTATATTATCCCCGATGGATTTAAGTCGCGCACATCAAAGCCCGAGGAGCAAATTGTGGAATATGCCGACCAATCTATCGCTTCGTTTATGCGCGAAGCTCGCAAGCAACCATGGTTTGACAACACCATATTCATATTCCTTGGCGATCATGGCAAAATCGTAGGTACTCCTGAATGCGAGATGCCTCAATCATATAATCATATCCCACTAATGATTTATGGCAAAGATATTGAGCCACAAGAGATAACACACTTAGCGTCACAAGTAGATGTAGCACCAACATTACTATCGCTACTCGGATTAAGCCACACCCAAAACAATTTCGGCATTGATTTAAACACCGAGCGACGCGACTTTGTAGTCTTTACCACCGACAAGCAAATTGCCGCTCGCGACAGCTCTCATATCTATATCTACGAACCGGCCGACGATGTAGAATATTGCTATTCAATCAATAATGGCAAGTTTGAGAAATCGGTAATGAACCCTACCTTCAAGCAATTAAAGAATTTCTGCTTTTCGACAATACAATCAACCCAATGCTTTAATCTTCAAGGATTTACCGGCAAGGAATAAGAATTGTTATTTGTTCTTAATAGGAACATACTTGCGGTAAGGCAGATATTCATCATATAGCTTTTTATAGAAATTATATTCATCTTCACTCATTTTATCACGCATGCTTCTAAAAGATGGCTTTGCCAACATTTTGTCATATATTTTATTGACATGTTCTGCTATAATCTCGGGATATATAGATTTAAGGATAATCTGAATCGTATCGTCGGTAGTTAATGATAAACATTTTAGTAGAATGTTATTTGCATTCTTCTGATAGGAAGACTGTATGCTAAGAACAAATTCAGAAAACGGTACATTGTTGATAGTGTCTAATGTTGAACGATAACATTTGTCTAATGATTGAGCCAATTCATTTACTGCCGCGTTTTTTTCTGCTTCCCATTGTTGCTTTTCTGCTTCAGATAATGCTTGGACATTACGTATTGAATCAAATTGTTGTTGGGCAAGTAGAGCCTCGTTTCGTGCGTCGGTAGCCTCTTGCTGAGCATTAGATGCTTCTTGTTGTGCATCTGAAGCCTCTTGTTTGGCTTGCAGAGCTTGTTGTTGAGCCTCATTGACTTCATTGCGCGCTATCGAGAGGGAGTCGAGCAACTCTTGTCGATGAGGATTGTCGCTATTGCGATTATACATGAAAAAGAACATCACTGCAGCCATTACAGCCATGATTGCAATTAGAATAAAATATCCCGGGTGACTACTTTTATTCCAGCTACGAATTAATTGGTCGACATTCTCCCATCTGTCATTGGGATTTTCGCATAAACATTTGCTTGAGTATGATTTATAATTTTTAGGGAAAATCAACTGCATAATCTTCCCTAGAGAGTAGATGTCGCTTCGAGCATCGAGATCCTCTTTTTGTGCCAATAACTCGGGGGATGCATATTCACGTGTGCCACCCATGTTTTTTGTGAGATAATGTGCATCGGTGTTGCTTAGTCCGAAGTCGAGCAATTTCACGTCATCATTGGCGCGTGTGATGAGAATATTCTCGGGTTTAAGATCGTTGTGTATTATGCCATTTTTGTGGATAAATGCAACAACGGTGAGTAATTGGCTAAATACGCGTCGGCGTGAGTCGATAGATGGCTTCTCAGCTAAGAAATCGCTGAGATTTCGGCCGTCGATATATTCCATGACAATACCCGGCCCTACAGGCGAATTAGCTTCATAGGTGTAGAAGTGCGGCAAATGATAATGCTCAAGCTTTATCGAGAGCTCATATTCGCGTTTAAGCATCGCGAGTTGCATTGCCAAATTGTCTTTCGTTGTCTTTATCACCAAATATTTGCCGGCTTTGCTCACACGATATAGCCTTGACATAGCTCCTTCGCGGAGGAGCACGATGTCTGAGTATGAGTCGTTTATGCTTAGATTTTCATTGACCGGACGAAATGTTTCGCTCATAGTTTAATCCTTTTTTGTTGCGTTTTTATGGTTTTGTAATCCCAAAAATAGTAATTATTTTTGTATCCGTTATGAATTTTAAAACAAATTTGCCCGAAATTGCCACTTTGCGAAGCCGTGTTAAGGAAAAATCGGGCTTGGCTCTCGATACCCATTTCCACTTCATTCAATTAGTGGCTGAATTGGAAAAAGAGCTTCGCGAACATATGTCGGAAACCACTCTTGAACGTGTGTGGGGATATTCCACTCGCGGCTACGATACTGTGTCGCGGCGCACCCTCGATGTCCTTTCTCGTTATGTGGGAGCTAAAAACTGGGACGACTATTGTCTTATGCTGCGCACACAAAAAAACAAGAATCCGACATTTTTATTACCCGTGTACTTATGTCTCAATCGCTCCAAGTGGGTACGCGGTTGATTATTGGTTGGCAACCCGACCGCCTTTGCGAAATAAAATATCTCGGCAATAATCGGTTCGAGGCTCTACGCACCGAAAATTCATCGATAAAGCCCGGTGATAAATTCTCATGCCTACTTTTTGAAAAAGGACGTGAACTTTACATGGACCTATTTCAACGCGCTAGCGAAACCGGCGACCCCAATCCCAATGCTCGATATGTAGTGGGGCAACAGAATGGTCTCACAACTCTCGAAATAATTAAAGATTAAAAAGCTACTAAACAATTAAAATCTCACACGAAACCCTAATCTAAAAGATAATTTACAAGTCTCATTAAAACCCTCTATCATCAATTACAACATTAACGCGCTCGATAGCGATTGCTACCGAGCGCGTTGATATGACTATTAATTGAGATTACTTTTTAGCGACTGCTTTTTTCTTAGCAGGTTTTTTTGCGGCAGGCTTTGCTGCGGCTTTTTTAGTTGCACATTTCTTTGCTGCAGGCTTTTTAGCAGGAGCTGCTTCTTCTTTTTCGGCTTGAGCTAATGCTTCGCGCAATTTGTGCTCTTCGTTGAAGTGCTCGATGTTTTTACGCATAGAGGTCAACTCTTTATTGAGTGCTTCAATTTCGTGAGCTTGGTTGCGGATAGTGGTAAGCAATGCGTTCAATTCTTCGTTTTCGATTGAAAGAGGATATTGCTCTTCAACACGCACGATAAAGTCGGCAAGCACATTCATATAGTTTGTGAACGCTTGGAATGGAGTTTCATATGGAGAGAAATGGCTATGCACTGCACCATCGCTACCATGACGAGTCGACATGTAGAAGAAGTGGTCGCTTGCTTGTAGGTAGTTCCAGTCTTGCTTGATGCGGCGGTCGTCGCAAAGGCGCACGCGTTCAGCTACAGAATATAGCTTGTTGAATGCTTCGTTTTGCAATTTGTTACCAAGCCAAGCCGAAGTGTCGCGAGCTTCGTCGGCCCAAGAGATTGGGTGCATCACGCTCAATTCGCCCACCGACTTGATTTTAGCGATTGCTTCGCTTGGAGTGAGGAAATCGATACCCGCCTCAGCTGCAAATCGTGGAAGAGCTTCGAGGAATTGGAATATACCTGTTTCGCGACCTTGCATTTCACCAAATGTTTCGAGGTTCATGAATAGGTTCACGATTTGTTCTTCTTGAGGAGTTTCGGCAATCCAATCGATATATTTTTCGGCAGTCAATGGATATGCGTCCCACTCATAGTTGCTGAAACGGAATGCAATATCATCGCTGAGTTTAGAGTTTTTCAACAACATTTTGAGTTTTGGAGCCGAAGCTGCTGAATAGACATAGTTAGGCGATTTCCAACCAAGAATGTGTTTTGCTCCTTCGGTGATAACACCTTTATAACCCATCGCTGCAATTTGAGGAGCGAGGTCGTCGCAATAAATCAACTCGGTGTTGCGGAACACTTTTGGCTTAACCCCGAAAAGGTCGTTTAGTTTCTTTTCGTGATCCTTAACTTGTGCCATAAATTCTTCGGGCTCGGTGAGTGACGAAAGTGAGTGAGCATAAGTTTCGGCAAGGAATTCAACTTTACCTGTATCGGCAAGTTTTTTCAACAAGTCGATAAATTCGGGCACATATTGTTCGCATTGTTCGAGTGCCACACCTGTGATAGAGATAGCACATTTAAATTTGCCTTTGCCCTCTTGAATCATATTGAGCAATGTTTCGGCTGCAGGCATATAGCTACGATAAGCTATGCGAGAAATAATATCGTCGTTAGCGAAATCGTCATAATAGTAATGGTCGTTGCCAATGTCGAAGAAACGGTATCTTTTAAGACGGAATGGCTGATGAATCTGGAAATAAAAACAGATTGCTTTCATAATCTATATTGTTTTTTGTATTTTACTTTGAATTGATTAAAAATTATAATAGCTAAGCACTTTGCGATAAATATCGATAACCTTTGCACCGGCTTTGTCCCAAGTGATTTGGTTCACTTCATAAAGTCCGTCTTCGCGGAGTTGTTCATACATCGCCGGATAGGTCACGATTGAGTTAATCGCATCGGCCATTGCGTCAATATCCCAATAGTCGGTTTTTATTACGTTATTAAGGATTTCGGCACAGCCCGATTGTTTTGAAATGATTGAAGGCACACCCATCTGCATCGCTTCGAGAGGCGAGATGCCGAATGGTTCCGACACCGAAGGCATGATATACACATCCGATGCCTTTAGCATTTCATATACTTGCTTACCCTTTTGGAAGCCGGGGAAGTGGAAACGATCAGAGATTCCACGCTCGGCAGCAAGAGCAATCATTTTATCCATCATATCACCACTACCTGCCATCACAAAACGCACATTGTGATTATTCTTCAACACCTTGGCTGCTGCTTCCACGAAATATTCGGGACCTTTTTGCATTGTGATGCGTCCAAGGAATGTAACCACTTTTTCTTTGGGTTTATTGGCTGTTACAGCGAGCAACTCAGGGCTCAATGGCTCAACGGCATTATGCACTGTCGTAACCTTAGCAGGGTCGATACCATATTTCTCAATCACGGTGCGACGAGTGAGGTCGCTCACGGTGATAATATGGTCGGCGTGATGCATACCGTCAAGCTCTATTCCAAACACTGTGGGGTTTACATTGCCACGTGAGCGGTCAAAGTCGGTAGCATGCACGTGAATCACCAATGGTTTGCCTGTCACTTGCTTTGCGTGAATGCCGGCAGGATAAGTGAGCCAGTCGTGAGAGTGAATGATGTCAAACTCTTCGGCGCGAGCAATCACCCCTGCCATTGTGGAGTAATTATTAATCTCTTCGAGTAGGTTCTCGGGATAACGGCCCGAAAATTCAATACAGCCCAAGTCGTTGGTGCGCATGTAATTAAAGTCGGCATAAATATTGTCGCGCAGACGGAAGTAATAATCAGGATCCATCAAGTGACCTATGCGTCCTTCAACATATTCACGATTTACATCGCGCCATGCAACAGGCACTTGTGAAGCACCGACGATGCGAGCAAACGAACGTTCTTCGTCGCCATGAGGCTTGGGTATTACAAATGTTATATCCATGTCGCCACACTCCCACATACCCTTAGTGAGACCATAGCTGGCAGTTCCGAGTCCGCCTAAGATGTGAGGTGGAAATTCCCACCCAAACATTAATGCTTTCATAATCTTTTACCGGTATATGATGAGTGATTAAACAGTTAATTTTTTAAGTGTGCGCAATGTGCGGAGCACCTCTGCCACGTTTGTTGCGTGAGAAATTGCACCACGGCCTGCAAATGGCGGGTTGCCATCGTAGAGTTGCGAGAGTGACCCTATGCAGCCTTGCGACATTTCATCTTCAAAGCCTATGAGCATGCGGTCGATATATGACACACCGCTCATGCCAAACACGCGCAAGTAAGCATCGGCATAGAAGCCCATCAACCATGGACGAGCCGGGCCGTTGTGGAGCGAAATTTCGCGGTCCTCGGGCGAACCGAGATAGAATGGACGATAGCCATAGCTGCGTGGTGATAGCGAGCGCAATCCTTTAGGGGTGAGCAATTCGCGGGTAACCACGTCGAGCACACGTTTGCGTTGACGGCGATCGAGTGGTGAATAGTCAAGACCTATTGCTATTGCCATATTGGGTCGTACCGACGGGTCGGCATAGGTGCCGGTTACATAGTCGTAGAGGTAGCCGTAATCGTTGAGGAACATATCGATAAATGGTTGAGCCATTTTTTCGGCTTGTTCCATACACTTTTCGTGGAATTCTTTGCGCTCCTCATCGTTTTCGCTCAGCATAGCTGCAAATCGGAGTGCATTATACCACAATGCGTTAAACTCTACAAGGTAGCCGGTGCGAGGTACAACAGGTTTTCCCCACATCATTGAGTTCATCCACGACACCGGAGTAGAGGTGCCAATGGTCGATACCATTGCGTTGTCGTCGACTTGCAAATTGGGGTGATTGTTTTCGAGGATATAGTTGATGATTTTTTCAACCAATTCCATATACACATCATTAGCAGCGGTGACGCTGATATTCTTGGCATATTGTTGAATTGCCCATACTGCCCATAGTGGAATATCGGGGAGGTCGATGCCATGAATGCGATTGCTCAATTCTCCTGTTTCCATAAATTTCACCAACTCGGCACTTGCTGTTGCCATGATTGACTCGAAGTCATCTTTATGGTCAATTGCCAATGTGGTGCCGGGGAGCGACATAAATGTGTTGCGCGCCAACACCGTGCCCCAAGGATAGCCCGAGAGGATAAAATCACCGTCGTTATCTTTGAGATAGAATTGCTTAGCAGCATTTTTCAAACAGTTGAAGAAACTTGAACGGCATGTGCGCGATGCAATCTCTTTTTCGTACATCTTGTTGAGCGAACGAGGTGAAACCTCTTTGATGCCTGCCGAGAAGATGATTGATTCACCTTTCTTGATGGGCACTTCAAAATATCCTGGAACCCAAAGGTCCTCGGTGTAAGGCACTCCGCGCTCAAGGTCTTTCACATATTCAATGCCATTGTACCAATGTGGATCGTTCACCCATTTGGGTTTATGGCTGAATTGCATGTAGAGTGTGGGATATCCATTGTAGAGACAACTTGCCACACCATTTTGTACCTCTTCACACACTGTGTTGAGACTTGAATTGGCCATACACAATTCGTTTGATTCACGGAATGCCAAGAACGGACGGAATTGCAATGTTGTGGGCGAGTGCGCCTCAACCAATGTGTAACGAATCAAGATGCGATTTTCGTGAGAAATGAAAATTTTCTCTTTAGTGAGAATTACACCACCCACGCGATAAGTGGTGCGAGGCACACTTTCGCAGTCAAACTCACGAATGTATTTGTGCCCATTGGGGCTATATACCCCTCCTTGATAACGATGTAAACCCAGATTAAACGGAGCTCCATGCTGTATCACAGTCTCATCGAGCGACGACAACAATACATGAGGTTTGTTTCCCATTTCTGCAATGGGAATAACCAACAATCCGTGTTGTTTACGGGTGTTGCAACCTACAATGCTCGTACAGTGATATGCACCCGATTGATTGGTGCGAAGCATCTCTTTGGGTAGAGATTGCTCCAAGTTAATCATAAGATTTTTATCAAACTTAAGATAACTCATTACTAGTATTTTATTGTTAGATGTTTAGTGTTTTGGTATTAATCTCACGAATTTCGTGATTTTTTTCTTATTAAGCAAATATTTATCCAATAATTTGTCGTTTTAGTCATTTTTTAGGCTATTTTAGTGCAAATCAAGGGGTATTTCATGTTTTTAGTGGCTATGTGGACATCTTTTTTACCACCAAAATCAGAAAACTGCGCAAAATGATTGCGTAGTTTTTCTAAGGTAATTTTTCTGAGATAATAATATATATATATATTAATGTGTCACCTGAACTTTGCCCAATATATTCGGCAATAATCGCCACAGCATCTTCCATTTTTAATAAAGAGGTGTTGAACGTGAAATTATAGCCGGTAGCATTGCTTCACAGCTTGTCGATATAAAGAATTTTATGCCACATTTTCAACGTAATTCTCAATATTAAAGGAAGATGAGTCAACGCTAAGACTTTTTTGATTTTAACTATTTTTTCACATCTATTTGGTAATTTTGCGTTAAAAGACTTGCATATATATATATATATATATATTCGCGCCATGAACAAATTTAAATTTATAGTTAATTACTAATTAAATTCATTATTATGAAAAAAATTATTTCACTAGTCTTATTTTTGACAATCTCAATTGCAGCTCTTCAAGCTCAGATTTTAACTCCTTCAACCTATTCTTATACTCAAAAAGTTTATGGGGAAGAAAAACTTGATGAAATAACTTCGGTTTTCATATTTACCGGAGGGTCTGAAGTAATATGGTGTTTGGAAACTCATGATAATTTTGTTTATCCAATTGGATTTGGAACATATAATAAAACTAAAGCTACAATAACATTCAGTGCTACTCACTCTCTCAATAAGAAACTTGCTATATATGATGGTGACAATTCTATTGTTTTCAAAGTGAAAAATACTAAAGGAAATATTCAATTATCTACTAACAACGATAATGGAACTTTAAATGCTATTTTAGGCGATGCTTCAAATGGAATCACTCTAACAAAAGAAAAATTCAATTTGAAACCAAGCAAAGAGTTAGTTGGCAAAGGTTATAGATATGACAGAAACGATGGTAGAAGAATTACATTATACTTCAGCTCTGAGAATGAAGTCGTTATTGATGGCGTGACTCGTGGCTATGTTTGCGTTGGCAATACAGTGGGTATAATCACAGGTGATAATCCACTTTCAGAAGCTAATGTATGTAAAATAATAGGTGACACCTTAGAAATGCATAGAAGTGGGGTTGAAAAGAAAGAATATCCTACATTCACTCTAAAGCTTCAAGAATAATAATCTATTATAACTAATATAACTAAACACAACGCGGTGCATCTGAATCGATACACCGCGTTGTTATTTTTTCTGATTTTATAATGCTATACCAAATCGCCTACGGATATATTCGGCAATAATCGCCACGGCATCTTCCATTTTCAATAAAGAGGTATTTAGTGTGAGGTCATAGCTGGCAGCATCGCCCCATCGCTTATCGGTGTAAAAATTGTAATAGTTGGCACGCAATTTATTTGTTTTATGTGCAATGGTGCGAGCTTGTTCGGGAGTGGGCTTATCGCCGCGACGCATTATGCGTTTGATGCAGTCTTCCTCCGATGAATGAACAAAAATTTTAACGCATCGTGGGTGATCGCGCAACACATAGTCGGCACTACGCCCTACTATTACACACGATTTTTCATTGGCAATGCTACGAATAAATTCACTTTGTGCATTATACGCTCCGTCGTTTGCCAATGTCGACGAACATGAATAGCACGATGCCGGGTTATAGCCTGTGCCAAAGGCAAACATACCACTCAAAAACGATGGCGCTCGTTCATCGCTTCGCTCAATAAATTCAGTGCAAAGCCCGGCTTGCTTAGCGGCTTCATGTAACAACTCTTTGTCGTAATATTCCAACCCAAATGTTGACGCGAGCAATTTGCCCAACTCACGGCCTCCGCTACCAAACTGACGGCCTATTGTAATCACCACATTTTTATTCTTGTTCATAATCTAAAAATTTAAGGTATGTCAAAGTTAGCATTTTTCAGAAATATCTCAAACTATTTAAACTAAAAACATTGAGTGGCCGCACCTTGTTGATGCGACCACTCAATTATATGTAATGTTATAAATTATTCGAAATATGTAATGTTACGAGTTGTAATCCATGAGTCACCATTTCCATCATTAATTTGACATTTAGTCCAATTGCCGTGACTATCAAATTCTAGATATTTGTATGTTTCTACTTTTTTTGATGTTTTGTATTGAGTCTCAGATTTGATAATATTTCCTTTTTTATCATACTTAAACGATGTTGTCTCCCACCAACCTGTTCCATGGCAAAGAAATTTGTCTGAAATTTTAGTCCATATATATGTTCCACCGGGAATGACACTTTCAATAGCTACAACTTTATTATCTTTCCACTCATATTCTGTTCCGGTAAATTGCGCCATAACACTGAACTCCTCAATGTCCGATTCATGTAATATTCGAGAAACTTTCTCTTTAGGGATAAGAGTAGCACCATTCCATGTGAAGTCATTCTCATTAATTGTTTCACCTTCTTTAAATTTTGTTAAGTCAGCATCTATACTTTCTATTTCGGCTTCAAATATCTTCACAATTCGCCCCATATCATCGCGAGAAATAAAACTATTTTCATCAACCGAAATGCGTCCATTCATTTCAAAATTTATAACACTAATCGTGTCATGTTCTTCGTTAAATTCAACACATTCTTTTACATGACCTTTTAGGTTGTGCAATTCTGCGTCATTATAAACTCGCTCAACTTCTTGAGCATTTCCCATTATCGAACTTCCTACAATTGTAGATACGATAAAAATACTTCGTGCAATGTTGTTAAATACTATCATTTTATAAAAAATTTTAGTTTGTTATTAATTTGTTTTTTTGATTACACCACAAAGTAAAGCTAATCTGCCTATTGAGGCATCTCAAAAAACAAGAAAAATGTCGAATCATCCTCGTTTTATGACCAATCGCCATGTTTTTTTGATGCTTCTTTTTTTACTTATAGAATCGCTCACATCGACTATACACTACTTCAAATATCTTTTACATTCAATTACTTTTATTAATATGCAACGCTATAGTTTTTTCAATATATAATCAAATTTTATTACTACTTTTGCATAACAAATTTTATAAAATGGCTGAAATCATTAATCTCATAAATAGCATGTCGCCTTACTTGTTGCTAGGGTTTCTCCTGGCCGGGGTGATGCGTGCGTTTGTGCCCGAGAGGTTATACCAACGTTTTTTGAGTGGCTCATCATTTCGGTCGGTGTTTTATGCCGCTATGCTTGGAGTGCCGTTGCCGTTATGCTCTTGTGGCGTGATACCCACAGCCATGTCGCTTCGCAAGCAAGGTGCGTCGAAAGGTGCCACTGTATCATTTCTTATCGCCACCCCTCAAACCGGGGTCGATTCCATCATCGCCACCTACTCATTGATGGGTTGGGCATTTGCCATTGTTCGTCCCATAGCAGCATTTGTGACAGCAATATTTGGCGGGCAGATGGTGAATGTGATAGAAAAAGACTCATCGGTTATCAACACACCTGCGGCAAAATCACAATCTAAAGGTTTTGGGGCAAAAGTGGTCGACACTCTGCGATATGCCTTTGTGGAGATGATGCAAGATATAGGCCGATGGCTCATATTAGGGCTTGTTGTGGCAGGATTGATAACGGTGTTTGTTCCCGAAAGTTTCTTCGCTCTCTTTGCTCATAACTCATTATTGAGTATGCTCATAGTCCTCGTTTGTGCCATTCCCATGTATCTATGTGCCACCGGGTCAATACCCATTGCCGTGGCTTTGATGATGAAAGGCTTGTCGCCCGGCACTGCATTGGTATTGCTTATGGCAGGACCGGCTGTAAATGTGGCGTCGATGCTTGTGATAGGCAAAGTGATGGGACGCAAAACGCTATCGCTCTATCTCATGTCGATAATTATCGGCTCCATGGCATTTGGATTGGCAATCGACTATCTATTGCCTCGCGAATGGTTCACCTCGTCAATCACCGTGATAAAAGATTGTTGCAACACCGCAACACCCTATTTCAACATAGGTTGCTCTATACTGCTTATAATATTACTAATAAACGCTATGATACTACGATTTTTCAAAAAGAAAAAAGATGATTGCGGTTGCGATGCGTGCGACTGCACCACCTCAAACGAGGCTACAATCACTATCGAAGGAATGCACTGTAACCACTGCCGTGCAAGCGCCGAAAAAGCAATCCGCGCCGTTGAAGGAGTTGAAGAGGCCACTGTCGACCTTCCCACTGCAACAGCCTCAATCAAAGGCTCCTTTGACCTCAACCAAGTCATCAATGCCATTGACGCAATAGGCTTTAAGGCGAAAATCAATCATAAAGGTAATTCTTAATGTTCCCTCTTTTTAATTAAGAGAATTTCTATAAATTTCATAGTGGAGATTTATGAATTTTATTTGAGCAACGCACAAATGAATAGCTATTCAATTTGCGTTATAACCCAATAAATATGGGCTAGAATAAAGTCAGTATGTCAAAAAATAAGTGCACCCCAAAAGTTTTCTATTTAACTTTTGGGGTGTACTTCATAAATAAATCCAGACATAGTCCTTGGTCAAGTCATATTTTTGTCGTTATTTCTACCCTTTTACTACGGCGATGGGACGTAGTCGAGTTTTCACTTTGATGAGGTCGAGCTCGTTGGCGATAACGGCATCAATATCTTTATATGCACCTGAGGCTTCTTGCATATCATCTTGAGAATTGATGGCGTGGATAATCCCTTGCGCTTCAAGACGTTCAACTTCGGCTTGCATATCGAGTTGCTTCACTGCCGCTTTACGGCTTAATACACGAC
This sequence comes from Muribaculaceae bacterium, assembly GCA_045576735.1. Taxonomy (GTDB): domain Bacteria; phylum Bacteroidota; class Bacteroidia; order Bacteroidales; family Muribaculaceae; genus RGIG4079. The sequence continues at coordinate 65,299 of JAZNGZ010000025.1, forward strand.
CTGCACCATGTGAACAGCTACAGAATGAGTCGGGGTTACCAAGTCCTTCCACAATATATGACGCTGTTCCTTGTGAACCGGGAATAATACCTGTTGTACCTACACCGGCATAAGTGGCACCTTTTCGATGCACAATCACATCTTTTCCGAAGTGGTTTTCCCAAGCTGCATAGTTATGAGCAATATTAATCATTGGCTCAAAAGTAGCGTAGGGATAGGCATCGGCTACGGCTTCTTTTAATCGTTGCATCATTAATTGACGATTAGCAAACGCAAAGTCCACACAAAAATTCATTTCATCCCAATAAGCCTTAAATTCAGGAGTCTCAGCAGGCAAGAACGCAAGGTTCATTGAAGGTGATACAGCCGAATGCCATTGGCTATTAAGGCGCGAAGCAATAGCATCGTAATAATCACCTACTCGCTTTCCTAGGTTACGGCTTCCTGAATGAAGCATAATCCACATATATCCATCGTCATCGCGTTGGAATTCGATGAAATGGTTTCCTCCACCTAATGTTCCAAGTTGATGCAAAGCCGATTCATATTGTTCGTTTACTACTTTAAGCGAATTAATATCATATCCTACAGGCATTAACGAAGCGTCTTGAGCCACTGTATGATGGTTCATTCCAACAGGAATGGCATTTCTCACGGCTGGCAGTATTTTTTGAGTCATTACTTCGCGGCTCACTTCATCGACCTTCAACGATGTTTTAACAGCACACATTCCGCATCCTATATCGGCTCCCACTGCGTTAGGTATAACTGCGTCGACACAAGCCAACACTCCTCCGATTGGCATTCCCATTCCGGCATGTACATCGGGCATTATCGCTACATGATGATACATAAATGGTAATGATGCTAAGTTTGCGATTTGGTCCATAGCTGAGTCTTCAACTACATCTGTCCAAATTTTAGCCACTCGTTTGTTAAATGTAACTACTTTCATAATACTGATTGATTTAGATTTTAATTTACTATTTTTCTATTCACATCACAAAGGTAATATATCATCTACGCAATCTAGTTGCGTAGTATGAAATAATATCTCGACATTAACACTTATTAATATATAGCACCCCAAAATGCTCGAAAATATTGACAATGAAAGACCATAAAGCACACTAAAAAACTCCATTCCCAATGACTAAGTGGAATTTATGGCAGTCTTTATTATTAATTTTATCATCGCAAATAATAATTTCGTGTAAAACAAAAGGTGTTTTGTCACATTGTAATATAAAATAATTGTGTTTAGTGGGATTTTGATGTACTTTTGTATAAGTTTAACCGCAATTATGTGATATAGGAGTTTTAACTGCTATATTTCTATGGAGATTATCTAGAAAATTATGAAGACACTATGGAATGGCCTATTTGGCAATGAAGATGAAAATTCGGGAGTAGGAATGACTGATTTCTCCGAAGATACAAATAATACACAACATGCTAATCGATATTTTTTTGAATATCGTTTTATCCCCGATTTAGTCGCTGAAGTGAAAAAAGAGAAGTTGCCGGTTGAAGTGTTAGTATCGGTCGACGGATGGAAACCTTTCTTGGCCGAGAATGTCGACGGCTTTTCATTTGATTGGGATCAATTTAAATGTGATTATTGCAAAGTGGGTGAAAACGACCTATTGGTTGTTTATAAATTCCCCAATCCAGTTCAGGTTCCCGAGGCGATATATGGAGCGGTATTGGTGAATATGAACACCAAAGATGCTCGATATTATACGTTGGAATATTCTTTTGATGGTGATTGGGTACTTGGCAGTATGGACACGGAGCGTCATGCCAATTATGGCGTATTAGAAAATCCGACGTTTGAGAACTTCATCGCTTGGGTGGTGAAGGATATGAGCAATGAGGGAAAAGGGATACCCCTCCGCGAGCTATCGTTGGAGATGTAGAATTATTGACCATTAGGCCGCATCGGCCAAAGAATTCATCCTGAAATTTGACCTATTAGGCCCAAAATGACTGTTCCTCCACGCAGTGGTAAGGAGGGCGACATCATAAAGCTTTTAATGGCTATGGTCAATAAATATTTCTAAGCACATCAAAACAATGGGGGTGTGACTGAATTTTGACACAGCCCCTTGCAAACTACCGCCTCCATGCGTCTGATAAGACGCGAAAATTAGCACATAATCATTACTTTATCACTTATATTCATTATATGTGCATCATAAAACATGGCTTAATGGTCAAAATAGTTGGTAAAATCTCTATAAATCGCTGACAATGATTAACTTTGGGTGTTTGAAAATTTATGAATAAAAAATCTGCTTTTTTATAACTCAAAACCCATAATAAAATTTCCCGGTTCGCCGGGGGGATATATATCGCTGCGCTTTCCCGTGCTTCGCACGGTTTCTGAGAGAGGAGGTAGTCTTCGTCCGGAGGTTTCGGGCTAACCCCCTCAACCACGCGGTTATTACATGTCGCTGCGCTCCCCGTGCTTCGCACGTTTCCCCTCGTTTTTTGCCAGAGAACCGTTTTCTGCTTGCCCACACTAAAAAGATACTGAGCCTGAGTATACCCTTGATTAAAAGTTGAGATAGAGAAGATTCTTTCAAAATATTGACTAGTCCTAAATAAGCGTTACAAAATTAATACTTATTATCAGGACAAAATTAATAACTTTTTAGTTACACACAATGGAGCTAGCTCCATTGTGTGTTGCTTTTTTATATGTTTTAATTTTTCTTTTAGATTGTCTA
>JAZNGZ010000026.1:0-19463 GCA_045576735.1 Muribaculaceae bacterium
TCCTTTTTTTATTTTGCTAATTAAACCTTTTTTTCTGAGATTCGCTCTTTGGGGCTACGCGCCCCAACCGCTGGGCAAACCCGCGGTGTTTTTCATATTATTTTCACCGCTGGGGTCGCACTTCGGTTTGGAATCTTCACACCATTTTTTATCTCAATTTATTCTTGTTGAAGTGAGTGGCGGTGTGGTTGAAGAAGGTGAGGGCGCCTATGATGCACACTGCCACGGCTATGATATAGGCGGTGTGGTAGGACCATTGCTCGGCAATGGCTCCCCCTATGAGCACTCCTACGCCTAAGCCTAAATCCCAAGAAGTGAGATAAGTGGAGTTGGCTGTGCCACGGCGGTTATTGTGTGCGAGGTTAATGAATACGGCTTGGAATGAGGGACACATCGCTCCGTAACCGGCGCCAAGCACAAGGGCTGATAGGTAGAAGCCTGTGATATCGCGCCAAAAGGTGAATAGCGAGAACCCGATGATTGTGATAATCATTCCCGCTCCGATGTTGCGAGTCAATTGCCCGCGTTTAACCCATTGAGCCGAGAATATTCGGGCTGAAATAAGTCCGATAGCAAGCAGGGTAAAGAATAGTCCGCTACCTCCTTCAATTCCTACTTCGTCTTTGCCATATATGGCAAGGTAGGTAGATAGAATACCATAAGAGAATGAGAAGAATATCACCATCAAAGCTTCGGGAGTGGCGTTGGTGAGAACAAAACGGTCGAGCGAGATAGGCTGACGTCCTTTTACTTGTTCTTTGGCCGGAGCTTTGACCGAAGCGTTACAAAGTAATCCGATTGCAGCCGCCACGAGCGAGATTGTAAATATCACATTGGCATCAATATGGTGGTCGTAGAGATACATCGAAATTGATGGCCCTATTGCCATGGCAAGGTTATTGCTCACCCCATAATATCCAATCCCCTCGTTGCGACGAGAGGAGGGTAGCACATCGATAGCCATGGTGCTGTTGGCAACAGTGACTGCTCCAAAAGCAAATCCATGCATGCTTCGAATTATGGCAAACAATAATATTGTGCCGGCAACGATATATCCGGCAAAGAATATGAAAAACAAGAAATAGCAAATGAGCAACACGCGCTTGCGAGGGAAACTATCAACGATAAAACCTCCAAACGGACGAATCAATAGGGCTGTGATTGTGTAGCCCGATAGGATAATGCCTATCAACTGCTTATCGGCACAAAAAGTGTCGCGCAGATATAGCGGTAGCATCGGCAACAACAAGTAGAACGCAAAAAAGAGTAGAAAGTTGGCGGTGCACACTGCTATGTAATTTCTATTCCATAGCACCTCTTTCATAATTTATAATTAGCTTGGCTAATTGTCAATTATCAATTATTAATTCTCAATCAATTCGCAGATGAGTGTGGCTGAAGAAACTTCGAGCACACGCACATTTACAATGTCGCCCACGCGGTAGTTGCCACGAGGGAACACACACGTTTTGTTTTGTTGGGTGCGACCCACAAATTGCTCTTTGCTGCGTTTTGAAATGCCTTCGACCAACACATCAAATTCTTTTCCTATGTCTTTGCGGTTTGACTCAAGCGAGAGCTCGTTTTGAAGGGCAATCATGCGGTTGAGACGATCAATTTTCACATCTTCAGGCACATTGTCGGGCATATGTTTCGACGCCATTGTGCCGGGACGCTCAGAGTATTTAAACATAAACGAAGCATCAAATCCCACTTCACGCATGAGGTCGAGAGTGAGTTGGAAATCCTCTTCTGTTTCGTTATAAAAACCTGTGAACATATCGGTAGAGATGCCACAATCGGGTATGGCGCGACGAATGGCTGCGATGCGGTCGAGATACCACTCGCGAGTGTATCGGCGGTTCATATCTTTAAGCACCGAGTTGCTACCCGATTGCACCGGTAGGTGAATGTGGTTGCACACATTGGGGTAGCGAGCTATTGTGGCAATGATTTCATCGCTCATATCCTTGGGGTGCGAAGTGGTGAAGCGCACACGCATATCGGGAGCCGCTTCGGCCACCATAGCCAATAGCGATGCAAAATCGGTAGTATTGCCTTCTGCGTCCTTATAATTGTAGCTGTTTACGTTTTGACCGAGGAGGGTGACCTCTTTAAAGCCTTTGGCGCGAAGGTCGGCAAGCTCGTTGAGGATACTTTGCGCTTCGCGGCTGCGTTCGCGTCCACGAGTGTAGGGCACAATGCAGTAAGAGCAGAAATTATTACAACCACGCATGATGCTGATAAATCCGCTCACACGATTGCCGGTGATGCGTGATGGTATGATGTCGCGATATGTTTCGGTGGTGCTTAATTCTACATTTATGGCTTTTTCTCCGGCTTCAACTGCGGCGAAAAGGTTGGGGAGGTCGAGGTATGAATCGGGTCCTGCCACTAAGTCAACACCATGATTGTTGATAAGCGACTCTTTCACACGTTCAGCCATACAACCAATCACCCCTACGATGAGGCGAGAACGGCGACGGCGACGCAAAGAGGCAAGATATTGAAGGCGCGACACGATTTTTTGTTCGGCATTGTCGCGAATCGAACAAGTGTTGAGAAGAATTGCATCGGCCTCTGCTATATTTTCGGTAACGGCATATCCAGCCATACCCATGATTGATGCAACCACTTCGCTATCGGCAACATTCATCTGACAGCCGTATGTTTCAATGAAAAGCAGGCGGTCGGTTGTTGCATTTTGATTATTGTTTTTCTCTTCTTTCATAAAATTTTTTGATAGAAACATTGAAAAACTCAGCTATTCAGAATAAAAGAACGCAAAAATCTTTGTATTTGATGCGAGAATTATCTAATTTTGTGCAAAATTAGTAAAACAATGGGTTCTATCAAAATAATTATCTTCATAATAATTATTGTAATCGGTATTGTGAAGACTGTAATGGGTGACGCCAAAAAAGATAAACAACGTCAACGTCCGGCAGCACCACTGCCAAGTGTAGACTTTGAATCGGCATATGAGTCAACCCCTTCAAGAGGGCCGGTGGCTCCTCCAAAAATGGATTTGCCTCGAGAGGGTGGAACCATGCCATCATATCGTCAAGCCGAAGGAGTGTCGAGCATTCCGAATGCCACGTCGCTTGGTGAGATAGAGGAACGAAATGAAATGACCGAGGCTGAACGCATTGCACATGCCGAGCGTTGGCGTCAGGCCTTGATTGATAGTGAAATCTTAAAACGAAAATTTTAATATAACCATTCATTAAATCATTTTCTAAAAATGGCATTGAATTTTATTTCGGCACAAGAAGCTGCCGAGCAAATTAAGAATGGTGACAACATAGGTCTTTCGGGTTTTACCGCATCAGGTACACCCAAAGTAGTCACCGAAGCACTTGCAGAAATTGCGGTTAAAGAACATGAAACAGGACGCGAGTTTAAGGTAAATATCTTTACCGGTGCATCAACTAATGATCACGTTGACGGAGCACTCGCACGTGCAAATGCAATCAATATGCGCACACCTTATCAAAGTAGCCCCGACCTTCGCAAGCGTCTTAACGCTCACGATGCACACTACTTCGATTTGCACCTTTCTGAATTGGCTCAAAAGATGCGTTATGGTGTGTTTGGTAAAATTAATGTAGCAATTATTGAAGCAGCAGATGTTACCGACAATGGCGAGATTGTGTTAGGTACAGGTATGGGTATTGCACCAACAATCGCTATGCTTGCCGATAAAATCATCATAGAACTTAACGATGCCCTTCCTCAAACATTGCGTGGGCTTCACGATGTGTATTTACCAGCCGATCCTCCTTACCGTCGCGAAATTCCTATTTACAAGGCAAGCGACCGCATAGGGTCTCCTATTTTGAAAGTTGACCCGGCTAAGATTGTGGGAGTGGTGAAAACATCGGCAAAAGATGGTGTTAAAGGATTTACCGAGCCCGATGCAGTTACAATGCAAATAGGTGCAAATGTGTGCAACTTCCTTCTTGCCGAATTGCGTGCCGGACGCCTTCCTAAAGAATTCCTCCCAATGCAATCGGGAGTGGGCAATGTGGCAAATGCAGTGCTTCATGGGCTAGGCGAAAGCAAGGAAATCCCTCAATTTGAAATGTACACCGAAGTAATTCAAGATTCAGTTGTCGACTTGATGGAAATGGGTAAATGTAAATTTGCAAGTACATGTTCTTTGACATTCTCTGACGATGCAATGGATAGAGTGTTTAATAATATGGACTTCTTCCACGATAAAATTCTTCTTCGTCCGGGTGAAATATCAAACAATCCCGAAATTGTGCGCCGTCTAGGTCTCATCACAATGAACACCGCTCTCGAAGCCGACATTTTCGGTAATATCAATTCTACTCATGTGCTTGGTACTAAGATGATGAATGGTATTGGTGGTTCGGGCGACTTCACTCGCAACGCATATCTATCAATCTTCAGCTGCCCATCTGTAACTAAGGGTGGATTGATTAGTAACGTTGTGCCTATGGTTTCTCACCTCGATCACAGCGAGCACTCTGTTGACGTACTTATCACCGATCAAGGTATAGCCGACCTTCGTGGCAAAGACCCTGTTCAACGAGCTGAAGCTGTTATCGAAAATTGTGTTAATCCCGATTATAAACAACTACTTTGGGATTATCTCAAAATGGGTAAAGGTGGACAAACACCACATTCTCTCAATGCAGCTCTTGCATTCCACACTGAGTTTGCCGCTTCGGGAGATATGCGCAACACCGATTGGTCTAAATTTGAATAATTAATAACTACAAATATTATAGCTAAATAAAAACAACTGCCGAGACATTTCCTCGGCAGTTGTTTTTATTTATGTAAATAATTATAGCTATTTTTTGAAAATGCGATTGATTATTTGAGCAATAGCTCCGTCACCGGTCACATTGCATGCAGTGCCGAAGCTATCCATCGCAATGTAAAGAGCAATCATCAATGCATTATCGGCCTCGCTAAAACCAAGCATAGTACTGAGTAATCCTAATGATGCCATAATAGCGCCACCGGGCACACCGGGAGCAGCTACAATAGTGATGCCGAGCATGCAGATAAAGCCGGCAAACATAGAGAAATCGTAAGCTATTCCGCTCGAAATCATTAAGGCTATTGCACATGCAACGATTTTCAATGTGCTACCACTCATGTGGATTGTGGCACAAAGAGGAATTACAAATCCGGCTACATCTTCATTTACTCCGGTTTTTATTGATTGGCGAAGAGTTACCGGAATAGTTGCAGCCGATGATTGAGTGCCAAGAGCAGTGAAATAGGCAGGCATCATTGTGATAAGCGATTTAAAGGGATTTTTGCCGCTAAAAAGCGAAGCGATGCAATATTGAAGAATGAGAATTCCAATGTGTAGAGCAAATATTACAGCAATGATTTTTGCAAAAGTAATGATAATACCTCCCACTTGTCCCGAAATGGTTATGTTGAGGAATATGCCGAAAATGTAGATGGGTAACAAGGGGATGATTACCTTTGATATAACAAGGTTAATGATGTCGCGAAAATCGTTTATGGCATTGCGAAGAGTTTGCCCTTTGAGTTTGGCGCAACCAAGCCCTAAAGTGAATGCCAATACAAGAGCTGTCATCACATTCATCAATGGAGGAATTGTTATAGAAAAAAATGGTGCAAGTGAAGCATCTTTCGCAATCACAGAGGTCCCCTCTTGAGTTGAAATGAGAGAGGGGAAGAATGTGTCGCTTACAAAATATGAACTAAATCCTGCAAATAGAGTCATTCCATAAGCGATAAGTGTTGTGACAAAAAGCATTTTCCCGGCACGTGAACCTATGTCGGCAATTGCCGGAGCTACAAATCCCACAATGATAAGAGGAATACAAAATCCAAGCAGTTCGCTGAAGATGCTATTGAATGTTACAAATATGCGAGCAATAGAATCGGGGAATATCATTCCGGCTCCAATCCCAAGAATTATTGCGATAAGAATGCGAGTGAGTAGATTGATTTTCGGAAATTTCATTGTTGAAATAATTGTGTTATTAGTTCTATAAAGCAAAACTAATAAAATTTTAAGACTCTACAAAATGCGAAGAGAATCGATTTAAGCAAATGTTTAAACCAACCTAAGGCCGAAGGAATAGCACGCGTTGGTGTAAATGATGTATTTAGTAGTCAAAATGGGTAAAAGTTGATATAAAAGCTGTCGTGTGTTACATAAATTAGGCTATGTCGCATATATTATGTACCTTTGCTAATCATTTTAATTTTAATATAAAAACATTTATGAAAAAACTAATTTTTAGTTTGGCGGTCGCGCTATTGTCTATGGTGTCGACTGTCAATGCCCAAACCACTATTTATGCCTATCGTTGCTGGCAAAATGTTGAGGGCAATGCCGTAACCGGCCCGGTTAAATTCAGTACAGAAAACCCAAGTATTGTGACTCTCATCGCCGACCAAAGCAAGATGGGACACGTTTATGCAGGTGCATACTATAACTATAAATGGTATGCTCAAGTAACAAAACCGGGTACTCAATCAACAATCGAAGGTCTTTATACAATCGACATCAACACCGGTGAACGTACATTAATCACTGCAGGAGGAACAAAGTTGAACGATATGACCTATGATTATGAAACAAACACCATGTATGGTATTGTGTCAAATCTTAAATCATTGGTTAAAGTTAATCTTGAAACAAGTGCTGTAACAACAGTAGCAAGTTTCAAAACATCAGGCGGAACTGCTGTGGAAATCTTGGCAATAGCATGTAATGCTGCAGGTCAATTGTATGGTGTGAGTCCCGATGGAAATTTCTACAAGATTGACAAAACAACAGGTATAACCTCTGCTGTGGGTGTGCTTGGTGCAGCACCTGCATTTACACAAAGTATGGAATTTGACCGTTATACCAATAGATTGTATTGGGCAAATAATGGTGACTATATGTTATATGAGATTAATATTACTACAGGTGAAGCAAAAGCAATCTTCTACATTGGTGCTGACTATGCCGATAGTGTAAATAGTTTGTTTATCCCATGGATTAATTCACCTGTTGGTAGCCCCGACCGTGTAACTGATCGCAAAGCAGTTGCCAAAGGTAGCGATATGACAATCTCTTGGGTTAACCCCACTGTAGATATTCAAGGCAATGCATTGACTGATTTCTCCGGTGTGAAAATCTATCGTGATGGCACACTTGTAGCTACAGTAAATTGCACAATTGCCGATGCAGGTAAGGCCGGCTCTTATGAAGACAAAGGTTTGACAGCAGGTAATCACACTTACAAAATCGTGCCTTTTAATAGCAAGGGCGATGGTGGTGCCGATACCGACCCTGTTGGCGCATATGTAGGTGCTAACGCTCCTGGTGCAGTTGTAAACTTCAAAGTTGTTCAAGGTGACTCTAAGGCACTCTTGTCGTGGGAAGCTCCAACCGAAGGTAAATTTGGTGGCGAATTTGACCCAGCAAGCATCACTAAATATGTAGTAAATCGTATCTCAGGAACTCAAAAAACTAAATTTGAGATAACAGAAGGTACTTCTTTTGCTGATGCACCTTCATTTGGCACTTACACTTACTCTATTTATGCAGTTAACGAAGTGGGTGATGGAGTTGAAACAACTTCAGCTCCTATCATGGTTAAACCTGCTGATTGGATTGTAATGAAGACAGGCGAAGAAGTTGCTGAAACAGGTAAAACTTACAAATTCTATGATGCTGGCGGTCCCAGTGCCAACTATCCTAACTCAGAAAACGATACTCTCGTAATTCGTCCAGCAAGTGCTAATGGCGTAGTTAAGGTTGAATTTACAACCTTCGATATTGAACCATACGACTTAATGACAGTGTTTAATGGAAGTAGTGCAGTTGCCGCTAATAAAATTGGCGAATATACTGCAACTGTTGTTCCTTTTGATTTGCAATCATTGGAATCAACAAGCAATGACGGTGCGTTGACATTCGTATTTGAATCGGACATCATGGACCGTTACACCGGTTGGGTGGCAAATGTAACTGTGGTTGAAAAGAAAGAGTTTGACTTGGTTATGACTGCATTCTCAGGTGAACTTTATGCCGAAGAAGGTGCTGCATCTAAATATGTGGTAAAAGTTCAAAACAAAGGTATAGCTAAGGTTGCTGCTACCGATTATAAAGTAGTGATTAAAGATGCTAATGGCTCAGTTGTAGCTGAAGCTAATGGCGTAGATATTGAGCCAATGGCTGTTGCCGAAATCGAACTCGAAGCAACTCACGCTACAGTAGGCGAAGTTAAACTCACTGCAACAATCGAGTATGCTAAAGATGCCGATGTAGAAAACAATTCTGCTGATTTGGCTGTAAATGTTATCGCAAAAGGTAGCAAGTTTGTTCAAGTAGGTACCGGTACTGACGAATTCCTCGTTTGTCCTGCTTCATTCATGTCGCATCAATCAGTGTCACAAACACTTTACTACGCCGAAGAAATAGGTGTTGAGAGTGGTGTACTCAAAATGATTTCATTCCCTTATGCTGAAATTACAGCTAACTATCCTAATGTACCTGTAAAAGTTTGGGTTGCAGAAACTGATAGAACCGACCTCAAAGCATCTAACCTCAAATCAGATGAGATGACATTGGTATTTGACGGTAACGCTCCAATTAGATCTACCGATAAAGAATGGACTATCCAACTCCCTGAAGGATTTGAATACAAGGGCGGAACTCTTGCTATCATGGTGTTCAAAGATGCTCCCGGAACTCAATTTGAAGGTGTAACATTCCAAGGTGATTATTGCTATGACAAACCAAGTGCACCATTGCGCACTCGTTTCGACTCTCCATGGGACGAAACTGAATCGGTTGACCACAATGCACTCTTTGGTTGGGATTGCGAAAAACTCCTTCCAACAACTAAAATGCTCTTCTTGCCTTCAGCAGGTGTTGAAGGGGTAGTGGTTGATGATGTTAACGCACCTGTTGAATACTACAACCTCCAAGGTTTGAAAGTTGCTCGTCCTTCTAATGGCATCTTCATCAAAGTTCAAGGCAACAAAGTATCAAAAGAATACGTTAAGTAATTGAAAATTGAAAATTAAGAGTTGAGAGATTAATCTTGACTCGTCCAAGAATAACAAAGCGAGCAATCCACATCGGGTTGCTCGCTTGCTTTATATGATGAAGTCTTAAGGGAACTTCTATAAATTGCTTTGTGGAGATTAATGAATTTAATTTTATTGATGTCCGATAAAGCTTTTATCGCAAATATCTTGTGAGTTATATTGATAATTTTTATCTTTGTGAAAGTTAAGAATAAAAATAAATAATATGAAAATCAAAGCGATAATTACGTTAGCAATAAGTGCAATGCTCAGCTTAAGTGCGATGGCACAAGAGAAGCAAACTATCACCGTCAACGGTGTTTCTTTCAAAATGATAAAAGTAGAGGGAGGCACCTTTAAGATGGGCGCCCAATCCTCCGACCCCAATGGCGAGAATTATGATAGCGAAGCATATAGTTGGGAACAACCGGTTCACAGCGTCACATTAGATGATTATTATATAGGAGAAACCGAGGTCTCCCAAGAATTGTGGGAAGCGGTTATGGGAACAACCATAGAACAACAGCGCCAAAAGGCTGAGGAGTATTGGGATTCCGATTGTTATTTATATGGTCAAGGCTCAACCTATTCCATGTATTGGATATCATGGGAAGATTGCCAAGAATTTATCGCAAAGCTAAATCAACTAACCGGCAAGGACTTCCGTTTGCCCACCGAAGCGGAGTGGGAATATGCCGCTCGCGGCGGCAATAAGAGCCGAGGCTATAAATATGCAGGCAGCAACACCATCGGTAAAGTGGCGTGGTATGATGCAAATGCTTGTGATGGAGTAGGGGAAAGCAGTCCCGCCTATGGTACCCACCCTGTTGGCTCCAAGTTACCAAATGAATTAGGTTTATATGATATGAGTGGTAATGTGTTGGAATGGTGTAGTGATTGGTATGGAGAATATTCGTCATCTTCGCAGACCAATCCCACGGGACCCACATCCGGGTCTGGCCGCGTGCTTCGCGGTGGTAGCTGGTTCAACCTCGCGCAGTACTGCCGTGTGTCGGCTCGTTACGACTACTACCCGGACAGCCTCAACGTCATCTACGGCTTCCGTTGGGCTCTCCGCCCATAGGTGTCCGGTTTATCCATCTCGTTTAAGCTAAAAACATTCAGAGCATAAATAATAATTCCCTAAATAGGGTGAGCGGAGCCACCCGAAATAAAGGGAATTATTTATTATGCGATGCAAACGCCGTGCGAAGCACGACCTGTGAGAGAGGTGGGGTGTGTATCTCCTCTCCGGGGGTATCGCTACGCTCAACCCTCGGTTATTATAGTCGCTGCGCTTTCCCGTGCTTCGCACGGTTGGTTAGAGGGTTGTGTATCTCCTCCTCGGCAGCTGAGAACTATTCCCAATAACTATTGTTTAGAACATAAATGTAGCTGAGGCTACGATGCGGTTGTTGCCTACAGAGTGGGTGTTGATGATTTTGCCGTTGGCGGGGTTGAGGTCGCCATACCATGCTGCGGTGTAGTTGTATTCCATGCCTATTCTCCAATGAGGTAGGTTGTAGGTTACTTCGGCAGTGCCGCTGAGGAGTTGGTCAACGTTAGTGCCTGTGCCATACATTTTAGAAACGGCATCGGTAGTGCCGAGGTTTTTCATATATCCGCCAAATACGCCTACTTTCCATTTCTTGCCATATACCACGTTGATCCATGACGAAGAATTGCGGTTGGGGCTATATGATTGCTCACCTGTAACGGCATCAATGCCGCTCACTCCATATCCGCCGAGCATTGAAGTGTGGGTGAGGTTTGAGCCAAGCACGCTCTTTGCTGCCACATACCACATGGGAGAGGTGAATTTCATATGCACTTCGGGAGAAACCGATGTTACACGCTCATCAACTTTAAAAGTGTTGCCACCTACGGTTGCTTGAGTGCGAGGCACGAGAGAAATTACGTCGACACCGGCACCAACGATGAAATTCTTTGTCTTATAATCGGCTCCAAAATAGAATTCGGGCACACAGCTGTTTTTGATATATTTGTTGCTTTTGCCGTCGGGGCCGTTAGAGCAATATTGCGATTGCCACAATGCTGAGGCAGTGAGTTGTACATTCTTGTTGTTGTAGCGGTAACGTACTTGAGGAGCACGGCCGAATGGTTGGAATGGAGAACCCATGTTGAGGTTAAGCACTTGAGGAGCAACATCGCCATAAAGAGGATTCCAAGTTTGACCTACGAGTACCGATGATTTTCCCCAATCGAGGTTGAGGTATGCGTGACGAAGTCGCACGGTTGATAGAGTAGTGCCTGACCCGCGGAAGTCAAATTCGATCTTAGCCGAAGTCTTTGCGCTACCCAATTTAGGACCTTTTACATCGAGTCCAAGACGAGAATAAACGAGATATAGGTTGCTATTATCTTGATCGTTTAGGTCATTGCCATTGGCATCGTAGTTGTGGTCTTTGGGATAGCTATAAAACAATCCGTCGACACTTTCCTCATTAGCGCGAGTGTTATAAAACAAGTCGGCACGAATTTGGCCATAAATCTTGAGGTCAAATCCTTTTTTAGATTTCACTTCTTCGCCAAAACTATTGAGAGCAAAGATTAAAAGAGATATAAACAATAAATGTTTTTTCATAATTTAAAATGGTGATTATTTTAATAATTACTCCCCCTTTGTTGTGTAAACATAGGGAGAGTTATTAAGGAAACCCAACTCCTCTGCTATGTAGAGGAAGGAGTTGGATTAGTATTATCAAGAAAATTATCCTCCGATAAATCCGTTAGAACCAAGAATGATGAGCATTATATAGCCGAAAACAAGACCAATAAGCCCCATAATGATACCAACTTTAGCCATATCTTTTTGTTCAATCAAACCTGTTGCGTGAGCCATCGCATTTGGAGGAGTAGAGATAGGAAGAACCATACCCAAAGAAGATGCGATTGCAACACCAATCAACAATGTTGACACGCCACCAAGAGGAGCTAATTGAGCCGACATACTACCACCGGCAACCGCCAAGATGGGAACCAAAAGGTTGGCTGTAGCAGTGTGAGAGATGAAGTTGGCCATTGCGTAACAAATGATACCAGACCCAATGATGACAAGCACAGGTGACCATGTGTCGAATGGGATTGATGAGATGATGTGAGTTGCCAATCCGGTTTGGTTCAATGCTACACCGAGTGCAAAACCACCGGCAACCATCCATAGCACACCCCAACTGATTTCTTCAAGGTCGCGACGAGTAATTACCCCGATGATACAGAATACACCTACAGGCAACATTGCCACAACATTTGAGTTTACTCCGGTATATTTGTCAAGAACCCAAAGGAGAACAGTTAATGCAAATACAATATAAACAGTGATTGAGCGCCAGTCTTTTTTTGCTTCACCTTTGATTTCAAGATGGATTGTTTTTTGTTTGAAGGGGAATAATTTCAATAAAACAACCCAAGAGATGAATACGAGTAGCAATGTGAAAGGAATCATAAATGCCATCCATTCACCGAAACCGATATTCATATTCATGCCTTCAGGGTCATTGAGATATTTCAACGCGATAGCATTAGGAGGTGTACCGATAGGAGTACCCATACCTCCGATATTAGCAGCAACAGGAATAGCAAGAGCCAAGCCTATTTTACCTTTACCATCGGCAGGGAGAGCTTTAAGCACAGGGGCCAAGAATGTGAGCATCATAGCCGCTGTGGCAGTATTACTCAAGAACATTGAGAATACGGCAGTAACGGTGATAAAGCCTAATAATACATATTTTGATTGAGTGCCGAATGGCTTAAGCATCACTTTGGCGAGTTTTACGTCAAGCCCTGTTTTGGTTGCAGCGATAGCGATGATAAAACCACCGATAAATAGCATGATGATAGGGTCGGCGAAGCAAGCCATCAATGATTTATAGCTTGTGAGTTTGCCTAATTCTTCAGTTGGAATACCTTCGCGGAAGAACCACAAACTACTATCAGATGTGGCAAAGAGCAACAGAACGACAACAAATGTAGAGGTTGTCCATGCAGGGATTGCGTTGAATACCCACATCAATGTGGCAAATGCAAAGATTGCAATAACGCGTTGTTCTACTAGTGTGAGGTTTGCGATACCAAATGATTCAGTTGGGATAGCCCAAAGAACAATCATTGTGATAGATGCAATGAGGATTTTTGTGAGGCGTGAAGCCAAAAACTTAGTTGACATTAATTGATGGAGTTTTCGACGTTGAAGCGCTTCCATCAAATGTGAACCATGAAATCGTTTAAACATAATATATATATAAATTAATAGTTTTTGTACTGAACCTATGCTAAACTTTTGATTTTCACCCTTTAGCGTTGTCGCAACAGTGGGGGTGACAAAAACGAGTGCAAAGTTACGGCTTTTTTTTGATTTATGACCAATTTTTTAGATTTGTTTTCAAAAGGACAGGGTTAAAATATGTGATTTTTGAAACTATTTGTGAATTAGAGGTGTTTTTGCATCAGTAATTGAATTTTATTGTAAAAAGTGTATATTATGGATTCAGTAGTTCATCTTTTTCGAGAATATCCCTCATTGGCGATATTTTTGACTATTGGTGTCGGTTTCTGGATAGGGAAACTGAAGTATAAATCTTTTTCGCTTGGCACAGTGACATCGGTGTTGCTTGTGGGAGTACTGGTTGGGCAGATGGATATTCCTATTTCCGGTCCGTTGAAATCGGTATTTTTCTTGTTATTCCTATTTGCAATAGGGTATAGTGTGGGACCTCAGTTCTTTCGCTCGTTGCGAGGGTCGGGGTTGAAACAAGTGGGCTTTGCCGTTGCTTTGTGTGTGGTGTGTTTGTTGGTGACATTCGGTATTGCCAAACTATTTGGATATTCTCCCGGTGAGGCTGCAGGACTGTTGAGTGGCGCACAAACAATCTCGGCCGTGATAGGTGTGGGCGGCGATACTATCGCAACACTCGATGCTTCGGCTGCCGATAAAAAGATGTGGACCGATATGATACCGGTGTGCTATGCCGTAACGTATATATTTGGTACAATTGGTTCGGCATATATTCTTGGCAATATCGGGCCTCGTTTGCTCGGTGGCTTGGATAAAGTGAAAGCGCAAACGGCTCAATTAGCTGCACAACTCAATCAAAGTAGTATTGCAAGCGATCCTTCTTATATCGATTCAAATCGTCAAGTGGTATTTCGAGCCTATCGTGCCGAATCATCTTATTTCGACACTAATCGCACAGTGGCTGAGATAGAAGATTATATCAAGAAAATGAATCGCCGAGTGTTTGTCGAAAGATTGCGTATTGATGGCAATATTGTAGCCCCCGATTTTACTACTATTGTGAAAAAAGGTGATGAGATAGTGTTGAGTGGCCGCCGCGAATATGTGATTGAAGATGAAAGTTGGATTGGACCAGAAGTGGCTGACAATGACTTGCTTTCATTCCCCATTGAACAAGTGAGAGTGATGCTGACAAAAAAGACAGTTGATGGCATTACCGTTGATGAACTTCGCGCTAAACCATTTATGGCAGGTGTTATTGTCAAATCAATCAGCCGAGGTGGCGTTGAAATTCCGGTACTTGCGCAAACTGAATTATGTGCAGGTGATATAATCACAATCAACGGACTCGCTCGCGAAGTGAATGAGGCTGCTCCGCAAATGGGGTATGTCGACCGTCCGACAAATCAAACCGACCTTGTGTTTGTTGGTCTTGGAATTGTGATTGGTGGTATTATTGGAGCATTGACATTGCATCTTGGAGGTGTTCCTATTAGCCTCAGTACGAGTGGAGGAGCGTTGATTGCAGGATTGGTGTTTGGTTGGCTTCGATCAAAACGACCTACGTTTGGAGGTATACCTCAACCGGCATTGTGGATTCTCAATAATCTTGGGTTGAATATGTTTATCGCAGTTGTGGGAATCACAGCAGGGCCTACCTTTATTCAAGGTATAGAAAAAGTGGGTATAATGCTGTTTGTAGCCGGAGTTCTTGCCACATCTATTCCATTGTTTATAGGTTTGTGGATGGGCGCAAAGATATTCAAATTTCATCCGGCAATAAATCTTGGGTGTTGTGCCGGTGGGCGTACAACAACTGCTGCTCTTGGAGCGATTCAAGATTCGCTTCAAAGTTCAATCCCGGCAATGGGATATACTGTGACATATGCTGTTGGTAACACATTATTAATATTGTGGGGTGTGGCTATAGTGTTGATGATGGCTTGAGGTTAGTTTATAATTTATAATTCATAAATAAAGATTGTATGGAAAACAAAGAATCGAACTGTAAATGTACAGAAAAAAGAAAATTTGAACGTGAACTTGAGAAAATGAGTCCGTTTGAGATAAAAAATCGTCTTATCGAAATGGCGCATGAAGATGCTCGCAAATCATCGGCAACATTCTTGAATGCCGGACGCGGCAATCCCAATTGGATTGCAACTACACCACGCGAAGCCTTTTTCTTGTTGGGCAGATGGGCATTAGATGAATGTCGTCGCACAAAAGATGTGGGCGACGGAATTGCCGGAATACCTTCAAAAGAGGGTATCGGAGAGCGTTTCCGCTTGTTCCTCGGCAATAATCGTAATGCAGAGGGTGCCGACCTATTGCGTGGAGCGTTTGAATATCTGATTATAAACCACAATGCCGATCCCAATGATGTTGCTCATGAATGGGCTGAGGCTGTAATCGGGGATCAATATCCCACACCCGACCGCATTTTGCATTACACCGAACTACTTGTGCGCGATTATCTCGCCAAAGAGATGGGCGATTGCCAATGTGACGATGATTGTGAATGTAAGGAGGGTAAAGATTGCGGTTGCGACTGCAAGAGCCGTGTGTATGATTTGTTTGCTGTAGAAGGTGGCACGGCTGCAATGTGTTATGCCTTTGATTCGCTTTATGAAAACCGATTGCTCCGAAAAGGTGACACTATAGCATTGATGACCCCGGTATTTACCCCTTATCTTGAAATCCCTCATCTTGAACGATTTGGCTTTAATGTTATTAATATTAGTGCCAATAAGGTTGAAAAAGATGGCTTGCACTATTGGCAATATCCCGATGAGGAGATAGATAAATTGCGTGATAAGGAAGTGAAGTTGCTTTGTGTTGTAAATCCAAGCAATCCACCTTCATACACACTTTCGGAACACACGCTCGACCGCATTGCTGATGTGGTACATAAGGATAATCATGACTTGATGATTGTGACTGATGATGTGTATGGCACATTCGTACCTGAGTTTAAGTCGTTGATGTATCGATTGCCTCACAACACCATGACTGTTTATTCATTCTCTAAATATTTCGGAGCAACAGGGTGGCGACTTGCAGTGATTGCTCTTAATCAACTAAATATTTTTGATGCGCTCATTGAGCATCTTTGCGACAAAAATAAGAAAGCATTGAACACTCGTTATGGTTCGCTCACTCTTGAACCTGAAAAAATGAAGTTTATCGACCGCATGGTGGCTGACAGTCGCATGGTGGCATTGAACCACACTGCCGGATTATCAACGCCTCAACAAATGCAAATGTCGCTCTTTGCTGCCTATTCGTTGCTTGATAGAGAGAACGTGTATAAAACACGAATGCAAACGATTATCAATAATCGATTAGATGCTTTGTGGAAAACTACAGGCTTCACTCTCAAGCCCGATCCTTTGCGTGCCGGATATTATTCTGAAATGGATATAATGGTGTGGGCAAAACGCATCTATGGTGATGAATTTTGTGAGTTCCTTGCCAAGAATTATGAACCGCTCGACTTTGTGATACGCCTTGCCAACGAAACGGCAGTAGTGTTATTGAATGGCGACGGCTTTGCCGGTCCCGATTGGTCGGTGCGCATATCTCTCGCCAACCTCGACCGCAAATCCTACCTCAAAATAGGCACAGCAATACGCACAATCCTCAACGAATACCACGATGAATTCCGAGGGAAAGGTGGACAACCCAATTGCACTACAAAGTGAAAATAAACAGCATTTAAAGCGAAAAAAACAGCCTCGCATTTTGTGGTGCGAGGCTGGTTCTTTTTATGAAGAGTGTTGTTTAGTCTTTGATTTGGTAGAATGGGATATCTACTAATTTGATGTGGAATTTCAATGCGCTGTAAGGCTTGATGAGTCCTGAACTTTGAGCTCCATAAGCCATAGTGTAGGGGATAACTACCTCGCAACTATCGCCCACGCGCATATCTTCTAGAGCGACTGTCCACCCTTGAATCACTTGGTTGCATTGTGTGCGATATAGGCTATCGCCATATGCAGCGGTGTTGGTGTAAGATGAGTCAAAAGGCACATCATTATACAAGCTACCTTTAAATTTCACATCAACGGTGCTTGTGTAAAGGGGAGATAGATTCCCCTCGGTCAACTTGCGATCGTTGAAATAGTGAATGAGTACACATTTGCTTGTATCCCATGCCGGAACAAGTGCTGTATAGTATTTCGAACCGTCGGCATTGGTGCGATTTTGTTGCTCGGCAAACCAAGTCTCATTGGTTATGCGCCAATCTTCGTATTCATCCCAAGTGCTATCTTCGCCTGGTGAACAGCTATATATCATTGCCGCAATGGCAAATATAAATAAGAGAGGTAATTTTTTCATCTTAATGATTTGTTGTTATTATCCCAATTTGCGAAGAAGTGCATTGAGGCTCACATTGTCGTGAATCAATTTGTGTAGGTCAGCGATAGCTACGCGTGACTGAGTCATTGAGTCACGTTCACGAAGAGTCACTGTGCCATCTTCAAGAGTTTGGTGGTCAACGGTGATACAGAATGGAGTACCGATAGCATCTTGACGACGATAACGTTTACCGATTGAGTCTTTTTCTTCGTAGTGGGTAGCGAAGTCAAACTTAAGGTCGTTAACGATTTCGCGAGCTTTTTCGGGAAGACCATCTTTGCGGACCAATGGCATAACCGCACATTTCACAGGAGCCAATGGGGCTGGCAAGTGAAGAACAACGCGAGTGTCGCCACCTTCGAGTTTTTGTTCTTCATAAGAAGAGCAAAGAACAGAAAGGAACATGCGGTCAACACCGATTGATGTTTCGATAACGTAAGGAACGTATGATTCGTTCAATTCGGGATCGAAATATTTGATATTTTTGCCTGAATATTTTTCGTGTTGAGAGAGGTCGAAGTTTGTACGAGAGTGGATACCTTCAACTTCTTTGAATCCGAATGGCATTTCAAACTCGATATCGGTAGCAGCGTTTGCGTAGTGAGCGAGTTTGTCGTGGTCGTGGTAGCGATATTTGTGGTCGCCAAGACCGAGCGCTTTGTGCCATTTTAGGCGTGTTTCTTTCCATTTTGCAAACCAATTGAGTTCTTCACCCGGACGCACAAAGAATTGCATTTCCATTTGTTCGAATTCGCGCATACGGAAGATGAATTGACGAGCCACGATTTCGTTACGGAATGCTTTACCAATTTGAGCGATACCGAAAGGAAGACGCATGCGGCCGGTCTTTTGCACGTTGAGGTAGTTTACGAAGATACCTTGTGCAGTTTCGGGACGAAGATATACGCCCATAGCGCCGTCGGCAGTGCTACCCATTTCAGTTTTGAACATGAGGTTGAATTGACGCACTTCAGTCCAGTTTTTTGTACCTGAGATAGGGCATACGATTTCTTGGTCAATGATGATTTGACGTAATTCTTCGAGATTGTTATCATTGAGTGCTGCAGCGAAACGAGTGTGAAGAGCTTCGCGTTTTGCTTTGATGTCTTGAATGCGAGGATTTGTTTCGCGGAAGAGAGCTTCATCGAAGCTTTCGCCAAAGCGTTTGCGAGCTTTAGCTACTTCTTTTTCGATTTTGTCGTCCATCTTAGCGAGTTCTTCTTCGATAAGAACGTCGGCACGATAGCGTTTTTTAGAGTCTTTGTTGTCGATCAATGGGTCATTGAATGCATCAACGTGACCTGAAGCCTTCCAAATAGTGGGGTGCATGAAGATTGCAGAGTCGATACCTACGATATTGTCGTTTAACAATGTCATGGCGTCCCACCAGTAGCGTTTGATATTGTTTTTGAGTTCGACACCGTTTTGGCCGTAGTCATAAACAGCACCTAAACCATCATAAATTTCACTTGATTGAAAAACAAAACCGTATTCCTTGGCGTGTGAAACGATTTTCTTAAAAACATCTTCTTGTTGAGCCATAATATATTTAAAATTATTTTATTAGCAATTTATCTTGCAAAGTTACACATTTTTCTCGACACAATCATATAAAATGAGTTAATAGTTATGATATGGCTAAATAAATGTGAGGTATGCAGATTCAACTAGCAAGTGCAAAAATAGCAATTTGTTTGAAGAATTCCGTTTTAGGGGTTGAAAAATTTAATTTTTTACGAGGTCTATTGTTTAATTTTTTTGCCACATTTTTAATGTACTTGTCGGAGAAGTCATT
>JAZNGZ010000027.1:0-3288 GCA_045576735.1 Muribaculaceae bacterium
TCCTTTTTTTATTTTGCTAATTAAACCTTTTTTTCTGAGATTCGCTCTTTGGGGCTACGCGCCCCAACCGCTGGGCAAACCCGCGGTGTTTTTCATATTATTTTCACCGCTGGGGTCGCACTTCGGTTTGGAATCTTCACAAAATAAAAGCAATCAAAAGTATCTATTACATTTTTTTCATAGTTGATTTTCAATTTTCGTCACAAAGATGTATCTTTGTAGCCTATTTGTGTAAACGACCACAAGATATAGTAACGAATTTAAGCTATTATCCTATTTAATTAGAGAAAATGAAAGTAATGAAATTTGGGGGCACCTCAGTAGGTTCAGCCCAACGAATTAAAGATGTCGCTAAGTTAGTGACCGAAAGAGGTAAAAACATCATTGTACTCTCGGCTATGTCGGGAACAACCAACACCCTTGTTGAAATTTCGGATTATCTATATAAAAAAAATGTAGATGGAGCTAAAGAGACAATCAATGGTCTTGAACAAAAATATAACCGCACCATCAATGACTTGTATTCTACACAAGAATATAAGGAGAAAGCGATTAAAGAAATAAAAGCTTGCTTCAACTATATAAGATCGTTCTCAAAAGATATATTCACATCATTTGAAGAGAAAGAAATATTGGCTCAAGGCGAGTTGATGTCAACAACCCTTATGAACTTATATCTTCAAGAGCAAGGTGTAAACTCAGAATTACTCCCGGCCTTAGACTATATGCGTACTGATAAGAACGCAGAGCCCGACACTCAATATATCAAACAAAAATTAACAGCATTACTCGAAAAGCATAAAGAAGCCGATATATACATAACTCAGGGGTATATCTGCCGTAATGCATACGGAGATGTTGACAACTTACAACGTGGTGGCAGTGACTACTCTGCATCATTAATCGGTTCAGTACTCAACGTGGAAGAAATTGAAATTTGGACCGACATCGATGGCATGCACAATAACGACCCTCGTTTTGTAGAAGGCACTGAACCTGTAAGCGAATTACATTTTGAAGAAGCTGCTGAGCTTGCTTATTTTGGGGCTAAGATTTTACACCCAACTTGTGTGCTTCCGGCTAAATTAAATAACATTCCTGTAAGATTGCTCAACACTATGCAACCCGATGCACACGGCACATTAATATATAATACCTCATCGGGATGTTCGATTAAAGCTGTAGCCGCAAAAGATAACATTACAGCAATAAAAATTAAGAGCGGACGCATGTTGTTGGCCTATGGTTTTTTACGTAAGGTTTTTGAAATATTTGAGACATACCAAACTCCAATCGATATGATTGCTACTTCTGAGGTAGGCGTATCTGTAACCATTGACAATGAACGCAACCTTCAAAATATCGTTGACGATTTGAAGAAATTTGGTACAGTTACCGTAGATAAGGATATGGTTATTATTTGCGTAGTAGGTGATCTTGAATGGCAAAATCGCGGTTTTGAGGCAAAAGTCATTGAAGCATTAAAAGACATCCCTGTTCGCATGATTTCATATGGCGGTAGCAATTATAACATTTCAGTATTAGTGCGCAAAGATGACAAAGTGAAAGCTTTAAATGCTTTGAGCGACCATCTTTTCAAAAACAAGTAGGCTCACACCTCTGCAAATAAACAGAAAATGACAAATTTTCCTTTAGAAGAGTTCAAAGACCTTCGCACTCCTTTTTACTATTATGACATCGAGTTACTTCGCAAAACTCTCGATGAGATTAATATTCATAGTAATTATGACAATTATCACGTGCATTATGCAATAAAAGCAAATGTAAATGCAGTGATATTGGAAGAAATACGCAAAGCGGGGTTAGGTGTAGACTGTGTGAGTGGAGGAGAAATTGAGGCAGCTCTAAATGCCGGATTTGAAGCTCACAAAATTGTATTTGCCGGGGTTGGCAAAAGCGATTGGGAGATAGAATTAGGATTACAACACGATATTGCATGTTTTAATGTAGAGTCTATAGAGGAACTATCTGTTATCGATTCTATTGCAGAAAAAATGGGCAAAGTAGCTCGTGTTGCCCTTCGCGTAAACCCCAATATTGATGCCCATACTCATCACTATATCACTACAGGATTAGCCGAGAATAAATTTGGCATAAACCTTGAAGTGCTTGACAAAGTTATTGATTTAGCTTTAAAAATGGAAAACATTAAACTCCAAGGTCTGCATTTCCATATAGGTAGCCAAATCACAATCAACGAACCTTTTAAAATTCTATGTGTTAAAATCAATGAATTGATTGCTAAATACGCTGCAAAGGGGGTTAATTTCAAATCCATAAATGTTGGAGGAGGATTAGGGATTGACTACGAAAATCCAACACAAAATCCCATTCCCGACTTCAAGGGATATTTCAATACTTTTCATGAAAATATAAAGTTAGGAAATGGCCAAGAGCTACATTTCGAACTTGGTCGGTCTGTTGTTGGGCAATGCGGTTCATTAATCAGTCGGGTACTATATGTAAAACATGGGACAAGCAAAAAATTTGCGATAATTGATGCAGGTTTCACTGAATTGATTCGTCCGGCATTATATCAAGCTCACCATGCGATAACTCCAATAGCTCCAAGGGTTGATGCTCCTTTGGAAAAATATGATGTAGTAGGTCCAATTTGTGAATCGTCTGATTGTTTTGGTGAAGATGAACTTTTACCGCAATTGGAACGTGGGGATTTTATTGCAATTTTATCTGCCGGTGCTTATGGTGAAATAATGGCATCGCAATATAATTGCCGACGCTTACCAATGAGCATTTATAAAAAATAGGCTCTTTTTTATCAATAATACCTATGAGGAGGCTGTGTCAAAATATAGTATTTTGACACAGTTTCTTTTTTAAGCAGCAAGGTTTCTAAAATCTGTAAAATCGTCATATTTCATTTTGTTGCAGAATATTCGATTCACGGAGTCCAAAAAGCGGTTAAAAAATATGATTTGAGAGAAAAACGTGTGATTTTCTCCATTTTTAAGACCTTTGGCTATCTTTGAGCACATTTTTTTGATATTAAAGGCAATGGCAAAGAAGGCAAAGTCCATAGTAACCTTGTCTATCCCAAAATGTCTAAAACGTTTGTATTGCATATTGTTTTTCATTTGACCGAAAATGGCTTCCGGTTCAATACACCGTCGTCCTCGATGTTTTATTCCTTCTTCAGAGGTGAGTCGTTCACGAGCTTTCTTTTTATATTCGTTCAATCGATGGTTTACTTCTATAGTCCTACGATTGCTCTTTGCTTTATAACATTCTCCTCTTAATGGACAACCT
>JAZNGZ010000028.1:0-10583 GCA_045576735.1 Muribaculaceae bacterium
TTGGCCATTAAATTTGGTGATAGATTTGAACTCATGTAACTTTGCAATCCGAAAGGCTCCTCAGCAGGAAAACACGCGTGTTTTCCTGCTGAGTATAATAAAATAAGAAACAGCCTTGACACAGTTCAATTTACACTACCGTAGTCGGAAGTTTCGCATTATTTTTCAATGGGATTATCTTGTTTTATTTTTTTATACAAATTCATTCGCCCTTCAACACTTGTTAATGCACTACTCATTTCTTCTAATCTTCGTTGTGCTTCACTTAACCCTCCAATACTTTCAATAGTTTTACGCCATTCATCAAGATAGTGCAATCTTGTACTTGTTAAAGTAGATAGTGGTTCATACTCTATTTTCGGAATATCTCCATATGGTGTTGAACAATGCTTGATAAGGTCATTTTGTTCTTGAGCCCATTTGCTTGCCTCAAAAATCCTACTCAGCATTTCGTCTGATATCCACCAACTATCAATACTCTTTACCTTCTCTACCTCATTTATAGTCTTTTGACTTACTTTCAATTCCTTATTGCGTTTTGCATATTCTAAAAATCGGCCACTATCATATATCAATATGCTTTGTCCTGTATTATCTGAGAACTCTTTTATTAACTCCTTTCGTGGAGAGTGTTTGCCTTCTACCTTATCCCACCAATCGAGTTTATGATCGTCTGTTATAAAGATTACACTTTTCGCCTGCTCTTTACAATGGAGGATTGTTTGTTTCCAAACAATTAAATCTCCATACAAACTTCTTTTCCCCTTCTCTTTCTTATTCTTTTCATCACAATATCCTGGTGGGATTTTATTGGCATATCGTTTCTCACCCTCTTTGTATAATGCTTCCAAATCTTTTTCCTCAAAATCATTCCCCACTCGCCCATCAAACAACTCGGTAATTGATTTGAGTGTGTCATCACCTTGAGAATAATCAGGGTGCTCTTTTGCTTGCTTCTCTAATGATTTTGCTATTGATTCTGCACATCTTTCCACTTTTTTCTTTATATCTTTAATACCGATATATGGGTGGCGTGCATAATCACTCTCCAAAGAACTAACAACACCTATCAATTCTTTTGATAGTTTCTCTGCCAAAACACTATATGCTTTGGCATTTTTACGCATAATCTCTTCTCTGCGTCTATGGAACTCCAATCCCACCTGATATGGAATCCATAAACGCTCGTTATAGAACCTTATAACCTTAATAAATTCATCACGTGCATCATCGTTATAACGATATAAATTCAACAATACATTCGTATCAAACACTATCAACGAATCATTCCATATCTTATTGATGCTCTCTTCCGTTAATTCATAGTATTCTGCAAATTGTTTTTTCATATCATCTATTTAATTAAAATAATAATCCATTCTACTATTGAAAAGGATTTCAGTCTTTTCAATGGATTTTTTTATAAGTTCTTTCTGTTTCTCTATCGCATCTATCTTTGTAGCAAATTCTTGTTGAAGAGTGAGAGGGGGTAATATTACAGCAAATTCTCTAAATTCACCCATTGCAACTCTCGGCATCTTAGCTCCGGCCACCTTACTGCTGATATACTTAACAAAGTGAGAACTTCTCAAAAGTAAAGCAAAAAACACTCTATTTAAAACTTCTTTCTTTGGACATAATGGCACAAGTTCCGAAGTAGCATATCCTATCTCATTTGGTACTACAACCTTATTAAGATATGGTCGAAGTTTCGAGTATAGCACATTGTCGCTATTGAACTTAATCGTAGAGTTGCCGATTTCATCATTTTCGAACAAGCATTGCTCAATTACTTCACCTGTATTTGGGGCAACCATATCAAGGTTTAATAACCAATACTTTCCATTTTGGCAAGGGACATCACCTATATATTCTTGTTGTGGGGCAACTTCATTGACTTTCTTTACCTCCCAACCCTTTTCATTAGTGATGGGATCGCCAAACATAGTGTAGAAGATTGACTGAGCAAGGGCATCGAGTTCTTTCAACTGCTGTTTCTTCTTCTCAATCACCCCACTCAAACAATCCAACTCCGCTACTATCTTCTCTTGCTCCACAAGTGGGGGGATACATACTTTTACATTTCTTACAAGTTCACTATTGAGGTTATTTACAACTCCTCCAACAGCCAATCTTTTGAACTCAGTGTAAATGTTAGGACTGCCTAAATAGTAGTATAGATAATTTTTATCAAAACGGTTATCATTGTCGTGAATGACAAGCCAACCATCGTGGATACATCCATCAACTGCTAAAATATATGGTCGTCCAAAACTCATAGAATTGGACAATATAAAATCACCTTTATGAACAAAACGAGATTTTTTCATCCCTTCAGGTTTGATTTTTTCTTTAGTTGATGTTATGTGTTTAGACCCTTCTGTTGCATCACCAATCTTAATCCAATTTATGCCATCATCTGCCTCTGTGAGATAATTTTGGATTGGACGAGGAGACCCCCCTCGTTCTATGGTACATACCTCTCCGAGCTTCTTTATTTCCCAACCTTGTTTCATAATATTACAATTCTTGTCGCAGTTCTTCTACTTCTGATTGGAGTTCTTTTTTCTTTGCTTCCAACTGTTTTATTTGTAAAAATGAAACTGATTTACTTTGTGATAAAAATATTCGCCTATCGATTTCACTTATTTTTTTATTTTTACATGCTATTTTTTTACGGATATTAGTTCTACTTGTTTTATAAGTAAAACATAATGTGATAATTGCCGCCAATGCTGCTATCACTGATGCTATTGTTGCTATTATTTCCATAGGCTATATTTTGGCTTTTATTTTATATAAAAACTTATTATCACATACCTTCTCTTTTATTGAAAGAAAACACATTAAAGATTTTTCAATCTCAGTTTTACCATCACAATCTATGATACATGAACTTATTTGTTCCATCAAATAAACTTTATCCTTTTTTATATTTTCTAAAATCAAATTTTTATCCTCACTTGGACATGTTTTAATTTGTCTATTTTCATCCAATTGCTCAATTCTATTAATTGTCCCTATTATAAGAGTCAATAATAATTTATATTGCTCAAATCGATTGGTTTCTTCTGGTATTTTCAGATCTACATCAATAAAAACATCATTTAATTCGTCATATAATTTTTGCGACTCTTTTTTTTATTCATCACAGGTATAAATATTATTGCGAAAGGCAATAATAACATAAATCTTAAATATTAGTGCATCTGCAACCCTATGTATAGAAGAAAACAATTTATACATTCTTCTATATAGTTTATATTCTTGTTGCTTTATCTGTTCTTTTTGAAGGTGTGTTTGTTGCCTTTGAATACGAATCTGCACTATCGCAATGGCTATAATTACAATAGTATTGATTATTGTATGAATTATACCCCACCAGTCGGGGCTATTTACAGCCTCGACTATTTTATCCATTCCGGACCGATTGGCATTAATAGTATCAATCAGTTGTTCAAATAATATTTTCGTCTCGTCGGTCATTTAGTTTTTATTATCTGCTCAAAAATTGCGATTTTTTGAGCAGGTCTTATTTTTCGTGCTCAAAAATTGCGTTTTTTTGAGCATATCAATTAGCTTTTTATTTTTAATAGTCACATAACCGTCACATAAAACTAACATCACAAACACTCTAATAATCAAAGAAATGCACATTTTGCATTACTCCAAATTTGGGAAATAATCACATAACAGTCACATAAAATTATGCCCAATATGGAAGATATCGTTTATATTTCTTAGATTTATTGTCGGCATCCACCTCCTTAATAATGCCAGCCAATAATGCATCTTTAATTAACCTTGATGCCATGGAATAATTTTTATCATCTATATTAAATCGTTCACGTAATGACTGATTTGACATAAAATCATTTGACACCCATTTTAAGCAAGCATGTTGATAAACTGCTCTAATTTTATCATTCCTATCCATTTCACGCAGTTGTTTATATGCATATAATATAACCTTAGTGTGAACGTCAGAGGAAACGAAGTAAGGAGCTGGCAATTGATAAAATTCACATTGAAAAACAACCTTATCTATTCCACTACCTTTTTCTTCACATATCTTCATCCTTCGCATTAACGATGCTAACTTCTCATTTCGAGAGCGATATTCATCAATAAAACGAATAGGATCAATAAGAGGTTTACCAGGATTGGAAAACTCAATTCTATCATTATAAATTTCTATCAATGTAGCCGTTCCTGATACACTAAAATCTTGATGAATAATACTATTGGCAACTAATTCACGAATTGCCAATTGTGGATACATTCTAACCTCTTCACGAAGAGAATCACCGATTACTTCATTTCTTGGAAGTAAATCATTTATAAATTTAACCAATAACGGAAATCCAACAGCATAACCTTGTGTAAATTCTTCATCTAAAATAGTTTTAATCTTATTGTTTCCAGAATATTGAACAACTCTAACTATTTTACGTTCCAACGATTTGAAATCATGAAGATTTTTTGCAAATAAAATCCCTCCAAGATTAGTGATGGAATAATTCACATCTTTCTTTACAACAAGCCCATCTATTATCAATCTTTCAATAACCCCATCTTGATTTGTGGGATATGGCAATTCCAACATATCAAAATAAGACTGAGTATCCAATAATCTTATTATATCTGCAGAGCAACAACCATCAATAGCCGTAGATGTCTCAAAATTGTATTTAATATTATTCCAAATTTTTCTCTCTTTACTCGGGAATTCGCTTAGTTTTCTCGTTATGCTACCAACTCGTATATATGGAACTTTTTTATAGTCTACAGGTTCATTTTCTGCAGCTGGAATTTCAAACAAAGAAATATCTTTTCCTTCACACTTAAATTCATAAATGCGAAAGTCTATGTGTGGAGTTAAGTTTTGAATTAACCAATTTTCCAACTCATTATTCCCTATTTTCTTTTGTGAAGGTTTAAATGTGGTACCTAATATTTCATGCGATTCATCATCTATCCCAAAAATAAGATATCCATAAGCCCTATTTTCGATGCAAGCAGAATTGGCAATTGCCGATATTCGTTCTCCAATTTCATCTTCAGTATGAAAATTATGCTTAAACTCAACCCACTCATTTTCTTTAGGTAAAGCGACTAGTTGTTTTAGTAAAATACACAATCTTTGTTCCATATTACAACATCTTCCTCAATTCATTTAATGCACTTTGTATTTCATTCTCCAATTGCGTGATGCGTCCCATTATCACCTCAGGGGCGTCATAGACTACCACTTCGCGCTCGATTTCTTTGTATTTGTTCATTGAGAGGTCGTAACCTTTCTCTCTAATTTCATCGACCGGAACAAGGAATGATTGCTCTTTGCGAGTGCGTTCACTCTCTGCATTAAGGTTGTGAAAACGAGCAATAACGTCGGGGATATCGTTATCTGCTACTTCGTTACGCTTTTGGTCGAGAGAGTAACCATCTGCTTTCATGTCGTAAAACCACACTTTGTCGGTGCCTCCGGCATTGGTTTTGGTAAAGATGAGTATTGCAGTAGATACGCCCGAGTAGGGTTGGAACACGCCCGACGGCATTGAGATGACCGCTTCAAGGCAATGTTTGTCAATAATTTCTTTGCGTATAGATTTGTGACCTGTGCTGTTGCCAAATAATACTCCGTCGGGGACAATGCTTGCACATCGTCCGCCGGTCTGTAGCATGCGCACAAACAAGGCAAGGAACAACAATTCGGTTTTCTTTGTCTTGGTGATAGCCAGGAGCGACTTGCTCACGGCGTCGTTGTCGAGACTGCCGGTGAAGGGGGGATTGGCAAGGCAAAGGGTATATCGATTTTCATCGGTGTTGTCGGTTGAAAGGCTGTCGAGATAAGCGATGTCGGGATTATCCACACCGTGAAGCATCAAGTTCATTGCACCTATGCGCAGCATTGTGGCATCGGTGTCAAAGCCATGAAGCATGCCACTTTTATAGTGTTCGGCATTCTCTTTCTTGAGTAGTTCGCTCTTATAATGTTGTTGTATATATTTTGCGCTTTCCACAATAAACCCAGCCGATCCCATTGCCGGGTCGCAAATGGTGTCCTTTAAAGATGGTTGCATCAACTCCACCATCATGCGAATGATGTGTCGGGGGGTGCGGAACTGTCCATTGTTTCCACTCGCAGCCATTTTGCCCAATACATATTCATATACATCGCCCATGGTGTCGCGGTTGTTCATGTCAAGGTCGTTAATGCCTTCGACAATCTTGGTCAATGTGCGCGGACTTTGAATCAAGAAAGTGGCGTTTGCCATAAAACGGCTATAAGCACTCTCTTTCCCTTCTCCAAGGTTCTTGATGAAAACAAACACATCGCGGCTGATGATTTGATACATCTTTTCGGCCTCCTTGTTGCGAAATACGTTCCAACGAAGGTCCTCGTAAGGCACATCTTTGTCGTTTTCGGGGTTATGCCACATTCCGCTTTTAAATGTGGGGTCTTTAACCGTGGTGCCCCACGCGTTGGCGTTGGCTTCCTTGGTGCGTTGAGCGTCGTCGAGCATCTTCATAAAGAAGAGGTAGGTCATTTGTTCAAGGATAGTTATAGAGTTGGTGATGCCCCCTGTCCAGAAGGTGTCCCATATTGAGTCAATACGATTCTTTATTTCGCCTGTAATCATAACACTATAAATTCAAAAATTACGTAAATATACAAATTATAATTGAAAAAAAGAATGAAATGGAATAATTACTGTTTTTGTGACGATAAAATGACTAACTTTGTAATAAACTAAAAAACGATATACATCAATGAAGAATATAGAAACGATTGAGGCGATAAGTCGCTTGAAGGGGAAGGAGAAGGTGAGAGTGTTGTTTGTGTGCTTGGGCAATATATGTAGGTCGCCGGCGGCCGATGGCATTATGCAGGCTGTTGTGGCTGAGCATGGTGATGAGGCGCGCTGGGAGATTGACTCGGCCGGAACGGGTGGTTATCATGTGGGCGATTTGCCCGATAATCGTATGCGCATTCATGCTCGCCGTCGTGGATATGAGCTAAATCATATATGTCGCCAGGTGCGCTACTCCGATTTTGATGATTTTGACCTTATTATCCCAATGGACGCAAATAATGAGATGAATCTCAAAAGATTGTCGCCATCGCTTGAAAATGAGGCAAAAATTGTGCCTATGGCAAAATTTATTGATATGGCTCTACGTTATGATTATATACCCGACCCTTATTATGAGGGTGCCGAGGGGTTTGAATTGGTGCTCAACCTGTTGGAAAATGGTTGCGCCAATTTGTATGATGTAGTAATTAAGAATTTATAATTAAAATTGATTTGGGATAACTTTCAATTTTCAACTCTCAACTCTCAACTCTCAACTTGTATCATATGCGTAAATTTCTCTCTTTAATAATGCTTGCTATGGCTTTTATTGCAACGGCCAAAACCACTGTAGTGTGGGAGAATATGGGCAACGACAAAGATGCAAAGGGTAATGCCTATTATGTGCAACGTTTCACTGTGAAAGGTGATATAGCAAAAATTGACCGCCTTTGTTTCAACCAATTTGCCCGACAGATGACTCCACTCAATGCCGCAAACAAGGTGGTGGAGATTGTGCCGGGATATTATTATATCACCAGTCCCGAATTTGGCACTGCTGCCGATAGTGTGGTGATAGATATTCGAGTGAAGGGCACTATGGCAGCTATATGTTATGCTCCCGATGGGGTGCATGTGGTGACTAAAGAGGGCCTCACTGCCGGGGTGAAATATTCTCGCAAGTCGATTATCGACCGTCCTGAGCAATGGAGTGTTGAGGGGCGTGACAAAATGCCTTATGGTGATGTGATATATCGTTTCAACGAGTCGCTTGTGTGTAACGATTCGATAGGAATTTATGATGTGATACCTTCGTTTAAAAAGGTTACGTTGCTTGGTGGCGAATATAAGGGCAATGGCGAGGTAACTACTCGCCCGGTGTCGCACGAAAATCCTGAGTTTTACCGCATATCAATCACTACTGACAGTGTGGTGGTGGAATATGCGTCGGAGCAAGCTTTGAAGATCGCCAATAGGGTGCTTTCGACTCACAATTATATCCCTGTGGAGGGTGCGGTGTTGCCATGCGTGGTGATAGAGGATTATCCCGACCTTCCTTATCGTGCTGTGATGATTGACATAGCTCGCAATTTCCAACGTGTGGCCGACCTCCAGACGGTGGTGCAAATCCTTGCTCGATACCGCTTGAATACGTTGCATTTCCACTTTAGCGATGATGAGGCTTGGCGATTGGAAATTCCCGGATTGCCCGAGTTGACCAATGTGGGCTCTCGCCGTGGTTACACTCTTGATGAACATAACCACATGGTGCAGATTTTTGCCGGAAACGGCGACCCCAACACCACTGAAGGCACAGCCAATGGTTATATCACTCGTGGCGAGTTTATAGAGTTTCTTCGCTATTGCGATGAGATGGGCATCACGGTGATTCCCGAAATAGAGTCGCCCGGGCATGCTCGTGCCGCTATCAAATCGATGGAAGCGCGTTATCGCAACACCGGCGATGCGTCATATCGATTAATCGAAGATGGCGATACTTCGCGATATACCTCGGCTCAGGCATTTCACGACAATGTGATGAATCCGGCGTTGCCCGGTCCATATAAATTTATGGAGAAGGTGATTGATGAGATTGCATTGATGTATAAAGAAGCGGGAGTGCCGTTGACCGCTATCCACATTGGTGGCGACGAAGTGCCTCGTGGAGCATGGAACGGTGCGCCATCGGCGTTGGCTCTAATCAAGAATGAAAATCTTGGAGGCGAAAAGGGATTGCATGCCTATTTCGTGAAAAAATTGGCAGCTATGCTCTCGCAACGTGGCATAAAGATGCATGGTTGGCAAGAGATTGCAGTGGGGCATACCGATGAGTATAATGCCGAAATAGTCCCGGTGGTGGGCGGTGTAAACTGTTGGAGTACATTGCCTTCACATGGACATGGAGGGGTGACACGCGAGGCGGTAAATGCCGGTTATCCCATTATATTGAGTAATGTGAACCATTTCTATCTCGATATGACCTATAATTATCACCCACTTGAAAAGGGGTTGAACTGGGGTGGGACGGTTGACGAGTTTAACTCACTTGCCGGTTATCCTGCCGAGTTGTGTCCCACCGATTCCTCTACTCGAGGCAGAATAATAGGTGTGAGCGGGCATGTATTTGCCGAAACAATGCGTTCGTTCCCTCAATTGCAATCGTTCTTATTGCCAAAGATGTTTGGTCTTGCCGAGCGCGCGTGGAACAACAAACCCACATATACGACTGCGCAATTTAATAATATAATCGGAAATAAGGAATTGCCCCGATTGACAGTGCGAGGTTGGTCATTCCACCTCCGTCAGCCCGGCGTGATAGTAGAGGAGGGTATGGTGAAGATGAACTCCCCATATAGCGGAGCTGTGATACGTTACACCCTTGATGGTTCAGAACCAACAATGAAATCACCCGTCTATACCGAGCCCTTTGCCTCAGATGCAACGCAAATTCGCGCGCGCCTCTATTATCTTGGTCAAGAAAGTCTCTCGACAATTTATTTCGTGAAATAGAGGAATAGATACATAGTATATTCAGCGCCATTGGTTTTGTCATGAAATCAATGTCGTTTGACATTAAAACGGCTGCAATCGACATAGTTTAGATTAGCGATGATGATTGAAGGCGTATTTGTTGATAAATTTGTAGTGTAAATAATTAACAAACTAAAAAAATAAAGACAATGAAAACAAGAACATCAACAACATCAATGAGAAAAAGATTTTTTATTGCATTAATGGCAGTCAGCGCATTGTTTAGCGCAGTATCGGTAAATGCACAGTCAACACGCCAGTATCATGATGCCGAAGCT
The DNA here is from genome assembly GCA_045576735.1 of Muribaculaceae bacterium. Classification (GTDB taxonomy): domain Bacteria; phylum Bacteroidota; class Bacteroidia; order Bacteroidales; family Muribaculaceae; genus RGIG4079. The sequence goes on from JAZNGZ010000028.1 coordinate 9,887, forward strand.
TACAACCTCAAAGGTCACGTGAAAGAATGTATAAAGAATAGTGATGATACAATTACATTTAATCAAGACGGCTCAATTGCGCATCCTAAACTTAAAGATATAGAGCGAGATAAAGATGGAAAATTAGTGCATTATTCATATATATATTCCGAGCCTGATGATAGTGATTCAAGTTCAGCTACTTGTTACAATAATTTTAAGTGGGAAAACAATCAAGTAAAAGAATCGGAGAGCTATGTTAGTCTTGACAAAGACGATTTTTTGAGTTGGTATGTCTCTGCTAAGCCGGAATATGAAAAGGGTGAATTGGTACGCGATAGAGTATTGGATTTTATCGGAGAATGGATGTGTGATTATATAAATCTCGAGTATGACAGTCACGGAAACTGGGTGAAGCGAGTAGCTATATTAAGCAAGAGCTTTTCATGTGGAGATGAAGTAGACGCCGAAGATGAATATGTTTATCATAGTTATTCAATCGAAACGCGTCAAATTACATATTACGAGTAATCACAAAAACGGTTCATAATAAAATAAGTAGTAGATATATTAAATAAAATGAGGGTGTGTCAAAAATCAGTCACACCCTCATTGTTTCATAAAAAAAACGACAAAGCCCTGACTTTCTCAAGCTAGGGCTTTGCTATGTCCTAAAGTTTTTGTATCTTTAGGTAAACCTAAATAAATATGACAAAGG
>JAZNGZ010000029.1:0-32340 GCA_045576735.1 Muribaculaceae bacterium
ACAAAGAAAGTAAAGGGGATTTACATTCTGTGCGGTTTTTTATCCAATGACAGTTAATAATCTTATTCCTTTACAACTTCTGGCTTAACGAAGATAGCGAAAATTTTCGCTATCTTCGTTTCTTTTGCAAATATAGAATGAACATAAGGGCTGGCGCATGAAAATTATGCATTATGAATTAGGCTATCACGTGTGGAGCGGAAGTGGTTGAATGTCTCGAAGATGTCGGCAAGGGCTATGACGGCGTTTTTTATTTGGCTTTCGAATAGTGCCGAACCGGTGGATCCCGACGATGTTTTTCCCATAAGAGCACTCCCCACGCCCGACACTTCTTCGAATAGCTTCATTTCGAGCGATAGCAGTTCGAAAGCGCCTATATTGGTGTTATTGGCGGCAATTTGTTGCGGACCGGGGTTTCCAGCCGACGGATTGTAGGGGATTACACTGTCGCTCTTGGCCCACTGTGAGGCAATCTGCTCCCACGACATAGACTCATGTCGTTGGTTGGCAGGGAACAACAATGCACCTTTGGCCGATGTGCTCATGATGTGGTCAATCATCACTATTAGTCGGTTTATATAGCGCTGTTGGTCGATTACGTCCTCAACAAACGAGTGTACTTCACCGTCGATGAGCGGATAGAATTTAATGACAAAGGGGTGTGAGCGACAAGGTAGTGGCGAATCGAAGTAGTCGAGGACCGAGCCGTCGGGGGCGAGGTAATAGCAACGCCACAAGGAGTTCATCTGCCACTTAGTAGTGATGAGGTCGTGCCCCTCTTTTCCTCGCATGAGGTTTTCGCGGTCAATCATATGTGCTTCTCGTTGATTTATGATAAACATTTCGCCTTTGAGGGGGTCGTGACACAACAATACTTCCTCGCTTTCGAGCCTCCAAGCCTCGATGACACGGCAACGGCCACTCGAGGGCTTGAAGAATGCGCCGCCGAGTGTCATTTCATTGCTAGAATATAGCTGACGTAGCATTTTGGCCCGTTGGGCATCGCCTTTGGCAAAACGATGCATCACTTCGTCGATGCTCATGTCGTGGAGCATACCCACTAATTCGATATCCCAACCCCGAGGGTCGAAGAATGTGTTTACAAAGAATTTAGACGGATTCACATTGTCGACTCTTGCGGGAGTTAGCGAGGTGTCGACACGCTGAATGGCACAGCCTGAGATAAGAAATTCTTCGAGCAAACGGCTATCGAGTTCGTTAAGGTTGTTGTATTCATATAATTGCTTTATTTTATCATCGGCCGGTGGAGTGAGAGCGATGTTGTTGCGGAAACGGCCCACAACACATTTCACTAATTGGCGTATGAGGTTGTTGGTCATAGGCTTTTTGCCACAACGGATGGCGTGTTCGCCTTCGGTCATGGTGTTTCCTTTTTCGTCGGTAACAATGTCGTTCCATTGTTGGCCATAGGTATATTGTTTATAACGAGAGCGATTGGCACTGAGAGAGGCGGCATTGCGCCATGCGTTTAGTGCCAGAGCCAGCACTTTTTCATTCTTAGGTAAAAACATAACTTTAAATTTAATTCATAATTCATAATGTTTAATTCATAATGCATAATTAACTCGGTCGAGCCTCATTGAACCCTTCGGGGTTCATAATGCATAATGCCTATTTAGTGCGGAATGAGGAGCGCAGAGTGCGGAATGTTTTTTGACAAAATGACAAAAAACTCCTATCTTCTATCTCCTAACTCCTAGTTTCTAGCCCCTATCTCCTAGTTAATTATGCATTTCGTATTAAAGAAGTTGCGCACTAAATAGGCATTTTCATTTTTAATTAATCGTGGAGAGGGCCGATTCGTCCATTTCGTAGGAACCGTCGGTGGGTTCCATTACGGCAATGGCGCGTGTGATTTTGGGCGTAGAGCCGGCAGGGAGAGAGTAGACAAATAGACGGTTTTGTTGTTTCACGACCACCGGGTTGACCGTCAGTCCTCGACTGAATGGGTTGGCTTGGATGCGCGCTAAGTGACATAGTGGGTCATCGACGATGATTGCCGGGCGTTGCCATCCGTCGAGTTGAAATTCGACGATGCGGCGGCACGACTCGGGTAGCATCACCACTGCCCCACCCTCTCCGGTAGGCACCACTGCTATATCAGAGGCTATATTGGTGGTAGCCAACATTTCAAGGGGAGCTGTTGCGAGAAGGTTGAGATACCAATCGCGCATTTCGAGCCGCAAAAGATTGTCGAGGTCAATGCCGTCGGTGCGCGAAATCACACAATCGGCCCTTAATGGGGCGAAACCCCGGCGCAGCTTCCACTGCGCCAGCATTTCGTCGGAGGAAAGATGTATCTTCATAGTTACTAAGCTTTTTGGGCCACTACACGCATGTGGGCTTGTGGGTATCTCAACACTAAGCAGCTCGCTTCGGTTACCACAATGGCATCGGTGTTGCGCACACCACTTTTGCGCAAGTCGAGTTTCTCGGCTCGGAATGGCACATGACAATATTTGGTTATATACTCTGGGTCAAGCACAAATCCGTCGTCGGCATGTCCGCATTGGTCAAATACTTCGGAGTGTAGCACATATAGCGTGCCGAATTTAGAGTGTAACTCGGTGAAGTCAATACCCCATTTAGTCACCGTGTCGGATGCCGAAATCACTTTGTTGTAGTCGAGTTTGTTAAGGCGTTCAATCAATGCGGTGCCACCAATGAGGAGTTTGCGGTTAGAGCCGGCATTGGAGGTAAAAGCCTCGCGACAAAGTTCGATTATTGAATCGGCGTTGAAACTCTCGGGCGAATAGTTAAACTGTTTGCCGGCTTGGTCCCATATGCCACCTGTCAATAACACCTCTTCGCGTTTGTTTGCGTCATAGATGCGAGCTTGTGAGCCGAAAAGGAAGCTTTTTTCCATGCCCAAACGCATGTCGATGATTGCTACTTCTTCTTGGTCAGAGAAGTTCCAGCCCACCTCTTTATTGGCGATTTTTTGGAAGGTGCTCTGTTCTACCTGAGCTTTGAAAATCTGACAGTTGTTTTGCCTCTTAGTGGGAAGAGCCTCAAATTGGGCAGTCTGCACATCGAGTTCGGAGGCGGCGCGTCCCATTCTTATTAAACGACACCCCTTAGGCAATGAGGGCACAAAATTAGGTTCGCCCGACAACGATTTGCCATTAACGGCGATCACATTTATCCCACCGGCAGAAGCCTTTGATAATACATATAGCACCAATGAGCCTTTGAAGTTTACACCATCTTCTTTATAGCCGTTTACTTCGGGGACAAGAATGGTTTCGGATGGTTCAAAAATGGCATCATCATCGGTCAAAATCTTTGCGATGTGGAACCGACCGCTTTCGGCTGTTGACGATTCTTCGTCGTAGTCTTGCTTCAATGTTGCCTCAGTGGGTTTGGTGTCGACTGAGTAGTAATCTACCACCATGCTTCCACAAGAGCGAGAGCCGGCAAAGCGCGAAAGTTGGTCAATGGGAGTTGACATAGGACGTATTTTGACTATACGCTCGTCGATTTCATTACGAAGCAGTTCCGGCGACCCTTCATTTGTTAAAGTTGTGGTAAGCGGTCCGTCGACCACATGCTTTCCGCCAGCCGCACCGGTGATGAGCATGGCTGAAGCCATTGTCACATCGCCGTCACCGGCAATAATCCACCACAATATCACTGCCGCCATGGCGATGAGGGTGTAGATTCCATACTTGTTGAGAAGCCATTGAGTGGCCTTGTTGAATAAATCAATAATTTGTTGTTTTAATTGTTTCATAATGAGTTGAATGTTTAAAGGTTAAAATTGAAAGGAGGGAAGAGGTAGGAGAGAGAGGAGATAGGAGAGAGGAGTTTTTTGGCATTCTGTCTAAAATCATAATTCCGCATTAAATTAGTTCCGCATTAAATTAGCATTATTAATTACCTCTATTTGTCCCACACGCTGCGACGTATGTGGCTAAGGATTGAAGGTTCGTTGCAAGGTGTTTGTTTTCCTGTTTCGCTTGGTGAGATTGATTGGCGCATTTTCACCTCGATTTGTTCATTGCGACCACGCAAATAACCTCGTTGTTCGGCCTCGTCGACAAGGGTGTCGATAGTTGATTGAGACTCGTTGTTAGTCTCGTTATAGAAGTGAGTTTTAGAGGCCTCGTTGACGTTTACGCCATTGAGAATGTCAACGATAAAATGTCCTACACGCGCATCTTTAACGATGGCTTTCATCACATCCTTGAGCGAAGGTGCCGATTGGGCAATCTCTTTCACGTCGTCGATTGTCTCATCAATTGCCGATACCGTCTCGGCCACATTGAGGGCTGCTTGAGCCACATTGGTCACCACATCGGTCTCCGCATCGGTTACTTCATTTGCGATTTCGCCTGCCGATGTAATCGCCTCGTCGATTGTTGATTGATTTTTGTTTTTCATCTGTTTTTTTGTTTAGGAAGATTAATATTTAAGGGAACTTCTATAAATTCCACGAATTAATTAAACTTTAGTCATTGGGTTATGTGGATTGCAATCACAATGCAAAGGTACGAGGCAAAAAATGTTAAAAACCGCGATAATGCAACGCCATGATAAATTTAACAGTTTTTCACCCTCGGCAGACTGTGATTTATATCCCAAATGCTTAATTTTACATTTTCCTCTCAAATGTGGGAATTTACTGACGTTTCCATTGCTATTTAAACCGCCTTATTAAAAATGAACGAGATTGAAATCACCGCCGACGGATCGGCTACCTTATATGTGCCCCACCTTGATGAACATTATCACTCGGTGAAAGGGGCATTGACCGAGTCGTTACATATTTTTCGCGACTGCGCATTTTTGCATCACCCCATGAGCGAGGAGTCGCAATGTTTGCGAGTGCTAGAAATAGGATTTGGGACCGGACTAAATGCCGTGGTTACGGCAATGGCAGCTGCTCCCTCACGACAAGCACATTATATCTCTCTTGAACTTTACCCTGTGGAATGCGACGTGATTGAAAAGCTCAACTATGGTGCTATCGTCGACAATAAGTTACTCATGTCGCTACATAATGCTCCATGGGAGTTGCCACAGCAAATAACCTCATCATTCACACTTGAAAAGCGTAAATGCGATTTCACCCGGTGTGAACTTCCTAAGATGATTGATGTGGTGTATTTCGACGCTTTCGCGCCCGAGAAACAGCCCGAAATGTGGAGCGAAGAACTTTTTATGCGCATATATGATGCTATGGCTCCAGGCGGAATACTGACGACATATTGCGCCAAGGGTGAGATACGCCGACGCTTGCAAAGAGTGGGGTTCATAGTGGAACGGCTCCCCGGCCCTCGCGGAGGGAAACGCGAAATACTCCGTGCCACAAAACCGGCGCAACCATAGCATTAAGGGAATATGTAGATGTTTCCTTTAATTCGCGGGGGTTCCCGTAAAATCAAGCCCTGCAGGACTTTGGAATATCTTTAGGTGAAAATCGTAAGCCACAGCAAATACATGGTCAAATATCTCGGATTGAATATACTCATATTCCTTCCAAGAGGTTTTGGTGGCAAAGAAATAAAGTTCGATCGGCACGCCATGATTTGTGGGTTGCAATTGACGCACCATTAGCAGCATTTTTTCATTAACCATTTGATGGTTAGTGAGGTACCACTCAATATAATGACGAAAAATGTGCAAGTTCACAACTCGTTTAGAGGGTGACGAATAAGATTGATACCATTCGAGGGCTGAGTATTGAGCCAATTCCTCATCACTTAGAAAACGAATGGAATTAACGTCAAAATTAACCGAGCGCATCACTCGGCGCCCACCACTTGCTTGCATTCCACGCCAATTTTGAAACGATTCGCTCACAAGCGAATAAGGAGGAATGGTAACGATAGTCATGTCCCAGTTGCGCACCTTCACAGTGGTAAGCGTCACATCTTCAACCACACCGTTAACCCCATGTTTTGGCGCCATTATCCAGTCGCCCGGTTTTAGCATATCGTTGGCCGACAACTGCACCCCTGCAACAAGTCCCATAATGGTATCTTTAAACACCAACATCAGTATTGCCGCCGACGCCCCAAGCCCCGACAGAATGATGAGAGGATTCTTGTCGATGAGCAAACTGATTATAATTATCACCCCCACACATATTGCCACAATTTTGAGCATTTGTAGCATACCCTTAAGCGGGTGACTTTTAAGCGATTCGTTATGCTGCGAAGCAAGATAGGCCGACGAAAGAAACACATTAAACAACCTCACCGACACAATTACAATATATATCATCAACCCCTTTTCGGCAATATACGTTATATAGGGATAATCGTATAAAATCCATGGAATAAGCAGTAACAACAATACCGGCGGCACCAAATGACACACACACGACAGCAACTTGTCGTTAAACAAATCATCATCCCATTTAACAGCCGTCTTGGCAACAATGCGACTAATCCCCGAAACCACAATTTTGTGGACTATAATAAACGACACCACCGCTACAAATGTCAATATAACCGCATAAACAACAAATGCCGTCCACCTCATATTCTCAGGAGCTACACCTACGTTATGTAGCAATCCCTCAACCCATTCACATAATATTTCCATATTCCACTATAGAAATTTCAATTTGTATCATCTTTTGGACCGTAAAATTATGAATATATCTCGGCTCATCCAAATCTTTTACAAAATATTTCAGTTAGGAACATAGCATTCTCTCATCGTCCCCTAGTGCAAATTTGTAGATTTTATATAAGTCCCATTAATATCTCAACATATTTCGTTTTTGGCAAAAAAGGCGAATTTTCGCCCTTTTTTGCGCCACAAATTGCTCATGATTGAAGAATTATGAGTAACTTAGCGGTTTGTAAATAGGTGAAAAAAGGAGGACTTGGGCCACAAAGCGGCTTAACCCTTTGATTTTCATCCACATTATCACATATCAATTAAAAATGAAAGACTATAAAAAGATAAGAGTGGGAATTACCCACGGTGACATCAACGGCATAGGCTACGAAGTGATTTTAAAAGCCCTCGAAGACTCGAGAATGCTTGAATTGTGCACACCCATCATCTATGGAAGTGCAAAAATCGCAGCATATTACCGCAAGCAATTGGGATTGCCTCAGTTCCAAATGGGACAAATAGCTAAAGCCGCTGATGCTCGCGACAATGCTTGTAGCATCATTAACGTGGTGGGAGAAGACACCGTTGTTGAGCCGGGAAAATCTACACCTATCGCCGGCAAAGCTGCATTTACAGCCCTTGAACAAGCGGTTGAGGACTTGCGAAACGGCTCAATCGATGCCTTAGTAACAGCTCCAATAAATAAAGACAATATCCAAAGTGAAAGTTTCAATTTCCCGGGACACACTGAGTATCTTGAAGCCTCACTTGGCGATGATGACCAAAAAGCATTGATGATTCTTTGCAACGAAAATGTGAGAGTAGCGTTAGTTACTACCCACCTCCCCATCGCTGAAATACCAAACGCCATCACCAAAGAAGCCGTCATAGAAAAGCTTGAGGCGTTTAACACATCTCTTAAAAATGATTTTGGCATCAATCGTCCTCGCATAGCAGTGCTATCGCTCAACCCTCATGCCGGCGAGAATGGACTGCTCGGCAAGGAGGAACAAGAAATCATATCACCAGCCATTGAAGAGGCCTACGGCAACAAGATTCTTTGCTTTGGCCCTTATGCTGCCGATGGATTATTTGGTAGCGGTCAGTATTCTCGATTTGATGGCATATTGGCCATGTATCACGACCAAGGTCTCGCTCCATTCAAAACTCTTGCAATGGAAAGTGGCGTAAACTTCACTGCCGGATTAGACTATGTGCGCACATCGCCCGATCATGGCACAGGGTATGACATTGCCGGCAAAGGAGTGGCATCGGAAGCGTCTATGCGCGAAGCTATCTATCATGCTATCGATGTGGTGCGCTGCCGTCGCAATGAAGCATATATCCATCGCAATCCATTGCGCCGTCAATATGTCAACAAGGGCAACGACAATGTTGTGCTTGACCTCACAAAAGAAGAACACGAGGACTAACAATCGCCATCACGTTTTGTAAATGAATTTAAAAAGACTCATACCGGTTCAATTCCGTTCGAAGAAGGAATTTAAGATTCTTCTTAAAGCTACGGCGACATCACAAGTGTCGTCGTGGACCGACTTTATCGTGAGTCTCATACTGTTTGAGTTCACTCCACTTGGTCCTTTATACTCTAAGGCCATCGGAGCTACAACAGGTGGTGCGGTAAACTGCTTCCTCAACTACAAATGGACATTCCGTGGAAACGATGTGAGCAAACGCGCCATGATTATCAAGTATGCGTTTGTGTGGGTGGGCAGCCTTTTGCTCAACTCCTATGGCACCGAATTTGTCCACTATTTATTTAGCAACTGGCAATGGCTCCTTGACTTAGGATTTAAAGATGCAGGGTGCTTCATGGCCGCTCAGCTATTAGTTTCATTTGTGGTATCGGTATTTTGGAACATTCTACTTCAACGCTACTTCGTGTTTCAAGACCTCGACATAAAAGGTTTCTTGTTTCACCATAGAAGCATTACAAAAAATAAAATAAAGACTAAATAATATATTCTTATATGAATTACGCTATTATTGCAGCCGGTGAAGGCTCACGTTTGGTTCAAGAGGGTGTTAAACTTCCCAAACCATTGGTAAACCTCAACGGCACTCCAATGATTAAACGCCTCATCGACATCTTTATGCGATGCAATGCCACCTCATTGAGCATCATCGTAAACGAAGAGATGCACCAAGTGCGCGAATATCTTGAAAGTCTCGACATTCCCGTGCCTTTCCGCCTTGTAGTGAAATCTACTCCAAGCTCAATGCACAGCTTCTATGAAGTGAGCCGTCATTTCGAAGAAGGAAAATTCTGCCTCACCACTGTCGACACTATTTTCCACGAAGAGGAGTTCAAAAAATATATCGAAGCATTTGAAAACGACTCCACCGGTGCCGACGGATTTATGGCGGTAACATCATTTATCGATGATGAAAAACCTCTATATATCGACACCGACAGCGACCTCAATATCACCGCGTTCAAAGATGCGGCGTGGGACGGAGTGAAATTCATTTCAGGCGGGATATATGGGCTGACTCCTCCCGCTCTTCGTGTGCTTGAAAATTGTATGGAGAATGGCGTATCGCGCATGCGCAATTACCAACGTGCACTCGTTGATGCCGGACTCAAGCTTAAAGCATTCCCATTTGAAAAAATCGTCGATGTAGACCATGCCGGCGACATTGAAACAGCTGCTGCATTTGCCGCTTTACGTCCTTAACAAACTATAAGAATTAAATTTTTCACATTAATATATATAATATAAACGATGGCTGAAATTACAATTGCCGGCATAATGAGAGCCGGTGCTTATTCACCCAACCACATTGGCAACGATGCTGCTATTTTCAATGTCGTGGCCGAACATTTACGCAAACGTGGTTGCATCGTAAACGTATATAGCGAAGAACAACTCATCGCCGGTAAAGTGACCGAAAACGTGATTGTGAGTATGTGTCGCGAACAAAAATCTATTGCGCTCCTCCAAGAGATGGAAGACAATGGTAAAATCGTGATAAACTCGGGCTATGGTATTGAAAATTGCACCCGCGAACGCATGACACGCATTCTGTTGGGTAGCAATATCCCCTACCCCGAAAGCCTCATGGTCAACACCAACGAAGGCATTAAAGATGCTCTCGTAAAAGCCGGCTTCACTCAATGCTGGATTAAACGTGGCGACTTCCACGCAATGCACAAGGAAGATGTGAGCTATGTGCGTCACCCCGAAGAAGCTCAAGAAGTGCTTCAAGAATATTTTCTTCGTGGCATTAAACGCGCTGTTATAAACAAGCACTTAGTAGGTGACTTGGTTAAATTCTATGGAGTTCAAGGCACCCCATTCTTTTTCTGGTTCTATCCTTTCGACCTTGGTCACAGTAAATATGGCCATGAAGCAATCAACGGCAAGTCGCAAGGAATTGAATTTGACGTAGAAAAAATGCGACAAATATGCCAAAATGCCTCGGAAGTGCTCGATGTGAAAATCTATGGTGGCGACTGCATTGTATCGCCCGAAGGCGATATTCGCATCATTGACTTCAACGACTGGCCCAGCTTCGCACCTTGCCGTGTTGACGCCGCTCCTCATATCGCTAAATGTATTCTCAACACTATTAAAGAGCATAAATAACAATGGCTGACGACAAAAAAACTCAAAAAGTGGGCTACCGCGACACTTTGAAATCGATGGATACCGAGGAAACTTTCGACCTCATCTTCTATCGTCCCATTGGATATGCTTGGGCTTGCTTGGCTAAAAAACTTGGAGTAACGCCCAATGCCATCACTATCGCCTCTATCTTTTTAGGTGTAGGGGCCGGTATTATGTTTTACTTCAACGATATTTGGCTCAATGTTATCGGTATCTTTTTGCTCGTGTGGGCCAACTCATTTGATAGCGCCGACGGACAACTTGCCCGCATGACTAAACAATACTCTCGAATTGGCCGCATTCTTGACGGCGTGAGTGGCGACCTATGGTTTTTCTCTATATACTTCGCCATCTGTTTCCGCACAAATGCCACTTCCGACTTCTTCGGTCCCATGCCTTGGCTCATTTGGACCATCGCTATCGTAGCCGGCATTTGCCACGCTCAACAAGCCGCCATGGCCGACTACTACCGCAACTTCCACCTCTACTTCCTCAAAGGCGAAGAAGGTAGCGAACTCGACAGCTCGGCTCAACTAAAAGAAAAGCTCTCGCAACTATCATGGGGTAAAAACTTCTTCCAAAAACTCACTCTCACATTCTACACCAACTACACTGTGGGACAAGAACGCCTCACCCCCTGGATGCAACGCCTTCGCAAGGCTATGGCTCAGAAATGGGGCAAAGAGGTTCCTTCTCAAGAATTTCGCGATGCATTCAGAGCGAAATCTCTGCCCATGATGAAATATACTAATATGCTATCGTTCAACACTCGCACTTTCGCTCTCTTTGCCGCAATATTTGCCCAAATGCCTTGGCTATATTTCGCATTTGAGTTAACTGTGCTCAACATCATGCTTGTATATATGCTTTGTTGCCATGAACGATTCTGCCGTCGTTTTACTAAAGAACTTGAAGATGGAAAATATTAAAGGTGTAATATTTGATTATGGTGGCACTATCGATAGTCGTGGTGTGCACTGGAGTGAAATAATTTGGGACGGATACCAAGAAGCCCAAATCGACGTAACTAAAGAACAATTCCGCGAATGTTATGTGTTTGCCGAACGCGAATTGGCTCGCACACTCCACATTCTTCCTCATCACAACTTCTACGACCTACTGCTCATTAAAATGCGCATAGAACTCGGTTATCTTGCCGAGCAAGGGTTGATAGAAGCAGCTATCGTTGAAGAAAAAGCATTGGCCGTCGCAAAATATTGCTACGATTCGGCTCGCCAATGTGTTGAAGAAGCTCGACCCACAATTGAGGCTTTATATGCTAAATACCCATTGGTATTAGTATCAAACTTCTATGGCAATGTAGAAAGTGTGCTTGCCGACTTCAACCTTCGCCACTATTTCAAAGAAATTGTGGAATCGGCCGTTGTAGGCGTGCGCAAGCCTGACCCTCGCATCTTCTCCCTTGGTGTGGAAGCCCTCAACCTTAAACCCGAAGACGTAATCGTAATCGGCGACAGCTACAAAAAAGACATCGTACCTGCCGAAACAATCGGTTGCAAAGTAGCATGGATAAAAGGTAAAGGTTGGACAGCCGATGAAGATGCTGTTACCCACCCTTGCATCATTTCCCAACTCAGCGATGTGCTGAAACAAATTGAGAGTTGAGAACCCTAAAGGGTGACGGGTTCATAATGCATAATTTTCACACGACAGCCCTTATGTTCATTCTGTCATTCTGTCAAAACTCTCAATTCCGCACTCCGCATTAAATAGGCTTTATGAATTATACATTATAAATTAATCCCCTTTTGCCCTATTTTAATTCGTTAACAAAAAACTATCCCTATTAGCGTCAATCTTTGTCTTTTTTTGCTAAATGCCAACAAAATTAACATAGGTTTACAAAAATAAGGGAAGTTTATATTAGAAATAATTTTGCATATCAAAAAGTATATGTAATTTTACACGCTATTTCCGAGAAACCCTATTTTCGGAAGCAATAAAACTGAATATAATAACCTATTTTTATAAAGAAAACAATGAGTAACAATGTAAAAAAAGCCGAAGGTAAACTCGGTGTATTGGTTGTAGGTCTTGGTGCGGTTACTACCACATTCATGACCGGTGTTTTGATGGCTCGCAAAGGTCTTGCTAAACCTGTTGGAGCAATGACTCAATATGACAAAGTACGCGTTGGCAAAGGTGCTGACAAAAAATATCTTAAATATGATGAAATCGTGCCTATGGCAAAACTCGATGACATCGTATTTGGTGCTTGGGACGTTTATCCCGAAAATGCTTTCGAATCAGCTATGCACTGCCAAGTTCTTAAAGAAAAAGACATCCTTCCTGTTAAGGACGAGCTCGAAAAAATCGTGCCTATGAAGGCTGCTTTCGACAAGAACTTCGCAAAACGCCTCGAAGGTAACAACGTAAAAGATTGCAAAGACCGTTGGGACATGACTGAACAACTTCGCGAAGATATCCGTAACTTCAAAAAAGAAAACGGCGTAGATCGCATCGTAGTTCTTTGGTCAGCTTCTACTGAAGTTTATGTTCCTGTTAACGAAAAAATCCACTATACACTTGCCGACCTCGAAGCTGCAATGAAAGCTAACGATGTTGAAAACATCGCTCCTTCTATGTGTTATGCTTACGCTGCTTTGGCCGAAGGTGCTCCTTTCATCATGGGTGCTCCTAACACTACTGTCGACATTCCTGCTATGTGGGAAATGGCTGAAAAAACTAAATTGCCTATCGCTGGTAAAGACTTCAAAACAGGTCAAACTCTCGTTAAATCAGGTTTCGCTCCTATCATCGGCACTCGTTGCTTAGGTCTTGCCGGTTGGTTCTCAACTAACATCCTTGGTAACCGCGACGGTCTTGTTCTTGACGAACCTGCTAACTTCCGCACTAAAGAAGTTTCTAAACTTTCTACTCTCGAATCAATCCTCGTTCCCGAAGAACAACCCGATTTGTATACCGACTACTACCACAAAGTTCGTATCAACTACTACCCACCTCGCAACGACAACAAAGAAGGTTGGGACAACATCGACATCTTCGGTTGGATGGGTTACCCAATGCAAATCAAGATCGACTTCCTTTGCCGCGACTCTATCCTCGCTGCTCCTTTGTGTCTTGACCTCGTATTGTTGAGCGACTTGGCTGCTCGCGCAGGCCGTTGGGGTACTCAACGCTTCCTCAGCTTCTTCCTCAAGAGCCCAATGCACGACTACACTAAGGGTGAAGTTCCTGTTAACCACCTCTTCCAACAATATGCTATCCTTAAAAACGCAATCCGCGAAATGGGTGGCTACGAAGCTGATCAAGAAATCGACTAATTCAATTTCTCTCATAATTCTTCAACGAGATGCAACAAATGTTGCATCTCGTTTTTTATATGAACAATTCTACAAATTGTGTTTCATATTTATTGGTATCCAATATAGGGCTTGCAATTCACAAAAAGGCTCTCAACCGCTTAAATTCAATGATTGAGCGCTTAGAGTTGAAAACACCAAAGGTTCACTGAAACTCAACCAAGATAATTATGAACCCCAAAGGGCTCAACGAGGCACGACCGAGTTAATTATAAATCAATGCATTCTATACCCTCCTATTCTTAAAAGAAGTTAAAATATAACACCTTTGCGTATTTTTGCCCCATTTAATTTTGCCATGTCGAAATTATACCATACATTTGCATTGTGTAAAATTGACCAATTTAAAATTTAAACACCTACTAACTATGAGGACAAATTTTGTAAACGCATTATTAGGAGCGGCATTGTTTGCCGTTATAGCAATTATTCGAAACACTCCTGCTTGTAGCCGAGAAGTCAGTTCAGACTCATATCTATCATATTCTTCAATTCCAAAAGTTGAGATTCCTCAAGTTGATGCAGAAAATTTTTATCACTCATTACCCATCAACAAAGACTCAATCACCAAGGAATTAATTCCAAAATTCGACAATATAGAGATTGATTTGCCTAAGGCGTGTGACATGCCAAAAACTATTTCATTTGACAACTCCAAATTCGCCCCCAGCAAAACGATACTTCAACTCGAAAAAAAACGTGACTCAATAATGAAGAGTGTGCGAGAATCAAACACTCTCAATCTTGAATGCCTCAATCCGAAAGTAGAAATAACTAGCAAAAGCGACCTATCGCTCTCTGACATAAAATTGCCTTCAGTTAACGATACTATTGCACGCAAAAACAAAAAAGCATTAGGACAAAAAACACTACCAACCTCAACTCCTATTAGTAAAATTAAAACCCAAGAGATAAATACTAACACCCCTAAAATAGAGACAACCACTCCCAAAACCTTCCCAAAGGGGACAAAGGACTCATTAAGCACTAATCAACCTCAGTAGCAAATTCCTTGATATTTGATTATTGAGACTTCAAAAAAATCAGTTTTTTCCACATCCTAATCATGAGAGATCTCAATATATAAGGGTAGTGCAACACTCCGCCCTCATGTATTAAAAAAAGTCAACAACATGATTTTTCGTATATTTTATTTTGATAAATAAATCCATTATTTTATCTTTGTAATGTGTTTTTCATAGTATTAAATTAAGATTAAGGTTTCATTGTCTATTGCGTTGTGAAACGCGATAGACTTTTTTATTAAGCAACTCTAAATCACAATTCCGCACTCCGCATTCCGCATTAAATCAGTTATCGCAGTTTTTGGCCACATTTTGATTGTATCTTTGCAGTCTATTTTATTTATCAATCACCAAAAACACTTTATCATTATGAACAGCACCTACTTTCAACCATTAACCATTGCGTTATTACTCATCATCATCGAATACACAGGAGTGTTATTCGCCATCGTGGCCGACCTTTGGAGCGGAATACGCAAAGCCCGAGCGGCAGGCATTCCCCGCACATCGCGCGCCTTGCGTCGCACCGTCGACAAAATTGCCCGCTATTTCAACACATTGCTCGCCCTCACCATTCTCGACGGAATGATTATTGCCGGTGTAATCTACCTTCGTGCCACCGACATTGCCTCACTCCCCATCGTCCCCGGCTTCTCATTACTCGGAGCAATAGCCCTTACCATCATCGAAATCAAAAGCATCTGCGAAAAATCGGAAGAAAAAGGCGACCTCTCACAAGCCACAAAAACAATAAAAGAGCTACTTGAATCCCCATCGTTAAAAACCATCATCAAACAACTTCAAAACGATTCCAATTAATAATTTAAAGAGAATTTCATCTCTCCATTTAATCATCTCCTATCTTTCACCAATAAAGCCACTTCTTTATTTGACTCAAATCCATTGCTTAACACTATTTAACGCCACTAAGGCTCACTATTGCACCTTATTAACTACCTTTGCGACTTATTTCCTATATTGTATATAATTTTATGAAAAAGTTTTTATTCTTCCTCGTTGCTTTGACAATAATTTTACCCGTCAAAGCACAAGTAGACATTGATGAGCTCGAAGATTCAAAATTTCGCATCATCATTCCTCGCCATGATTGGACAGAATACATGGGGTATGAGAAAAATAGCGATGGCGAACTTAATGTTAAAGTTCCGGAAGGCTCTCTCATGGAGATTTTCCCCAACTTCGACAAATCGACTTTCCTTCAGAGTGCTATTGTTGGCGACAAGATTTTCACACTCATGTCATCGGGTTATGAACATAACTACCCGGGCAAAACCTCTCAAGGATATTTCTTTGAAAAAGGGCTCCAAGGCATGTGGTATGGAGGAAATAGTCTCACCACCTTCCCATTTGAAAGCCAAGGTGATTGGTATTATATGGGACCTGCTATTGCTGCCGACGATGCCGGAACACTTTGGGTAGCGACTCGTCGCACCGACACAAATGTTGACATTCCTACAGAGACCTTTGGTTGGGGACACAATATTGGTTCGGTTGCATACTATACTCCCGAAAACAACCCTTCATTAAATAAAAATGCAATAGGTCAAGGGGTAAAATTTGAATATCAAAAAGATGGGAAAACCGTCAATGCTATTATCTCGGATCGTACCGACATCATGAGTGCATACGGAGATTGTCTTAATGGCACTGGTCATCTTTGGTTCACTCCCCAAAAACAATGCTTCGTTGAATGTATTATAATGAAAAACGGAGCGGTTGTTAACAAAAAGGCATTTATGCTCCCTGATGGCGAATTCAACAGCCACCGTGGATATATCAATCAATTTGCTCCTAACAAAGTATTATACCACACTGGCGGGCAAAATACTATAGGTAAGATTTATTATGGTACTCTTGATGGATCTACTGTTGAAAATTCAACAAAAATTACATGGGAAGATACCGGTCTTAACTATTGCCGTAATGGTGCCACTGCATTTATTTTGCACGGCCACGAAGTAATTGCCTACTCCGATGTTCTAGGTGGAAACGAATCATATTATACTAAAAACACCAACAGCACACAATCAAAAGAGATTATCAAGCCTAAAGCAACGCCTAAGGCATACCTAAACGACATTAATCCAGGAGCATATGCCTACGACCTCAAAGTTACTAAAGATGGAGAAAACTACGATTTATCATTCAATAGTAACGCTGCGGCTTCTAAAGCAACTATCTCAATTAAAAACAGCAGTACCGGTGTAAGCTACGATTACGAAATCGCTCCGGTTTCTCAAGGAAAAAACACAAAAACCATTGAAGCAAGCAACCTTGTTCAAGGTGACTATACTTGGTCGGTTTCTATTGCAAATGCAGCGAATAATACTGTTCAAAACTACTATAACTATGGCTCCACTCCCGACCAAGCAACAGGTAATCGTGGAGGTGTAGCAATTGACCTCGATACTGAGAGTGATTATTATGGATATGTATATGCCGCACGAGCAAAAGCAGGTGGTGGTATCCTTCGATATACCCCCGACCTCACTATAATCGGGGATTTTATTCATGCTGATAAATTTCAAGCATCCCCATCGTCATCTTCTCCATATCGTATCAAAACAAACTCAGGCAAACTTTATATTGCCGACTGGAGCGATAGCGAAAAGGCCGGTGTACACGTATATAACCCTAAAGACAACTCGTGCACACAAATGTTCCAAGGCACACACACTTCAGGAGGACAAAAAACAAACGCCAATGGGGATATTATAATAGGTAGCACCTCAGGTATAGCATTCCATGGCGAAGGTGCTGATAGAAAAATGTATGCCTTCGTTGAAGACTTAGATCCATCGCAGCAACTTGTTCGCTATGATTTGGGCACTGCCGACTCATGGAATAATGCTCCATCTCACTTTTATAGCACAGTTTCATCTTATCTAACAAAAAACAATGTTGAAGTTATATCTTGCGATAAAGGGTTATGGATTTGCCAAAATTTATGGAATGATAATAAACATGACACAGCTTCTCCGGTATTCCTTTTCATGGATTTTGATGGCAATATTCTATTTAATTCAACCACTATTTTAGGCACAAATAACACAGAATACGCTTTTGAATCGGGGATTGCCATAAATAAGGATATGACACGCCTCGCTGTCGCCGGTGGTGGTAATATGAATTATAGTAATGTAAAAATTTATAATGTCACATGGGATGGAAATACTCCGTCTCTGACCTATGACTATGAAATAGAGTTAGGACATTCTACCGATGGCAAATGCGGAGCGGTAGAGCAAATCGTCTTTGACCCTGCCGACAACCTTCTTCTATTCTCTCGTCAATTTGGTCTTATGGCATATACTCTTAAAACTGAGGCTCGCAACACCGTTACCAATGCACCTTCTGCTCAAACAATATCAGTTGCCGGACTCCCCACAGGAACAAGTTCTTCTACTGTTAAAATAGGACCTGTCGCCGAACTTGGAGCAAATCGCATTACTCTATATGACTGGACCACAAAAACAAAAATCGGTTCATTCACCCCTTATGACCAAGTGGCCGACCAATCATTCTTGAGCCATAGCATAAACGTGAGAAAAGTGATTACCGACAAACAACGCGAAACCGATTTCTTTAATTACGCTCCCGGTGAAGGTGGTATGAAATCAATAGCTCGTGCTATTGTGATTGACAACCCGGTTATAAATCTTCAAGTTGAGCACTATTGCCACAAAATGAGCGATGAGGTGAGCGTTGATGAGGGTCACCGAAAAGTGAGACTCACATGGGAAGCTCAAACCTACGACCGCGACATCTTCAATAACTACGAAATACGCTATCGCACCACCCGTAGCGATGGCAGCACTGTGGTTACTGATTGGACCAAAATCGAAACTGTTAGCATTGACTACAGCGACGGTAACTATGAAGAAAATCGCACTGCATCATTTGTATATGAATTGACCTATGGCGGTGCCGATACGCCTAACGACCTAAGCGATGACTACGATCTCGTATATCAATTTAGTGTTATCCCTGTTTACACCTACGACACTAACGATCGTGGCGAACAAAACACCGAATACACTGTTGAAGCTCTCACTCCAACTATTCCTTCGGCGGCTCCACGCACTCCTATCGACGCCACTCTTTCTCAAATCACCGAGAAAGTTGATAATGTAACAAGATATTCATTTGACCTCAAACTCGATATCTCCACCAATGACAATCTTGAAATACCTTACTTGATAGGTGGCGGAAAACCGTCAATCGACACTTATATTGTTGAAATCACAGGTGATAACGCAAGTGAGATTGCGACCGAACTAGACGCTCGCGACATCGTGTTCCTCGACGAAAACGGCAACGAGATTACATCTTCGGTTACATTTAATAAATATCCCGCCGGCAAAACCATTAGTGCCTACAACTGTGACCACTACGACATTACAAACTACTGCATTGTAGTTAAATCGCCTAATGCGTCATCAACAGCTGGCACCAAAATGCCTACTTTAGTGTGGAAAAACGCTAACCCCCAACTCCCCTACCAAGTAAAAGTTTATGGCATCAGCAATTACGAATGTAACTTCATGGCAGCCTCTCCCGATAAGGTAGAGATGACGATTCCTATGCCTTCATGGTCATTAACCCCCGTTGATTTCCACAAACTTAATGGTGATTTTAGTTCATTGACCGGCAATGAAGATATGCCAATGGGTTCATTCCGTCGCATTGACCCTGCGACCAACAAACTTGACGAAAATCCATCTAACCCTGTAACACTTTCTGCAGCCAACTATTTTGGCACACAAGATGCAATGTTGACACCAATCTATGTAACTGATGGAGTGCTTGGTGTGTATAACACTACATTAAATACATATGAAAACAATGCATGGATAATTGACTATACATTATTTGTATATGACGCAAACAAGAAGCAAATAAAGCGAGCTGAATTTGAGACTCAAAACAGCACCATTGGTTATGCTCCTTGTTACTCAAATACCCAAAACGTAAGATGCGATATTTTAGGTTTAGAAGTTCCTTATGATGCTACCACAAATGGTGAAGATGGACGTAATCGTAAAGTCTACAAACCGGGGGCTGCCTCTTATTCAACAAAAATTCTTGTTGAATTTAAACGCAAAAGCGACAACTTCTCTTTCTTTAAAGAAGCTACCGCTCCTCTTAGTTCTCGCGCAGTTCAACTACCTGAATTGGGCATCGATAATTACAGCGGAGGCCCAGTAGATGGAGCGTTGTATCAACGTAAAGAACCACACTTCTATTACGACAACGCCCAATCCAATGGATATTACCCTTATTATTACGATGCTGCCGTATTGTTTGACTGGGGTCAAGAAGATGCATTAAATCGATATATGGGTTATTATGGCGCTTCAAAGATTAAATGTTATGGGCACTATGAAGGCAATAACCGCGACACATGGGTACAATACCATTCAGGTTCAGTGTTACCCGATAGTGAAATTGATTTTATGAACAATAGCAATGAAGCTTTAAAAGATGGAAAAATTGGTTACGGCACAACTGTAGATGGAATCATTCAAACCAATTGGACGGATTTAGCTATTACAAAAGGACAAATTCCTTTGTTGATTCACAATGTGTATAGTGCCGACAAGCCTCTCACCGATGCATCGACTGTGAACTTTGATGTAACATTAACAGCAGAATATCCGGTGATTGTTTCGGGGTCTCAAATATCTACCGCTTACCCCGACGAAGAAAACTTATGTGAGATTATTGCAGATCAAGATCCTTCAACTTATGTTATCGTTAATTCCAATCGCTATATGGACGTTATGACAGTGCCTACTGCTCTCACAAATATGACAGTAGCAAACACAAAAATCACTACCGGCGTAGAAGGCATCTTGACCGAGGCTTGCGGTGGAGTGAAACTTTACCCCAACCCTGTTATAAGTTCATTCACTTTAGAGGCTCCAATGATTATTAACGAAGTAAAAATATTCACTCCCGACGGGCAGTTAGTGAAAGTTGTAAAAGATATTAATGACACCAAAGCGGTAATCAATGTAGATGAATTACCACAAGGTGTATATCTCGTCAACACTCTTGGCACTGTTAAGACTATAATACGTCGTTAAAAAAAATTCTATCTCAATTTGAGAAAGAAGAATGAATTTCTTCAAAAAAAGATGTAATAAATAATCATTTTAACAGCCAATCCACTAAAAAAGCAAAAAAAGTTAAGCAAATTCACTATTTTGCTTAACTTTTTTTGTATTTTAGAACTTTTTCGTCTAAATTTGTCATTTCAAATAGAAAATCAATAAATTAACTAACAATCTAAACCAATTTCTCATGAAAAGAATCTACACTCTTTTGCTCGTTATTTCAGCAGTCATTGCTGCGACGGCGCAACCTTATCTTGTAGGTCACCGTGGTAGCTATTGGGGTGTTGAAAACACCTCCGAAGCATTTATCAATGGTGCAAAGAAAGGCTATGACTATCTTGAAACCGACATCAAAGTAACTAAAGACGGTAAATTTGTTTGTTGGCACGACGACAACCTCACTAAAGCGTCAGGAGAACCGGCTATTGCTTCTAACACGCTTTCTTATCTCAAATCACAAAAACTTACTCAAACTCGTGGTGGCGTAACTTATACCGGTTATGTCTGCACTCTCGAAGAGTATCTTGACATTTGTAAAGAATATGGTGTAGCTCCTGTCATTGAATTTAAATGGGCTACCGGTATCAATTCAAATGACTGTTCAAACATTCCTGCTCTTGTGAAAATCGTTGAGGAAAAAGGATTCCGCAACAATTGCTATATCTTCACATCTATGCAAAAATGTTTGCAATATGTAAAGACCAACTATCCCGACATGGAAATCATGTACCTCTGCTACGACACCGCGTTCGAAAGCAGCCGTTCATGGTGTATCACCAATAAGGCTCACATCGGCCCCGGTGTTGGTAGTGGTATCACTAAAGCAGGTGTACAAAAATACCACGACAATGGTCTTTTGGTTAACGCTTGGTCAATTAACTCTACCAGCGATTATAAAACTTATGGTAACTATGGTTGTGACTTCATCACTACCGACTACCTCGATCCTGCAACTCTACCTGCATTGTCAACCCCAACAACAATGATTGGTGGCATTAAAACCGACAAAAATGAGGTTTCTTTAACTGCAGGCGTTGGCGAATCAGTTTATGCCGACATCACTGTTTCAGGTTCTAACATGAGTGGTGCTATCAGCGTTTCTTCAAGCAACTCTGCATTCTCTGTTACAAACAACACTTCTGTATCATCAGGCACTCTCAGCGGTAAAGTGCGCGTAACATTCAAACCCACTGCCGAAGGTGTTTCTACTGGCACTATCACTCTTAAAGGCACTACCAAAGCAGGCAAAGAAGTAAAAACCACTGTTGCCGTTACAGGTAAATGTAGCCTCAAATTCAACGAAGTGTGGAACTATAGCGAAAACTCAGGCAATACCCCTTCAGGAACAAACTGGGCAAGCGACTACTCTGCTATCCGTAACATCGCTTATGGCAATGGCAAACTCTATACTATCAACGCATCAGCAGGAACTATCACAGTTATCAATGCTCAAACAGGAGCAAAAATCAAAGACCTCAACACTTCTGGCATCAGTGGTGGCACATTCGCCGTAATGGACGCTCAAGTTGTTGATGGCAAATTGGTTGCTACAAACCTTTCTACCGCTTCGGCTCTAAACGCCAAAGCGTATGTGTGGGATACTGACAATTCTGCTCCTCGCACTATCCTTGAAACAACCGACCTCGGTGGTTGCACTCGCGTGGGTGACTGTATGACTTTCGAAGGCTCTCTCAGCGACGGATATATCTTGTTCCTCTCAGGCGGCACAATCCTTAAATATAAAGTAACTAATGGTGTTGCTGCAAGCGCTCCTACCACTATCACTGTTAGCGGAATTGACGCCACTACTTCTCCTCGCATTGTTCCTAATGGCGACGGTAAATATTGGCTCATTGGCCGTGGAATCTATCCTACTTTGGTTTCTTCAAGCGGTAGCGTTGAAGTCACCCTCGACTCTGAAGTGCTCAACGGCATTATCGACGGCAACGACTTCTATCCTTTCAAATTCAAAGGTAAACAATATGCTTTCGCTACAACCTATGCAACCGGTTCTTCTTCATTGACTGCTTGCCGCGCCGTCCTCATCGACGCTTCTAATGGTTGGAACAACGCTATCAACGTAGGCGAATATCCTGCCGATGGTCTTGGCACTACTCGCAACACTACACTCAGCACAGGCATCGAAGTTGATGTAAACGGCACCGAAGGCATTGAATTGTGGGTTAACTGCTGCATGCAAGGTATCGCCCACTATCGCTATGGAGCTGCAAAAGTTCACACTACCGAACCTACTTTGAGCGTAAGCCCCGCTTCTCTTTCATTTGAAGCCTACACAGGCGAAACTGCTACTAACAAATTCAACGTATCGGGCGTAAACCTCACCGGCAACATCTCAATCGCTGTTTCAGGCACTAACGCTAATATGTTCTCTGTTTCAAGCTCTTCAGTTTCAGGCTCA
This sequence comes from Muribaculaceae bacterium, assembly GCA_045576735.1. GTDB lineage: Bacteria > Bacteroidota > Bacteroidia > Bacteroidales > Muribaculaceae > RGIG4079. The sequence continues at coordinate 23,155 of JAZNGZ010000029.1, forward strand.
GGCGAAATCACTGTTACATATGCTCCTTCTGCTGTAGGCAGCCACTCTGCTACTATCACAGTTTCGGCTACCGGTGCTACTTCTAAAACTATCGCATTGACCGGTACTGCTACCGAAAAACCATCAGAGCCACAAGTTGCAGTTGGCCTCACTCGCATTTGGCAAAATACTTCAAACGTACCCGGTCAGCCCGGTGCCGGTGATATTCGTTTCGCTGCAGTTTCTAACGGTCACCTAATCGCTGTTGACAAAGCAAATGGTAAAATTATTGAATTGACCGAGACAGGATATTCTGATTACTACGACTGCACATCAGATCTTGCTACTCATTGGGGTGGTGCGGCAATGGGTCCTGCTATCGCTTGCGACGATGCCGGTAATATCCTTGTTCACACCGGTTGGTCAGGAGCTGTTTCAGGCAGCAACTTCATGATTATATCTGCCGATTTGAAAAATAGCTACAAACTCGACCTCTCTGGCATCGAAGGTTATACCCCATATCGTATCGACCAAATCGGTCGCATTCGTGGTAACATGCTCAGCGACGAAGGTGGATATATTATCCTCACTCCTAACACAATCAACAACGCTCTTGTAACTAAGATTGTAAATGGCGAAGTTGATGCTGAATACTCTCAAGTGGCAAACAATGGTGGTATCGCACTAACCACTTCTTGTATGGCTCAACCTGCCTTTGAAACTGTTGCCGAAATCGATGCTCTTATCGAAGAAAACGGCGACCTCTCAAATGCATTTATCATGCGCCATCGCAGCTATCCCGAAAATATCTACTTCTGGAATGCCGACAACTCTGCAATGGAAGCTACTGCATTCTCTAACAAAACTACCGAAGGTTATTCTACAAGAAATGCATCGGTTGAAGGTTTTGACTGGTTCAAGATTGGCAACAAATCTTACTACATCTTGCCTTTGACTACCGATGGCACAACCAACACTCGTGGTATCGCTTTCGCAATCTTCGATCAAGATGGTGAAATCGTTGCTTACCACACTGAAAACAACAAAACAGGCATCGGACAAGGTTTTGGTAGCTTCATCGCTGTTCCTTATACAAGCACATCGGTTTACATCTACCACTTCGTTGCCGGTACTGTTGCCGAAAAATTCACTTTCGCTGTTCCCGGAACTTCAAGCATCGAATGTATCGAACAAATCGAAAACGAAAACGCTCCTATCGAATACTACAACCTTCAAGGTGTGAAAGTTGCCAATCCTTCAAACGGCATCTTCATCAAAGTACAAGGTAGCAAAGCCACTAAAGTTCTCGTGAAATAAATAGCAAATTGAGATACCCCTCAGTCGCAAGCGACAGCTCCCCTAAAACAGGGGAGCACTGCTAAGCTCTTTAGCAAATATTCCTCCCCTGTTTTAGGGGAGGTGGGGCAAAGCCCCGGAGGGGTTAACACCTAATACCAAGCGAGCAATCCAATCGGGTTGCTCACTTTTTACGCATTATTGCAACTATCGAAATGATTTACGGTGTCCGATAAATCGTTTTTTCAAGAGCAAATGCAACCCTAAAAGGGTTGATTAGTATGTAGCCGGGGTTAGCCACGTAGTGGATAAGCCCAGTATCGTTTTAAATAGAGATAGATTCTGAAGGAATCTTTAATCAGTGTAAATAATGAATCTTTCAGATACAATTTCAATACTTCTCCCGCCCGGGCATTGCCTCTACGAGCCAATACCCGGCTACATACTAAGCATTACCTTCGATAATTCGCTCTCGGATAGCTCTCATGGGGCTTATAAATTGAAAAAGAGATCTTTCCTCTTTTCACAATCTCATTCTGTCAACAAAAGCATAATTTACCCCCCCCCTACATGTTAACAAATGCTAACATATAATATTCTCACCACTTTAAGTATTGATATATTGAAAATTAATCATTTAATTTGCAAAAAGAGAACAATTACCATGACAGCCACTTGCACAACATATTATCGGCACACCGATTTGAACACCACTTCGGGAGCGTTGACTCATCGTTATTATGTGCGCGACTACTTAGGCAGCGTCAGGGCGGTGTTTGACCTATATGGCAATCTTGAGCAAGCTAATGATTATAATGTAACAGGAATTCCCTCAAGCCGTCACCTCGGCAATGCCGACCCACACAAACACACCGGCAAGGAGTTCCAAGGGTTCAACGGGCTGTCGTGGTACGACAACCAAGCCCGCTTCTACGACCCTATCCTCGCTCGCTTCACTACCCAAGACCCCCTCGCCGAGAAATACCCCTGGCTATCACCCTACAACCATTGCGCTAATAATCCATTGAAGTTTGTGGATCCCGATGGATTGCGTCCAACAGAAAAAGAAGCCGCACGAATGGCTGATTATGTATATGGCAATGGCAATGTTTCTTTAATTGGAGGTTGGATTAAATCAGAAAATAATTATGGAATTTCAATAAATCACAACGAAAGTGGATTTAAATCAATGCTATTTGAACGGACTGTTGATGGGGTAACTGAATATGCTTATGCTTTTGCCGGAACAGACTTAACTAGCATTAAAGATTGGGGGAATAATATTGTACAATTAATTGGAATGTCAAAACAATATTCCATTGCAATGGATAATGCACAAAGATTAACAGGTAAATTATATGGCAAAGAATTAACATTTGTTGGACATTCTTTAGGGGGAGGGTTAGCTGCGGCAAGTGCTTATGCTACAGATGGAACAGCTATGACGTTCAATGCGGCTGGAGTCAGTCCATTTACGGTAGAAAAATCTTCTAAAGCAAAGATTGATGCTTATATTACAATTCGTGATGAATTACATCAATTCCAATGGAGAATGGGATTACCTACTGCTGATGGAGAAAAACACTGGCGTAGTGGTCTAACTAAATTTTTAGGTCATGATATAGAAAACTTTTACAAACCTAATTTGTTTAATCATGCGAAAAATTTGTTTTATAAATGGTGTATAAAACTCATACAATAATTTTAAGTCAATAATTAAACAGAAAATCATGAATATAAAAAAATATATTTTGCGAATAATTAAAATAGCTTTATCACTATATGTTTTGTATTGGATTATTATATTTCTAACGTTAGTATATAATAGTTTTACAGAACCCCATGAATATCTTGCTTCCGATTATAGGATTTTCAAAGATACTCCAGCTTGGGATTTAGCTAAGGCTGTCCGTGATGCAGATACTGCTGAGATTACTTATTTGGTACAAGAGAAAAAGATTCCAATAGACTTTCAAGATTCTATATATGGAAAGTCATTGCTTTCATTGGCAGTCTATCATAATAACCTCAAATCAGTAAAAAAAATATTGGAATTAGGTGCTGATCCTAATTTATATGAAGATACCATTAATCAACAAGGCACTAATCCTGTTATAGACGCTTGTTTTTTTAATGAAGAAATAAGTGTTGAAATATTAAAATTGCTTTTGGATTATGGTGGCAACCCAAATTCTGTAACAAAAGGGGTTAATGATGGCCATCCATATAGAATAACTGCTATGGAAGCATCTGCAAACTTTGGAGATACAGAAAAAATAAAGGTTCTAATAGATTATGGAGCTGATGTCAATTTTACTCCAGATAGAGATTATGATACAGATCCTTTACTTGATGCTTTATATACGAATAAGATGAGAGCAGCACTATACCTTCTTGAAAATGGGGCTAAATTTGATAAAGAATACATAAACCCTTTTTCTAAAGAAAAGGAAACGATTTTATTTATCTTACGTAAAATCGATTTACCTTTAGATTCTGAAGAATACAAATTCAAACTCAAAATTATAGATTTTTTAAAAGAAAAAGGATTAGATTATTCTAAAGAACCTATTCCCGATTTTATGATCAAAAGAATTAAACGATTGTATCCTAATGATTGGCAAGAATACATGCAAAAATATTAATTTTTATAGATGATGTGCCGTTGATTCTTGGCTTTGGCTGTTCTATCGGTCGCAATCGACTTCGGTAAACATCATTTAACCCTCATATTTGAGGTGAGACACGAATGGCTAAGCCGACCATAATCCAGCTATGCTGATTTCTTTAACTCGCTTACTATCGATTGTCAAAACATTTAATCCATAGACCACTTGGTTTGACTCCACACAAGGAGCGAGCCGAGTGGTTTTCTTTTATCGTTATCGGGTAATTCATCACTGCTCGATGTTCCATTACTGTGTCTTATTTTACACCGTGATTTGATGATACAATCGCTGTCGCTTTTCGTCACACTATGATATTTCACTACGCAAAGTTCGGGTATCATTCACTACACAAGGACACTGCGAGTTCCGCTAAAAATCTCAAATAAATAGTATTTTCCGGATAAATTTCGTGCTAGCGAGTGCAGAGCAGAGCTTGCTGATTGAGAGCATTTATCTTCCACAATTTCAATAGCTATCTTTTCCATTTCCAAACCCATTACTCGGAGGATGATTTGTGTCAAGGAGGGTGCTTCAATCAGGCGTCAAACAACATAGTCAGTGCCCCGAAGGGGGGAGGCTAAGTTAATGCATAATGCTTAATTCATAATTCATAATGCTTGATGCTTGATTCATAATGCTTAATACTTGATGCTTGATTCATAATGCTTAATTCATAATTCTTAATTAAAAATTATTTTTGGCATTCTGTCTAGATTTTCTCAATTCACAACTTCAAACTTCCTTTCTCCTTCGCTCATCTTTCCTCTTTGATTGCACACTTATGCGCATAAATGTGTAATAATTGTGTCATTTTGAATTGTTTTTTGTATCTTTGTCAAGATATTTCGTAATTTAGAATAATTATTGACAATTATGAACATACTTGAATTAAGCGAACAAGAAATAGTGCGTCGTGGCAGTCTCGACGAAATGCGTAAAATGGGCATCGATCCCTATCCCGCAGCAGAGTTTAAAGTAACCGGTTATACCGATGAGATAAAAGAGAATTTCAAAGACGATGAGCCTCATCGCGAGGTGAGCATCGCCGGTCGCATCATGAGCCGCCGCATCATGGGTAAGGCTTCATTTATTGAAATACAAGACTCTTGCGGTCGCATACAAGTATATATCAGTCGCGACGACCTCTGTCCCGACGAAAACAAAGACCAATACAACATCGTATTCAAAAAACTCCTCGATATAGGTGACTTCATCGGCATCGACGGATATGTGTTCCGCACTCAAATGGGCGAAATCACCGTTCATGCTCAAAAACTCACCGTGTTGAGCAAATCATTGCGTCCTCTCCCCATCGTGAAAGTGAAAGATGGTGTGACTTACGACGCATTCGACGATCCCGAATTGCGTTATCGCCGTCGTTACGTTGACTTGGTTGTTAACGATGGCGTAAAAGATATTTTCATCAAGCGCAACAAGGTTTACACCTCAATGCGCAACTACTTCAACGAACATGGCTACATGGAAGTTGAAACACCTATCCTCCAATCAATCCCCGGCGGTGCATCGGCACGCCCATTTATCACTCACCACAATGCGCTCGACATTCCTTTGTATCTCCGCATTGCCGATGAGTTGTATCTAAAACGCCTCATCGTGGGTGGTTTTGAAGGGGTTTACGAGTTCTCTAAGAACTTCCGCAACGAGGGTATGGACCGCACCCACAACCCTGAGTTCACATGTATGGAAATCTATGTTTCTTACAAGGACTACAACTGGATGATGGACTTCACCGAAAAGATGATTGAACGCATCGCGCTTGAAGTGAACGGCACCACACAAGTGAAAGTGGGCGACAACGTTATCGACTTCAAGGCTCCTTATAAACGTGTCACTATGATTGATGCCATCAAGGAATTCACAGGCATCGACATCACAGGCATGGACGAAGTGCAACTTCGCGACGTGTGCAAGCAACTCGGCATCGAAGCCGACGAAACAATGGGTAAAGGTAAACTCATCGACGAAATCTTCGGCGAAAAATGTGAAGGCAACTACATACAACCTACTTTCATCATCGACTATCCTATCGAAATGTCGCCATTGACCAAACGTCATCGCAACAATCCTGAGTTGACCGAACGTTTCGAATTGATGGTTAACGGTAAAGAGCTTGCCAACGCTTACTCAGAGCTTAACGACCCAATCGACCAATATGAACGTTTCGTTGAACAAATGAAACTCGGCGAAAAGGGCGACGACGAAGCGATGATTATCGACAAAGACTTTATCCGTGCGCTTGAATATGGTATGCCTCCCACATCGGGTATGGGTATCGGTATGGACCGTCTCGTGATGCTCATGACAGGTCAAACAACAATCCAAGAAGTGTTGTTGTTCCCTCAAATGCGTCCCGAAAAGACTCAACGCCGCGACAAAGAGGAAGCATACACCGCAATAGGTGTTCCTGCCGAGTGGGTTGCTCCACTTCAAAAAGCAGGTGTGCTCACTATCGACGCACTCGCCGAAGCAGGTGCCGGCAAATTGCACCAAGACCTTTGTGGTATCAACAAAAAGTATAAACTCGAACTCAAAAATCCTTCAATCGACGATGTAAATGCGTGGATTGACAACGCAAAGAAATAACTTAAGAGAAAATTTCTCACCGAGTTTATACCTTAATTATTTACCAAAAGATACACTGAATGAATTTTCCAGGAAGAATAGCAGTGATGGGTGGTGGTAGCTGGGCTACCGCCCTCGCCAAGCTGTTGCTTGAAAACTGCGAAATGATAGATTGGTATATGCGCCGCGACGACCGCATCGAGGATTTTAAACGCTTGCGTCACAACCCCGCATACCTCACCGATGTCCACTTCGATGTGCAACGCATCGAATTTTCAAGCGACATCAACAAAGTGTGCTCTGAATGCGACACTTTGCTCATGGTGATGCCATCGCCCTACTTTAAAGATCACCTCGCAAAACTCAACGTCGACATTAGCGATAAATATATCGTTTCGGCTGTGAAAGGGATTGTGCCCGACGAAAACGAGTTGATTTCTGACTATATGATCGAGAAATATGGTGTGCACCGCGACCACATGTTGGTTATCAGCGGTCCTTGCCATGCCGAAGAGGTGGCCCTATCACGTCCGTCATACCTCACCGTGGGTGGTCACGACCTACCTCATGCCGAGAAATTCGCGGCATGCATCGCCGGTCGCAACACTCGCACAATCACCTCTGACGACGTTGACGGCATCGAATACGCCGCCGTGCTCAAAAACGTCTACTCTATCGCCGCCGGCATTGTGCATGGCATGAAGAGAGGCGACAATTTCTCGGCTATGCTTGTGGCAAATGCCATTCGCGAGATGGAGCGTTTCCTTGAAACAGCGGCTCCTCGCCAACGCCAAATTTGCGACTCGGTTTACCTCGGCGACTTGCTCGTGACTTCTTACTCTCGATTCTCACGAAACCACAATTTTGGCTCTCTCATAGGCAAAGGCTACTCTGTGTCGGTTGCCAAGATGGAGATGGAACAAGTGGCCGAAGGATATTACGGAACAAATTGTATCTATCAAATCAATCAAAAGTTAAAAGTAGACACTCCCATCCTCAACGGAATGTACGATATTCTTTATCGTCGCGTATCGCCCGAAAAAGCAATTCGTGCCATGGCCGAAACTTTTGTGTAACAAGAAGCATTTTAAGTATATAGAGATTATATAACTGTGATTAAAACAATGAAAACTATCAACGTAAACATTAAAGATGTGCTCAGCTTCGTGCCTGAAGCACAAATCGAAGCTCTCGACAGCGCCGCTGCCGACGGACTTGAAAAACTACATAACGCATCGGGCGAAGGTAACGACTTCCTTGGTTGGCTCGACCTCCCCACTCGCACTCCCGCTGCCCTTCTCGACGACATCGTGGCAACCGCTCAATCGCTCCGCAACTACTGCGAAGTAGTAGTGGCAATCGGTATCGGGGGGAGCTACCTCGGTGCAAAAGCTGTAATCGAAGCTCTCAGCGACACTTTTGCCGCTTATCGTGGCACTGCTCCGGCTGTGCTTTTCGCCGGTCAAAACATTGGCGAAGACTACCTCTATGAACTTCAAGACTATCTCAAAGATAAAAAATTCGGTATCATCGTGATTTCTAAATCAGGAACCACTACCGAACCCGCTATCGCGTTCCGCTTGCTCAAAGCGCAACTCGAAGCACAAATGGGCAAAGCCGAAGCATCTCGTCGCATCGTGGCTATCACCGATGCAAAACGTGGCGCTCTACGTCAGCTCGCTACCGAAGAAGGCTACAAAACATTCGTTATCGACGACAACGTGGGTGGCCGCTTCTCAGTGCTTAGCCCTGTGGGATTGCTCCCTATCGCCGTGGCAGGTTACGACATCAAAGCCCTTATGCAAGGTGCTATCGATATGGAAAATGCCACTAAAGAACATTCAAAAGATAACATCACCGAGATTTACGCTAAAACTCGCAACGCGCTCTACAATGCCGGCAAGAAAATCGAAATTCTCGTGAACTATAACCCAAAACTCCACTACTTCAGCGAATGGTGGAAACAACTCTACGGTGAAAGCGAAGGTAAAGACCAAAAAGGTATCTTCCCCGCTTCGGTCGACAACTCTACCGACCTCCACTCTATGGGTCAATGGATTCAAGACGGCGAACGCACTATATTCGAAACCGTTATCTCGGTTGAAGAACAAGTTCACTCGGTTATCATACCAAGCGACGATGCTAACCTCGACGGATTGAACTACATCGCCGGTCGTCACGTTGACGAAGTGAACAAGATGGCCGAACTCGGCACTCGCATCGCTCACATCGACGGTGGTGTGCCCAACATGCAAATCACCATCCCTGCCCTCAAAGAAGAATACCTCGGTCAATTAATCTACTTCTTCGAAAAAGCATGTGGCATCAGTGGTTATATCCTTGGTGTGAACCCATTCAACCAACCTGGCGTAGAGGACTACAAACGCAACATGTTTGCCCTCCTCGAAAAACCGGGCTACGAAGAAGCTACCGCCGCTATCAAAGCCCGCATCTAAAAAACAATTTAATATAATGCAAAGGGGGTGTGTCAAAAATCAGTCACACCCTCATTGTTTCAAAAAAAAACGACAAAGCCCTGACTTTCTCAAGCTAGGGCTTTGCTATGTCCTAAAGTTTTTGTATCTTTAGGTAAACCTAAATAAATATGACAAAGGTACATTTTAGAAAATATAATTCCAAACAAATATTGCTTTTTCCG
>JAZNGZ010000030.1:0-56749 GCA_045576735.1 Muribaculaceae bacterium
GAAAAAGCAAATTTTTTATTCATAAATTTTCAAATACCCAAAGTTAGTCATTTTCAACATCTTACAAAGAATTCATCCTGAAATTTGACCATTAGGCCTGAAAAAATAATCATATAATTAGCTAAAATCATTTGCGATATAATCAACAAGGGGCTACTCCATTATACAGGAGCAGCCCCTTTCCAACAAAACATTTATTTATGAAAAACTTAGATTTATCTATATTATGCAATTAGTCACCCATGGTAAAAAGTAATTCTTCATTTGAAGAAGTACGTTCCATGCGATCTTTAATAAATTCCATCGCCTCGATTGAGTTACGATCTGAAAGGAATCGGCGTAGAATCCACATGCGATTGCGCATCTCGGGATGAATTAACAAGTCATCACGACGAGTACTTGAAGCCATAATATCAACAGCTGGGAAGATACGCTTATTCGACAATTTGCGATCAAGTTGCAATTCCATATTACCGGTTCCTTTGAATTCCTCAAAGATAACTTCATCCATCTTAGAACTTGTCTCGGTCAATGCCGTAGCTATAATTGTAAGCGACCCACCATTCTCAATATTACGCGCTGCGCCAAAGAATCGTTTAGGCTTTTGAAGTGCGTTAGCGTCTACACCTCCCGAAAGTATTTTTCCCGATGCTGGCGAAACGGTATTATAAGCTCGCGCCAAACGTGTAATCGAATCAAGCAAAATCACCACATCATGGCCACATTCCACCATCCTTTTTGCTTTTTCGAGCACGATACTTGCAATTTTTACATGACGATCGGCCGGTTCATCAAATGTCGATGCTATAACCTCGGCATTAACACTTCGGCTCATATCGGTAACCTCCTCGGGACGTTCATCTATGAGGAGAATCATTATATATGTTTCGGGGTGATTTTCTGCAATTGCATTTGCTATATCCTTCAACAAAATAGTCTTACCGGTTTTAGGTGGTGCGACGATAAGCCCTCGTTGACCTTTGCCTATTGGCGAGAACATATCTACTACTCGTGTCGACAAGTTACATGTTTTACCACTTGTGAGGTCAAATTTCTCATCTGGGAAAAGGGGTGTTAAATGCTCAAATGCCACACGGTCGCGTATAAAGCCCGGTTGACGGCCATTTACGCTCAACACATTACTCATTGGGAAATATTTTTCCCCCTCGCGAGGAGGACGAATGGTACATTCCACCACATCTCCGGTTTTGAGTGCAAACGTTTTTATTTGTGATTGGGTCACATAAACATCATCAGGCGATGACAAATAGTTATAGTCGCTTGAGCGAAGAAATCCATAACCATCGGGCATCACTTCAAGAACGCCATTTGCAGTCAAGAACCCGTCAAAATTGTATAACGGCTCAGCTGGTTGTTGCTGTGACTGTTGTTGCTGTTGTTTATTGCGATTCTTTTGCTTCTTATTTTGTTTGCCTTGTTGCTGATGTTGTTTTTCTTGATGTTCCTTTCCTGGCTCGCCCAACACAATTGGGGCCTTTGCGGCTGCTATTGCTGCGGCTGCAGCTGCTTCTTCCTTTTCGCGTTGGGTACGAGGCACAAATCTACGACCCTCTGCTCGTGGAAAGAACGACCCAAATGAAGAATTCTCTTTTGGTCTGAATTCATTTTTTTGAGTTTCATTATCACTGTTTTGCTCAGCCGGTGATTGAGTCTCTTTATTTTCAGGTTTAATCGCATCTTCGTCCAACTCCGGTGCCTTAGGCTCTTCATCTTTAGCCAAAGGGGGCAACATGGTCAACATATCTTTCTCATCGAGTTCTTCCTCTACGGGTTTTATCGGCTCTGAAGTTTGTTCTGTTTCTGCCACAACTGCATCAATGGTGAGTTGTTGAGAATCTTCTACCTGTTTTGTTTTAGTGCGACGACGTGTTTTTGCTGGAGTGGTAGCCTCCACTTTTTCCTTATCATCTACAGCGTCCACTACTTCAATAGTGGATTGTTCATTTTGAGTCTCTTCTACTAGCTCTATTTTCGACTCAGTTTTTTTTGTCTTTGTCGTTTTTTGGGGCGCCGACTCTTTCTTTGCCTTTGTTTCCTTTTTAGCCTTAGCCTCTTTTTTTGCCTCCTCTTTAACTTCGTCGGCTTTTTTCTCTTTTTTAGCCTTGGGCTCTTTCTTTACACGTTGTTTCTTTTCCGATGCCGAAGCTGTAGCCATAGCAACAGCTTGTTCATCTATGATACGGTAAATAAGGTCTTGTTTTTTAGAAGGGTCAATTTTCTTCAGACCCATAGATTTAGCAATATCCACGAGTTCATTCTCGCTCATTGCCTCTAAACTTTCAATTTTATACATACAAGAATAAAATGGATTATTTTTTATTTTATCAACACTGCACACTTTGGGCAAATACACACATCAATGTACTGTGCAATAAATAAACTTAATATTCTAATTTTTTAATGGGATAAAATCGTTTATCTTTAGAAATACAAGCCTCGACAGGCTTATGCAAACGATTTCTTTCACGAAAACATTGCAAAGATACCTAGCATTTATCAAAAAAACAAATTTTACCCCCAAAATGTTACTCCATTATCACTAAATTTGCCAAATACTTAGACTTTTCTTCTAAAAAGCTACTGACGGCTAAATGCTCTCAACACTCCTCTAAAAAAACAAATGAGGCGCATCCTTTTAACGACGCGCCTCTTCTACATTCAAATTGATTATTTTTTTTCTAAATATCAACGTTTATTTCACTTGATACTTTGACGTCCAATATTGGCTTTTTACGGCCGAGAATGCATCATCCTTAGCGGCCCAATAGGCCGACAATTCACGTTGTGCAAACTTGTGTCCTAACGCGGCGGCATTTACTAGCATTTCATGCGACATGTAACTATTTTGTTCCACTCCAAATCCATGTTTATAACACAAATGCAACATAAAATATCCTTCTGCATTTCCGGTGTTTGCCAATTGTTTATATGAGTTAAACTTTTTTTGGTGTGCTACCGCATTGCTATAGAGTTCTACTTCGGCACACATAGGATCATATTGCACAAAACATTCTACCGCCTTCTTATAATCCTTCTTGGTTCCAATTCCATTAACATAATATTGAGCCAATTGATAACAAGCATCACGATCGGTTTTAGCGGCTTCCTTCATATATTTGAACGATTTTTTATCATCTTTTTTCACACCAAATCCTTCATGATAACATATTGCCAACATTTTTGTCGCTGTCACATCTTTATTTTTCGACTTCTTTTCAAGAGTTTTCACATCGGCCACATTTTGCATTATGAATCGATAATACTCCCCTTTGAGAACTCCATATTTTGAGGCTACATCGAGCCATTTGGTTGCATTTGTTTTGTCGTTAAAGTCAAACATATACACTCGAGCCAAGCTAGCGGCTGCATTGTAACATCCATTCTCAAACGCCAATGTATAATATTTTACGGCACGTTTGACATCTCCTTTTACTCCCTTTCCATCTTCATAAATGCTTCCTAATAGATATGCAGCTTCAGCATTGCCTTGTTCCGAAGCCTTTTGCAACAGTTCTACTGCTTTAGTCGCATTTACGGCTCGCGATGAGCCATTCAAATATTGCAACGCCGAGTTATACATCGCACCCGAATGGTTCTGTGCCACTGCTTTATCATACCATGCTACTGCTGCTGCATTATTTTTTGTCAATGGATATGCCTCATCACACATCAATGCCATCTGATATTGGGCGTCAGCATTGCCTCCTTGAGCAGCTTTTTCAATAAGTTTCACTGCCTTATCTACATCTTGTGCCACTCCATAACCCATATAATATCTCAATCCCAATTGATACATTGAAAAAGCATCATTCTTTTCGGCTCCGAGATTGAAACATTCTATTGCTCTTTCATTGTCAAAGTCAACAACGATTCCATTGGCATAGCACCAACCCAATTCGCCACACGACTTTGCATTACCTTGTTTCACTCCTTGACGTATGCTATTAATACGCGAAGCATATGATTTATTTGCCTCTAACTCTTTCAACGCCTTTTTTGCGCCGGGATAGCCCATATTTATAACTTGGTTATAATATGTAGCCGCTTTAGCAAAGTCTTGTTTTACTCCTACTCCTTTGCCATAAATCTCTCCCATCGCCATTATTGATTGAGGATGTTTCTTTTCAGCCAATTGTGACAATACCACTACTGCATCTATGTCATTTTTGGTTATTGAGTCATTAATTGCTGAATACGCCGCAGCATATTGTTTATCGCTATCGCCAGTTGAAGCTACTGCCGACATTTGGGTCGCTCCAAACAATGCTGCAAAAATCAGCACTGATATTTTAGTTTTCTTCATTATATAACTAATTAAGGATTAAGCCTTTTTATTTTTTCTTCCTTTTCTTGTGGCTAATTTGCATTTTTAGCCATGCAAATTTAAGACATTATAAACCGCTTTGCAAGTTTTTAATCCACAAAATGCGTTTTGTATCATCTTTTATAGAAAAATGGCGAGATGCTCTCATGCCCACAACCCACAAAATATCACCTTCATATTCAAGAAGCCACACCTTCTCTTTCTCTGAAAGAGACAATTTTGCATCGCTAAATAAATCACTTATTTTTTTAGTGCCGCGCATTCCAAATGGCGCTATACGATCGCCGTCTCGCCAATGGCGCAACACAAATCGCCCACTTTTCTCTAGGACTTCAGCATCAAGAAAAATCTCCGATAGATGAGCTTTTGGTTTCACTGACGAGCCTTCAACCAGCTCCACTTGCAATTCAATGGGCAAAGTGTTGACTTCCGTATCTTCTTTTTCATGTTTGACATAATATTTCACCTCTCCATCAATCGCAATACAAATAACATACTCAGCATCTTCTTTATAATCATTTTTTTTGACCAATTGCAACTCATCACGATTAACAACCGCCTCCCAATCTCGAGAATAAAAGCGACGCCCCGAGCTGCCTACCAAACCCACCATCGACTCCACTTGTGAGTAATTAAAGCCCAACGGATTAAGCATCTCAAACAACAATGTCGACGGTGCGACAAACTCATCAACAATTGCCGACAATTTTATCACATCACCTTTTTTATATTTAGACATCGACATCGTTACCACTTCATCGTAAATCTTACGCCCTTCTTTAAGAAAACTCAAAGACTTCGACAACATTTCACTCGCCCCCGGGAAACAATCGTTCAACACCGGCAACACCTCATTGCGCAAACGATTACGTTTGAATTCATTCTCCTTATTTGTGCTATCGGTCACATATTCCAGCCCACAACGGTTTACATAATCCTCCACTTCGACTCGCGACACATTCAACATGGGGCGCACCACATAGCCATTTTTCCACTTCATGCCTGCTGCGCCCGATATTCCACTCCCGCGCAACAAATTAAGGAACATTGTTTCAATATCATCGTCGCGATGATGTGCCACTGCTATGGCCTGTGCATCACACTCTTGTCGCAAACGCTCAAACCACTCATACCTCAACTCTCTACAGGCCATTTCGGTCGACACTCCATGCTCTCGCTCATATGTTTGCACATCAAAATGAGTTACTCGGCATTCAACCCCAAACTGGCAAGCCACTTTTATGGCATGAGCCTCATCTCGATTTGACTCATCGCCACGCAGATGAAAATTACAATGAGCGGCAACACATCGATATCCCAATCGGCAAAGTGCGGCCAGCAAAGCCACCGAATCAGCTCCGCCACTCAAAGCCACTATCACGCTACGCCCATAACATAGCAATCCTTGTTCCTGTATATTATTTCGCAATATATATTCCACCGGCACAATTATTTCACCATAGCTTGTCCCATATCTCGACAACAAAAATCCATGTCATATATCCACACAATGCACATTTTAGCACCGTGCCAAAGAGCAAACCAACCACCGAGCCAAAACCCGATTTCACGGCTTGCTTTGTTGAATTCTTCTTTAGCAATTCTCCAACAAAGGCTCCTAAAAATGGACCTACAATAAGACCCCATGGCAAGAAAAAGAGCCCTACTATCGTTCCCACAAAGCTCCCTCGAGTTCCCCATTTACTTGCCCCTAGGTGTTTACTGCCCCATGCCGGCACCACATAATCAAGCACCGTCACCACAATTGTCAACGCCAATAATACCAGTAGCATAGGCAAACTAAACTCATACTCCTCGGTAAAATGCATCAATAATATACCAACATATGACAATGGAGGTCCGGGAACTCCCGGAACGACGCAACCTATAAGACCCACTACGATGCAAATCAAGCCTAATATAACTAATAGTATTGTCATAAAAATCAAATTTATTTCACAAAGATACAATGATTATGACTTTAAATAGGTGTTATAACCTATTTTTTTTGTAAATTTGCGCAAAATAAAAATAACTAATCATTGCAATGTTAGAAAAAATAAATAATCTAAAGGCTCAAATCGAAAGCCTTACCGCAAGCAATGCTGCTGATGTTGAAGCATTGCGCATCAAATATTTGAGCAAAAAAGGTGAAGTTTCTCTCCTTTTCAACGATTTTAGAACTGTTCCTGCCGACCAAAAGAAAGCAATGGGACAAGCTCTCAATGAACTTAAAAACCTCGCAACCGACAAAATCAACGCACTTCGCGATGCTGTGGAATCGGTTGAAACAGTTGCCGACGGTCTTGACCTATCACGCACTGCTTCTCCCATAAAACTCGGTTCACGCCACCCATTGTCGCTTGTGAGAAACGAAATAGTTTCAATCTTCTCTCGCCTCGGATTCTCTATCGCCGATGGCCCTGAAATCGAAGATGACTGGCACGTATTCTCTTCTATGAACTTCCCTGCCGACCACCCGGCTCGCGACATGCAAGACACTTTCTTCATTCAACGCGACCCCGCCGATGTGTTGTTGCGCACTCACACCTCTTCGGTTCAAAGCCGTGTGATGGAAAAAACTCAACCACCCATCCGCATCATATGCCCGGGGCGTGTGTATCGCAACGAAGCAATCTCGGCTCGTGCTCATTGTTTCTTCCATCAAGTAGAAGCGCTGTATGTCGACAAAAACGTATCGTTTGTTGACTTGAAACAAACATTGCTCTACTTTGCTCAAGAAATGTTTGGTCCGGCCACTCAAATACGTCTACGCCCAAGCTACTTCCCATTCACCGAACCATCAGCCGAAATGGACATATCTTGCAACCTCTGTGGAGGCAAAGGCTGTTCTTTCTGCAAGCACACCGGTTGGGTAGAAATTCTTGGTTGTGGCATGGTCGACCCCAACGTGCTTGAATCTTGCGGCATCGACAGTAAAGAATATAGCGGATATGCGTTAGGTATGGGTATCGAACGTATCACCAACTTGAAATATCAAGTAAAAGACCTTCGCATGTTCTCTGAAAACGACGCTCGCTTCCTCGAAGAATTCCAAAGCGCGCACTAATCGCTTTTTCGCAACATATAAGCCTTAAATATGACTACCAAGCAACGATACTCTCAGGTTATCGAGTGGTTTAAAGCCACAATGCCTGTTGCCGAAACAGAGCTTCACTACGACACTCCGTTTCACTTGTTGCTTGCAGTCATTCTTTCGGCGCAATGCACCGACAAACGTGTAAACCTCATCACCCCGGCACTTTTCGAGCGGTTCCCCAATCCCGAATCACTCGCTGCGGCGTCAATCGATGAAGTATTTGAGTTAATACGCTCTTGCTCCTACCCCAACAACAAAGCACGCCACCTCATTGGCGCTGCAAAAATGCTTGTTGAGGAGTTCAATAGCGAAATGCCTTCCGACATCGATTCTCTGATAAAGCTACCCGGTGTGGGACGAAAAACCGCCAACGTGATGCTTGCCGTGGTATTTAACAAAGCGGCTATGGCGGTCGACACACACGTATTCCGTGTGAGCGAACGCATTGGCTTGACCACAAATAGTAAATCGCCCCTCGAAACCGAAAAGGCCCTGTGCAAAAATATTCCCGACGACATAATACCCTTAGCACACCATTGGCTCATTCTTCATGGACGATATGTGTGCAAGGCTCGCCGCCCCGACTGCTTGAATTGTGGTCTCACTCAAGTGTGTAGATATTTCCAACAAGAAAAATAACCGGTTAAAACAACTAGCACCATGGACAATACGTTTCTTTTCATTATCGAAGTGATAGGCACAGTAGCGTTTGCCATCAGTGGAATCAGAATGGCTGCAGGAAAACGATTTGACTGGTTTGGGGCATATGTAGTAGGGTTGGTTACCGCCATCGGAGGGGGTACTCTTCGCGACCTTCTACTCGATGCGCCTGTGTTTTGGATGCAGACATCATGGTATCTTGCCGTAACTGGTCTATCGTTGGCATTCGTAATCATTTTCCGCAAGACATTAGTGAAACATCTTGGTGCGCTCTTACTTTTTGACACCATTGGACTTGCTCTATTTGTGGTTATTGGAATTCAAAAATCATTAGCTTTTGACTATCCCATGTGGGTAGCCATTGCAATGGGTATGATTACCGGAGCTTTTGGAGGTGTGGTTCGTGACATATTGATTAATGAAGAGCCTCTATTCTTCCGCAAAGACATTTATGCCACTGCATGTATCGCCGGCGGTGGTGTATATTGGCTCACAATGGAATGTGGAGGTTCGGAAATACTGCAACAATCGGCATGTGCATTGACTGTTATTTTATTACGCTTCTTTGCTGTAAAATACTCATGGCAACTGCCCACACTCAAGCATGATAATGATTAACTCCAATATCCCAACTATATAAATATGAGAGAGAAAAAGACTCTTATTCAATTCATAAAATATGGTCTTGTTGGTTGCCTCAACACTGCAATCACTCTTGGCGTGATATTTTTGTGCAAATCACTGCTCGACATTAACGAATATGTTGCCAACATTTTAGGCTATGCAGCCGGACTCATTAACTCTTTTATTTGGAACAAAACGTGGGTATTTAAATCAAAAAAAGGCTATCGACGTGAAGCAGTGAAATTTGGAATTGGATTTGGGGTATGTTATGGCATTCAACTGCTTGTTGTATTCCTACTCAACTCAAGCGCACTAGGTGATATGCAATGGAATATCATCGGAGTATTCACCTTATCGGGCTATGGAGTGGCTACTCTGATAGGGAACGTCGTTTACACCCTCGCCAATTTCATTTACAACCGCATGATTACATTTAAATAATCCACCTACACATAACAACTCCCCAACAAACCCATAAGATACTACAGTTTAATTAATTCGTGGAACTTATTGAAATTCCCTATAATCTTACTATATCTCCTAAAGACAGTGGTTTGTAATATTTAACCCCTATTTCGTCATTCTTTACATTTTCGGTGTTGTTTTTTTGCTTTTTATGCAGTTACTTTGTTGCATAAACTTAGAAAACGAAACAACAATGAAAAAGATTCAATTTATTTTAATTGCACTATTGATTGCTTGTAGCAATTCTGTTGCATTTGCCAATAGCAATTCTCAAAACTATAACAAAGCTGTAACTTGTCTCAACGACAATGATTTTAGCAACGACAAAGAAGCCACAAACCTACTTGTTACATTGGCCAACGATGGGCATGCTCTTTCAGCTCGATATTTAGGCATGATGTTATGGCATGGAAAAGCCAATGTCAAAGATCGTTCCAATGCTCAAAATTGGTTGTATCACGCCGATGTTATTGAAACTCAGCACCGCGAAAATTGCGACTACAACACCGCTTGGAACACAACTACTAGCGATACGTTTACTTGCTACAGCATCACCATATACTCAGTCAACAAAGGGTCGGCGGGCTATCAAGATTGTATCAACCGCATCAATGTGCTCAACAAGCAATTCCCTCAATACCAATTTAACCACAAGGCCGTACAACCTTACCACGAAATAAATGTAGGCTATTTCCTTACCAAAACAGAAGCGGAGATGGTAGCGAAAGAAATTGCACTACGCAACAAAGATTACTCAAGATACTACATTCACATCATAGAAAATAAATACCGCTAACCCACGGCTCGACCCTTAAAAGCATAAGGCAGCGCTTCTCTATTGATAGCACTGCCTTATGTTTTTTATCGGAATTTATATTTATCTCAGCATAGAAAATCCCTAAGATTAGTTAATCTCAACATTATAAATCAAGCCCTTGCCATTTACTTGATAGCTATAAGTTGCGCCATTGTGGAATGTAACAAACAAAAACACGATATTACCTTGACGACCATATGAAAACTCTGCAAGATCAGGTTTTGCATCTAGGAATTCATTAATCATGTTGCTATCCATTCCGTCACACAATATTGAGTTAAACAACATATCCACATGGTCTTTGTTATACTTAGCATAGAGGAATCCGCGTTCGGCCTCCATTGCCTCATTGGCGAGACGTTCTTGTTCCATTTGGGCTTGACGAGATTCTTCAATAATCACATGCTCAAATTTACCATTGATTATTTCTTCGGTTCGACCATCGGCATAATAATAAACACCATTGCTAGTTTCATTGACAAACACTCCTAGGATAAAGTCATCTTCTTCTAACGAAACGAGTTGCATTAAATCGTTTAACGTCATTTTCTTATATGAACCTTTATATTTCTCCCCCTTTGCCAACATCAATTCTCCTTCTACCACCGACACTGTCGATGCATTATTGAAACGGCGTGTAAACTGTCCGTTTGAAAGAATTGCATCCCATTTTATCTCTATTCCTTTTGCATCATTTATATACACAACATCCTTGACGGCATTATCATCAAGTTGTGTGATTATCATCTCTGAGCCATCTTGAAACTCACATCTGCGACCTTTTAACGAATACAACTTGTCGGTTGACAAATTTTTGTCTCCGGGTGTCATAAACACTCGTTCTTCTATTACTGTTACCTTTGTCCTCAAGTAATCGGGCAACACGATATTTCCCACTGCATCGCATCGCGAGATAGTTTCCGACACGTTATATGTAATTGTCAATGGATACTTCAACTCTTTATTGCAGCTTTTTACTGCCGACAAGGTGATTTCGCCTAGAAAATAGCTATAATCTCGTTCCGAAACGATTGTCAAATACATATCATCGATGAGTTTATACTCAAATCCATCATTTCCTACTGCGACAAAAACGCCTCCTTTTTTCAACTTTAGAATTTGAGAATATTTAAACGACCCATTGCTACTTGCCGACTGATAATTCTCGTCCAATATCTCAACTTCGCCTACATGAACACTTCCGCTAAAGGTATATTTCTTACCATTCTCATTTGATAATTCCAATTGCGCGTTTACCAATTCCTTTCCGTCATAGATTCCGGTAATAAATCCATTATGAAAGTCTATTCGACAATTTTCCATATCGTTCAATCGCAACTTAACGAGTTGACCTAGACACGACATTCTCACCGACTTATCAACAAATCCTTTTTTCATCCAACCCTCGGCGGTCGCTCTGTTTTTATCTACTCCCACTCCATGGAGATAGCATAAACCCAATTGATATTGTGCCTTTGCTTCGCCTTGTTTTGCTCGTTTTACCAATTCTTTATTATAGAATCCATATAATGCCTCATTGGCGGCTTCATGACCTTGTCCTGCCGCTTTGAGATACCATTTCATCGCTTCTGAAAAGCTATGCTCTACCTCATTTCCATATTGATAACATTGACCCATTGCATATTGTGCATCGGCATAACCATTTTCGGCATGTGCCTTTAATTCATCATTATAGAATGAGAATAGTTGTGTCTTTGCCTTATCACTTCCTTGGAATGCGGCTCGGTTATACCATTTGGCTGCATCTGATGTACTTTTCTTTACTCTATTGGCATATAGATAATGATCGCCGATTGCTACTTGGGCTTCCATATGACCCTTCTCGGCCAATCCTTCCAATTCCTTACTATAATACGAATATAACCTTTCTTTGGCTTGGGCATGACCTTGTTGGGTGGCTAAATAATACCACGTTGCGGCTTTGGATGCATTGGGTTCTAAATCGCGGTCTCCATAAAAATAGTCCTCGCCCACTTCATATTGTGCTTGAGCGTCTCCTTCTTTGGCAAACTTTTCAAGTTCCTTACTATAGAATGAGTACAATTTCAATCGAGCCTCCATGTGTCCTTGTTTGGCTGCCTCATAGTACCACTTAGCCGCTTTATTAAGGTCTAATTTCACGCCATCGCCCGATGCATATGCATTGGCGACTGCTACTTGTGCGGCCACATCTCCTTTTTTCGCTTTCTTTTCTAAATCTTTGCTCCATGATTGTGCATTTGCTACTACTGCAACACACATCATAATTACAAATAATAACTTCTTCATCTTAGCCATTTTTTAATTTATTGCAAAAATACTCATTTTTTTTGTAATTTTACAACAAATACTCATCCAATGAAAATTCCTAAAGAATCCATTGCCCTCATTCAGCAATTTGTTCCATTTGATTTAACTACTTCAATTGGTTGCACAATGATGGCTCACGACATGAGCAACTGCCTCAACGCGTCAATATCACCCAACACTCTAAAACGCGCTTTTGGCATAATCCATAGCTCATCTGCCACATCTAAATACACCCTCGACCTCATTGCTCGATATGTAGGTTATACCTCTTGGGAAAATTTCAACAACGAAAAATGAACTGTACCCCAAAGGGGGGGGGAGGGGGTTCCCAAATACCAAGATGGCATAAGAATGTTAGAATTCTCCCCCTTTTAAAACTCTATCATATAATTTTTAATGTATAATTGCAATTAAATATTCATTTTTCATAAAAAGAATCTACTTTACACCATATTTTTACTACATTTGCACTCTATTTTATCTCAAAAAGGAATAATCGAATAATTATACCAATATATAATAATGAAAAAACTTAGCGTAAAATTACTAATGGCCCTGTTGATGATTTCTTTCACTTCAACAACCATTTCTGCCGCCGACTGGGGACTCTTCGAGCTCAAAGGTAAAGTTAAAAGTGTTACTTACAAGAATCATGACAAATATGGCAGTCCGTGTCCTTATAGATGGCATGATGATAAGGGCAATGAAGTATATGTTGTATCATTTACAAAAGATGGAAAAGTTATACCCCCTAAAGGAAATAAAATCACACGAAACAAAAGAGGCCATATTACCATGATTGAATCTCTATGTGAAGACCCTATTGGAGGTGGCACAACGTGGCTATATCAAAAAGTAGCAAGAGACTCTAAAGAACGAGTCACAATCATTACTTCACAAGGCATTGAATATGGAGGGCAAACTAAGTTTAATTATAATTCAAACGGATATATAAACAAAGCTGTTGATAAATGTTATGGCGGAGATGAGTCAACAACTATATTCTCCTATACCTACGAAAGCTATGACGATTATGGCAACTGGACTAAACGGTCAATAGAATTAAAAAAAGAAGGAGGTGAGACTGAAACATATACAGAATCTCGCGAAATAACTTACCACGAGGGAGCAAAAAAAGTAAATAACGCTACAAGCACAAAAGAATCTACTAAGAAAGATGAAACCTCTACAACAAAAAACGAAAAGCCTAAAGTCCTCAAAACAGCTAAAGACAGAGGGTTATTTGACCTTTATGGCAATGTAAAAAGTGTAACATATTATGATTATTCGACATGTCCTTTCCGTTGGGGTAGCATCTCAAAAAAAACAACAATATCATTCTCCAAAGAAGGCAAAGTTATTGCTCCAAAAAAGGGCACAAAAATAGTTAGAAATAAGCGTGGGCACATCACCGATATTCAAACCAGATATCACAATGATTCTGCAGGTGAATATATGTGGGGTTCTCAAAAAGTAAAACGTGACTCAAAAGGACGTATCTTTTCTCAAACAGGAGAAGAGGCTGAATGTTATTGGACGCTAACTCACACTTACAACTCTAAAGGCTATATTTCTAAATCGGTTGCTAAAGGTTATGAGAATGGTGATCCTTATACAATAGTATATAAATATACCTATCTTGAATTTGACGACAATGGCAACTGGACTAAAAGAAAATGTACTTCAGAGGGTGAAACCTCAATCGAAACTCGCAAAATAGTTTACTATAAAACCAACAATGATAAAAAGTCGAAAGATTCTAAAAAAGTAAAATCGACTAAATACTCTAAAAAGAGTAAAGACAGCAAAAAATCTAAAAAATCTAAAAAATCAAGCTCTAAAAAATCTAAAGACTCAAAAAAATCTAGCTCAAAAAGTTCTAAATCATCTAAAAGATAAAATCATCTCATAAAATCATGAGATAATATAATCAATAGAGAGGCTGTGTCGAAATAGAAAAAATTTGGCACAGCCTTTATTCTGCCCTGTAGCAAGAGATTTGCAATAATCCGTGATGGAATTTCCATTTACCCCATAAATTTACTACTTTTGCAATAAAAAATATATTATTAATTATATTAGCTCTCCAATAGCGATTATTAATGGCTGGAATACAAAAAACAAATGTGGCTCGATTGCTCGATAAGGCTAAAATACCTTACGTGTTAGTTCCCTATACCGTTGACGAAAATAATCTCGCTGCCGACCATGTGGCTGAGGAATTGGGCGAAGATATAAACCAAGTGTTTAAAACTCTTATTCTTCACGGCGATCGCAGCGGACATTTTGTATGCGTGGTTCCCGGTAACACCGAAGTCGACCTCAAAAAAGCGGCTAAGGCTGCCGGTGCTAAGAAAGCCGAAATGATTCCGATGAAAGAATTGCTGCCACTCACCGGCTATATTCGTGGTGGGTGCTCCCCTATCGGAATGAAAAAGCCATTCCCTACTTTTTTCCACACTTCGGCACTTGATTTTGATGTGATATATGTGAGTGCAGGTGTGAGAGGGTTACAGCTCAAAATCAATCCTCAAGATTTGATAAGCTATGTGAGAGCCAATGTAACCGATTTAATTCAAACAAAAGAAAACGACAACGACGATGAATACAATTGGCAAAATTTTTAGAATAACCACTTTTGGAGAATCTCATGGCATAGCCGTGGGAGGTATCATTGATGGAATGCCTGCCGGCATTGAGATTGACCTCATTCGAGTGCAACAAGAACTCAACCGCCGCCGTCCGGGGCAGTCCGACATCGTTACTCCTCGCAATGAAAAAGACCAAGTAAAAATCCTTTCAGGCTTGTTTGAAGGAAAAACAACTGGCACTCCTATTGGCTTCATCGTTGAAAATGAAAACCAACACTCTAGTGACTACGAAAATATTCGCAACACTTTCCGACCATCTCATGCCGACTATACATATACCGCAAAATATGGCATTCGCGACCATCGAGGAGGAGGCCGCTCATCGGCTCGCGAAACGATTTCGCGCGTTGTAGCCGGAGCATTCGCACGCCAAGCGCTCGAACAAATTGGGGTAAAAATCTACGCCTACACCTCACAAGTAGGCGATATTACCCTCGACAACGATTACACTAAATACAACTCTGAGTTAATCGAATCAAACGACGTGCGCTGCCCCGACCCCGAAATCGCCGCAAAGATGCACAACCTCATCGCTGAGGTTAAAGCCGATGGCGATACCATAGGAGGGGTTATCACCGGCGTTATCAAAGGCGCGCCCGTGGGATTAGGGGACCCGGCATTTGGCAAGCTTCACGCCCGATTAGGCGAAGCTATGTTGAGCATAAATGCCGCTAAAGGATTTGAATACGGAATGGGATTTGCAGGCGTTGGTTGCCGTGGCAGTGAAATGATTGACCTATTCGTTAATGATAACGGAACAATCCGAACCACAACAAACCACTCAGGAGGTATTCAAGGAGGCATATCTAATGGCGAAGATATATATTTCCGCGTAGCATTTAAACCGATTGCCACGCTTCTCAAAAATATCGACACAGTTGACAAAGACGGTAACCCAATGGCTCTCAAAGCTAAAGGACGCCACGACCCATGCGTCTTGCCTCGTGCGGTACCCATTGTTGAAGCTATGGCTGCGATAGTGATACTCGATACATACCTTCTTAATAAAACAACTCACTTATAATCACTCATGGCTCAAGGCTATCGCGACTTCGCTCAATTCCTCTCCGAACACTTTGACGGCAAAATGCAAAAAATTGCTGTCAATGCAGGTTTTACATGTCCCAATCGCGATGGATCTAAAGGGCGCGGTGGGTGCACCTATTGCAATAATCAGACATTCAACCCCGCCTACTGCTCCCCTTCTCAATCAATCACCGAGCAGCTCGACGAAGGCAAACGTTTTTTTGGCAAGAAATACCCCGATATGCGTTTTCTAGCCTACTTCCAAGCCTACACCAACACTCACGGCCATATTGACCGCATCATGGAAATGTATCGCGAAGCTCTTGCTGTGGATAAGGTAGATGGCATCATTATAGGCACTCGACCCGATTGTATGCCACAAGAGTTGCTCAATCAACTTGCCGAACTTCACAAATCTCACTGGGTAATGATTGAATATGGCGCCGAAACATCTCACAACTCTACTCTTGATTTCATCAATCGGTGTCACTCTTGGGAAGACACCGTTGACGCTGTACTCCGCACTCACGATGCCGGTATCCCTTGCGGTCTACATTTCATTTTAGGGCTACCCGGAGAAAATGACGAAATGATATTAGATACAATAAGAAAAACATCTCAGCTACCACTCGACACAATAAAACTCCACCAACTCCAACTTGTGCGAGGTACTCGCATGGCTAAAGATGTAGAAGACGGCATTTACGACGTCACACATTTCTCTGTTGATGAATACATCTCCCTCTGCTGTAAAGTAATTCAACACACAGCTCCGACAATCGCCATCGAACGATTTGTATCACAATCACCCGACAACCTTCTCATTTCGCCACGTTGGGGACTTAAAAACTATGAATGCACCAATTTACTAAATCGCGAGATAAAAAAATCAGGAATCAAGCAAGGTGAATTGCTCAATTCCCGATTGATATAGTTTAATTAATTATAACACAAAATTCTCAAAGATTACACTATTATCTTCTTGCTTCAATATATATATGCCATAATCAACGTTATAATTGGCGCGCGCGTTTGAGCCTTCTTTAACAAACCACCCTATACTCACTGCATGGTCTATAAATCTTTCAGCTGCAGCCGCATCTTCAAACACAATGCATAGTGGTCCAATCTCACAAAATTCAACAGTCTCATTGCCATTCTTCATTGTCACAAATGTGTATTCCACATCGAATCCACCGGCTCCTGGTCCTATTTCTTTATCTATATTGAACACCGAAAAACCGTTGGCTTGTAATCGCAATCCAAGATCTTCAAATTCATAAGTAATAAGACTTTCTTCTTCACTAGACACACGGTCTACATAACAAAAATCGAGTATAGTAACCGATTGAGCTTTTACTACAAATGCTCCAATAATGAGAACGAGAACAATTAACGACTTTTTCATTTCAACAAAGCTGAGGCATCGGCATAATCCATTTGTTTAACCGGCACCGGAGTTAACGAGGTATCAAGTTTACTCTCATCATATGCTTCGGCTGGTTGAACGCCGGCTGCTATAACTTTTTCTTTAGGATTAACAAAATATACTGCATCGGCTCCAAATTTGCATATCATATTATATGCTTCGATAGTTGGCTCATTTGTCGTATAAATAACAGCATTTTCCAACGACACCATACGCGACATTGCAATAGCGGTCTCTATCGATGTAGCTTTGTCTGTTGCCTCGCCGGCACACTTAAATGCTCCATTAAAAATTATTACGGTTCCACAAGGTGCTCCGCCCGACTCTACATTATCTTTTGCAACTCCTACGGCCATATCCATCCATATTTCATCTATTGGCGACACCTTGTCATCTTTTGAAATTGGCACTCCCGCAAACAATGAACTTGATACAAATGTGATCATTGCCACGAATAAAAACATTACTTTTTTCATAATCTTATATTATTTATTTTGTTAATATTCTATCTTGTCGACCTTTTCGGCCCATTTTTCAAACACCTTTATTGTGCGACTGCTATCCATTTTTACACATGGTATCATTCGCTCGTTTTGAGGCTTTTCTATTTCGCGATAGATAAATCTATCACTAAAATTAACGGCCTCGGCATCTTCTTGAGTACAACCATAATATATACGGCTCACTCCTGCCCAATACAATGCACTCAAGCACATGGGACACGGCTCACAAGTGCTGTAAACTACACAATCTTTGAGATTAAACGTCGTTTCTTGGCGACAGGCTTGGCGTATGGCATTGACCTCGGCATGTGCTGTGGGGTCATTGTCGGCGGTTACTCTATTCACTCCGGTTGAAACAACCGCCCCATTGCGCACAATCACCGCTCCAAACGGGCCTCCCCCATTATCGATATTTTGCTCGGCCAATTCTGCTGCCATTTCCAAAAATCTAATATCATCGTTGGTGATTGTCATAGTCTTACACAATTTAATCTCGTAAAATTATAAAACTTATACACAAATAACAAACGCTTTTGCACAAAAAGTTGTTAATAGTATCTAATATGACGATATTTTCAGACCAACCACTCCTCTTTATATGGATTACGTATATATTCGGGATGCGATGATGTGTTTAATTCGCGTGCCGGCACTCCACCCACAACAGCATTCTGATTCACATTTTTAACAACAACAGCTCCGCCGCCCACACATGCTCCCGAGCCTATTTCCACATCATCAATTATTATTGCTCCGGGGCCCATATATATGTTATCTCCTATTCGAGCCGCTTGAGGGGTATTAGCTCCAATGCTGGTAAACTGACTCAGATGAATATTATTCCCTATCACTACTGTGGGATTTATTACAATCCCGAAACAATGCTGAATATACATACCATAGCCTATACGAGTTTTGGCTGGGATAAATATCCCATACTTAAGTTTATAGCGATTAAGCATAAACTTTGTAAACGGATAGGCCCACCCTTTATGTTGGCTAAGACGATACCATATCGAAAAGCCCATTGAGGTGCGAGTAAAACTCCCTAACCATATTCTAAACATCGAATCATGGCGACCATTATGGCGATAACTATCCGATTTTATCAATCTCATACAATCTCGATAGCTCTTTGGGATAGGTATTCTTACTTGTGTATCTGCTATTATATATGATTCAAATTCCATGAGAATATTTTTTACTTATTGACCACGAAATTAACTATTTTTACCAACCTATGCAATATGATTGGAGGGAGATTGCCTTTACGGCAAACCTCCCTCCAATCATATTGTCAAATTTTTATTTTTTAGATGCTTGTCAAATTTGATGAGATTGTGAACGATTTCACTTGTGTTCCACCTGAGAATGATCCACCTTTTGTAACCTCATTAAATACTGTTCCACCCGACACAGAGCCTCCTGTATAAAGTTTATATGAACTACCTGATTTGAATTCGGGCAATGTGATATAACAACCTTGACTCATAGCTTGAGGTGCTTTGAACGACATGATGTGTGCGCCCGATGAATTTGTGATAGTAATCAATGTTCCGGCCGAAATTGAAGATGAATACTTAATTGTCGGCACTTTGCATTGTGTTGTTGTGAGGTTCAACATATTACCTTTTTGGTTGATTACAGTACCACCGGTGATTGACAATTTGCTTGCTTGATCCACATCGATACCTTCTTCAGGGTCACGAGACCCATTGGCCAACACAAGACCTCCGGTAATTGACATTGTGCCATTTGAGTCTATTGCATCGTTTCCGGTAGCAACACAACGAAGATTACCACCATTGATAGTCAATGCGCTTGCTGCATTGATACAGTCATCATATGTTGTAAATGTGAAATTACCACCATTGATTGTAATTGTTGTTTTTGATTCTAATCCTTCACCACCTTCGTTTGATGATTTAATTGTAAAGCTGCCACTATAAACAGTCATTGCCGACATTGCCTTGATTACTTTTGGACTTGTTGAACCGTTTGTTGATGTTGAACTACCTGGCATTCCAGGACGGCCTCCACCACCGCCTGATGAAGAGCTACCAAATTGAGCTCCGGTTGTTTGAGCTGTAACAATCAATGGAGCAATTTCTCCGGTTGGAGTTTCCTCCTCGGTTGTACCACCTTCTTCAGTTGTTGCTTCAGCATATTTGTAACAAGCTACACCTTGGAATGGTACATTTACCCACACATAGTAGGAATCTGTACCGGCTTCAACGCATACAGAATTGCGGAAACATGTGTTACGTGAGCTACCAAGACCATTTGAAGGATACGTTCCCTCTACTGAACTTGTTGACATATTAACAACTGAAACTGCACCTTCTGAAATTGCAGTATTTGTAGTGTTTAGATAAGTTGATGCTGCTGCATATTTCACACCGTTATATGTGAAGAACTTAACATCTGTTCCTTGATTATTAACCAATCCGCTTGGCATTTCTTCGATATAAGCACCTGTTGAGCTGAAATGTGCTGCTGCATAGTTTGCTAATGAACTTGACACCCAGAATGAGCCATCGCTTTCTACTGTAATATTTGAATAAGGAACCCCCGACGCTATTTCATAAGCCGAGCCATTCTTAGTCAAATTAATTGTAGTAGGTGTAGTTGATGTGATAGCCCCATTTGAAATTGTATAATAATATACTTGGCTACCATATGCAAACCATATACGTCCATTTGTCATTGTTCCACTAACCGACATTGCATCTCCGGCACGTGTACATGGAGGAGCTGCATTGAGCAACACTGTTGGTGTTGAACTATCGCTATCCCACTTATAGATTACTAAATTAGTTGATGTATTTGCCGCCAAGTTGCATGCAAGGATAGTGCTTCCAAGTGTTTCTACCGAGCTTAAATTATATGTACCTGCTGTGCACGAAGTAGTGTTCAATGTTCCACTTTGTGAACCGGTGTAGGCATTGATAATCTTGATTGTGTGATCTGTTGCGCTTGAACCACGACACACTGCATATAGTTTGCCATTAGCCAATGCTATATCTTCTACACCTTGAGAACCTGTTGTAACCCAACTTGAGCTATTTCCGCCATTTTGCGAGAAGTTCCACTCTTGTGACATGTTACCTGAGCTTACAGATGGAGTGGTTATCTCGGGAGATTCGCCATTGACGGTGCCCATAATGATTTGTTGGTCACTCTTGATACATTTACCACCGGCTCCGGTTGATTTAACATTAAATGTACCGCCAAGGAGATTTAAGTTTCCATCTACCGAGATACATATTGGGCTATAAGTGTCGGTTCCTGTTGATGCTGTATATGTTGCTGCACTTCCGGTTGTAGTAATTGTAACATTTCCCGAATTGAACGTAGCAACACCATCAACCGAGATACCTTTACCTCCTACTCCCGAATGAGTAGCATTGATTGTACCTCCATTTTGAGTATAGTTTCCATCACATTTAATCAATGAGCAATGTGATGGGTCATAATTCACAACAACACTGCTACCTGTCAATGTACCGGTGATTGTACCACCTGAGATTGTAGTATTAACATCTGATTTGATACCTTTAGCCGAGTTGGCTTTAACGTTGAGTGTGATATTTCCACCACTTACGTTTACATTATTATCTGCCGAAATACATGTAGGAGCATAATTATCGGTTACTCCCGATGTATTGGTATATGTACCATTTCCTCCGGTTACAGTCACTGAGAGTGTTCCCCCTTGTAGATTTACATTTCTATCTGCTGAAATACCTTTACCACCTGCACCTGAGTGAGTAATATTGATAGTACCGTTTGTTTGCACAAAATCAACATCGGTTTTGATTGCCGAACAATATGATGGATCGTTTGACACGATAGCCACATCACCGGTCATATTTGCTGTGATTGTACCACCATTTACGGTCATTGTTTGTTTTGTTTTAAAACCTTTGCCTTGTGCTGCAGGCACTGTGAGGGTGATATTTCCGCCATTAACTGTGATAATACTATCACTCTTAATAGCTTTAGTGTCGGCTGTTGCAAGATTAATGTCGATTGTACCATCATTGATTTCGATATAACCCACATCGCCATCAATACCATCGCCACCGGTTGACTTAGTGGTCAATTTACCACCATTCATCAAGAAATAGTCATTGGCATGAACACCATCGTTAAATGCTGAAACGATGTTGACTGTACCCGATGTCATTTCGATATAATCATCGCTGACAACACCATGTTTGTAGTTTCCTGTAACATTCAACACACCGGTACCTCCAAATACGATTTGACCTTCACTAAAGAAACAGCCCTTTTGGTCTTCGCCTGTAACGGTTGTATATGAAGCGGCATCGGCAAGTGTTGAGGTGCCTACCAAATTAACCGTACATTTCTTACCTGTTTGAATATTGATTGCCGCACCATTATCATTTGTGATGCTCACATTATTTAGGTCAAGATTAAATTTTGTATCAGAATAAACCTTAAACGAACCGGTTGTAGTTGTACCGGTCAATTCATATGTAATCTCTGATAATGATGTAGAAGTCACTACTACATCAGCCCCTGTTTTGGTTACTGTTACTCCTTCAAAGGCAAATGGGTTGATAATTTCTGCATCTGTGCCATTATATTTCACCTCTACCACTGTTGTGGGGTCTCCAAGTGTAACTTTCGACACCTCTGTGTTTGGCATTGTTTTAACCTCGCCATTTGTTGCTGTAAACACAACATTATTTCCACTCAACGATACACTATCGGCTATTGTGATAGGCAAGCCAAGAGTTATATTATCTGTTCGGTGAATCCACATTGTTTCTGCGGCCCATGCCAAAGAAAGTGCCGACAATGTCAATACTGCGCCTGTAAATACTTTCTTTTTCATCATTTCACAATTTTTGAAGTTAAACCACCGGCTTTTACAATGTAAACTCCACTAGTGAGTGATGACACATCAACTATAGACTCTTCACTAGAGAGGACCAAACGACCATCGGTTGAATAAACCGAAATTCCTTCTTGTGGAGCTTTCACAATCACTCCATCATATACGATTTCATTTACACCATCTTCTACTCCTTCAACAACCACATTAATTTTCCCGTCAAAACGAAGAGACACAAATGTTGATGAAGAATAAGTCTTTGACGATCCATCGCTCATTGTCATTACCACTGAACCCGATGGGAAAGTGATTTCCTTAATATTGCTTATACTAAACTGAGTATCTCCTGTTGTCTGCCGCACATAGATTACATCAGCTGCAAATACAGGTAAGCCAAGCAACATAATAAGGAGAAAAGAAAATACCTTTTTCATGATAGCTTAAATTTAGTTATATGTTAGTTTTAATTTGTAATCAAATAGGATTATTCCTCAAACAAAATTAACCAAAATATCCTAACATGCTAATACCTCGACATTTGTTTAACACACATATCTTGACATATAGCAATGTTTCATCTACCACCCCACCATTTTAACATTTTTACACATTCAAGAAAACTCGACATCTATTTTTTCTCGACAAATAATAAGAAAGCCGGCCACCTCTTTTTTAAGGTAGCCGGCTGATATATAGAGCAATTATTTAATCTCTATGGGATTATTTACGTGTCATATCTAGCACGTCGGTAGTTGTTGTAAAAATGCTATCTACATCTTCTTTTCCGCCTACTACCAAACGATCATATTCACGCAAACCTGTACCTGCAGGAATTAAGTGTCCACAAATCACATTTTCCTTCATTCCTTCTAGGGTGTCAGTTTTACCATTGATTGCTGCTTCGTTAAGCACCTTAGTGGTTTCTTGGAAGGATGCTGCCGACATGAAGCTTGATGTTTGCAATGCTGCGCGAGTGATACCTTGAAGTATTTGTTCCGATGTTGCAGGTACTGCATCACGTACAACTACTGTCTTAAGGTCGCGGCGTTTGAGGGCCGAGTTTTCATCGCGGAGTTTGCGAGCTGTAATTATTTGACCGGGTTTCACATTTTCTGAGTCTCCTGCATCTACTACAACTTTCTTACCCCAAATGCGGTCGTTTTCTTCCATGAAGTCACGTTTATCAACAACTTGTTGTTCAAGGAATCCGGTATCACCTGGATCTAGGATGTTAACCTTGCGCATCATTTGACGCACAATAACTTCAAAGTGCTTATCGTTGATTTTCACACCTTGCATACGGTACACATCTTGAACTTCGTTCACGATATATTCTTGTACGGCTGTTGGGCCCATGATATTGAGGATGTCGGCAGGAGTAATAGCACCATCCGATAGCGGAGTACCTGCGCGAACATAGTCGTTTTCTTGTACAAGTATTTGTTTTGACAATGGAACGAGATATTTCTTCACTTCGCCGAGTTTTGAAGTTACTGAAATTTCGCGGTTACCACGTTTAACCTTGCCGAAGTTAACTTCACCATCAATTTCTGAAACGATAGCTGGGTTAGATGGGTTACGTGCTTCGAATAGCTCGGTAACACGTGGAAGACCACCGGTGATGTCACCTGCGCTACCTGTTGCTCGAGGTATCTTAACAAAGATTTCACCCACTTTCAATTCGGCGCCTTCATCAACCATCAAGTGTGCGCCCACTGGGAGTGCATATGTCTTGATAATTTGACCGTTAGCATCAACAATGTTAGCTTCAGGTGCTTTTGTACGGTCTTTTGATTCGATGATAATCTTTTCACGAAGACCGGTTTGCTCATCTGAGTCAACTCGATATGTTACGTTTTCGATTACATTGTTAAATTCTACCTTACCGGCAACTTCACTCACGATAACGGCGTTGAATGGGTCCCATTCACAAATTACATCGCCTTTCTTCACTGCGTCGCCATTATTGAAGTAAAGTTTAGAACCATATGGAATGTTGGCATTGGTCAACATCATCTTAGTTTTTGGCTCGATGATGCGCATTTCTGCTAGACGGCCAATCACTACTTCTACTGGTTTGCCGTTAGGTCCTACCTCTTCGGTCTCTACGGTACGTAATTCATCGATTTCGAGCACACCATCATAACGTGATGTTACTGATGATACTGCTGCAATATTCGATGCAACCCCACCGACGTGGAACGTACGGAGTGTCAACTGTGTACCTGGTTCACCAATTGATTGTGCAGCAATAACACCCACTGCCTCGCCTTTTTGTACTAGACGATTATTTGCTAGGTTGCGGCCATAACACTTAGCACATACACCATGTTTTGCTTCACATGTCAATACCGAACGGATTTCAACCGATTCGATTGGTGATGCATTGATGCGGTCGGCCATTGCATCGGTGATTTCTTCTCCGGCTGCTACGATTAATTCGCCTGAGATTGGATCTACAATATCATGTACCGAAACTCGTCCAAGGATGCGTTCGCCAAGAGAAGCTACTACTTCGTCATTATTCTTGATTTCTGTGCACACAAGACCACGCAATGTTCCACAATCTTCTTCGTGGATAATCACATCGTGAGCCACGTCAACAAGACGACGAGTCAAATAACCCGCGTCGGCTGTTTTCAACGCTGTATCGGCAAGACCCTTACGTGCACCGTGAGTAGAGATAAAGTACTCAAGCACTGAAAGACCTTCCTTAAAGTTCGCAAGAATTGGGTTTTCGATAATTTGACCACCTTCTGCGCCTGCTTTTTGAGGCTTAGCCATAAGACCACGCATACCTGAAAGCTGACGGATTTGGTCTTTAGAACCACGAGCACCTGAGTCGAGCATCATATATACCGGGTTGAAACCTTGTTGGTCTGCCGAAATTTGCTTCATCAATGTATCTGACAAACGAGAGTTTACGTGTGTCCAAATATCGATAATTTGGTTGTAACGTTCGTTGTTGGTGATGAAACCCATTGAATAGTTGGCCAATACTTCTTGCACTTGTTCGTTACCTTCCTTAACAAGTTGTTCTTTTTCTGCTGGAATGATAACGTCGCCAAGGTTGAATGAAAGACCTCCCTTGAATGCCATCTTATAACCAAGGTTCTTGATGTCATCGAGGAATTGAGCCGAACGAGGTATACCACAATTTTTGATAACCTTGCTAATGATTGTACGCAATGATTTCTTCGAAAGAATTTCATTAACGTAGCCAATTTCTTTTGGCACATATTGGTTAACAAGGACTCGACCTACTGATGTATTTTCAACAAGACGAGTAATTGTGTTTCCATTTTCGTCAATATCTTCCACTACTACCGAAACGGGAGCATGAAGTGTTACGCGTCCTTCGTTATAAGCGATTTCGGCTTCTTCGGGACCATAGAATTTTGAGCCTTCGCCCTTATCGCCTTTGCGAAGTTTTGTAATATAATAGAGACCAAGCACCATGTCTTGTGAAGGCACAGTGATAGGTGCACCATTAGCTGGATTTAGGATGTTGTGAGCACCGAGCATGAGCATTTGCGCTTCAAGAATAGCCTCATTTCCAAGTGGCAAGTGAACAGCCATTTGGTCTCCGTCGAAGTCGGCATTGAACGCGGTACATGCAAGTGGGTGCAATTGAATAGCTTTACCTTCAATCATCTTAGGTTGGAATGCTTGAATACCTAGACGGTGAAGTGTTGGGGCACGGTTAAGCAACACTGGGTGACCCTTCATAACGTATTCGAGAATATCCCACACAACTGGTTCTTTACGGTCTACAATTTTCTTAGCCGATTTCACGGTTTTTACAATACCACGTTCAATAAGTTTACGGATAACGAATGGTTTGTAAAGTTCTGCAGCCATATCTTTTGGAAGACCACACTCATGCATCTTCAATTCTGGACCAACGACGATTACCGAACGAGCTGAATAGTCTACACGTTTACCAAGGAGGTTTTGACGGAAACGACCTTGTTTACCTTTCAAGCTATCCGAGAGAGACTTAAGAGGACGGTTTGCATCGGTTTTAACCGCTGAAGATTTGCGAGAATTATCAAGCAATGAGTCTACAGCTTCTTGAAGCATACGTTTCTCGTTGCGGAGAATTACTTCAGGTGCTTTTATCTCGATAAGACGTTTGAGACGATTGTTACGGATGATTACACGACGATATAGGTCGTTCAAGTCGCTGGTTGCGAAACGTCCACCATCAAGCGGAACCAATGGGCGCAATTCGGGTGGAATTACGGGCACGGCTTGAAGAATCATCCATTCGGGACGGTTGATATTGCGTGATGCACGGAATGATTCTACAACTTGAAGTCGTTTAAGAGCCTCTGTTTTACGTTGTTGTGAACCATCTGTATCGGCTTGATGACGCAATTTATACGACAAGTCATCTAAATCGATGCGTTGAAGCAATTCATATATTGCCTCAGCTCCCATCTTAGCGATAAACTTGTTGGGATCGGTATCTTCGAGTAGTTGATTTTCTTTTGGCAACTTA
Organism: Muribaculaceae bacterium; assembly: GCA_045576735.1. Lineage (GTDB taxonomy): Bacteria > Bacteroidota > Bacteroidia > Bacteroidales > Muribaculaceae > RGIG4079. The sequence continues at coordinate 27,299 of JAZNGZ010000030.1, forward strand.
TCGAGGATATCGAAATATTCTTCTTCTGACAAGAGGTCGTTTTGTTGAACTTCTTCAACTGCTCCCGGTTGAATTACCACATAACGCTCGTAGTAAATAACGGCATCGAGCTTCTTTGAAGGAAGACCTAGTAAGTAACCTATCTTGTTGGGCAAAGAACGGAAATACCATATGTGGGCTACTGGAACAACGAGTTTTATGTGTCCCATGCGTTCGCGACGAACTTTCTTTTCAGTTACTTCAACACCACAACGATCGCAGACAATACCTTTATAGCGTATGCGTTTGTACTTTCCGCAATGACATTCATAATCCTTTACCGGACCAAAAATGCGTTCACAGAACAAACCATCGCGTTCAGGTTTATATGTACGATAGTTGATTGTTTCGGGTTTCAGCACCTCTCCACTAGATTTTTCCAAAATCTCTTCGGGCGATGCGAGCCCGATTGAGATTTTAGAGAATCCGGTCTTTATCTTGTTGTCTTTTCTAAAAGCCATATATCAATTGATTATAAAAGCGATTATTATTGTTGTAAGTTGATACTCAAGCCTAAGCCACGGAGTTCGTGGAGAAGCACGTTAAGTGATTCAGGAATACCTGCTGGAGGCATGGGTTCTCCCTTAACGATTGCTTCATAGGCTTTGCTTCGACCGGTAACGTCGTCACTCTTCACGGTGAGGATTTCTTGGAGAATGTGTGCTGCGCCAAATGCTTCTAGCGCCCAAACTTCCATTTCCCCGAAACGTTGTCCACCAAATTGTGCTTTACCGCCGAGAGGTTGCTGAGTAATTAATGAGTATGGACCTATGCTACGTGCGTGCATTTTGTCCTCTACCATGTGACCGAGTTTCAACATATAGATTACACCCACTGTTGCAGGTTGGTCAAATCGCTCGCCTGTACCTCCATCATATAGATAAGTACGACCATAGCGAGGCAATCCGGCCTTATCGGTCCATTCGTTGAGGTCTTCGAGGCTTGCTCCGTCAAAAATTGGAGTAGCAAATTTTTCGCCCAATTCGCGTCCTGCCCATCCTAGAACCGTTTCAAATATCTGTCCAAGGTTCATACGAGAAGGCACACCAAGTGGGTTCAACACGATGTCGACTGTTGTTCCATCAGCAAGGAATGGCATATCTTCTTGACGTACGATACGAGACACAATACCTTTGTTTCCGTGACGACCCGCCATCTTATCACCTACGCTGATTTTACGTTTCTTAGCCACGTAAACTTTTGCCATTTGCATGATTCCTGAAGGAAGTTCATCACCAATTGAAATGTCAAATTTCTTACGACGCAATTCGGCATCAATTTCTTTTGACTTACGCAAATAGTTAACAATTGTGGTACGAATCATGTCATTTTTATGTGCATCATTTGTCCACTTGCTAAGATTGATTGTATCATAATCGATTTCTTTCAACACTGCTGCTGAGAATTTTGCTCCCTTTGCAATAATTTCAGAACCGATAAAGTCTTTTACGCCTTGTGATGTTTTGCCCGATGTGAGTACAAGCAATTTTTCCACAAGCACATCTTTGAGTTTGGCAAGTTTTACTTCATATTCCTCATCGAGTTTTACCAATGGTGAGTTAGCTGCTTTAGTTTTTTTCTTTTTAGCTGCTCGTGAGAATAGATTTGTGCCAATAATTACACCCTTAAGCGATGGATTTGCTTTGAGCGACGCATCTTTAACATCGCCTGCTTTATCTCCAAAGATTGCTCGAAGAAGTTTTTCTTCGGGGGTAGGATCTGATTCTCCCTTAGGAGTAATCTTACCAATAAGAATATCGCCGGGTTTTACATGTGCTCCCACTCTGATAATACCACGTTCATCAAGGTCTTTTGTTGCATCCTCGCTAACATTGGGTATATCTGATGTCAATTCCTCCATACCGCGTTTGGTTTCACGCACTTCGAGTGAATATTCATCAACGTGAACCGATGTAAGAATATCTTCACGCACTACTCGTTCATTCAATACAATCGCGTCCTCATAGTTATAACCCTTCCATGGCATGAACGCCACTTTTAGGTTACGGCCTAGTGCCAATTCACCTTTTTCGGTTGAATAACCTTCAGTGAGAATTTGACCGGCTTCTACACGTTGACCTTTTTCACAAATAGGACGTAGGTCGATTGTAGTGCTTTGGTTGGTTTTGCGGAATTTTGGAATATTATATTCTTTGACTGCACTTTCAAATGATACAAATTCTTCATCTTCGGTGCGGTCATAACGTATACGTATTACACGAGAGTCTACATATTCGATAACACCGGCGCCTTCGGCTGTGATTTGGGTGCGTGAATCGCGAATCAACTGACCTTCTAGTCCGGTTCCTACGATAGGGGCCTCTGAAATCAACACTGGAACTGCTTGGCGCATCATGTTTGAACCCATCAACGCACGGTTTGCGTCATCATGTTCAAGGAATGGGATAAGTGATGCTGCAATTGATGCAATTTGTGTTGGTGAAACGTCCATAAGTTCAACTTCGCCGGGTGCTACGATTGGGAAATCGGCATCAAGACGTGCTTTAACACGATCGCGCACAAATGTCCCATCTTCATTCAATGGAGCATTTCCTTGTGCTATCACTTTGCCTTCTTCAATTTCTGCTGCTAGATAAACAACCTCATCGTTATTAAGATTTACCTTTGCATCGCTTACTTGACGATAAGGCGTAACGATAAAGCCAAGGTCATTAATCTTTGCATAAACACAAAGTGATGAAATAAGACCAATGTTTGGACCTTCAGGAGTTTCAATCGGACATAGACGTCCGTAGTGTGTATAGTGAACGTCACGAACCTCAAATCCGGCACGCTCGCGAGAGAGACCGCCAGGACCAAGGGCCGACATACGGCGTTTATGGGTCATTTCTGCCAATGGGTTGGTTTGATCCATAAATTGTGACAATGCATTTGTTCCAAAGTATGAATTGATTACCGAAGAGATTGTCTTCGCATTAATCAAATCGATTGGTGTGAACACTTCATTATCACGAACATTCATTCTTTCGCGAATTGTACGTGACATACGTGCCAACCCTACTCCAAATTGGTTGTAAAGTTGTTCGCCTACTGTGCGCACACGACGGTTACTCAAGTGGTCAATATCATCGACATCTGTTTTTGAATTGATAAGCTCTATAAGGTATTTAATGATGGCGATAATATCTTCTTTGGTGAGAACTCGTACATCCATGGGGATACCGAGATCTAATTTTTTATTGATACGGTAACGACCCACATCGCCCAAGTCATATCGTTTTTCTGAGAAGAACAAATTGGTAATGACTTCGCGAGCACTTGCATCATCCGGTGGCTCCGCGTTGCGAAGTTGGCGGTAGATGTATTGAATAGCTTCTTTTTCTGAGTTACTTGTATCTTTCTGAAGTGTATTAAAGATGATTGAGTAGTCGCTTGAGTTCAAATCTTCTTTGTGGAGAAGAATGTGACTAACTCCCGACTCAAGAATTTCATCAATTAAATCCTCTTCTAGAACTGTTTCACGATCGATTACTACATCGTTGCGTTCGATTGAAACAACCTCGCCGGTATCTTCGTCTACAAAGTCTTCCACCCATGTTTTGAGTACACGGGCGGCCAATTTGCGACCTACTGCTTTTTTAAGATTGGTTTTAGTAACCTTGAGTTCCTCAGCGAGACCAAATATCTCGATGATGTCCTTATCACTTTCGAGCCCGATTGCACGTAAAAGGGTTGTAACAGGTAACTTTTTCTTACGGTCAATATATGCATACATCACATTATTGATGTCCGTTGCAAACTCAATCCATGAGCCACGGAAAGGTATAATACGTGCCGAATAAAGCTTCGTACCATTGGCATGAGTACTCTGACCGAAGAACACACCCGGTGAACGGTGTAATTGCGACACTACTACACGCTCCGCACCATTAATCACAAAAGTACCCTTCTCAGTCATATAAGGAATAGGACCAAGATATACATCCTGAATCACGGTATCAAAATCTTCGTGATCGGGGTCGGTACAATATAGTTTCAACTTAGCCTTTAATGGCACACTATATGTTAATCCACGCTCAAGACATTCATCAATAGTATAGCGAGGTGGATCAATATAATAATCGAGGAACTCGAGTACAAAGTTATTACGAGTATCTGCAATTGGGAAATTTTCGGCAAATACTTTATAAAGCCCCTCGTTGTTTCTTTTCTCGGGAGGAGTGTCTAATTGTAAAAAGTCTTGAAACGACTTTAACTGAACCTCTAAGAAATCGGGATATGGTAGTGGATTCTTTACCGAGGCAAAGTTAATTCTGTTTTTTGTTGTTGAGACTGACATCTAAAATAACGTTAAAGGGAACTCAAATTAAAAAATAACACAAAAAGGTTAAGAATCATCCACTGAGAGGATTCTTAACCTATTTACCTGATAATCAGGCAATATTATTTAAGTTCAACTTCAGCGCCAGCTTCTTCGAGTTGTTTCTTAAGACCTTCTGCGTCTGCTTTAGCGAGGCCTTCTTTAATTACTGAAGGTGTACCATCTACCATTTCTTTAGCTTCTTTCAAGCCAAGACCAGTGAGTTCTTTTACAAGTTTAACAACTGCAAGCTTGCTTGCGCCAGCTGCTTTAAGAACTACATCGAAAGAATCTTTTTCTTCTACTGCAGCTGCACCAGCAGCAGGACCAGCAGCAACAGCAACAGCTGCAGCAGCAGGTTCGATACCATATTCTTCTTTAAGAATTTGAGCAAGTTCGTTTACTTCTTTTACTGAGAGGTTAACTAATTGTTCTGCAAAAGCTTTTAAATCTGCCATTTTTGTATGATTTTATTGATTATTTTTTTCTGTTAATTATTTATTTGATAATGTTTCAAGGATGCCATGAAGTTTTGTTCCACCTGATGTAAGTGCTGAAACAACATTCTTCGCTGGTGATTGAAGAAGTGCAACAACATCGGCGATAAGTTCGTTCTTGCTCTTGATATTGGCAAGGGTTTCGAGTTGATCTGCGCCAACATATATTGTTTCTTCAACATAAGCAGCCTTCAAACGTGGTAGAGTGTCATCCTTCTTTACTACGCTCTTGATGAGTTTTGCAGGTGCATTACCAACATTTGAACACATCAATGATGTTGAGCCTTTTAATGTAGGATAGAGTTCACTATAATCGCCGTCTAATTGTTCTAGAGCTTTTTTAAGCAATGTGTTTTTAACTACCATCAACTTAACTTCGGCTTTAAAACATGCTTTGCGCAATGCAGCAGTCTTTTCGGCGTTCAAACCAGCAGTTTCGGTTATATAGAAGCAGCTATACTCTTTGAGAGTTGCGGCAATCTTATCTATTACGAGTGATTTATCTTCTTTTTTCATTTCTTCTTAACTTTTTAAAGATTAATCGTCGATAGACTTAGAGTCAACTTTAATACCAGGACTCATAGTGCTTGAAAGATAAATACTCTTAATATAGGTACCCTTAGCAGTAGCAGGTTTGAGCTTGATGAGAGTGTTTACAAACTCACGAGCATTTTCCTTCATCTGTTCAGGTGTAAACGATACTTTACCGATTGATGAATGAACGATACCATTCTTATCGACCTTGAAGTCAATCTTACCTTTTTTCACTTCTTCGACAGCCTTAGCAACATCCATTGTCACAGTGCCACTTTTGGGGTTAGGCATCAAGCCTCGAGGACCCAAGATACGACCTAATGCACCTATCTTACCCATAATAGCAGGTTGTGTGATGATTACATCAATATCGGTCCATCCTCCTTTGATCTTTTCAATATATTCATCAAGACCAACATAATCAGCACCGGCAGCTTTAGCAGCAGCTTCAGCGTCGGGATTGCAGAGAACAAGCACTTTTACTTGCTTGCCTGTTCCATGGGGCAATGTTACCACACCGCGCACCATTTGATTAGCTTTACGTGGATCTACGCCTAGACGCACATCAATATCTAGCGATGCATCAAATTTTGTGAAAGTGATTTCTTTCACTTTTTGAACCGCTTCCGCAAGAGTGTAAGTCTTCCCAGCTTCAATCTTCTCTAAAGCCAACTTTTGATTTTTTGTAAGTTTACTCATTTCAATTGAAGTTTATTAGTTATTTCCAGGGAATTCCCCTTTTACGGTGATACCCATACTTCTGGCTGTTCCTGCAACCATGCGCATTGCAGATTCCACAGTAAAACAGTTCAAATCGGGCATTTTGTCTTCTGCAATCACTTTAACTTGTTCCCAAGTTACTTCCGCAATCTTAGTACGGTTGGGTTGTGACGAACCACTTTTTTTCTTGCTCACTTCGAGAAGTTGAACTGCTACCGGTGGTGTCTTTACAACGAAGTCAAAGCTCTTATCTGTGTAATAAGTAATTACAACAGGAAGCACTTTGCCAGCCTTGTCTTGAGTGCGGGCGTTGAATTGCTTGCAAAACTCCATGATGTTAATACCCTTAGAACCCAATGCAGGGCCTACGGGTGGAGATGGATTTGCTGCTCCACCTTTAATCTGCAATTTGATCTGTCCAGCAATTTCTTTAGCCATTTTGTAAAACTTAATTTAATTTGTTAATTGAAAAAACGCTTAAAACTATGTTCGTAACCACACAATTTATTCACGTTCTACTTGCGAATTTTCCAATTCTAATGGCGTTTTTCGACCGAAAATCTTCACCATTACTTTTAGCTTTTTCTTCTCAGCATTGACCTCTTCTATTACACCGGTAAAACCGTTAAAAGGTCCATAAGTAACTTTTACGGTTTCTCCTACAATGTAATCACAAACGTCATCTTCTGTGATTTCTTGCATTTCATCGGCTAAGCCGAGCATGCGGTTTACTTCACTCTCGCGCAAGGGCTCTGGGGCCGACCCTTTACCTTTGCCACCAAGGAAATCTATCACATTTGTTGTGTTGCGCAATTCGTGCAACACTTCGCCTTGAAGATTAGCCTCAACAAAAACGTAACCAGAATAAAGGTTCTTTTCTTTTATTACCTTTTTCCCGTTACGCACTGTTAAAACTTTCTCAGTGGGAATCAAAACTTGAAATACATTTTTACCAAGATCAGTATTACGGATAGCTGCATCCAATACCTCTTTTACCTTAGCTTCTTTACCCGAAATGGCACGCAAAACGTACCATGCTCTTTTGTTCTCAGCCATTGATTACCACTTTAAAATTAAGCCAAATCGTAAATAAAATTCAATAAAGTTTCAAGACCCCAATCCATCATGAAGATTATAAAAGCTATAATCAAGGAAGCAACCATGACGATTAGCGCACTTTTGAATAATTGTTTTCTTGTCGGCCATGAAGTCTTATAACGAAGTTCTTCATAAGACTCTTGTATACTCGTAAGTAGTTTCATTTCTTTATTTATTCTTTTTTGGCACAGGTTGAGAGGCTCGAACTCCCGACACCTGGTTTTGGAGACCAGTGCTCTACCAACTGAGCTAAACCTGTAAGTGAAAAAATCAGCCCTCTTTTAAGAACCTCTTGCCAGAGGACTGATTATTTTTTATATAAGTTAAGTATAAACTTATTAGTCGAGGATTTCAGTAATTTGACCTGAACCTACTGTACGACCACCTTCGCGGATAGCGAAACGAAGACCTTGGTCACAAGCTACTGGGTTGATCAATTTAACTGTGATTTCTACGTTGTCACCAGGCATAACCATTTCAACACCTTCTGGAAGTGAAATTTCACCTGTTACGTCGAGTGTACGGATGTAGAATTGTGGACGATAGTGGTTGTGGAATGGAGTGTGACGACCACCTTCTTCTTTCTTCAAGATATAAACAGCTGCTTTGAATTCGCTGTGTGGTTTAACAACACCTGGGTGACAGATTACCATACCACGTTTGATTTCGTTTTTGTCGATACCACGAAGAAGAAGACCTACGTTATCACCAGCTTCACCTTGATCGAGGAGTTTACGGAACATTTCAACACCTGTTACAGTTGATTTGAGTGATGCACCGAGACCCATGATTTGAACTTCTTCACCAACTTTGATGATACCAGTTTCGATACGACCAGTTGCTACAGTACCACGACCAGTGATTGAGAATACGTCTTCAACAGGCATCAAGAATGGTTTGTCGATATCACGTGGAGGTAGTGGAATCCATTCGTCAACAGCAGCCATGAGTTCCATAACTTTTGCTTCCCATTCTGGCTCACCGTTAAGTGCTCCAAGAGCAGAACCACGCATGATAGGAGTATTGTCACCATCATATTCATAAGATGAAAGAAGGTCACGCATTTCCATTTCAACGAGTTCAAACATTTCTTCGTCGTCAACCATGTCGCATTTGTTCAAGAATACAACGATACGAGGAACGTTTACCTGACGAGCGAGAAGGATGTGTTCACGAGTTTGGGGCATAGGACCGTCTGTAGCAGCACAAACGATGATAGCACCGTCCATTTGAGCAGCACCAGTAACCATGTTCTTAACGTAGTCAGCGTGACCTGGACAGTCAACGTGTGCGTAGTGACGGTTAGATGTTTCATACTCTACGTGAGAAGTATTGATAGTAATACCACGTTCCTTTTCTTCTGGAGCGTTGTCGATTTGGTCGAATGACTTCAATTCAGAAAGACCTGCTTTTGCGAGCACTGTTGTGATAGCTGCAGTCAAAGTAGTCTTACCGTGGTCAACGTGACCGATAGTACCGATGTTAACATGCGGTTTGGTTCTTTCGAATTTCTCTTTAGCCATAACTTTGCTATTTTAATATTTTTATTGATTAAATGATTAACTTTTCTAACAAAAGACCACGACAGCACAAGGCACTATCGCGTCGTCCGTTTTCAAAATTCTCGAGCCGATGACGGGATTTGAACCCGTGACCTCTTCCTTACCAAGGAAGTGCTCTACCCCTGAGCTACATTGGCAATAGAGCGGAAGACGAGGCTCAAACTCGCGACCCTCAGCTTGGAAGGCTGATGCTCTATCAACTGAGCTACTTCCGCAAAGAGTGTGGGCGAAGATGGATTCGAACCACCGAAGGTATAAACCAGCAGATTTACAGTCTGCCCCATTTGGCCACTCTGGTATTCGCCCTTTGACCAAAATCGAGACCGAAGTCTCGATTTTATTTCCGTCATTTTTTTGAGCCTCTTGTCGGATTCGAACCAACGACCCCGAGATTACAAATCACGTGCTCTGGCCAACTGAGCTAAAGAGGCATTATCGTTGTTTTGCTTTTCAGTTGCGTTCCAACCTTCAAGCGAGTGCAAAGGTACAGCAAGTTTTTCGTTCCACCAAATTTTTTTCGATATTTTTTCAAGAAATTTTTCAAGTTTTTCAAAACAACCCTCATTTTCTTGACTTTACACACTCAAAAAAAAATTGCAAATATTTCAACATTCAATTTGGCTTCACACTCTCTTGTGTTTTTGCGATGCAAAGATAAGCAAAAAACTTGGCATCTTAATCGTTTCATCGAAAAAAATGCCAAATTTTACAAAAATAAATGCTATAAATAAATCCTACATTTTAAAATCCTCATTCAACCGGCATAATTTTACGGGCTTCTTCAATTAGCTTTTTACCCACCAACAATTCCCCATACCAAAATGCCGACTTATCTACAAATGCAAAATGATGCTCTCCTACAAACTGAATTGTCCATATAACCCTATTTGTCCCATGAATCTTGGCCACAACCTTCCCATTAGCTGCATCCAACACAAACACATTGCGAGCACCTCCTACTATAATATATTTACTATCGGCCGAAACATCGACGGCAGTCAACGGCTCATTCAAGAATACGCTATGAAGTTTTGAACCATTATTCATATCCCAAATTTTCAAATAGCTATCCCCCGACACCGTTACAGCATACTTATCATCGGGGCTTATCACTGCGTCATTCACATAATTCTCTCCATGTATTAAGTGAAATTTTTCAGCTCCACCTTCATCTTCTGTGTCCAAAACTGTCGCTGTACCATCATTCGACGCCGCTATCAACATCGTTTTATTCTTATTTAGTCTAATACTTTTCACATTCATCGAATGGTTGCGAACTTTCCAATACGACTTTCCTCCCTTCACATCCCATGCCGCAACCGATTTATCGTTACTGCATGAATATGCCGTAGAATCATCTTTAAACTCCACCCCTCTCACTCGGCTTGTATGACCGGTTAGCGTCTTCACCTTTTCACCACTCTCCACATCAAAAACCGACACCGAGCGATCCTCCATTGCGGCTATAAACTGCGACCCATCTGAATTTATATCAATTCCATGCATTATTGTTGGCATATGAATAGTGCGAACAAACGTCATATCGGGAAATGAATAAAGATTAACACTCCTACTCTCAAAATCCGAAAAAGCAACAGTCTTTCCATCGGGCATAAAATCCATATCATAACATTCTATAGCCACACTCCGCTTCTTGGGTTGAAGTGACTCCCCATAGTATGCTGTAGAAAGCAATTGCAACAAAGTATCCGACTTAAGAATATAATCATCATCGAGCTCCAATATCACCTTCATCGCACCTTTATACTCTCTTTCATTTACCAATGAAGTAGCCTTTTTCACCACCTCACCAACATTTACACAACCATTTAAACCCATCATGGCAACCATAGCTACTGCTACAATAACCCCATATTTATAATACTTCTTCATATTCATTAAATTTTATCAAAATTTACAATTACCTTTCCTCCTATTATCAAACCCTATAATTCCTCAAGTGCTTTTTTAGCCTCAACATTTCCTTGTTCAGCGTATTCATCTAATTCCCATATTGCATTATTTACACCTTGTTTTGCTGCCTCTATAAACCATTTCACTGCTTCGTTCTCATTTTTTACCACGCCTAATCCTTTGGCAAAACACCTTCCCAATTCATATTGTGCATTAGCGTTTCCCTGATTTGCTGCCATAAGGAACCATTTAACTGATTCTTCATTATTTGGCTCCACTCCATATTCTTCGCTATATTCATAATTATAATATCTACCAAGAAAATATTGAGCATCAATATAACCCTGTTCTGCCGATTTAGCAATCCAACTCACTGCTTCCTCAGTATTTTGTGACACCCCATAACCATTCATGTAGCACAATCCCCAATAATATTGAGCAGAGGGGCAATCAATGTATGCATATTGGTCTAATCGGTCTAATGCGTCTTTGTGATTTTGTGATGCTGCCGCATAACACAATTTTATCGCACGTTCCTCATCTTTTTCTACAACTATTCCACGGAAATAACACACAGCAAGCATAAACTGAGCCTCTGAATAATCCTGATCTGCAGATTTATTGAACCATGTCACCGCCTCTTCTAGATTCTTTTGCACTCCATTTCCCGTCCAATAACAATAACCTAAACTATATTGAGCGTCATCGTCGCCTTGCATAGCGGCTTTGCGATACCATTTCACTGCTTCTTCGTAGTTTTTAGAGATAAGAGCACCATAATAGTAACTATTTCCCACATATAGTTGTCCCCAAGTATAACCTTGCTCTGCAACCTTATAATATAAACCAAATGCTTCTTCATAATCTTGAGGCACACCATTACCGGACTCATAGCACCCGCCCAAGCTCAACATCGCATAAACATAACCCTGCTCAGCGGCTTTACGATACCATTCCACTGCCATTTCATAATTATTCTCGTCCCAAAGCATATCTCCTAATTCATTTTGAGCGATAGCAAAACCTTGATTAGCCGACTTGTGGAGCCATGTATCAGCACCTTCATCATCACCGGCATTTTGATATTTCAGTGCTAATTCATATTGAGCATCAGCACAACCTTCTTCGGCCGCTTTTAACAACCACGCTTCACGATTATCTGACTCATCTTTTACAGCTATACGATCGTCTTCTATATCTATCGAGCTCGCCAAATATTGATTAACATCGACCGACGATGCTACTGCATATTCTTTAACAATGGCTAATGCGCTATCAGCTTGAGGAATATCCGACTTTTTCAACAGTCTGACACCTTCCTCTTGATTTTGCTCAACACCGATTCCGTTTAAATAACATATTCCAAGTTTATATTGAGCCACGTCACTATTTTGTAGGGCTGCCAAGTTATACCAATAAACAGCTTTGGTATAATCTTGTTCTACACCTTTTCCATTATAATAACAGTCACCTATTTTTACTTGAGATTTCACATCTTCGTTTGCAGCACCTTTTTCCCACCAATATACTGCCATAATACTATTAACAGGAAACCCAACGCCCTCGTCATAGCGCTCTCCCAACAAACATTGCGCCTCTCTGTTGCCTTGATTGGCGGCCTGTTGTAGCCAATAAGTTCCCACATCATATTGCAACATTCGTCCTAAAGCTAATTGGGCATCAGCACAACCCTGATGGGCTGCTTTTCTAAGCCAATATTCTCCTTGTTCCACATCGCCGTTATACCAATCATACCTCATGTAACACTCTCCGAGATAATATTGCGCTGTGGCATTTCCTTGCTCAGCCAATGGGAGGAAACACTCCTCTGCCTTATCAAATTTCTCCTTACCATAATATTTCTTTCCTTTCGCAAGAATATCCTCAACCGAACCTTGCGCAAATGCCAATGAACTTAGCATCAACATCGCCATTAATAATATAATATTACGTTTCATATTGTTTTATGATTAATTTATTTTAGCTTAGTTTATCTCTCAACTAATGATATAAACTTTCAAGTGCTTTTTTAGCCTCAACATTTCCGTCTGACTTATAGTCGTACAACTTCATTCTTGCTGTAGAGTTTCCTTGTTTAGCTGATTTTATATACCATTTTAAAGCTTCATCTTTATCCTTTGGGACTCCGTAGCCTTTTTCATAGCACTCTCCAAGCCATATTTGCCCCCATTCATATCCCTGTTCAGCCGATTTGCGGAACCATTTCACCGCCTCAGTGTAATCTTGTTCCACTCCATAGCCAAGCATAAAACAATAGCCCATATAATACTGAGCCACGGCATCTCCTCCTGCAGCGGCCATACGAAACCATTCCACAGCTTCACCATAATCTTTCGACACACCATAACCATAATGATAACATTTCCCAACGGAGTTCTGCGCTGAAACATTACCTAAATAAGCAATACGAATAAGTCCCTCTACCGCCTCTTCATCATTGTTCTTTGCTGCCTCATAATACCATTCGATTGACTGGTTATGATCTGGCTCCATCGTATAACCATTTTCATAGAAGTATCCTAACAAATAGCAAGCGTCGGCATTGCCTTTTTTGGCAGCCTTACGGATCCAATTCACGGTTTCCGTCTCATTTATTTCCACTCCCTTGCCTTTCATATAGCACAACGCCATAAAAATCTGAGCTGCGTCATCACCTTGCAAAGCGGCTTTTAAACTCCATTTCGCAGCCTCCTCATTACTTTGAGCCACACCATTGCCGTCATCATAACACATTCCGAGACTATACTGACATTGAGCATACCCTTGTTCGGCTCCTTTGCGATACCACTCAGCCGCCATTTCATAGCTTTGGTCAACACCTCTACCATTGTCATAACATTTTCCAAGATTATATATTGCGTAAGAATTGTTTTGTGCAGCGGCCTTTTTATACCATTCCACTGCTTGCGTAAAATAATATTTATAATACAATATTTTGCCAAGTTGAAATTGTGCAGGGGCAAAACCTTGATTAGCGGCCATTTCAAGCCAATATTTAGCTTTTTCATCGTCATATAATTTATAATAATACACACAACCTATTTCAAATTGCGCGTCAACAAAACCCTCCTCAGCCGATTTCACAAGCCATTCTCCAGGTTCATTTATTCTTGAGGAGGCCAACTCAGAGAGGTAGCTGTCATCATATTTTTTATTTCGCAATTCTTCGGCTTTTTTGAGGTCCTTTATTACACCATATCCATTTTCATAACATATAGCAAGCATCTTGTTAGCTTCTTCTGTTCCCGATTCCTCAAAGCATTTTACGGCTTCTTTATAATCTTTCGTCACTCCGTGTCCATTAAAATAACACAGCCCTAATTTATATTGAGCCGTCCTATCATTGTATTGCACCGACTTGCGATACCACTCCACCGCCTTAGCATAATTTTGATCTACACCTTTTCCTTCATAATAAAAGTCTCCAAGCCTACGTTGCGTTACTTCATTGTCATTCGCATCACATTTTTCCCACCAATATACAGCCATCGAACAATTCACCATCACGCCATCTCCATTGGCATAATAATCTCCCAAATTGCGTTGTCCTTCCTTATCCCCTTCATCGGCGGCTTTTTGACACCAATAAAAACTAATTTGTTTAAGATCCGGCACCTCATAATAGTCAAAATCGGTAAATTCATCAGCCAAAGCTAATTGGGCAGCAATATCCCCTTGAATGGCTGCTTTTCTAAGCCAATATTTCCCTTCTTCACATCCATAAGTATAATCAATCAAACATTTCCCAAGATAATATTGTGCTGTGGCATTTCCTTGTTCAGCCAATGGGCGGAAACATTCAGCAGCCTCATCTTTCTTCCATTCCTCATAATATTTCTTTCCTTTCGCAAGAATATCTTCAACCGAACCTTGCGCAAATGACAATGGGCATAGCATCAACATCGCCATTAATAATATCACACTTTTCGTTCTCATAATTACTATATTTTTAGGGTTAATATATATCGGTTAATTCCAATACTAAGTTTTCAACATTACTTTACACAAAGTACGCAATAATATTTCGAGTTAACAAATTCTTTAGCCACAAAAATATGGCTTGACTCATTAAATATAGGACAATTCAACATTTATATTCACACAACACACCTCTATGCTCTTTGCAGTTAAAAACCACCACACTTCCCACTCTTGCGAAAATTATCGATAACATCACATTTCTTACACGCTTGCGCTGTGTAGGCAGTCAATGTGGGGTTCGCTTACCAACTTCTTCAAAGGGAAACTCATCACTTAGCGTGATTACTGACCATTTCCGGTCATTCCTATCCACACTCATTTCACTGCACAATACATCAAACTTAACTGCATTGAAATGAGAAACATAATAGCTCCCCACCACAAGCAATATATGCTTAATATTTCAAGCCCATTCCATTGAGCAAAGCCCGATATTTTATACTCTTTAAATCCCTCTTTTTCTGCCACAAAACAATCCACAGGCAAAATCGGAACAAACAAGATACACATAAATTGGTATCTTACATCTAAATCGCCTAAAGGCTTCACCATGCGAGAACCAAAACCATTGACAGTCATCAATACCGGCACATCCTCTTCGTTTTCAATAGGACTAAAACGATTAGGATAGTCCCATTTATATGAGTTACTCCCTACAGCCCAACCTATTATAAGGGCCACAATACTTGCTGCCACACCGGCAAAGCCTACGTTTCCGGTCAATTCATGCACCACATAACCGGTAGCCACAATAACTCCTATCAAAGAAATTATCACGCATCTATGTTTAAATTTTCTCATAATCGGGTTGTATTAATTTAGGTTTAGTTAAAATAGGGGCTGTCACCACAAGTGATTGCCGACGACAATCCCCATGAATTACGAATAATTATAAAGGGAACTTCTATAAATTGCTTTGTAAAGATTTATGAATTTTATTTGAGTAGATTTTGAAAAATGCGATTTATACATTTTCCATTTCTTTATTTTCGCTCTACCATTATAGTACCATGCCACTCAAAATCTTTTCCAGCCAACCTTTTGTAGGCCTTTTCCAATTCAAGCTCCTCCTCAACATCTCCCACTCCGAGATACAATGCACTTTCATAGTAGCTAAGAGCATCCTCCTTTGACATTGCCACACCATAGCCATTTTCATAACACACTCCTAATTTATACTGTGCACATCCTAAATATATACTACACTCTTCATGCACATCCAGAGTCTTTTCATACCATTTCACAGCCTCTTTGTAATCTTGATCAACGCCTCGACCATAGAAATAACATTCGGCAAGCATATAGGGTGCGCCATATACATCATACCATAGGTATTCACGCCCCATTACTTTTTGGCACAATTCTATGGCTTTTTTGTAATCACGTTTTACACCCTCGCCTTTGTAGTAACATTCAGCCAAGCGATATTGAGCTATTGTTTCGCCTTGCGCTGCCGATTTTTGCCACCATTCAACAGCCTTTTTCAAATCCCTTTCCACTCCTTTGCCTTCATAATAACTAAGACCCATGTAATATTGTGCGTCTGAATCATTTTGAGCCAAAGCTTTATCCAGCCACTCTTTAGCCTTCGCATAATTTTCATCTAAATAATATAAGAAACCCAGCTCGACTTGCGCCGGTGCATAACCCTGATTAGCCGATTTTTCATACCACTCTTTGGCCGTTTCTCTTTCATCAAACCCCATATAATAAGCCAAAGCATATTGTCCATGTGCATTTCCTTGTTCGGCAGCCTTACGATACCACGCTACAGCTTGTTCCTCATCTTGCATCACATCTTTATATATCTCGGCAAGCTTGATTTGAGCCCCAACATGACTATAACAATCTGCTGCTATGCGATACCATTTTATCGCGGTTTTCAAATCAGACTCAACTCCTTTTCCATATTCATAACACACGCCCAAATTATAATTAGCCCACGGCTCACCATGCTCCGCAGCTTTGCAAAAATACTCTACAGCGATAGAATAGTTTTGTTCTACAACATTACCGTTATAATAACAAACTCCCATAATATTTTGTGCGTCAGCAACACCCTCATTAGCCAATGGGATTAGCATCTCAACGGCCTTTTCAGCGTTTTTCTCCACGCCTTTGCCATCAAGATAGCAATTCGCTAACGCGCATTGGGCTTCTTTCGACCCTTTACCGGATGCGACCTCATACCATTCAACGGCCGACTTATAATCCTTTTTATCGTAACATTCTTTACCCTTTTGATACATCTCATCGGCCACCCCTTGTGGATACGCCACCACACCTATCATCGCGAAGAACATCATCACATTCACTCGTAATAGCCAATTTTTCTTATCGTTCTTTTTCATAACTACCATCGTTTTTAATCTAAATTTCAAATTCACATTGCAAATATATAAAGGGCGGCCTATCCTTGATCACCAAATTTCTGAATCACAGCTTGTGTTCTTAACTCACAACAATAAAATTCATCTTCATTCAGCCCTTCAAGAAATTTTGCCGCCTCGGTATCGCCTAATTCAACTGCTTTTTGCCACCATTTTTTAGCAATTTCAACACCCTGTTCCCTTGGACATATTCTCTGAATGATAAATCCATCACCACATACCCTCATGATTCCACTTTGACATAATTGACCCAAATGAACCATTGCATTCACATCTCCCATCTCAGCACCTCTTTCGAACAAACTATACATCATTGCCAAAAACTGCTCCTGAGCAGTTTTAACATCATCTAATATCAACAATATCATAACCGCTAAATCATTACAAGCATGTACACTACCCATTTTCACTGCTTTCATATACCAATCTATAGCCTTGTGCTTTTTACTGCGCCCGTAATCCCCATGGAAATATTGTACCCCCAATTGACAAGCGGCTTCGGCATCGCCCATTTTAACCAATTGTTCATACAATTTTCGCACTTTAGCATAATTTCCACGGATATATTCACCGCGCGCTTGTGTGCGATATGCAGGCATATAGCCGGCACGTTTTAATGTATTTAATATGTGATTGAAATCGCTTAGGCTTTCACACCCCACTCCACAACGATTATACGACACGCATAGCTCGTTCCATGCTTTAGCATAACCTTGTGCTGCCGACTCTTCAAACCATCTAACACCTTCTTCAACATCGGCCTCAACACCTTCGCCATTACAATAACACACTCCGAGCTCACATTGTGCCAAAGCATGACCTTTTTCAGCTGCTTTTTTGAAATACTCTACCGCTTTCGACAAATCCTGTTTCACCACCGAACCACTCACATAGCAACAGCCCATCGTAAAAAGTGACTCAGAATCACCGGCAACAACTCCTGCCATTATCTCTTCGTAGGTTTTATCTCCCTCCAACTTATTTTCAAAAGGCAATTCGGGATTTATATAAACCTCTCGCTTCTTTTTAAATATATCAAATAGTCCCATTATTCTAATTCTCTTTAGTTTTACACACCGAAAATACTCATAAAATTTCGTCCAAGGTTTCCTTTAATAGTCAGCTACAGCAACCTCTGCAAGCTATCTCCTTATTTCATCTTTGACACTTGGTTTACAACTTCCATCATCAAGCGATAGGCATCATACATTTCTTCAAGTACTGAATATTCACTTGTAGTGTGAGGTGCATATTGACCGGTAAACACATTCATTCCTCCTTTCAAGCCTTTTGTGCAGAACATCGATGCTGTTGTACCTCCTCGGCTATCGATAAATTTAATTTTCACTCCGGCATTATCTGCGGCATTAGTAATAACGTCCTTTGATTGAGGGTGCATGCAATATTCCACATTTTCATATTGCACTCCATCGTGAACAATCTCCACTTTCACATTTGGGTAGTCGCGTTTCACATTTTCCACTGCCGACATCACAAGCGAATCAAACAATTCGCCCTCTTTCAAATCGAAATAACGGATACGAGTTTGCACACGATACTTTGTAGCAGTTGAATCCACCTCCACCTTCCATGGGTGGATATAACCTTGTTTCCCTTCTGTGTTTTCAGGGCGATATTCAAGAGGAAACGATGCGATATAAGTCGAAGACGCCGCCAATGCATCACCAAGTTTCAACTTTTTCGCATCGCTTGGATGCGCTTGATTTCCTTCAAACATTATATCAATTCTACGAGCCGAGAAATTAGACACTGTAACATCTTCTCCCCCTTCGCCATCCATATCATAAAGTATATCGGGATTAAATCGACTTTGATCTATCATTTCGGCTGAGCGACCAATATCTTCATTTGGGCAGAAAACTATTTGCACCTTGCCGTGCTTCACTTTCTTTCCTCCTTTTACCAATGACTCTATTATCGACATCGCAATAGCGCACCCATTTTTATCATCTCCGCCAAGCAATGTTGTTCCATCGGAATGGATAATCGTTTTACCCACATGATTTTTCAAATATTGTCCCAAGTCAGAGTTTGGACTAATGACACGACCGCCACCTTGATTAATATCTCCACCTTCATATTTTATAACCGAAGCCTTAATATTGCCGCTCACCGCATCAGGAGTAACATCATAGTGACAACTGATGCCAAGTGTAGGCACATCGTCTTTCACATTTGAAGGAATTTCAACATATACATAATAATTAGGACACATATACACTTCCGCGCCTAATGACTCAGCTTCATTTGCAAGAAATTGCGCCATCTCTTTTTGCCCGTCTGTCATAGGAAAAACTGCAGCGTCATTATTGTCGATTGACTGACTGTTGATTTTTACATAGTTTAGAAAACGGCTAAGCATTTCATCTTGGCTCACTTCATAATTCTTGGCCGACATTGACATCGACATTCCACTAATCAATACCGACATTGTAATGGTTTTAATCATCTTGTTCATAGTAAACAAATATTAATTGGTTAGTTATTTTTTAGTTATTTTTTAATTACGACACAAAGATATGCGTATTTTTGACACAATACAAATTTTTAAGTCATTATTTTTGCTAGTTTATGTCAATTTAACCATATTTAACTAATCCCTTATTATTTTGTTTTAATGGAAACTCCTTTAAATTACTTTGTGAAGATTCATGAATTTTATTTTAAAGAGAACCCCTAAAATAAATTGAGACTACTACATTTCCATTATTTTATGTATATTTGCAGAAATAATAAATTAATTAACCTCAAATCATAATAAATTGAGAGAACAATGAAAACAATCTTTAAAGAACGTATCGAACTGTTGCGTGCCAACATGAAAAAAAACAACATCGCAGCAACAATCGTCCCCAAAACCGACCCTCATCAAAGTGAATATATCCCCGAGTATTGGCAAATACAACGTTGGCTTTGTGGATTTACAGGCTCTAACGGCACTCTTGTAGTCACTGCCGGCAAAGCTTTTTTGTGGACCGACTCTCGTTACTTCATTCAAGCCGCACAACAAATCGACGGCACAGGCGTGGAGCTAATGAAAGAAGGGTTACTCGAAACGCCCTCAATTCCTCAATACCTTGCCGACAACTTGACCGAAGGCGACACCGTGGCATATAACGGCTTGCTTTTCTCTGTCAACGACTCTCGCAACAACCACAACATTTTATCGGCTAAAGGCATCAAAATCGATGAAGAATATGCTCCATACAACGAATTGTGGACCGACCGCCCCTCTACCCCTAAGTGCAAAGTGATTATTCACGAAGAAAAGCTCGCAGGCGAATCGGTTGCTTCAAAAATTGAAGCTACACTCAAAAATGTAACATCGCAAGGAGCAAATAGCACATTTATTGCTGCCGTTGATGAAATTGCATGGTTGCTCAACATTCGTTCGCGCGACGTAAAGTGCAACCCAGGTGTGACATCATTCCTATACCTTGCCCCCACTGGCACCACTTTGTTTATCGATAGCGACAAACTCGATGATAATTCTAAAAAACACTTCGCCGACAACAATATCGCCATTGCTCCTTATGACTCAATTAAGGACTTCTTGAAAAATATCCCAACCAATGAGAAAGTATTAATCAATGAAGCATTCGTGGCGGGCATACTTGTTTCAATCCTCGGCGACAAAGCTATTTCAGGACCTTCCCCCATCGCATTGCTCAAATCAATCAAAAACGATATACAAGTTGAAAACACTCGCGGCATAATGGTGCGCGATGGCGTAGCTCTTGTGAAACTATTCATGGAAATAGAACGACGCCTTGAATGTGGCGAAAACATCGACGAATGTGATGTTGCCAATTTGTCGACTAAATACCGCGCCGAACATGAATTATTCTTCGATGATAGTTTTGAACCTATTGTGGGCTATAACGCACTAGGAGCAATCGTTCACCGCATTCCCACCCCCGAGACATCACAAATGCTTAAACCCGAAGGCATGCTGTTGGTCGACACAGGAGCTCAATATCTCGATGGGACTACCGACATCACTCGCACAGTGTCGCTCGGCAACCCAACTGCTCAACAAAAACGCGATTTCACCCTCGTAATGAAAGGACACATCGCCCTTGGTACAATTATATTCCCCAACGACACCCGCGGTGCCCAACTCGATGCACTCGCTCGCCAATTCCTTTGGAAAGAAGGATTGAGCTATCTCCATGGCACAGGGCATGGCGTGGGCTACTTCCTCAATGTTCACGAAGGACCTCAAAGCATTCGCCTCAATGAAAATCCGGCATTGCTCATGCCCGGCATGATTACTTCAAACGAGCCCGGTGTGTATCGCGAAGGTGAATATGGAATTCGTTGTGAGAACTTGGTATTAACTGTCCCTGCATTCAAAACCGAGTTTGGCGAGTTCCTCAAATTTGAGACATTGACACTCTTCCCATTCGACCTCAACCTCTTCGACACTTCAATAATGAGCGACGAAGAAATTGCTTGGGTAAATGAGTATCACGACATGGTGCGCACTCGACTCACCCCTCATCTCAATGCCGAACAAGCCGCATGGCTTGAAGCAAAAACTGCTAAATTAACTCGATAATTACACATTATTATATAATATGGCACTTATAAAACCACTTTTGGGCATTACCCCTACGATAGGGAAAGACTGCTTCCTCGCCGACAATGCCACTATCATTGGCGATGTGGTGATGGGCGATGAATGTAGCATTTGGTTCAACACCGTGTTGCGTGGCGACGTCAACTCTATTCGCATAGGTAACCGCGTAAACATTCAAGACGGTTCGGTACTTCACACCCTTTACCAAAAATCAACTATCGAGATTGGCGACGATGTATCGATAGGCCACAACGTGACCATTCACGGAGCGAAAATCCATAACCTCGCACTCATTGGCATGGGAGCAGTAGTGATGGACGACGCCGAAGTGGGCGAAGGCGCATTAGTGGCAGCCGGCAGCGTCGTATTGTCTAAAACAAAAATAGGCCCCAACGAACTATGGGGAGGCGCACCCGCCAAATTCATAAAGATGGTAGACCCGGCACAAAGCCGCGAAATAAACCAAAAAATCGCCCGCAACTACCTCATGTACTCAAAATGGTACGACAAAGATAAATAACGCAAACGCCCCTTACATAAGTAAAACTCAACAAACAACAACGGAGATGGCAACAATAATTGCCATCTCCGTTGCTGTTTTATGTATTATCCTATTGTATCTAAATTTGTCAAATACCACTTTCCATTAATACGCTTAAATTTATAAAATGTCTCACCTCCGTCTTCACAAGAATCACTACTAGAGTAATAGCATACAACGTTTTTTGAAACATTATAAAATGAAGATGTCGTTTCAATATAACAATCTATTTCAGAATTCCATTCACGCTTTAATTTACAAATTTTGAAATCGGCACAAATATATTCGAATAGTTCATAATCTATTTTGCACCTTGATTTTCTAAACGATTCACTTGATTTGAATTTCTTCAGAAACTTATAAAATGGCTCACTTCCTTGATTGCACGATGATTTTACATTTTGAACCATTCTGTTTGATTTGGCATCATACTTTGCTTTACTTACATATAAAAAATCATTCTCTTGAGCAACGGTTGAAAACGCAACCGCCATAAGCAATACTACTAAAAAAGACTTTAAACGTGTCATAAATTATATTTTTAAGTTTTATATTTATGACACAAAGATCGCGTAATTTGATTTAATACAAACAACAATTAAACAAATTTATGTCTAAAAATCTACTTTTCAGGACAAACCATAGCGATTTATTGAAGAATCCTAAAGTACGTTATATATTTACCACTTCTCGCAATTGAGTCTTATGGCAAAATTTCGCAGTTATGAGCGTTTTTATAATAAAAATCATTGTGTGGGTAGATTTAAGTGATAAATTGTAGGTAGGTTGTAGATTTTTTAATAACTTTGCCATGTCAATAGAATTCTATATAATCAATCATATTTCACGATGAACAAAATAGTTGAAAAGGAGCATTTCTCTGAAAAAGTTGTAAAATTTGTTGTAGAAGCTCCGCTTATCGCTCGTTCACGCCGTCCCGGGCACTTCGTTATCGTGCGCACCGGTGAGCACGGCGAACGTATTCCTTTGACAATCGCTGATGCCGATATCGAGAAAGGAACAATCACCCTTGTGGTTCAAGCCGTGGGTGACTCATCATCAAAAATCTGCACTCTTAATGCAGGCGACTACCTCACCGATGTGGTTGGTCCGCTCGGACAAGCTACTCATATTGCCAACGTAGGCACCGTGGTGTGCTGTGGTGGTGGCGTGGGTGTTGCTCCACTTCTTCCTATCATCAAGGCAATGAAGCAAGCAGGCAATCGTGTGATTTCGGTTCTTGCCGCTCGCACAAAAGACCTCATTATCCTTGAAGACCAAGTGCGCGAATATTCCGACGAGGTTATCATCATGACCGATGACGGATCATACGGAACAAAAGGCCTTGTAACAAATGGTATCGAAAGTGTAATCCAACGCGAAACAGTGAACCAAGTGGTTACAATCGGTCCGGCTATCATGATGAAATTTGTGGCACTGCTCACTAAAAAATATGAAATCCCCACTGTGTGCTCGCTCAACACTATTATGGTTGACGGTACCGGCATGTGTGGAGCTTGCCGCATCACTGTTGATGGCAAAACCAAGTTTGTGTGCATCGACGGTCCTGAATTTGATGCCCACAAAGTAAATTTCGACGAAATGCTTATGCGTCTTCGCTCTTATAACTAATCTCAAAGGCTATAATCACTATGAGTGAACAAATAACATCGGCTCCTCGTGAAGCCCAATGGCGCGAAGAGCTACGCAAAAAACATACTGCAAAAGAACGCACTGCAATTGCTCGCGTGAAGATGCCTGAGCTCGACCCTGCTTATCGCGTTACTTGCAACGAAGAGGTAAACCAAGGTCTTAATGCTGAGCAAGCTGTTATTGAAGCTACTCGCTGCATGGACTGCCCCGACCCTCAATGTATCAAAGGCTGTCCGGTAAATATCAATATCCCCGGATTTATCAAAAATATCGAGCGTGGCGACTTCCATGCCGCTGCTGTGGTGTTGAAAGAAACAAGCGCGTTGCCAGCTGTGTGTGGTCGTGTGTGCCCTCAAGAAAAACAATGCGAATCAAAGTGTATTTACCATAAAATGAAGAAAGAACCGGTGGCAATCGGTTATCTCGAACGTTTTGCAGCCGACACTGAGCGCGAAAGTGGCAACACTGCCGTTCCTGCTATGGCTGAACCTAAAAACGTGAAAGTGGCGGTAGTTGGTTCAGGTCCTGCCGGACTGTCATTTGCCGGCGACATGGCAAAGCGTGGTTACGATGTGACTGTGTTTGAGGCGCTCCACGAGATTGGTGGCGTGTTGAAATATGGTATTCCCGAATTCCGTCTCCCCAACGCTGTTGTTGAGGTTGAAATCGACGGATTGCGTAATATGGGTGTGAAATTTGAAAAAGACTGCATCGTGGGTAAAACCCTCAGCTACGACAACCTCCACGAAATGGGATTTAAAGGTGTGTTTGTGGCATCGGGCGCAGGTCTTCCTCGTTTCATGAATATACCCGGAGAAAACCTCAATGGTGTGATGTCGAGCAACGAATACCTCACTCGCGTTAACCTCATGGGCGCAGGGCGCCCCGATTGGGACACTCCTGTGTTGCGAGGCAAGCGCGTGGCTGTGATAGGTGGTGGTAACACTGCTATGGACTCGGTGCGCACAGCTCGTCGCATGGGTGCTGAAGTGGCTATGATTGTGTATCGTCGTAGCGAAGACGAAATGCCTGCTCGTGTTGAAGAGGTGAAGCATGCCAAAGAAGAAGGTGTGGAATTTATGACACTCCATAATCCTATCGAATATCGTGCCGACGAAAACGGCCGTGTAAATATGATGGTAGTGCAGCAAATGGAGCTTGGCGAACCAGATGAATCGGGCCGTCGCTCTCCTGTGGCTATCGAAGGGGCTGTCAAAGAAATTCCTGTTGACTTGGTAATTGTGAGCGTTGGTGTATCGCCCAACCCACTTATCCCTAATGCTATCCCCGAACTCGAAGTATCACGCCGTGGCACTATCGTGGTAAACGAGGAAACAATGAAATCATCACTCGGCGACCTCTATGCCGGTGGCGACATTGTGCGTGGTGGTGCTACCGTAATCCTCGCCATGGGCGACGGACGCCGTGCAGCAGCAGCTATGGCCGAAGCCCTCGAAAAATAAGAACAACATCATCCTTTATAAACAGCGATAGGTCAAATGACTTATCGCTGTTGTTTTTATTCCTATTTATGTTTGTCGATTGATAGGATTTCGCGATGACGTTTTGCGTGTCCAAATATATTTATATTATGACAATAAAGCGTATCGCCCGACTCTAGGACCACTGTCCAATAATGCGCCGGAAGCATACCGCGGTCTACTTCATCGGTCGATATTTTACTCATAATTCGATCCAATGGCGAAGCCGCAGCTTGATGAGCTCCAACTGTTACTTGTAGCAGACTTCCGGTTGGCCATGTTGTAACAAAATACGGGAATTGGCCCATCGCCTCAGCATCACCTGCATACTTATCCCACTGTGACACCGGTTTGTCTTTATATCGAGATGGCAAAATGAGAATACATTCATAATCGACATGACCAAAATGTCGACAATAAGCATTATTGCCTCCATTTGACGCCATCGATTGCGCCACATTAAAAGTCCACCAAGGCGCATCGCCCGGATTAATCAAGTCAACATATGCAATTGGTCTTCCCGAAGCCTCCACTTGACGACACACTTCTTTGACTTCTTTTGAGAATTTTGATTGCCACACGGCAACACCCGAAATAGAAATCACCGTCAACGCACCTGACACAGCACCCAATATTATATTAGGGCGTCGCCACCAACCATATGCCTCAAACAGCATTTTAAGTGCAAGAATAACGCTCGCCAGCTCGACAAACCACAATCCGCGTCTTACCGAAACGCTTATTATAGCTAGAGCATAGCCAACTACCATAATGGCGATATATATCAAATTTTGGCGATAAAAGCCCAATACATATCGTTTTCCTCGCTTCCATAATGTAATCGCAGTAATCCCCAACAATATATACACCGATATTAATTGAAGTACGCTCACAATGGCTGCACCTTTGAAATGTCCCAATGTCTGAGGTTCAACCTGTGCTTCCAATCGGCTAAACATTCCGGGGGTAAAAAATAGCGCAATTGCTCCTACAGCTATTAACAAGGTTAGTATTCCTCTACGGCGTCGGTCGTGTTTATCAATCATCATCACCAACAGAGCCCCAGCTATGATAGGGAACGTGAAGCCTTCGTGCATCAAACCGGCAAAAATTGCCACTATCCATTGCAAAGACTTCCACCGTTGAGGAAGAATATCGTCGGAATAAAAC
The DNA here is from genome assembly GCA_045576735.1 of Muribaculaceae bacterium. Lineage (GTDB taxonomy): Bacteria > Bacteroidota > Bacteroidia > Bacteroidales > Muribaculaceae > RGIG4079. Next base: position 53,824 of record JAZNGZ010000030.1, read on the forward strand.
AAACGAATAAACAACAAACACACAACCGAGACCCACACATAATTCAACTGGCATACACTTGGCAACATGTGGTCGTACCATGGCAAAAGCACCCACACCGCAAGCGCAGTAATGCCAACAAAACCCAATGAACGCAACCCTGCCCGTCCACCTGTCACAACAACAACCATAAACAAGAAGACAGCTATCATCAAACCATGCAACACATCAACAATTAAAGGAGGCACAAGATTGAAGAATACCTGAATTATATTGGGCAAACGAGTAGAACCTACAGTGAAATGATAAGGCACCGCTTCGCAAGCATCAGTAAAAGAAGTGATGAGCGGCCCTTCGCTTAGCCAAAAGTCAATCCCCTCGCCGGGCATGCGCTTATATTGCATATCATCAAACCAGTCCACACCACAACACATCCATGCTGTAGCCGCAGCGGCTATCATCAGCAACAACACCGATGACATGACATATCCGGATTTATTCGATAGCATCTTTTTTAAATTTTTCAAGCTGTCCTTTAAACGCATTTTTGTTTTCTCCCACACTTATTAAAACCGAATTAGAGGAAACATCGCGAGTACACATTGAGGAAATAAAAAATTCCTTAACCACTTTTTTATTACCCAATTGGTCTTCAACAAGATATGTTTTTCCAAAGCCTCCGGCTCCAATATGCTTGAGAATTCGATATTGACAACACAACAATGTTCCTATCGGAAGGAAGGAAGAAGCATCCATTATGTTATTATTTAGGATTACACATTATAGTACAAAAATAGATGTTTACTCTTGTTTTTACAAATTTATTCGATAGTTTATGTAAGGTAATTATATAAATTTCACTAATATAGCAAACTCAATTTAAGTGAATTTATAGATGTTCCTTTAAGGCTCAACTAAGATTTTCAGATAAAAGAAAAAGGATTGCATGAGATTTTCAACGATGTCAATGTGCGATGTGGCTGAATTTAGGTAATATTAGAGACTATAAGAATCTCGATGGTTAAGGGGGCCTAAGGTCTTTTGAATGGTTAAGATTTTTAGGGGTGTTAAGGTTGTTAATCTCTTTAGAGTGGGTTAAGAAGTGTGGATTTATATGAGTTCTAAATCTCTTTTCTTTTTGATATGTCTTGTGCTCTTTTTGATTTAGTTTGCGCCCTCGTTGCTTTACTTTATTTTCATTAATTGTTGATTCAAGAGATAAAATGTGAAGTATTTGTCGGCGAATAATTAGGTAGGCGACCTTAATCTCTTGGTGCGAGAATGTGGGTGTGGTGAAATCGCCTTGCAACATCTGTTCCATGGCGTTTTCTAATTCGTGTGATTTCCAAAAGATATAGCGCACTAACATGCTGTCGATATTTCTAAACATCCGACGTATCAATTCTTGACTATCGGCGCTTAGTTGTTGAGAAGAAGTTACTGTGGTTTTCATGACTATTTTTGTTTATGGATAAATAATTTTGACACTGCAAAGATACAACGCAAAAAATGTTAAAAACCGCGATAATGAAAAAAGTCAGAAAAAAATATTGGAATCAGATAGAATATGCTCTTTTGCCCATGGTTATCCTAGTTTTGCAAATAACCCAAAAGGGCTGAATTCTACAAATGAAATCAGCCCTAATTTTTTATTCTAATCAATAATCCTATCTTACCAACTATTAGTGAACAATGTTATTAGCCAGCACCTTCTTTCTATAGTTAAATGTGTCCTTGTCGGGGAGTTTGATTATTGGATTTTCCGATAAATAGGTATATAAACTATTTAATCGTCTAAACACCTTGTTATGAAGTCGGTTTATCACAATCTCACCATTTTCTATATGTCCTTTCAAAAATGGAGGTAGAAGGCCATTATCAGCACCGTGGAACACCCAATATATGACGAGGGCTAAATCTGTGCGGTGTAGCCCCATTGCACAGGCTATGTAAAAATCCCCTTTATCTATAATATCAAAAAACTCTTGTAGATTAGCCGCTATTGTCTCGTTTGGAATACTTTGGCTATCCATTGGAAAGGCAAAGTATCTAATCCCAAACTTCTCACACATCTTACACAAACGGTCGGAATGATCCACATCTCGTAACTCAATAATTGTGCGAACTCCGCTATCAACCACAGTTTTCCAATGACGCACATTATGGCGAGAAGATAGAGTTGTTCCTCTTACTCCACCATAAGCTACATCTATATTTTCAATGCTTGTATTTAAGATTGCGTCTATATTCATCTTATTTATTTGTTACTAAAAATGATATAATTACCATCATGTAGAATCCAACAGCAAATGCAAAATTAAGAAATATTGCAAAAAAGCAATTTAAAGGAAAGTTAAAAATTGATTATGATACAATCCCCGAAGGGGTTGAAGTGATTATAGAAGAGTAATCTATCGCAAATTTTGATGAAGATTCCAAACCGAAGTGCGACCCCAGCGGTGAAAATATTATGAAAAACACCGCGGGTTTGCCCAGCGGTTGGGGCGCGTAGCCCCAAAGAGCGAATCTCAGAAAAAAAGATTTAATTAGCAAAATAAAAAAAGGAGACCGAAGTCTCCCAAAGATTAATTAATTTTGTTTTGCTATGTATAATCAACTAACCTCGCAACAAAGGTCGCAAATTTTCGCCTTATTGCAAAGTAAAACACCTATTAAAGTAATCGCCCAAATAGTTGGGCGCAGTAAATCAACGATTTATCGTGAGATTAAACGAAATTCCACCGATAAAGGGAACTATCTGTGGGACAAAGCCCATGAAAAGGCGTTGGCGCGTAGGAAGCGAACTACCACAAACAGGGCGTTGGATCAAATGTTGGTGTGGCGTATCAAGCAGATGATTGTGGAGCATCAATGGTCGCCAGAACAGATTAGTGGTATTCTGAGGAGAGAGGGTGTGTCAGTCTCCATTCAAAGCATTTACAACATC
>JAZNGZ010000031.1:0-15793 GCA_045576735.1 Muribaculaceae bacterium
ACTCCTTTCTTGCCGTTTTTTACGACTTGTTTTGAGCCACAGAAAAAGCAAATTTTTTATTCATAAATTTTCAAATACCCAAAGTTAGTCATTTTCAACATCTTACAAAGAATTCATCCTGAAATTTGACCATTAGGCCGAAAATTATGAATTATGAATTTTGAATTATAAATCACCTATACACTTGCCATTTATGGGCACGGAGCATAGCAGTTAGTTCGGCTTCGCGGCCCCCACAATATTGGTTGCAAAGCTCGTGAAAACGAGGGCTGTGGTTCATCTCAGATAGATGTGCAAGTTCGTGATATATAACAAAATCACGCAATTGAGTAGGGAGAAAAACTATTATATACGAGAGAGCAATAACACCGTTAGTATCGCAACGCCCCAACACTCGATGTCCGTTTGAGATAGTCCACCCCACCGGTGCACGATTCACCTCTGCAGCCAATTCTCGGGCACGAGGAATAAGAATATCAGCCGCTATGCGCTGAGCAATGCGACACATCATATTGCTTATGGTGCGCGAAGTGTCGGGTTTGTTAAAATCGAAGTTGCGCCCCACCTCTATCACCGAGTGAGGCAATTGCGCTTGAGTGATGATTTGATTGGGGGCATAGGATTGTCGGCTTATCGTTATCGTAACCCCGTCGAGCTCAAACGATTGCCCATCATAGTAAAGAATATCGGGACGTGACGACAACAATCGCGGTTCAAACGTGGCGAGAGCCCTCATCATCTCTGATTGGGATATACCCCATGGAACATTTATATAGACTTTTCCGTCGCGCCAACGAGCCGAGATGCGACCTGAACTGCGTCGGGGGACAACTCGCACTATCCCCAACTGAGAGTGTTGAAATTCATATGCCGAGGAAATCATTTCTCCTTATCGCTTATCAACGCCCCAAAGCAACTTGTTGCGCAGTGTTTCGCCAAAATTGTGTTTTGTGCGTTGCACCACATTAATCACAAACGGAGCTTTGCGTAGCTTGATTGTAGTACCTACCGGAAGTGTTACCGAGCGGCCGTCGAGACTCACGCGATAGTTGGTTGCTCGCGAAGTGGTGGTAATGGTCAATTCACGCAAATCGCTCACCACAAGCGGGCGCATCGTAAGTGCATGGGCTGCGATTGGTGATATGATCCAGTTGGGTGCTGTGGGTTCAACAATAGGACCTCCCACCGACAAGTTATAGCCGGTGCTACCTGTTGGTGTAGCCACAATTAATCCGTCGCCCTTATATGTAGCCAACTCCACGTCGTCAACCATTGTTTCAACCGAAATCATCGAAGAGGTATCTTGCTTAACCACAGCCACTTCATTCAATGCATAGTTCCAATCCACAATCGCCTCTTTGCGAGTGCTTGTAACCTCAATCAACGAGCGTGCCTCCACTTTATAAAGACCATTCTTCAAGTCATCGATAGCCGCAGTCATCTCATCGACTGTGATGTCGGCTAGATAGCCAAGATGACCGGTGTTAATGCCGAGAATGGGTATTTGCTTATTCCCCACCCAACGAGCAGTGCGAAGGAAAGTGCCGTCGCCACCAATGCTTATCGCCATATCGGCTTGAAAATCATTACCTATAATCACTCCGTCGATAGAAATGTCATCAGATAGTGATTGCTTCAAATAGTTGTAGAATTTAGATTCTATCTCAACTTTTATGCCCGAACGCGACAACGCCTCCAAAAAATCAAAGAGATGATTCAGATAATCTTCTTGATAGGAATTGCCATAGATAGCGATTTTCATTGCGGTTGATTGGGGGGGTTAAGTGTTTTATTTATAATTCGATATAATGCATTAACTCATCGATGCGACGACGCATTGTGTCGTCATCGACCATCGAGTCATGCTCAATTTTCACCACTTCATAGCCATAACGAGCCAAGCTTCGAGCCACACTCTCGCCATTATTCATGCCCACGCGTAACTCCACTACCATATGCCCCTCTTCGGTGAGTTGGGAAGTGATGTTGAGATTTAGCAAATGAGCATCGCAATCCTCTACGGCACGCGCCACTATCGACGCTGCATAGTCGTCCTTGCGACAAGTCATCACCAATCGGCACGAATCGCTTACCGGAGGAAACAATCGAGCCAATTTTTCGCCCTCAAAAGCCTTAAAATATGCTTCGGGGGTGTCAAATTGCGTTAATATCTCATCTTTTATGCTCAAATCTTTCGCTTTTTTATTATTTCTGACTATTTTTGTGGTCTAAATGTTGACAAATTTACGAATAATTCTTTAATAACTGCAATTATTCAACGCGTTAACATGCTAAAAAGATTTTATTGCAATAAAAAATGACAAATTTAAGCGTAAATATTAACAAAATTGCCACCCTTCGCAATGCTCGCGGAGAAAATCAGCCCAATGTGCAACAAGTAGCAGTCGATTGCGAAGCATATGGTGCCGATGGCATCACCGTTCACCCACGCCCCGATGAACGACACATCAAATATGACGATGTGTTCAAGCTACGTCCGTTGGTGAAAACCGAGTTCAACATCGAGGGATACCCTTCGCCCGAATTTATGGACTTGGTGCTAAAAATCAAGCCCGAACAGGTTACATTGGTACCCGACGCGCCCGATGCATTAACCTCAAGCGCAGGCTGGCAAGTGGAACCCAACTTGGAATTTCTCAGTGGCATCGTTGATGCCCTTCGCGAAGCCGGAATTAGAACATCTATTTTCGTTGACACAAATGTTGACAACATCAAGATGGCTGCAAAAACCGGTGCCGACCGCGTGGAATTGTTCACTAAACCATATGCCGACAATTACGCAAAAAATCGTGAAGAGGCCGTTGCGCCTTACATTGCGGCAAGTCAAGCTGCCCACAAAGCCGGTCTCGGTGTAAATGCAGGCCACGACCTCAGCCTTGAAAATTTGGAATACTTCCACAAGCAAGTGCCTTATCTCAACGAAGTGTCGATAGGTCACTCTCTAATCTCTGATGCCTTATATTTAGGCCTTGCTGAAACTATCAAACGATACAAAAAATGCTTGAAATAATTTATTGGTAATCACCTTTACATACTAAAATATCACAACAATGATTTTATTAAACTCTACAACAATCGCGCAAACTGCTGACTCGGTAACAAACATCGCATCAACAGCAACAACAGCTGTCCCCGACACTGTCACTCAAACCGTAGACACTGTTACTACTACATCTCAACTCTCTATTTGGGAGCTATGCCTTGAAGGAGGTATCATCATGATTCCACTCGCAATATTGTCAATAATAGCGATTTATATATTTATCGAACGTGCTATTACCATTGCACAAGCTGCTAAACAAGACCCTTCGTTCATGAAACGCATCAAAGACTATGTACATGACGGAGACATCGAAAGCGCTCAAAACTTGTGCCGCTCTAATTCTTCTCCTGCTGCACGTCTTATTTCTAAAGGGCTTGCTCGCATCGGACGTCCTGCTAGCGACGTTCTTGTGGCGATTGAAAACACCGGTAACATCGAAATTGCAACGCTCAGCAAAGGATTGCCTTGGCTAGCCACTACTGCCGCCGGTGCACCTATGCTTGGCTTCTTAGGCACTGTTGTGGGTATGGTTGACGCATTTTTCAGCATAAGCAACGCCGGTAGCGCTGCTTCAATCGGCGACTTTGCAGGAGGTATCTACACTGCATTGGTTACAACCGTAGCGGGTCTTGTTGTAGGTATCATCGCTCTATTCGCTTATAATTACTTGGTAGCTCGCATTAACAAGGTTATGAACCAACTCGAAGCTAGCACTATGGAATTTATGGACCTCATCAATGAGCCTAAAAAATAATAGACTATGGCATTAAAACGACCGAACAAAATAGAGGCAACATTTTCGATGGCATCAATGACCGATGTTATCTTCCTCTTGCTCGTCTTTTTCATGGTTACATCAACGTTTGTATTTCCCACTGCACTTGAAGTAAACTTGCCTCAAAGCTCGGAGCAAACAGCGATAAAGCCCGGCACGCGAGTATATCTCGACAAAGACTTGAATCTATTTGTGTCGTATGACAAAGAGGAACCTCAACCCATTCACATGGATAACCTTGTGAGCTATTTGGTTACTGTGCAACAACAATCACCCAATAGCTTCATCGCATTATATGCCGACGAAGCGGTACCTTATGGAAAAGTTGTTGAAATTCTCAATCTTGCAGCAAAAAATAGCCTTAATATGGTACTTGCCACTAAACCGGCTCCCAACACGGCTATACCCGGAGAGATTAGCACTACTACACAATCTACCACAACACAATCAACCACAACCCCTTAATCAAACTCCTCTATGAATTCAAACAAATCACGCATAGCCGCTATCATTGGCACAATAATAATCCACGCTTTAATTTTTTTATTATCATATACTTATAGTGTGGACAATGCCCACATCACTCTCCTAACCAATGAAGAGTGGCCACCACGTGATTCAAGTGAAATTCTTTTTGGTGGTGAATATGTGATGGCCGGTGACGTGATTGAATTGGCCGAGATTACAACCGAGGCTTCTCCTGCCAACACTCCGTATGAAGAAAATTCAATCGAGGCTGAAGATTTGACCGACGCCGGGAATCAAGGCACACCCACAATGCCTACCACGTCGACAAACCCCTCTACCATGCAAGTGCCCACTTCTCAAAACGACAACATTAATCCGGGAGCAACAAATGAAGTTACCGAACAAAATCAGGACAAAAAGCCACAAGCCCAACAAGCTCCTCAAATGTCGCAAAGTGCCCAAGACCGCATTAACAATATGAATAATCGATTTAACGGTAACAAAAAAGGCTCCGACACAAAAGATGCTGGCAAAGGTAGTCAAGGCAGCCAAAGTGGTGACGCCCAAAAAGGTAACATAACCGGAAATATTGGTGCATCTCACTCATTTGGAAATCGTCAAATAAAATGGGCGTTGCCTAAAGGCGGAACAATTGAAGGTGATGTAGTTATAGACATAGTAGTGGCCCCTAACGGAAAGGTTATATCGGCAAAGAAAAACGCACGAACCAACAGTGAAATAGCCACTTACGACAGCAAAAAAGTTAGCGAATGTATTCAAAAGGCTAAAGAATGTAAATTCTCTGAGGTACCGCTATCTACCGGAAATCAAAAAGGAACAATAACATTTAAATTCCGCCATAAATAATAGTGTTCAAAACAAGTTCTTGCCATGGATTTAAGAAATTCACGTAGTTTAGCTGCAATTGGGACCTTTCTCTTTCATGCAGCTGCGCTTATGTTTCTTTATTTCCATAGCATGAACAACGCTCCTATACCAATTTACTCCGACGACATAGAACTCTGTGATTCGAGCGAAATACTCTTTAAAGGCGATTTCATATCGGCCAACGACGTGATTAACAACCACTTCGACGAACCGGCCGCAAAACAAGAAGAACCTACTAAGGAACCGCCTACCGAAACTCCTAAAGAAGCTCCCATCAATAAACCCGATGCCAATATCGACAATATGCTAAAAAATGTAGCAGCAAACTCCCCTATTCAATCAACAACGCCTACAACGACGCCTAATAATAACGCTATTGAGTCAAGCGCTAATTCCACTACAACCTCTAATAATCAAGTAAATAATAATATTGCTGATGACGCAACATCCAACATAGCAACTAACGGAACGAACATTTCGGGTTCGGGCTTAGGCTCCGATTCGGGCCATATTGGAGATTATAATGTTCCTGGGTTTGCAATGGCTCATTGGGAAAAACCGCAAAAAAAGTTTGGCGTATCGGGTTCTATAACAGTATCAATCACTGTATCAAGAAGCGGAATGGTGATTTCGGCTATCGCCAAGGTAATCCCCGAAGAACTAAAACAAAATCCCGAAATCAAAACCGCATGTGAAGAAGCTGCACGCAATTGCAGTTTTATTGCCAACTACAGAATCAATAAACCAACCCAAAAAGGCACAATCACCTACAAAATCGAATAAAAGGGAACTCCTTTAAAGAAACTACTTCAATATCTTTTCTCCATTTTGTCTCTCACCCCTCAATCCCCAACCCTCAACTCTCAACTCATAGAGCTATAATTCACTACTCCTCGGCAATGTAAATCATTAAACTATGTTTAATTTTAGCATTTGCCGCGAAATTCTCAATTCTCAATTCTCAATTCTCAATTCTTTATACTATCTTTGCAAATTGATATTATGGCTTGTTGTGCCATTTAAAAAATGAATAATCAATTTAACATGAAAAAGTATAATATTATCAACAATTCGCTCGGATGGCTATGTTTCATCATCGCAGCGGCTACGTATCTCCTCACATTGGAGCCTACGGCAAGTTTTTGGGATTGTCCCGAGTTTATAGCACAAGGAACCAAACTCGAAGTAGGTCACCCACCGGGTAACCCCATTTGGATGCTTACAGCACGTTTCTTTGTAAACTTTGCAGGTGGCGATATGTCGCAAGCGGCTTTGATGGTCAATGTCATGTCGGCATTGCTTAGCGCCGGAACAATATTGCTACTTTTCTGGACTATCACCCACTTAGTGCGTCGCATTATCGTAAAAGATAATGCCACTGAAGTGTCATTAACTCAAATGATTGTTATTTTCGGAGCCGGGTTATGTGGCTCATTAGCTTATACATGGAGCGACACGTTCTGGTTCTCTGCTGTAGAGGGTGAGGTATATGCGTTCTCTTCATTCTGTACCGCGCTTGTAGTGTGGCTTATTATGAAATGGGAAAACCGTGCCGATAACCCAATCAGCGACCGCTACCTACTACTTATTGCCTATGTGATTGGTATTTCTATCGCAGTGCACTTGCTCAACCTATTATGTATTCCTGCAATAGGCTTGGTTATATACTACCGCAAGTTTAAAGAAACTAATGTTGTAGGATCTTTGATCGCATTAGCTATCTCATGTGCTGTAATGGGATTAGTGCTCTATGGCTTGGTTCCCGGATTCGTTGAAATGGCTCAATATTTCGAATTGTTCTTTGTCAACTCTTGTGAAATGAGCTATAACACCGGTACTATAATCTATGCTATTATACTTATCGCCTCATTCATTTGGGCTATGTATGAGTTCCGCTCTCAAAAATCAAATATCAGAATGAAACTGTCATTCTGTTTGAGCATCTTCCTTTCAGGCATGTTGTTTATCGGCGACAGTTTAGTTTGGCCACTTTTGCTACTCGCAGGTCTTATCTTATATTTCGTATTTACAAGCAAACTACCTGTACGCATTCTCAATCTCGTCTTAATCAGCGTATTTGTAATATTCATCGGCTACTCTTCTTACGCATTGCTCCTTATCCGTGCTAATGCAAATCCCCCGATGAACCAAAATGCTCCCGATAATGTGTTTGCTCTTGCATCATATCTCAACCGCGAACAATATGGCCAACGACCATTATTCCATGGAGCAGTATTTGCCGAAGAGGAATATATAGAAGATTCACAATATGGCAAAAAGACAAAACATCGCATAATCAACAATATCGACTTCTCCGACCCTTCTAACTACATAATCGAAGGAGCTGATATATGGGGTAAGGCAATCAAAACCTCTCCCGATGATCCCGATAAATATATTGTTGTGGGCAATAAACGTAGCTATAAAGAAAACCCTGATTTAAAAATGCTTTTCCCTCGCATTTATAGCTCCGAGCCTAACCATGTTATGGGCTACAAAGGGTGGTCAACATACGACCCTAACAACGCTAAACTAATTAATACTTTATATCTATCACACGATGGAACACAACTTATTGATGGATTTGTAAGAATCCCTTCATTTACCGACAATCTCACCTATTTCATCAACTATCAATGCAATCACATGTATTGGCGCTACTTTATGTGGAACTTTGCAGGTCGTCAAAACGACATTCAAGGCAATGGTGAAGTAATTTATGGTAACTGGATTTCGGGTATTCCTGTTATAGACAATCTTCGTCTTGGCGATCAATCACTCCTTCCCGAAGAATTTGGCACAGGGAATAAAGGTCATAACGTGTACTATATGTTGCCATTACTTTTGGGTATCATTGGTATCTTGTGGCAAACATTTACCTCTAAACGCAGCATTGAGCATTTCTGGGTAATTTTCTTCTTGTTCTTCATGACAGGTATTGCTATTGTGCTTTACCTCAACCAAACACCAGGTCAACCACGTGAACGCGACTACGCTTTTGCAGGTTCATTCTATGCTTTTGCTATATGGATTGGTCTTGCTGTTCCCGGAATTTGGGCCGGTGTAAAAGCACTTCTCAAGAAAAAAGACAATAAAGCAAACAAAGAAGAAAGTTCTGAAAGCAAACAATCACTTGCTATTGCAGTGGTTGCAGCTATCATTGGCATAATCGTGCCATTACAAATGGTATCACAAACTTGGGATGACCATGACCGCTCGGGACGTTACACCGCTCGTGATTTTGGTAAAAACTACCTATCAAGTGTTGACAAAAACGGTATTATCTTTGTGAATGGCGACAACGACACATTCCCATTGTGGTATGCTCAAGAAGTTGAAGGCTATCGCACCGATGTGAAGGTTGTGAATTTGTCATACCTCTCAACCGATTGGTATGCCAACCAAATCCAGCATCCCTCTTACGATGCTCCGGCTATCGACATGTACTCATCATTTAAAGATTATGGAAACGATGCAATGTCATATTGCGAAGTAAAACCGATAGCTACCAACTCTATGAAATCGGCTAAAGAAGTATTCACCGAAATGCTCAACCACCCTAAACACACCTTTAAATACGACTATCTATATATACCTGTTGACAGTGCTCAAGTGATTAAAAACAACATTGTAAGCAAGGCTAGTTATAATGCAATCAACGACACAATGTTTGTGAGAATTGGCAACCGTGGTTCTTTGGCATTAAGTCAAACTTTACCTCTTGATATGATTGCCAAAAGTGCTGAAAATGGGTGGAATCGTCCTATTTACTACGCTATTACCGTTCCTAATTCATATCATTTAGGCCTCACTCCATATCTACAACAAACAGGTATGGCTTATCAAGTAACACCTGCTATCACCGATGTTAACGGCGGGCACGGCATCAACGTAGATAAGATGTATGATGTGGTAACGAATAAGTATCTTTGGGGTGGTCTTGACCAAGGTAAAGACTTGTATCTCGACGAAACAGTGCGCCGAATGGTAACTACAACTCGAGGCACATTGTTGTCACTTGCCGATGAATTGTATATCAATGGTATGATGGAGGTTCAAAATGACTCAACCAATAAAGTTGCCGGCAAAGAATATTTTGATAAAGCACGTAATGTGTTGAATCTTTTGAATGAAAAATTACCTGCAAGCGCTATGCCATTTGAACATCTTACCGAATTAGAAGTTGCTCGCTTATATTTGGCTCTTAACAAACAAACAGGCAATAAAAATGACTTAGATAGCGCTAAAACAATTATCGACGGCAGTTTCAATCGATATGTAAAACATATCCCATTCCTAATGAGTCTTAACGACTATCAATTAAATAGAATTATTAATGAAGAGGAATATATCGTTAACAGCGCATTCCCTAATTTAATTAAACTCTATCAACAAACCGATGGCGACATTGATAAAAAACTTGAGGAACTTGGTATAAACATAACCAAACTAATGGACTTGAGATTGAAATTCTTACAGTGTGAATTCCCCAATCATAAGCTAATCGCATTTATTCCTTCAATGATAGAATATTATAATTTATTTAATTATAAGCCCGACGAGTTCATTGGTGCTTTAGCCAAACAGTATGAGAAATATGGCTTTAGTCGTAACGATATTGAGTCTATTCTTTCTAAGATAGCAGAAGAAAAAGCAAAGGAAGAACAAAAGGCTAAGCTAGAGGCTACAGCTAAACAAGACACAAACCCTCAAGCGAGGAAATAATAATTTGCTTGGCAAATAATATAAGCCGCTATGCTAATAGAACAACCGCCATTGCTTTATCGCATACTTTTCCCTGAAGCGATATGGCGCATAAAACGCAAAAAGCAACGTGTGGTATATCTCACATTCGATGATGGACCAATTCCCGAGGTGACCCCTTGGGTGTTGGACACCCTCGATAAGTATGGAATAAAAGCTACATTTTTTATGGTAGGCGACAATGCTCGCCGTCATCCATGGCTCGTGGAAGATATAAAAAAACGCGGGCACAGCTATGGCAATCACACTATGCACCATCTACAAGGCTTCAAAGTGACAACCTTGCGATATATGCGCGACATCACCGAAGCCAATGAATATATCGATTCATCGCTATTTCGTCCACCCCACGGACTAATGCGTTGGTCGCAAGCAAAGGCAATTAAAGACCGTTACAACATTGTGATGTATGACCTTGTGACTCGCGATTATAGCTATAAACTCAACGGCGAAGAGGTGCTTAAAAACGTGATACATTACACTCGCAACGGCTCTATTATCGTGTTTCACGACTCACTGCGAGCCGAACGCAATCTCAAATACGCACTTCCTCTCGCTATCGAATGGCTCAAAAAAGAAGGTTATGAGTTCCTCCCCATCCCCATGTAGCAATGATTTGCACTGCAAAGCCGTTGAATTGGGCTTTTCTAAAGTAGGAGTGACCAAAGCTACCGAAGTGCCGCAAGCCATATTTGACGAATATGAGCTGTGGATTAAAAATAATTTCCACGGCGAAATGGCCTACATGGAACGATATGGCGATATTCGCCGCAATCCACGCCTTCTGCTCGACGATGCCCGCTCAATCATCGTCGTAGTTGCCAATTATAATTACTCGGCTCAAAACGCTTTTAAAACGCCTCAATTCGCATCATATTCCCTCGGTGATGACTATCACGAAGTGATGCGCAATAAATTATCGCAACTTGCCACATTTATACAAGAAAAATGGGGTGGCGTGACTCGTGTGTGTGTCGACACAGCCCCCATCTTTGAACGATATTGGGCGCAACAAGCCGGTGTGGGATTTATTGGGCGTAATAAAATGCTTATCGTGCCTCAAATTGGCTCATATGTGTTTATAGGGATAATTCTATCATCGGTTGAATTTCAGTCCGACGAACCTTGCACGCTCAACTGCATGGGTTGCAACGCATGTATTCGCCACTGCCCCGGCAAAGCCATCTCTCTCAACGGCATGATTGATGCACGAAAATGCCATTCCTATCTCACTATCGAATATCGTGGAGACCTACCCGATGACCTCGACCTTGGCAATCGAGTATATGGCTGCGATGTGTGTCAAAGCGTATGCCCTCACAACTTCAACGCACCCACTACCAATATTGCAGAATTCCTACCACGCAAAGAAATCCTCAATCTCACCCACGACGATATCGACACAATGACCCAAGAGAAATTCTCACGCATATTCCGCCACTCAGCCATTAAACGCACAAAACTCGCCGGTCTACAACGCAACAACCGCCACTGCTCAAAAAAGTAGGGTGAAAATCGAGAATGGTAGGGAAAAGCCAAAGGGGGGGTATCGGACATTGCCCGATACCCCCGGTTATTAATGCGCTTCGTTTTCACGTGCTTTGCACGATGGTGGGTGCCGTTTTAGTCAGAAATAGGAGCCTCTTTTGAGTATTCCAAGAGCGATAGATTATTTTTCTATAATCACTTCAACCCCTTCGGGGATTGCATCGTAACCAATTTCAATATTGGGATTCTGAATTATAATCGTTTTCAAGCCGGTGCAACCATAGAACGCATAATTGCCAATTGAGGTTACAGAATTGGGGAGTGTAATTGTGGTTAAGCCAGTGCAGCGAGAGAACGCCCCCATACCAATTTCGGTTACCGAATTAGGGATCGTGATAGCGGTCATGCCGGTGTATTTCCAAAACGCATCTTCGCCAATTTCGGTTACTGAATTGGGGATAATGGTGTTATCACATCCTGCAATTAGGCAATTTGTTTCTGTCTCTATAATTGCATTACAATTATCTCTTGAGTCATATTTGGTGTTTCCTTTTGCTACTACAATTGAGGTCAAACCGTTGCATTCCAAGAACGCTCTTGCGCCAATTTCAGTTACCGAATTAGGGACAGTGATTGAGGTCAAGCCGCTGCAACCCAAGAACGCCTCTTTTCCAATTGAGGTCACTGAATTGGGGATAGTGATTGAGGTCAAGCCGGAGCAACCATAGAACGCCACTTCTCCAATTGAGGTTACAGAATTGGGGATAGTGACTGAGGTCAAGCCGGCGCATTCATAGAACGCACATGAGCCAATTGAGGTTACAGAATTGGAGATAGTGGTATTTTTACATCCTGCAATTAGGCAATTTGTTCCTGTCTCAATAATTGCATTACAATTATCTCTTGAGTCATATTGGGGGTTTCCTTTTGCCACTATAATTGATGCCAAGCCGGTGCAACCACTAAACGCATAATCGCCAATTGAGGTCGCCGAAGTGGGGATAATGATTGAGGTCATGCCAGTGCAACTAGCAAACGCACTTTTGCCAATCTCGGTTACTAAATTGGGGATAGTGATTGAGGTTAAGCCGGAGCAACCCCAAAACGCCCTTTCGCCAATTGTGGTTACGGAATAAGAAATACCATTGTGTGTGACTGAAGGGGGAATAGTGATAGAGCCAGAACTCTTATTATCTCCACGACTTACCTCTACGGTTTTAGATGTTTCGTCTAAGATGTTGAAGTAGATGTCGTTGACTTTAACGTCATAGGCGAATGATGGGAGGGTTGCGATGAGCATCATCACTGCGGCGAGAATTGCTCGGAGTTGATTGGCTAGAGTTTTCATTTTTTAATGTGTTTTATCGTTGGAAATTTGCAGAAATTCCATATGTTAATTAACGTGAGTAGATATAACAGTTGCTTAAAACTATTGTTCTACCCATCTTTCAAGTGCAAATATAATAGATTAATTTTGCTTTCTGGCTAGATAATGCAAAAATATCAACGATACCTTATCAAAATTTGCGATAGATTATTTTTCTATAATCACTTCAACCCCTTCGGGGGTTGCATCGTCTCCAATTTTAACATCGGGATTCTGAATTATAATCGTTTTCAAGCCGGAGCAATATTTGAACACACTTTCTCCAATTGAGGTTACTGAATTAGGGATAGTGATAGCGGTTAAGCCGTCGCATTCATAGAACGCACTTTTGCCAATTTCGGTCACCGAATTGGGGATAGTGATTGAGGTCAAGCCGGTGCAAGCAGAGAACGCCCATTCTCCAATTTCAGCCACCGAATTGGGGATAGTGATTGAGGTTAAGCCGTCGCACCACATAAACGCATAATCGCCAATTTCCGTTACCGAATTGGGGATAGTGGTGTTTTTACATCCGGCAATCAAACTATTTGTTTCAGTCTCTATTATAGCATTGCAATTATCTCTTGAGTCATATTTAGAGTTTCCTTTTGCTACAACAATTGAGGTCAAGCCGGAGCAACTAGAGAACGCCCTCCCGCCAATTTCGGTCACTGAATTGGGGATGGTGATTGAAGTCAAGCTGGTGCAATCAAAGAACGCCCAACTGCCAATTTCGGTCACTGAATTGGGGATAGTGATTGAGGTTAAGCTGGTGCACCCATCGAACGCACTTCCACCAATTTTAGTTACTGAATTGGGGATAGTGATTGAGGTCAAGCCGGAGCAACTAGAGAACGCCCCCCCGCCAATTTCGGTCACTGAATTGGGGATAGTGATTGAGGTTAAGCCGGAGCAACCATAGAACGCATTTACTCCAATTTCAGTTACTGAATAAGAAATGCCATTGTGAGAGACTGAAGAGGGAATGGTGATAGAGCCGGAATATTCATTATCCCCGTCAGTTACCTCAACGGTTTTATCTGTTCCATCTAAGACGTTGTAGTAGATGTTGTTGACTTCAAAGTCATAGGCGAGAGATGGAAGTGTTGCGATGAGCATCAGCACTGCGGCGAGAATTGCTCGGAGTTGATTGGTTGAAGTTCTCATTTTTATATGTGTTTTATTGTTGGGAATTTGCAGAAATGCCATATGTTAATTAACATGAGTAGATATGTAACAGTTGCTTAAATCTATTAGTCTACCCCTCTTTCAAGTGCAAATATAATAGATTAATTTTGCTTTTTGGCTAGATTATGCAAAAATATCAACGATACCTTATCAAAATTTGCGATAGATTATTTTTCTATAATCACTTCAACCCATTCGGGAATTGCATCGTCTCCAATTTTAACATCGGGATTCTGAATAATAATCTTTTTCAAGCCGGTGCAACCCCAGAACGCCTCTTCTCCAATTTCGGTTACCGAATTAGGGATAGTGATTGAGGTCAAGCCGGAGCAACTAGAGAACGCCCCCCCGCCAATTTCGGTTACTGAATTGGGGATAGTGATTGAAGTCAAGCCGTCGCAAAAAGAGAACGCCCCCCCGCCAATTGAGGTCACTGAATTGGGGATAGTGATTGATGTCAAGCCGGGGCACCCAAAGAACGCCCAATCGCCAATTTTGGTTACCGAATTAGGGATAGTGATGTTTTGACATCCTACAATCAGACTATTTGTTGCTGTCTCTATAATAGCATTACAATTATCTCTTGAGTCATATTTAGAGTTTCCTTTTGCTACTACTATTGAAGTCAAGCCAGAGCACCAAGTGAATGCCCCCCCGCCAATTTCGGTTACCGAATTAGGGATAGTGATTGAGGTCAAGCCGGAGCAACCCCAGAACGCCCCTTTGCCAATTTCCGTTACCGAATTAGGGATAGTGATTGAGGTCAAGCCGGTGCAACCCCAGAATGCATCATCGCCAATTTCGGTTACCGAATTAGGGATAGTGATTGAAGTCAAGCCGGTGCAATATTTGAACGCAACCCAGCCAATTTCGGTTACTGAATTGGGGATAGTGATTGATGTCAAGCCGGTGCATTCATAGAACGCACTTTCTCCAATTTCGGTTACCGAATTGGGGATAGTGGTGCTTTTACATCCTGCAATCAGACAATTTGTTTCAGTCTCTATTATAGCATTGCAATTATCTCTTGAGTCATATATGCTGTTTCCTTTTGATACTATAATTGATGTCAAGTTCTTGCAACCATAGAACACATCTTTTCCAATTTCGGTCACCGAATTGGGGATAGTGATAGAGGTTAAGCCAGAACAACGAATGAATGCCGCTTCTCCAATTTCCGTTACCGAATTAGGGATAGTGATTGAAGTCAAACTGGTGCAACCAAAGAACGCCCTCCCGCCAATTGAGGTCACTGAATTGGGGATAGTGATTGAGGTTAAGCCGGAGCAACCCCAAAACACCCCCCCGCCAATTGTGGTTACCGAATTTGGGATAGTGATTGAGGTCAAGCCGTAGCATTCATCGAACGCCCGATAGCCAATTGAGGTTACCGAATAAGAAATGCCATTGTGAGTGACTGAAGGTGGAATGGTGATAGAGCCGGAATATTTATTATCCCCGGAAGTTACCTCTACTGTTTTAGCTGTTTCGTTTATGACGTAGTAGTAGATGTTGTTGACTTCAAAGTCATAGGCGAGAGATGGAAGTGTTGTTATGAGCATCAGCACTGCGGCGAGAATTGCTCGGAGTTGATTGGCTTGAGTTTTCTTATTTAATATGTTTTATTGTTAAGTAAATTTTGAGAAATGCCGGCCTAATGGTCAAATTTCAGGATGAATATGTGCCTTAAAATCCTTAATGGTCAAAATTCAGGATGCTTACAAATTGTAACTTATAAATATTATGAAAAACACACCGGGGGAACGCCAAGCGGCAAGGGGGCGAGTAGCCC
>JAZNGZ010000032.1:0-28868 GCA_045576735.1 Muribaculaceae bacterium
TACTCGCCCCCTTGCCGCTTGGCGTTCCCCCGGTGTGTTTTTCATAATATTTATAAGTTACAATTTGTAAGCATCCTGAATTTTGACCATTAAGGATTTTAAGGCACATATTCATCCTGAAATTTGACCATTAGGCCAAAATATATGTTCCCAATAGGTCCATAGCCGAGATTGCCAGGAATATATAAAGTAGCTTTACCTCCAATACCTAACAATTTAATCCCTTCAACTACCCCTAATGTAAAGTTTGAATTGTTGAGTTGACGATAAAAAGTAACATCTTCGGAAGATTGGAATATATTGCCGTTAGTGTGTTTACAGGTAAATTTTATTCCTACAAAACTATTGTCAGTAGGTTTAGTCTCATTGCCGGGATTAATAATTTTATAGTTTAACCCTGAAGTTGAGATTTTTATATCGGAATCAGATTCTTTTATTTTTCGTAAAAATTTATCTCCATTCTCAATTCCCTCTTTTGCAATAGGCCTTTCATTAAATGCTTGATTGATTTTTACATTGGCATCAGAAAAGAATTTATTCTGCTCCTCAATAACAATGTTAGAGACGTCTTCATTAAGAGCTTTAATAAAATTTTCTAAAAAGATATCTTTATTTACTGAAATTCCGATTTGGGAGTAATTCGATATTAAAGCCTTTATCTGAAGTCCGCAGTTTAGGCCAATGAGATTCCCATATTCGGTTGTATCGATCTCTAATATATGTTTAATAGATTGTTTAATTGCGCGTTTTGAGCATTTATTTTTAGCTTCTTCATCAAATTGGTTGTAAGAGTTGGCATGAGCTCCACCAGAGGCTATACCAATGGCTCGATATAAAGAATCGTGATTAATAAAGCTATAGTCTTCGTTTTGAATTCTTATGTTGGTTAATTGAATGTATTCATTTGCTTCTTTGATTTCATTGATAGAGAGTTGATTTTTTGAGAAATATTTATTGTATTCGGTTAATGCACGATTATTTTCGAGGTAAATATCATTGCTATAAAAGTGATGAATCTGTGATAAAAATTCATACCCATAACTAATACCTAAGGTGTACCCTAAATCAGTAGTGTCTAAATCTAAAACATATTCAACTTGTTGAATAATAGCATCTTTAGAAATATCTTTTGGCGAGCTGTTAATTGCGTCATTAGCCCAATTGCCACAAATGACACCCATTGAAGTTGATAAAGAATCATTATCAACAATAGTGGTTGTGTTTTCAGGAGGGTTAGGTATGATTTTATATATTACGAATCCCAAAAAGATAATCCCAAGAGAAATAAAGAACCATTTAAAGAATTTACTCACAATTGATGGTTTGGGGGGCGTTGGATTATCAGGAATAGTGGGAGGAGTGGGTTGTGGCAATGGAATAGTGGGTATTGGCTCAGGCTTAGGAGTTGGTTCAATTGGGTCTTCTTGAGGATAAGGGGGGATTATTGGTGTATTATTGTTTAATGCCAATCTTAATTCAGCAACATTTTGAATGCGTTCATTGTCAAAAAACTTCATTGCGTTGTTAATCGCGTTCATAAGCGTAGGCGAAATGTTGCTTATTTGGGGTAGACCCTTTTTACGAACTTCAGACGGCAACGGAGGTTGCAAATTGGTAAGTAGATTGTATAGTGTGGCGCCCAAAGCGTATATATCGCTATGTGGTCCTATTGCCTCAATCTCATTGCTTATTTGCTCAATAGGGGCATAACCGGGAGTATAGGCCATTCCGGTTGTAGTTCGTGATTTTTTGCAGTCTTCCTCGTTGTCAAATAACTTGCTAGCTCCAAAGTCTATCAATATGGCGTTATCGTTGTGGTCAATCATGATATTGCTCGGTTTGATGTCGAGGTGTGTTAATTTTTTAGAGTGCACATACTCGAGAGCATTCATTATTTGACGTAGATAATGCATCACTTTTTCTTCAGACAGAGGTTTCTGCATTTGAGCTAAGGATATGCCATCTATATAATCCATTACATAGTAGGCAGTGCCGTTAGTTTGGAAGAGGTCAGAAACTTTAACAATATTGGGGTGTGAAAAAGAGTGAATGCGTTTTGCCTCTTTGAGAAATTTCTTTTTCTGAGAAGAGAATAGCGGTTTGTTCTCATCAATGCTTATTGTTATATTGCGACTATCAACATCACGACTGCACACTCCGCTCATGTAGAATTCTTTAATTACTACTGGTGCCCCTAAACGGTTAGTGGCCAAATATGTGTTGCCAAAGCCTCCCGATGCTAGGTGTTGGCTAATCGTATATTGATCTAAGATAGTTCCCGGTTGCAAGTATCTGTCGTTGCTCATTGAGATAGTACGAGTTTTTGTTATTAATACAGAGTGGAGGGTATAAGTTTTATTGATTTATACAAAAGGGGTTAATAGGCGCGCATTGAGAAAGACATGTTTTTTCCGTCTTTAGCTCTGTAATAAGTGCCTTTAAAGGTGTTTCCATCGAAGGTACCACTATATGTCCCTACATAGTTGCCATTGCTATATTCATCTAAAGATAGTCGATTGCCATCTTTGTAACCCTCGATAGGCATTTTGCCATATTTAGGGTTGTAGCAAGAGTATCCGCTAAATCCATTGGTTAGAGTTATTGTAAAGGATTTCCCTGCGATAGAACCTTTAAGGGTACAATTGCCATTTCTGAGGCGTTGTTGTGCTTTCTCAGCTTTCTCTTTTTGCTCTTGTTCTTTTTGTCGTCGAGCTTCGGCTTGTTGCGCCTCTTCTTCGGCTTGTCGAGCTTTTTCCTCAGCCTCTTTAGCCCGTTGTTCAGCTTGTTTAACTTTTTCTTCGGCTTCTTTTGCTTTTTTGTCGTTATTAGAAGTATCGACATATGTAGTCTCTTGGATGGCTTTGTTGTCACCTAACGGGTCGCTAAGCCATAGCCAAACAACTATTGCTACAAGAATGGTGGCAATAGGAACGAGTATCCATACTATTTTGTTGCTTGAGCCGTTCTTGTTGCCATTTCCATAGTTATAGTTGTTGCCTACTTGTGTGGGTTGCGATACTGCGGTTTGCCCTCCTTGTTGCAATATGGTATTGCTAGGGGTGATAGGTGTGCCTACAACGTTATTGTTTAGCTCGTAAACGAAGCTGTTTATAGAAGAAGTGCGCGCCTCTTTTATAGGGCTCATCGCGTGGATTATTGCGTTGATTATGTTTTGAGGTGTGCCCTGAGGGAATAGCTGATATAGTATATTGCTATTAATCTCGTTGGCTTTGGGAGGATTTTGCCCTGAAATACAGTAAAGCATGGTTGCAGCAAGTGAATATACGTCGGATTGAGGACTAAATTTGTCAATCCCGGCATATTGTTCGATAGGAGCATAGCCGTCGCTACATCCTTGCAGTCTTATAGTTGAGGTGGCATTGCCATATTCGTCATAGTGTTTGGCCAATCCGAAGTCAATCAAAATAGGTTCGAAGTGGTTATCTACTGCTCTAAGCATAATATTTCCTGGCTTAATGTCAAGGTGTGTCATTTTGTTGACATGAAGAGCCTCCACTGCATTGCATATGGGGGCAAATAATGTGAGCATGGAACTAGCCGACATAATGCCATTGCGTGATATAAAGTTGTTAAGGTCTTCACCTTCGATAAATTCCATCACATAATAAGCGGTGTCGTTTTCTTCAAATAACTCAAACACTTTTATGATGTTGGGGTGGTTTATTTGAGATAGACGACGAGCTTCAGAGAGGAAGTCGTGTTTTCCATCGGTTACACGTTGGCGGAGTGGGGTGGAAGATATAATTTGCCCTGAGTTGTTGTCGCGTTCACACCATTCTTTGATAAAGTGTTCTTTTATTGCGAAAAATTTTTTTTCAGGGCCATTGGCGGAGTTGATGATGGCCGATGCTTTATATGTGATGCCGAAGCCACCTGAGCCTAAAGTATCTTCGATAGTATAAGGAATACTCCCATTTTTTAAAACAAAGCCTTTATTTAGTTCCATTTTGTTATATTTTATTCTTTTAGAGTTAAGTTATAGATAAATTTCATAAATTTATTTGCAAATTTATAAATATTAAATGTAGAAATGAAAAAAGTAAATACTTTTTTAGTAAAGATGTCTATCTGTCGTCAGAATTTAGTTCGTATAAATTGTTCGAATAATACAATGTAAATGTTGTTACCACGCATTTACGATGCGGCTATTGTGGATGTAGCCAACAAAACTTCCGTCTTCGGTCCAATAAAATTTTCTCCAATTTGATCCGGGAATTTTGCTAACATAAAAGACATCGCCTTCATAAACCTGGTCGACAATTCGGGATTGAGCATTTGTTTGAGACCTGATATTGGTAAATCCATCGGGGTCATTAATGACCATTGGATATCTTTTCTCAGTTTTTTTTGGTGGCTTTTGGGAGGGCGTTTCGACCTTTTTTGGAGCTTCTTCTGAGTTAGTAGTTTTCACTATTGGCTTTTGAGCGGGTTCAGTGTTTGTGGAAGTAGTCGTTTTTGCGATTGGCAATGGCGTATTTTTTTCTGATGAGGGGGTAGACGTTTCCATTGCTTTCGGTGGCTCAGATTTAATTGGGGATGGTTGATTTGTGGGGGAGTTTGTGTTTAACCCAATATTTGTAGTTGGGGTATTTGAGGTGTGTTTTTCATCATTATTGTCAAAAATGTATATTGCAAGAATTACAATGATGGTCACAAGGAAGAAAATTATTGGGGTCAAAAACCACACTAATTTATTCCCTGAATTGTTGTGACGCTTAGGATCAATGTTTTTATTATCATGTTGTATTATTGTGTTATTAGGAATGGTGTTGTTAAGTTCATAAACCAAGTGATTTATCGAAGGGGTGCGCGCTTCTTTTATTGGGTTCATCGCATGGGTTATTGCGTTAACAACGTTTTGAGGAGTGTTATGAGGAAATAGTTGAGACAAAGTGTTGTTATTGACTTCGCTAGCTTTGGGTGGTTTTTGCCCAGATATGCAGAAAAGCATTGTTGCCGCAAGGGAGTACACGTCGGATTGGGGGCTAAATTTGTCAATGCCTACATATTGCTCAACAGGAGCATATCCATCGCTATATCCTTGAAGTCTTATTGTAGAGGTTGCATCCCCATTTTCGTCATAATGTTTAGCTAACCCAAAGTCGATGAGGATGGGTTCAAAGAATTTTCCCTTCTTTTTGAGCATAATGTTTGCCGGTTTAATATCGAGATGGGTCATCTTGTTAACATGTAAAGTTTCCACCGCATTGCATATGGGAGAGAAAAAGTCAAGCATGGAATTAATCGACATAATACCATTATTCAAGATGAAATCATTAAGATTTTCACCTTCAATATATTCCATCACATAATAGGCTGTGTTATTTTCTTCAAATAACTCATAAACTTTTATGATGTTTGGGTGGTTTATTTGAGAGAGGTGTTGGGCTTCAGCAATGAAATCGCGTTTGCCGTCATCAACTCGTTGTTGTAGAGGAGTAGATGATTTGATTAGATTGGAGTTGTTGTCGCGCTCACACCATTCTTTAATGAAGTGTTCTTTGATTGCGAAATTTTTTTTTCAGGGCCATTAGCGGAGTTGATAATGGCCGATGCTTTATATGTGATGCCGAAGCCACCTGAGCCTAAAGTTTCTTCGATTATATAAGGAATACTTCCATTTTTTAAAACAAAGCCTTTGTTTAGTTTCATGTTGTTATTTAATTCTTATAGAGTTAGATTGTGATAATTTTTTTAGATTTAACTGCAAATATATAAATTATTAAATGTAGAAATGAAAAAAACAGAATATTTTTTAGCATAAATATTGCGAGATGATATAAAAATGTAACACATAGCACAATTGTTGCGCTATGTGTCACTAAAAAAGATGTTCTATTACGATGTTAATATAAACTTTTTGTGTAGACTTTTAAGCCTCTTCATATAGTTTGCGAAGCACTCGGGCGTTTTCTCTTTCGATGTCAGAAAGCTTTGTCTCAACATTGGTTGATATAGGATTGTACCAATCATATTGATTGAAGTATTCGGTTAATTCTTGGGTCTTGAAGATATATCCGTGGCGAGCGAAGATGGCGTTGCACCATATGCGCAATGTTTTGCGGTCGGGGGTCATATCGATTAATTCTTCTTCGCTGAATTGATGCTCTGACAACCATTGGAATGGATTATCTTTGTGGTTGTTATCTATATTGTTTTCAATCACTGAGTCATTTTTAGCTAGCTCCGATGCAGATTGTTGAACCTGAGGTGTAGGAGCAGGGATGTTGACGTTAGCCATAGAAAATTTAGGTATATTATTTTGTTTGTGATTGTTTGATGTCTCTTCTGTTTCTTCGCTAAAATTTACATTATTGAAGTCGTCCTTAGATATTTTTTTTGCTGGAGTTGCAGTCATTTGTTTGTTTCCCACGATTTCTTCTGAGTCGTTAACCATTTCGATAGGTTGTATTTGCTCGTCGTTGTGTGATGAGGCATCAATGATACTAGGCATAACCCACACACCGATGGCTAAAATTAAAAATAAGCCAATGATGCACAATTGAGGAGTGGAAAAGAATGTGTTATTGCGTGAAGAGCGTTTTGGTTGAACAGAGTTGTGTCTAACTATTTCAACCGTTACGTCCGATTGGACAGGGTGTTGTTCTTTTACATAATAAGCAGTACTGTTTTCCTCAAAAAGATCCATAACATGATTGGAATTGCAATTATTGAGTTGAGAAAGGACTTGCGCATCGTGAAGGAATTCTTTTTTGCGCATTTCAAATTGTTCGTTGTATTGAGGAGTAGAGTTTTCCTCGCGATTAAGTTCAACGATTGTTACATGTTTTGTAACCTCAATGCCGTTGATTGTCGATGTGGTATGGGCGTTGTAGGTTGTTTTAACATCGGTTGACTCGATAACTGTATCAATAACATAGTTATACTTCCCATTTTTGAGAGTGACATCTTTTTTGAGTTTCATATTGATTATTTTTTAGTGTTTAAAAATCGTTTTTATTTGTTGTTTTGTGATACAAATGTAGAACCCTTTTATGGATGCCGCATATTCTTGAAATGGAAAAGTGATGAAATGATAGGATTCTATGATGAAAGTGTGTTTTTTCATGGGGAGGAAAATAAGAGCCACCCGATAGTTGAATTGAACCTATCGGGCGCTCTTATTGTCAAGTTAAATATGAGAATTAATAATAAGTAATCTTGCGGGTTTGAGTTTCGGTCGTTGTTTCTGTTGGAAACGCTCCACTAGCATAAGATGATGTTGTTTGGCATGTGCGTTTAGTCCAATTGCCTTTTGCATCAAAAGAGCTATAGGTATAAGTCGTAATTATGGTAATGTCTTCACCTTCGACGCAGCTATTAGTTATTGATTGAGATACGCGTCCATCTTCGTCGTAATATAATTCATCACAGCCACCGCCATCAATGCCTGATGAACAAACTCTTATCACTCTGCCATCGGCATCGAAAATGATTTCTTGATCAAACCAATCTTCAAAATCGGAGAAGTAATATTTGATATTTTTTATAATTCCCTTTTTATTGCGAACAATCTTAACACCTTGGGGGGCAATCGCATTTCCGGCTCTATTAAATGAAACTTTTTTAACTTCTGTTTGATAAGGCCACATGTAGGGGCACGACCAATTATAATATGTCACACTTTTTACTTTGCCTTTCAATCCAAATACAGCCCAGTCGGCCGCCATCATAGTTGTTGATGCCGTCATAGTCATCAGCAACATCATCATAATTCGTTTTAATTGTTTCATATGTATTTTTTATAATGTTAATTATTAAATGCAAATATAATGAATAAATAGGAATGAGAGGGGAAATGTAAATAAAAAAACTATTGACTACATAATAGCAGTCAATAGTTTTGTATCTTTAAGACCTTTCTAAAGTCTTTAATTAGTATTCGTCTTCGTTAAAGAAGAAGTCTTCTTTGCTAGGATAGTCGGGCCAAATGTCTTCGATGCATTCATATGTGTCGCCCTCATCTTCAATCTCTTGAAGGTTTTCAATAACTTCAAGTGGTGCACCTGAACGCATTGCGTAGTCAATGAGTTCTTCTTTGGTAGCAGGCCATGGTGCGTCTTCGAGTTTTGATGCTAATTCAAGTGTCCAATACATATCTGAAATGATTTTATTTATAGTTATTTTTGTCGTTTATATAAAAGTGCCGCAAAATTAGTGATTTTCTTATAATTAGCAATCTTTATTCCAATATTTTTCTTCAATATCGGAAGAAATATTGATAAATCGAGCCAAAACGAACAAATAATCACTTAATCGGTTGATGAATTTCAATACCAATGGGTCCACATATGCCACTTCTGAAAGGGTGATTATGCGACGTTCGCAACGGCGACACACGGTGCGAGCTACTTGTGCCATAGATGAAGCCAACGCCCCACCAGGCATCACAAAGTTTTTTAATCGAGGAAGTACTATGTCGATTGTGTCGATTGCATTTTCTAATTTTGCGATGTCGTTGCTGTTAAGCCCCCAAACAACAGTTGACTCTCCTTGGGGTACATCTGTGGCAAGATATGCACCTATATTGAATAACTTGTTTTGTATAAACGTTATTGTTTCGTTTTGCGATAATGAGAAGTTGTGAGATGAAAGCATACCCATGTGGGCACTCAATTCATCGACAGTGCCATATGCTTCGATGCGTATATCGTTTTTCTTAACACGTTGTCCTCCTACGAGCGATGTCATTCCGGTGTCGCCGGTGCATGTGTATATTATGCTTTTTTTCATTGTGATGTTTTTGTTTAGGTGGTTTTATTTTTATGAAATTTGTCAAGAAGCAAACAACATTCATTAACGTTGGTTACTACGTTGATGCGATGCAAAAGATTGGGCTCCATTAGGTGGTTGTCGGCGAAAGCCTTTAGTTGGGCTATCGTGTGGTCAAACAAGCCGTTTATGTTTATTATTATTATTTTTTTTGACTTGTTACGTGCAAACGATAATGAGGTGAATGTTGTGATTAGTTCATCAAGTGTGCCATAACCACCCGGCAATACTACAAAAATGTCGGAAAGAGTTGTCATTATTGCCTTGCGTTCGTTGAGGTCAGAAACAAGAATGTTTTCGTCATTAAGGGGGGCATGAGCATTTTTGTGTGTTATTGGTATTACTCCAACTACTTTTGCCCCATAGTTTTTGGCTTGATTTGCCACAATTTTCATTAGCCCAAAGTTCATCCCACCATATACCAATGAGGCTTTGTGAGCGCCAATCCATTGACCTACGATTTTGGCGGCTTCGTTGTGCAATGGGTCAATGTTGTCTTTAGAGGAGCAAAAAACGGCAATTTTCATGATAAATTAGTTGTTAGGAATTTAAATAACGAGACAAGGGAGCATCGTGCGACACTCCCTATGATATTGTTATTAGCAACTTTGCAAAAGCCTTAATACTAGCGATTAATAATCGCGGTATTATTAATTGCCGGCAGGAGCAGCAGGAGCTTCAGCGGTAGGGACCGCAGGAGCAGCAGGGGCAGATTGACCTTCAGCGGCAGGAGCGGCAGGAGCTTCAGGAGCAGCAGGAGTAGCTTGGCCTTCAGCGGCAGGAGCTTCAGGGGCTGCTTGGCCTTCAGCAGCAGGAGCAGCTTGAGTATTTTCACCTTGAGCAGCGCCATCAGTTCCATATTGCCCTTGGGCAGCAGGAGCTTGTTGAGCAGGAGCGGCTTTTAGAACGTTTGGAGAGTTGTCGTTATCGTTGCCACCTACAACAAAAGCTGAAACAATCGCTAAAATACAAAGGATTGAAGCAAGAGTCCAAGTTGTTTTTTCGATGAAGTCGTTTGTGCGACGCACACCCATAATTTGGTTAGACCCGGCAAAAGATGAAGAAAGACCACCACCTTTTGATTTTTGAATGAGTACAACTCCGATCAATAAGATCGCTACAATAATTGCTAAAATTTGAATTAAAATTTCCATATCTTAATTTAAAATTACTTTTTTGATTGAATATATCGTTGATTTATTATTAATTTCTGTAAAAAACGCAATTGGTCTGCAAAGTAAATACTTTTTTCTGGAAAATTCAAACTTAAATTGCGTATAATTTCATATGCTTTTGAATATTTGCGTTGTTTTATGTAAATTTTTGCCAAACTTTCGCTCAGCATTGAGTCATCTTGTGAATTTTCGGGTGCCGACAATGGCGTTTTTTCGATTTCGGCATTTTCTTCGTTATTTTCGTTTTTTGTTTCCAATGCCTGGTCGTCGTTAATAGCTGTATAATGTCCTTTTTGCTCTCGGCTTTTGATGATAAACGCATTTATTAATGCATCTTGAGAGTCGCCTTGTGCCTCCTCGTTTTGAGGTAAGCTTCGTTCTTCTTCGTCGGCGAGCAATTGGGCATAGTCGGGGGTTGGGTTGAATATCAGTTTTTCGAGTAGAGCATCATCGGCAGCATTATTTCCGCCATAGTTGTCAAGGAAAGTGTCAATGGCGTCATCGGTTGAAATATTGTCGCGTCCGGGCTCATGAGGATAGAATTGAGAGAGAACACCCTCTTTGTCGTCAATAATTATCGCAAGAGCATCGCGGTCGGCAGCGTTTAGAGCCAAATGTGGAATGTATTTGGCTTTATCGGCATCGGTCAAATCGCTATTTCGTTTCATCATCAATGCTGCCGGCAAAAGAAAATAGGGATACTTTTCTCTTATTTCATCAACCCATTCGGGGTTGACTTCCATTTGAGGGTCATTGATTAATGATGATATGTTTTCTTGCAAAGTCATATAATTAATGTGGTGACGAGGTTGTTAATTATTACCAGTTACCTAATGTGGCATTGAATATGAGGTCGACGAGCTCTTTTGATATTTGTTGACATAGTTCATCTTGCACATCGGTCAGCATTTCTGAGCTATCAAAATCACGGTAGGCCGAGAATGTTTGATCTATATCTTTACCTTCAACTTTATTGTCGGTATATTTGACCCTCACTGTGATAGTTAGGCGTGTCTTTGATGCGTAGGCATCTTCATTGACCGCTTGAGGGGTGAGGTTATATCCGGTAATTTCGCCTGAAAGCTCGAGGTCGGAACTGCTGTCGACGGTACGTAGTCGGGTGTTACGAGTGATGTAGTCGAGCAGTTCGTTTTCAAAAGTTTGTTGAAGAGGAGGGTAAACAAGAGCCGCGCGTATGGGAAACTCTGATACGTTTATTGTTTTGTATACATTATAGTCAAGAGCCGCACCATTGAATTTATAGCTTATGCTACAACTTTGCCAAGTTGTAATCATTGCTATTATTATAACTAATTTCAGTAATATCGCTTTTTTCATTACTTAACTATCGTTTAATAATTATTCAAGACCGTATTCTTTTATTTTGCGGTAAAGCGTGCGCTCCGAAATATTGAGTTCGCGTGCGGTGGCTTTGCGTCGTCCGCCATTGCGCTCGAGAGAACGGCGTATTGTTTCTTTTTCAGTGTCCTCAAGGGTCATTGACGAGGATATTTCGCGCGATTCCACTTCGTTTACTTCGTGAGTCTCTACATCTTCCTCCGAAACGATGTTGCCGGGATATGAAGGATATTTCATAATCGAAACATTGTCGGCTATTGGTGATTGGTGATGAGAGTCTATAAGTACCTTAGGGGATGAATTCCCGCCACTTACAATTGATTTAAGTGTTTCGATTTCGCGTTGCAGACGAAAAATCATGTTAAACAATATTTCACGTTCATCGTCGTAGGAATGCATTGAAGAGGTCCCTTTTGATGTTATCGTAGGGGTGTAAACAGTGGCGTTTTGAGGGATATATGTTTCGATAGAGTCGGCTGTTACTTGGCTGCCGGCTTCAAACAAAGCTATCTGTTCTACCACGTTTTTGAGCTGGCGCACGTTGCCGGGCCAACGATATTGCAACATCAATCGGCGAGCACTATCGTCAAATTGTATTGCCGGTGTGCGATATTTTTCGGCAAAATCTGATGCGAATTTGCGAGCCAATAGGGCTATGTCATTGCCACGATCGCGCAAGGGTGGTATTGTGATTAACACAGTCGACAGGCGATAATAGAGATCTTCGCGGAAACGTCCGTCTTCTACAGCTTTGAGCATGTCAACATTAGTGGCGGCAACGACGCGTATATTGGTCTTTTGAACGGTCGATGAGCCCACTTTGAGGAACTCTCCGCTTTCAAGCACACGCAAAAGTCGCGCTTGGGTGGTTAATGGTAATTCGGCCACTTCGTCAAGGAATATAGTGCCGCCGTCGGCTTCTTCGAAGTATCCTTTGCGAGAGGAGACAGCACCGGTGAAGGCTCCCTTTTCATGCCCAAATAGCTCAGAATCGATTGTGCCCTCGGGAATGGCTCCACAGTTCACCGCGATATATTTGTTGTGTTTGCGAGAGCTGAAGTTGTGTATGATTTTCGGAAAAAACTCCTTTCCGCTACCACTCTCGCCGGTAATAAGAACCGATAGGTCAATGGGTGCGACTTGAATGGCTCGGGTCACAGCGGCAATCAATGCGGGAGCATTACCCACAATGCCAAATCGCATTTTGGCTTGATGCACCTCGGGTGATATGTCGGCAGGATTTATTTGCATTTGCGTAATTCGTAAGTTTTGTCTTTAAGAAATTGCCCTAGTTCTTCGATTGAGCCTGAGTGTTGCAATTGTTCTTCAACCGAGATAGGTTCGCCTATTGATATGTGAAGAGTCGACCCTTTCTTGCGGAATACCTCAGCGGGTAATCGAAGGGTGCGCAATTGCCAGCACACTACTCCTAAGAAGTTGAACCACCAACTGTTGCTGCCATGGAAATATATGGGCACAACAGGAACTTTGAGCTGTTGGATGAGACGAATAATAGTGGGTTGCCACTGGCGGTCTTCGAGTTGACCTTTGATGTTGACTTTCGAAACAGCTCCGGCGGGGAAGAAACCGATGGGATTGCCTCGGCGCACTTGCATAATGGCACTTTTGATGCCTTGCATAGATATAGCTTTTTTCTTGGGGTCGTCAGATGCTAATGCATCAACGGCAATAAAATTGGGGCGCATGGCCGAGATGTAGTTTAGCACCATGTTGACCATAACTTTAAATGAAGGACGACGTGATGCAATGATGTGAATGAGCGATATTCCGTCGAGAGCTCCAAAAGGGTGGTTGCTCACTGTGATGAATGCGCCTTCGGGTAGGTTGTCGAGGATCTGCTCATTGTCGATGCGCAAATTTATCTCTAAATCCTTCAACAATCCGGCGGCAAATTCAGCTCCCGGAGTGTCGCAATTGTGGTCGTGTAGCCAATTGACTTTATCGACCGATAAAAATTTAAGCAAGCGGTTCACCAACTTTTCCTTACCTTTAAACCAAGGCACCATCTGAGAGATGTCGTTGTAGTCAAGAACCGTGCGTTTTATAGGGGTTTCTTGTTGATCCATGTAATAGTGTTGATAATTATCACCACAAAATTAATCAAAAACCCGCTAACCACAAAATTATAAGTTCCTTATAAGCACATTACATCATATTTCTTAATCTTTTTGCCCAATAATGAATGTGTTGGGAGTATTTATATTAAAGAATCTACTATCAATGTTTTTTTGTAATATATTATGCTGAACCTAAATCTTTTGTGCGTTTTTTAACTCTTCCAAGCAGTATTGACATTTGTCGATAAACATATCGTCATAGCCCATATTTACTATTCTTTGATATTGCTCTTCCATGCCGGGTTCGTTAAATTTTTCAGGGTCTTCGGTATGCATTTTTCGTAATAGATGCCATTGATGCCATTTATAAAAAACATTGCTTAGAAACAGATTGAGCCAAAGTGGAAATTCTTGGTCGATGGTTTTGTTGCTCAATTCAAGTAGCCGAATACGTACCTCATTAAACCCTTTGGCTATTTCATCAAATGAGATTGTATTTGCCACTATTCCTTTTATTAAAGAAATAGCCTTGTTCTCAACTTCATCATACTTTGACCCCGCTTTGCGATATTTCCCAAATGTGTCATCTAAATAATCAAAACTCATAATATTACTTATTTTTATTTGATTTAAAAAGTTTCGTTATTTTTTGCCATACTGATTGTTTGAGTTGTAAATCTGTTCTTTCAGCATCTTCGTTATTAGGAAAACCGGTTTTTTCACCCAGCGGTAAATGGGAATCTTCGTCATCAGGATAAGCGGGGCGTCCACCCAACTGCAGAGGAAAAAGGAAATCAATTAAACGATTAGTTATAGGGTCAATAATATTGCTTACTCTCCATGAGTTATTAGGCTTTAAAACATTTTTAACATCTTCTCCCGATTCTTGAATAAATTCATCTAGATTCTTTTCTGTTTTTTCAACTGGGATATGATAATTTTTTTTACAAATAGATTTGTATTTTTTGCAACCATGTTCTAATTCAAAACTGAAATCGTGAATATTTTTTGTTCTATTGTTTAAGGAAAGTTGCATTGCATGAACAATAGCAGTGCGAATTTTAAGATTTACGTTGTTGGGTAATAATTTGGATATCGCTATATCATTATTTTCAAAAAGCTCGTGTACACTACAAGGCCTTTTCCCTATGAAGCAAAAAATAAAAGTAGCAGCAAGTGAATAAATGTCGCTATGGGGTCCAATATCTTTGTGTATTGATACAGCTATTTCTATTGGAGAATATCCATGGGAATTAAAATAATTAATATGATGGACATCTTGGAGATGAATCGGGTCGAATATTTTATATGAGCTAAAATTAAATAATATTATATTATCATTTCTATCAATTAAAATGTTATTGGGGTTTATCTCTAAATGTAATATCCCATTAGAATGGATATGCTCTACGGCATTGATGATTTGATTGAAATAATGATTGATGTTTATAGTTTGTTGAGATAATCTTAATTGCCTTAAAGTGTTTCCCTCTATGTAGTTAGACACATAATATATAGTATTGTTTTGCTCAAATAAATCGATGATTTTTTGGATGTTAGGGTGTGATATCTGAGATATTTTTATTGCTTCTTTAAGAAAATACATTCTTAAAGTATTAAATCTTTCTCTAGTAGTGGAATCAGAGTATTTGGTGACAACAGACCCATCTCTGTCTCTATCGCAAATCGGATCAAAGAATAATTCGGTAATCGACACTAGATTGCCTAGACTATCGAAAGCTGAATATGTAGAACTATAATAGTCATTTTGAGTAACAGCTCTAATTGTGTATTGACCCAACTTATATCCCTTTGGCAAGTATTTATTTTGTGTCATAATATTGAGGGGCAAAGTTTAGTTTGTTATATTCGTGTGTAATGTATTCTAATTCGCTGTCGCACTTGGGGCAAGAGCCGGTGGCGCATGTCTTGTGGGGGCATTCAAAGGGTGAATATTCGATGTTTTTTACCTTGGCAACGTGCAGTCTTATTCTTTTGAGGACTTCACAAATTGCTTTGCCCGTGTTCATTTTGTCGCTTTTGTTGCGTTTCTCTTTTTTTTGAGAGTGGAATGCGGCGACATCGGTTATATAGGTTAATTTTTCAAAATTGGTAATCCCTAATTGGTTGAGATTATCGACCGTATTTTCAGCGTCGGAGATTGTGTTGTAACCGGGAATAAGAGGAACTCTCACCAATATCTTGTCACTGCAATTCTCATTAACCAAGAATTTTAGATTTTCAATGACTCTGTAGTTGTCTTTTTGGGTGTATTTGTGATAAATATCATTGTTGAAGTCTTTTATGTCAATAATCCATTGGTCTGTTATATTGATTAATTTTTTTATGTTTTCGATAGCAACGTTGAGTGATGTTTCTATGTTTATAGCCCAATGAGAAGGACAAAGACTCTTGAACTCACCTATAAAATCGCTATGAAGCAATGGCTCGCCACCTCCAAAGGTGATGCCCCCTTTGGTCGTGAGAAAATAAATGTCATCGATTGCGACTATGCGACATAGTTCTGATGCGCTATAGTATTTTCGATTATTTTTTTCGTGGCAAATGAAATTGATACAATGACGACATTGTAACGGGCAGTCATAAAATGTGACTAGGGTAGTAACCCCCTTCCCGTCAGTGAGCAATCTATGCCTGCTAATCGCAAATATAGGCGCTTTATCGGTATATGCGTTTGTGGGTTTTCCCATTAGAGTTTTTGATGATATATATTTGTCCTTTTTGAGGGTTTGTTACTCGTTGTCCTTTGAGGTTGTATATGAAAGTTGCGTCGTTAAATGTGTTGTTGATAGGCAAGTTCTCAATTGATGATGAAGATAGATCGTCGATGATGTTGGCAAAGGCACTCCATGAGCTATTTTGATATGCCTCTTTGTAGCCTTTGGGTACATGTAAGGTGCAGTTTTTATGCACCGATGCTTCAAATGATGAGGCGTCGATAGTTGCCGGATTGGAGCTATGACAGTAGATGTGTTCGATGCTATAACATTGATAAAATGCGTTTGATTTTATTGTAATGACCGATGCCGGGATGTTGACAGATGTGATGGCACATTGCTTCATAAAGGCTTGTGGCGCAATGGTTGCAACACCTTCGGGGATTGTATAGTCGCCTATGCTTCTTACAGGCATAGAATAAAGAGTAGAGCCATCTATTTTTAATATTGCATTGTTTTCGACCTTGAATTTAGTGCATCCTTGTGCGATTTCGAGCGAGGTCACTTTGCAATATCTGAAAGGATTTGTGCCCAATTGGGTCAATGAAGCAGGAAGCGAAATATCTTCTAAATAACGGCAATTAGAGAACGCATAATTCTCTATAGTGGTCAATGCTGAGGGGAATACTACTGAGTACAATCCTTTGCATTCACGAAATGCTTTTGCACCTATTGTGGTAACAGATTGTGGCAGAATGATTTCTTGTAGAGCATATGATTCGTTAAATGCCTCAGCAGGGATGGTGTTGCCTATTATGTCGCATTGCGAAAGGTCGAGGTAGGTGAGTTGTCCGGTTGTTGAGCTTGTCAATTCTTTGAGCCAAGCGATGTCGGAGGTATTTAATTCGCCCGAAATTTTTAGTCGGCATATTTTTCGGCTGGCTAATTCTCCTCCTAACGCTTCTTTGAGCGAGCCGGCAGTTGATACCACTACTTCAGTGGTTGCTGATTCCATCACTTGAGGAGAAATTCCTATAATCATTCGCAAATCTTCGGTATAGGTTTCTCCTGTTTTGGTCAAGTCGAAATAGCCGTTTATATTACACGCACTACCTATATTGGCTTTGCCCAAATTTAAATGTACACGTCCTTCCGAGTCATATCCGTCGGCAACAAATAGGTGGTTTGCCCCGTTGTAAGCACCGCCCATTATAATGGGTCGTCCTTCGGAGAGTTCTTTGTATATCATTGATAGCCACTCGTCCATTGAATATGCACCATTGCAATATCTCACAATCGACATATAGGGGTTATATCCATAATATTTTTTTAAGATTGTGCTTATATATTCGATGTTTGTGGCAGTGCCATCGGTTTCATATTTCATTTCCAATGCAATGCCTAAATCGGCCATAAGTGTAGCCACGGCATCGATTTGAACTTGGGTTGCCTCACTGTTATTCTTATAGCGCGAAATCATGTTGTACCAATCATAGGATTTGGCCTCAAAATCGCTCGAGAGTATTACGTTGCCATAATTGGTTGATTGCCAAAGGTAATAATTCATACCACAACCATTTGCCGGGTGTTGCCAATAATTCATCACTTGGGCTGAAGCCGTGGCTCCGCAGCCGGTCTTTGCGAGTTGTCCATCGGCAACAAAGGGTAATAGTGCATTTTCGCCTCCGTCTTGCGACCACTCTGTTGAGAGTAATGGGGTTACACTCTCTTTAAATCCATTGTCGGCAATAATTTCTTTGCCACTTTTAGCCATTGATGTTAACCCGCTAATTAATGCAACGCATATGAGTATGTATTTCTTCATGAATAAAATGATTGATAAATGTTTTGTTAGTATAAATCCTATTGCAAAAATAGTTAATAATAGGTTGTAAATAGCCTATTTTACATTTTTTTATTGATATAATTATTGATTTTTGTGATGAAATGAATAGAAATGATTAATATCTTTGATTATTAGGCTTTGAGGTTTGGTGAATTTTGTTTATTTTTGTAGTCAAAATAACATTAACTGCGCAAGATGATAAATCTCACGCCTTTGGCACGTGCAATTTTCGCTCATCGAGTGAAAAAATCACTGCAATGGGTTGAAAATAGCGAGGAGGTGCAACGTTGCCAACTTGCATGGCTCATTGCCAAGGCGCAACACACTCATTGGGGTGAGAAATATCAATATAATGCAATAGCAAGCTACGAGGATTTTGCTCGAAAAGTGCCTGTGGGTACATATGAAGATTTGGCGCCATGGATTATGCGCCAACTTGATGGAGAGCGAGATGTGTTGTGGCATGGAGTAGTGAATCGATTTGCTCAATCGAGTGGCACATCAAATGGGAAAAGCAAATATATTCCTATCACTCCCGATGCGTTGCAATTGTGTCATTATAAAGGCGCAAGTGATGTGGTGGCTCATTATCTAGGCCTATATCCCGATAGCCGCATGTTTTCGGGTAAAGGGTTTATCTTGGGCGGCAGTTTTGCCAATGAAGTGACCGATTTGAGAGCCGATGCTCGCGTGGGCGACCTCTCGGCGCATCTAATTGATAAGGTTAATCCATTGGTAAATCTTGTGAGAGTGCCATCAAAAGAAATCGCTTTGATGGAAGACTGGGAGAAGAAGCTCCCGGCACTTGTCGATGCATCGATTGGTGAGAATATTACCAATCTATCGGGGGTGCCATCGTGGTTTCTCGCAGTGCTCAAAGCCGTGATTGCTCGAGCCGGTGCGACATCTATTCATGAGGTGTGGCCCAATCTTGAGGTGTTTTTTCACGGAGGGATTTCGTTTGAACCTTATCGAGGGCAATATGCTTCGATTACCGATGTTTCAAAGATGCGTTATCTCGAAACATATAATGCCTCGGAGGGCTTCTTTGCGGTGCAAAATGCTATCGACAGCCGAGCAATGTTGCTCTTGCTCGATGTTGGTGTGTTTTATGAATTTATGCCACTTGACCAATTGGATAACCCTAATCCACAATTGTTGCCTATATGGAAGGTGGAGCCGGGAAATGTGTATGGTCTTGTGATTTCGTCGTGCAACGGACTATGGCGATATGCGATAGGCGACACGGTGAAGGTGGAGAGTGTTAATCCGGTGAAGATAACAATCGCCGGTCGCACAAAACATTTTATCAATGCCTTTGGAGAGGAGCTGATGGTGCATAATGCCGATGCTGCAATATCAAAGGTGTGTGAAGAAATGGGTTGTGCTATTCTCAATTATACGGCAGCGCCGGTTTATGCTGCCGATAATTCAAAGGGGCGACACGAATGGCTCATAGAGTTTTCGGTTAAGCCTCGTGACATAGATGCTTTTGCCAAGCGTCTTGATGAGTGTTTGCAACAAGAAAATTCCGACTATCAAGCCAAACGATATAAAGGGATTTTTCTTGATTCACTAACTGTAGTAGTGGCTCGTGAACATTTGTTTGACGATTGGTTGGCATCGACAGGAAAGCTAGGGGGACAACGCAAGGTGCCTCGCCTTTCTAATAACAGACAATTTATTGACCCAATGATGAAAATTAACATATAATGGACAGACAACCTCTCATATCAATTGTTGTTCCGGTTTATAATGTAGCTAATTATGTTGGAGCATGTCTCGACTCGATACTAAATCAGTCGTATAAGAATCTTGAGATAATTCTTGTCGATGATGGCTCTACCGATGGAAGTGGAGATGTGTGTGATAAATATGCGTCGGAAACCGAAAATATAATTATTGTACATCAAGAAAATGGTGGATTGAGTGTGGCACGAAATACCGGGCTCGACTTAGTGACCGGTGAATTTGTCACATTTGTGGATTCAGATGATATGATACATCGTGAATATATATCCACATTGTATAAATATATCGAAGTGGAGCGTGCCGATATATCGGCTGTGTCGTCGGTTACTATACAAGATGGCGATTTGATACCAACTACAGCTCCTCGTGGCCCCGTTAAGGTATTTTATAGTGGAGCCGATGCCGTTGAGTCGATGCTATATCAACAAGGTTTTATCGACAATTCGGCATGGGGTAAATTATATAAAACAAAATTGTTTGAATCGCATCGTTTCCCCGAGGGAATGTTGTATGAGGATTTAGCGACTATTCCATTGGTATGCCTAGGGGCTAAGAATATAGTAGCATCTGATACTCCCATGTATTTTTATCGTGTGAGGGAAGACAGTATCTTAGGGCGCTTCACATTGCGTCGCGCTCATGTGCTCGATGTGGTTGATGACATGGTGAAGCATATGGAGCAACACAATCCGGCATTGGTCGATGCTGCTCGTTCGCGAAAGTTTAGCGCCAACATGAATATATTGAGGCTCATGGTGGCCTCGGGTATAAAAGATGATGCTATAGTGGCTCGTTGTTGGGAAAATATAAGTCAATTGAGAAAGTTCACTATTATGCACCCTCAAGTGAGATTGAAGAATAAACTAGGTGCAGTGGCTTCGTTCTTTGGACTAGATTTCTTGATGACAATTTTAAACCGATTTAAAGATAAACTGTCGGAAACTAAATCATAGTAGAGTATTACCTTTGTCAAACTAATAAATCAACCAAAATGAAAATTAAAACAATTGTATTATCACTATTTTTGTTGATAGCAAGTGTCGTTAGCGCTGCTACTCCCAAGTATGTATTTTATTTTATAGGTGATGGTATGGGTATGGGGCATGTGATGGCTGCCCAAAGTTATAATCGTGAAGTGCTTAAAAGTGATGAGTTGCTTTTGATGATGCAATTTCCTGTTGTGTCGATGGTTACTACTTATTCGACCTCACGTGTTACTGATTCGGCAGCTGCCGGAACAGCTTTGTCAACCGGGTATAAAACAAATAATGGTATGCTAGGAGTAACCCCCGATTCGGTGCCGGTGACATCTATTGCTCGTTATCTCAAAGATGCCGGTTGGGGTATAGGTATTGTTACTACAGTGGCACCCGACGATGCTACTCCAGGGGCATTTTATGCTCATCAGCCAAGTCGTTCGATGGGTTATGAAATCGACAAAGAGATGGCCCAATCGGGTTATGAATTTGTTGCCGGTTCAAAACTCAAAGGTACAATTGATAAAGACGGAAATCCCACAGATATATATGCTCACTTTGCACGTCACAATGTAGCTATCGCTAGAGGTTTTGATGAGTTGAAAGAAATAAACTCTAAGCGTGTACTATTACTAAATTCTGATTCGCTTGATAGTAATTGTGGATATACTATAGATTCTATAAAAGGAGTCATTAACCTTCCCGGCATGACTCAAGCATGTGTAGATCATTTGCAGAAATATACTCCTGAGCGTTTCTTTATGATGGTTGAGGGAGGGAATATCGATTATGCCGGACACTCAAACGATGGTGGAGCTGCTGTAAAGGAGATTTTGAATTTCAACCAAGCAATTAAAATTGCGTATGATTTCTATTTGCAACATCCCGATGAAACTCTCATTGTGATTACTGCCGACCACAATACCGGAGGTATGGCAGTGCGATTAGGCGACATATCTCTCATTGACTATCAACGTATGTCGAAGGATCAATTTGGGTATTATACCAAATCAATTCTTAATTCACGTCGCATTTTCACATGGGACGATATGAAAACTGAGCTCAAGAGTTTGTTTGGTTTTTGGGATAAAGTTTCAATCTCAGAAGAACAAGAAAAAGTGTTGATTGAGAAGTTTGAAAACACATTTAACTTGCGCAACTCGGCCGACCAAGAAACACTCTACAATTCGTTTAATGAATTTTCGGTTGAGGTGTTTAAGATTTTAAATGAAAAAGCCGGTTTTGGTTGGGTTGCTACCAGTCATACTGGTGATCCTGTCCCACTGTTCGCAATAGGCGTTGGCTCTGAGAAATTTATGGGAGTGCATGATAACACTGAAATACCTATGCTTATTAAAGAAATTACTCTAGGAGAATAACATATAATTATGAAAAAAAGAATTATTACAATATTATTAGCTTTAGTAGCATTTGTTTCAAATGCTCAAAGTGTTGACACTACGGCAATAAAGACATTTGTAACGCAATCTCCCGAAGAGTATAAGAGTTTGGTCAATCGCTTTGTGCAGGCCGATACAACCTTGACTCTCGAGGAATTGACAAAAGTGTATTATGGCGCACCGTTTTATAAAGATTTTACTTTTGGGAAATATGACGCTCAATTAAGAGAATTATATGATAAAGCTGAGTCGGCTGAGGAGTTTGATGTTGTGTATTTAGTGGCACAAAAAGCTCTTAATGAAAATCCCACATCGTTTGATTTAACCGTGAAAGCGATTAGTGGAGCTTGCAATGGTACAGATCAAGCGGCTCAGGCGCAACTCGATAATTTGCGCACACGATATGCCTTTATTTACACTGTTATTAATGCCAGTGGCAGTGGAGTTTTGCCTGAAAATCCATTCTATGTTACATCTACTAGCGATAATGTGAGATATCTAGCTCATGCCTATGGGGCGATTGAAGTATTAGAAGAAAGTGCGATAATGGGGTGTAAAGCGGTTAAAATCAATCGCATTGATGGGGATAATTTTTCCGAGGCGATAATTTATATGAAAATAATTAAGTAACTTCTATAAGTATTTCTTAAAATAATACTCGATTTGAAGTTTTTACAAACAAGAAAGTATAAAATAATCATAATGGCAATGCTTCTGGTTTTAGGAGGTATTGCCATTTGGTGGTTTATTAAAGGCAATGAAGTAAGTGGCAACGAGGTGCCCGAAAGCGAAAATTGTGATGTTAGGCCTAAATATGTGTTCTATTTTATTGCCGATGGAATGGGGCAAGGATATATTGAGGCTGCACAAAAGTATAACTTGCAAGTGCTCAAGAGTGAGCAGCAATTGCTTATGATGCAGTTTCCGGTTCAAGCAGTTGTTACTACTCATTCAGCGTCCGACACGATAACCGACTCGGCAGCTGCAGGTACGGCATTGGCTACTGGTTGTAAGGCTAATCGTGATGCAGTAGGGGTGTCACACGATAATAAGAAACCGCAGTCAATAGCTCAATTGTTGAAATGCGCCGGTTGGGGGGTGGGGATTGTTACGTCGGTGTGTCCCGATGATGCTACTCCGGCAGCATTCTATGCACATCAGCCCTCTCGATTTAATTATTATGAAATAGGGAAGGAATTAGCAGCCTCTGATTTTGATTTTGTTGCCGGGTCAAAACTTAGGGCATTTGAGAAAGATGGTAAAGGAACGTCATTGATGGAGTTGTTGAAGGAGAATAATGTGTCGGTAGTGCGAGGTTTTGAATCTCTTGAAAATGCTAAATCGCCAAAAATACTTCTTCTTAGTGCCGATAGTGATAAACAAAATGTGGGATATACAATTGATTCTATAAAAGGCGCACTTAATTTGCCTCAAATGACACAAGCATGTCTTGAGCACTTGAAAAAGTATTCTCCCGACTGTTTCTTTATGATGGTTGAAGGTGGAAATATTGACTATGCCGGACACATCAACGATGGTGGTGCAGCGGTGAAAGAGGTTATAAATTTCAATCAAGCCATAAAGGTTGCATATGATTTTTATTTGAAACACCCCCAAGAGACGTTAATTGTTGTGACATCTGATCATGATACAGGTGGACTGCACTTGACCGATGGAGAAATTGCATACGTTGATTTCCAACGAATGTCAAAGGATGTAATGGGCGATTATAATAAGGAGGTGTTGAAATCGTCGCGGGCATGCGAATGGAATGACATGAAGGGATTCTTGTCCGATAAATTAGGTTTTTGGAGTAAAATCCCTATTAACGACCAACAAGAAAAACGATTAATCAATAAATTTAATGATATATTTGTGCTGCGTAAGCCGTCGGTTCAAAAATCGCGGTATAGCACTGTAGATGATTTCACGGCCGAGGTGTATAAAATGTTTAACACTATGGCCGGCATTGGCTGGACTTCTGATGAACATACCGGGGCAAAGGTGAATGTGTATGCCATAGGGGTTGGAGCCGATAGATTTGCAAAGGTTAAAGATAATATACATATTTATCAAGAACTTAACATAATTACTCGATGATTTTTAATGGATTATTCATAATTTTGCAAAAATAAAATAGACCTTTCTACTAAAATAAACATTAGGGAACTTCTATACCCACATAAACCATATATAATATTGTGATGAAACTATCATTTTTCAAAAATAAAAAAGTAAAAAGAATTTGTGCTGTCGTGGGTGCTTTGATTGCACTTGTGGTAATTGTTATTGCTGCGTGTAATATAATTGTACTTAGTTCTTGTTCGGGTCTTTTATATGACGATGTGCAATCGGTGCCTCATAAAAGGGTTGCCGTGTTACTCGGTACAAATCCTAGAGCAAAGTCGGGTAATGTGAATTATTTTTACAAATATCGCATTGAAGCGGCTGCTGAGTTATATAAGCAAGGTAAATTTGACCGACTTCTAATTAGTGGAGACAATTCAAAATCCACATATAGCGAACCCGATGAGATGAAGGCTGATTTGGTCGCCGCTGGAATTCCCGATAGTGTAATATATTTAGATTTTGCCGGGTTTTCTACTTATGACTCAATGGTGAGAGCAAAGAAGGTTTTTGGATTGTCGGAGTTTATAGTTATTTCGCAAGACTTTCACAATCAGCGAGCTGTGTATATCGCTCGTCAAAACGACATCGATGCTATAGGTTTTAATGTGAAAAAAGTAGCATTTCGCAAGTGGCGTTTGAAAATGGAACTTCGCGAGATGTTAGCACGAGTGAAAGCAGTGGGGGAGGTAATGATTGATAAAAAACCTCATTTCTTAGGTGACCCTATTAAAATAAAATAATTTAGAGAATTAGTATAAAAAGGGAGTAACCAATCGAGAAGCACATCATGAATATCGAGCGATTTGTAGAAGCACAAGAGGTGGCCTATTCTATGGCTCTTGGTGAAATTAAGGCGGGAAGAAAAATGCAACATTGGATATGGTTTATTTTTCCTCAACTCAAAGGGTTGGGCAGTAGCTATAGGTCGAGATATTATGGAATAGATGGATTGGAAGAGGCGCGTGCGTATGTAGAGCACCCATTGCTTAATGAGAGATTGCGTGAGATTACAACTGAGCTGCTTAAGCATAGTGGTGGGGATATCCGATACATAATGGGGAGTGGGATTGATGCGAAGAAATTATGCTCGTCAATGACGTTGTTTGATGTTGTTTCTCCCGATGATATATATAATAATGTGTTAGATGTATTTTTTGAAGGCAAAAGAT
This sequence comes from Muribaculaceae bacterium, assembly GCA_045576735.1. Classification (GTDB taxonomy): domain Bacteria; phylum Bacteroidota; class Bacteroidia; order Bacteroidales; family Muribaculaceae; genus RGIG4079. The sequence continues at coordinate 25,358 of JAZNGZ010000032.1, forward strand.
GTTCGCACACTCTAACGATGTTGAATAAGTTTTAGAATAAAAATAGTATCTGTATTATGAAAAAGATTTATTGGTTGGTAGCGATATTGTTGATATTGTGTGGTATAGGCCTATGGATTTATATGCTTGTGATTGATGGTGTGATTCGCATCGATGCCGGGTGTGATGTGAAGGTAGAGGAATCGTCGGAGTTAATAATCTTTAAACCGGAGCTTGAATCCATTGACCTTACTTTTGGAAACGAATCGCCCAAGAATGATAAAGCGGTAATTGCTTGTTTTGGAGCCGCTTTTACGGGAGATTGTTTGAATGAATTCACTCACGACAATATCGCGAGCGATCATGCCGGTGGAGGGAAAGTATATAAAGGCTATGAATGCCCCCGAAACACAGGTGCATTTGTGTTTGAACAAGGTAAATGGATTTTCTTTTATGGTGATTCGATGGAAAAAGAGTATGCAGCGCAGTTAGAGGCCGTGGCAAAAAACAATGGTTGTGGATTTGCGCAAGAAATGATTATATATGATGGCAAACGAGTTGAAGGCTCACGCCCCGAAGGAAATATCTTTGTGTTTAGAGCCTTATGTGAGAAAAATGGAGAGTTATTGGTAATAGAGTCAAAAAAGGCGATGAAATATGGCACTTTTATTAATGCGTTGGAAGCGTATGGGGTAAAGCATGCTCTTTATCTTGATATGGGAACGTGGTGTTATGGTTGGTATCGTCCTAATGGGAAAGGAATAGTTGATTTACACTCTCAAAATCATAATTTTCACACAAATTGGTTAGTGTTTAAAAAGTAGAAAAGATGAAAAGAATAATTATATATTGTGTTGTGATGATTTTGTGTGCTTCAATGGAAGTGAGTGCGCAAAATAAAAGTTCAAAACAATGGGTTGACGTTGTTAAAACCGAAAACTTACTGATAATTAAGCCTAATTTCTCTTCGGTTGACCTCGCTTTTGGTGACGAGTCGCCCAAAGACGATGAATCTGTTATCGCTTGCTTCGGAGCGGCCTTTACCGGAGAGAGATTGAAAAAATTTTCTCACAGCAACATCGCGGGGCTCCATGCCGGTGGTGGCAAAAAGTATAAAGGGTATGCGTGTAAGCGTAATACCGGAGCATTTGTGTATTATAATAATAAATGGAAATTTTGTTATGGAGGCTCGATGAATAAAAACTATGACTATCTGTTGACAAAGGCGGCAAAGAATCATGGTTGTGGATTTTCGCAAGAAATGATGATATATAATAATAAATGTGTAAAGACTACCCGACCCAAAGATAATACAAATGTTTTCCGTGCACTTTGCGAGAAGAACGGGGAACTATTGGTGATAGAGTCAAGAGGTATGATACGTTTTGGCGATTTTATTGATGATTTGGTGAAATATGGGGTGAAGCATGCCCTGTATCTCGATATGGGCACTTGGTGGTATGGGTGGTATCGTCCCCAAGCCGGTAAATTTGTAGATTTGAATTTTAAAATCCATAACTATCATACAAATTGGTTAATATTTAGGCGATAATGGCTCAAGAAATACAACTCAACTCTCACAACAAGCAGGAGTATCCTCCTATGCACACAGCCGAGTCCTCGATAATGATATATGTTACCGAGGATAATCAAATTTCGCTTGATGTGAAATTAGAAAATGAAACCGTATGGCTATCTCAAAGTCAGATGGCGTTGTTGTTTGGTCGTGATAGATCAGTAATAAGTCGTCATATAAATAACATATTTAAGGAAGGAGAATTGGAAAAGTCCTTGGTATGTGCAAATTTTGCACATACCGAGAAATATGGCAGAAAAGAAGGCTTTGTGCAAGTTGTAACAACCGAATATTATAATTTAGATGTTATTATTTCTGTTGGATATAGAGTGAAATCTATAAACGGTACTCGTTTTAGGCAATGTTGTTATATTTGGTGGTGAAGAACCATTCTTTCAGTGATGGCAATAAACGAATAGCTGCAATGTTGTTTCTTTGGTTTATGGAACGAAACGGAATTCTATATCGCCCCGATGGAGAGAAACGTATTGCCGATAATACACTTGTTGCGCTAACATTAATGATTGCCGAGAGTCGCACCGAGGAAAAAGATATTATGGTAAAAGTCGTGGTAAATCTTATAAATCAGAAAAATTAAATATATGAATCAAGAAATACAACTCAATTCACACAACAAGCAGGAGTATCCTCCTATGCACACTGCCGAGCATCTGTTGAATGGCACAATGGTAAAAATGATTGGATGCAAACGTTCGAGTAATGCTCATATCGAACGCAAAAAGTCGAAGTGCGACTATCCTCTTGCTCAACCACTGACTCCTGAGCAATTGCAAGAGATAGAAAATACTATTAATAATGTAATAGGGCAAGATCTCCCCGTTACATTTGAATTCATTCCCGCAAGTGAAGCTGCAAAAATCTATGATCTCGAGCGATTGCCCGAAGATGCATCAGAGATGCTTCGCATAGTACATATTGGTGATTATGACGCCTGCCCATGTGTAGGTACACACGTTGAGCGCACTTCACAAATAGGTCACTTCCGCATTTCAAGTTCTCGCTATCAAGACGGGGTGCAGCGCATCGTCTTCCGACTCGATGCAAAGTCTTAAAGGAACATCTATAAATTAATTCTAAATGTTCTCCATAATTGAGGTGTACCTATTATTGTGGAGTTTATAGAAAATTCTTTAATAAATTTGGCTCGAATAATCTTTTAGAGGGATTGTGCCATGTTCATTTATTGAGTCTTCTCCTTTGGTGAAGAGCAAGTATATGGCAGCTAGAGCTCCAAATATTAAAGGAATTAATCCTATGACAAAAAGGAGCATAATGGGTGCAATTGAAAACCATTTATTTGCCCGTGAATCATTGCAGCGTTTAATGCCGGCAACAATGATGATATATGTACTTGGAATCATTAATAAAAATAAAATGATGTATATGTTCATTAGTTTTAGGATGCTTTCAAGGAAAACCCCCAGATAAAATGCCAATGCGAAATAAGCAAATACGGCCAATAGTATAGTGACGATATATTCAAGTCGGCCTATTCGCCCCGTCCAAAGGAAAAATCTCCCCATGAATTTAGAATTATCAATGGGCCTTTCATAGTGTAGGCATGGAGTAGGGTCTTCACTTGTGTAATATTCGCAACTGTAGTTATCTTCACATCTTCTGCATTTTGAGCATTGATCAATATTAGACATAATGGTTGTAATTTTAGGTTAAAAGAAGTTTTAAACAAAGGTTGCGATATAAATGGGATTTGCCAAATGTTAAAAACATGTTTTACAACATAAAAAATTAGAGAGTTAAAGTATTGAGTTTTAGTAGGAATAGTGAAAGCAGGTGTGAAGATTCCAAACCGAAGTGCGACACCAGCGGTGAAAATAATATGAAAAACACCGCGGGTTTGCCCAGCGGTTGGGGCGCGTAGCCCCAAAGAGCGAATCTCAGAAAAAAAGATTTAATTAGCAAAATAAAAAAAGGAGA
>JAZNGZ010000033.1:0-8529 GCA_045576735.1 Muribaculaceae bacterium
TCATATTTTTTAACCGCTTTTTGGACTCCGTGAATCGAATATTCTGCAAAAAAATGAAATTTGACGATTTTACAGATTTTAGAAACCTTGCTGCTTAAAAAAGAAACTGTGTCAAAATATGGTATTTTGACACAGCCCCTTATTTTTTTACATATAAGTAACCATCATTTAAATTTCAAAACATCGCGAACGAACAAAATCGAGATAAACCTTCGAAAAAATCTCATTAGCTTCTTTGGTGTAACGCACATCAGTAAATACCTGAGCCAATGTTTGTTTATTATTTTCTGCAACAAATGCCTTACTATCTTCTCGAGCTTCTTTTTCGGCATAAAACGACTTTATAGTAACTTCGTCATAATCTACATATGATTCTTTGTGTAAAATTGCTTCGATAGGCAAGCGATCACTTATAGGAACATCACCATCAGGCACGCCCAAAGTTATAGTTGTTACAGGCACTACCCTATTAGGCAAATTAAGCGCTTCAGCTATTTGCGGAGCATTATAGGTTGTGGTACCAAGATAACAACAACCATAACCTCTCATCTCTGCTATGGTGCAAAATTGCTGAGCAAATATTGTCACATCCAACACAGCAGTCATAAAAGATTGGAAATTATCATACCCGGGGACTGCCTCACTCGCTTCACACCACTTAACAAAACGATTAAAATCGGCACAAAAAGTCAACACCACATCACACCCTTTAACTGATGGCTGATTAAAATGCGCCGGCGACAACTTTTCTTTTCCTTCAGGGGTGCGAGTTGTCACAACACTATAAAGTTGCATATTACCTGTTGTGGGAGCATGTGACGCCTCAGTCAACATTTGTGCAATTAATTCATCAGAAATACTTTCTTTTGTATATCTTCTGACTGTTTTGCGTTTCAAAAAGAAATTATTTTCACTCATATCGTTTAATATTATTATGACCACAAAGGTAACCAAAATGTCACAACAATACAACTATAAATATCATTTGCATAAACAATAAATATTTATAAGTTTTTTATTTTGGAAAACTTTAGCAACATATTAAAATAGCCACTACACTAATTTCTAAGCACTTAGCATTTTGTTTTGGAAAACTTTTTATTTTTATCGAAAAATAATTGTAAATAAATTTGGTAGGATAATTTTTTTTTCAGAATTTTGCAAAGTGATTTTTAAATTACAAGAACTCATTTTAAATCTAACCTCTAACCATTAAAATTAACAACAAAATCGTGGAACAGAAAATCTACTCTTACGATGAGGCATATGAAGCCTCGTTGAAATACTTTAACGGCGATGAACTTGCCGCTCGCGTGTGGGTAAGCAAATATGCGCTTAAAGATTCATATGGTAACATTTACGAACAAACTCCCGACGACATGCATAATCGCATCGCCGACGAGATAGTGCGCATAGAAAACAAATATGAGTCTCCTATGTCAAAAGAAGAACTCATGGGATTACTCAAAGACTTCAAATACATCGTACCTCAAGGCAGCCCCATGTCGGGCATTGGCAACAATCACCAAGTAGGTTCTCTTTCTAACTGTTTTGTTATCGGTATTGATGGCAATCCCGATTCTTATGGTGGCATTATCCGTATCGATGAAGAACAAGTACAATTGATGAAACGCCGTGGTGGTGTTGGTCACGACTTATCACACATTCGTCCTAAAGGCACACCAGTAAAGAACTCTGCGCTCACATCAACCGGCCTCGTTCCCTTCATGGAACGCTATTCTAATTCTACTCGCGAAGTAGCACAAGATGGTCGTCGCGGAGCGTTGATGATTTCAGTAAGCATCAAGCACCCCGATTCTGAATCGTTCATTGACGCAAAAATGACCGAAGGAAAAGTTACCGGTGCAAACGTATCGGTGAGAATCGACGATGCATTTATGCAAGCTGCTATCGATGGAAAACCTTATACTCAACAATACCCTGTTGATAGCCCCACTCCTATTATGGCCAAAGAGGTTAACGCATCAGAGATATGGGCAAAAATCATCCACAACGCATGGAAATCGGCCGAGCCTGGCATCTTATTCTGGGACACAATCACACGCGAATCGGTTCCCGACTGCTATGCCGACTTAGGGTTCCGCACCATATCAACCAACCCATGCGGTGAAATTCCATTGTGTCCTTATGATAGCTGCCGTCTACTTGCAGTCAACCTATATTCATATGTAAAGAATCCATTCACCCCCGAAGCATACTTCGATTTCGAGCTTTTCAAAGATCATGTAGCCAAAGCTCAACGCATCATGGACGACATCATCGATCTTGAAATGGAAAAGATTGACAAGATTCTCGACAAGATTGACTCTGACCCTGAAACCGAAGAAGTAAAATCGATTGAACGCAATCTTTGGGACAAAATCAGAACAAAAACACTCAAAGGCCGTCGTACCGGTGTTGGCACAACTGCCGAAGGTGATATGCTCGCAGCCCTTGGCTATCGCTATGGCACAGCCGAAGCCACTGACTTCTCTGAAAAAGTACACAAAACATTGGCAATAGCTGCATATAGTTCTTCTGTAGAACTTGCTCGCCAACGTGGAGCATTTGAAATTTTCGATGCAGAACGCGAGAAAAACAACCCATTCATCAATCGTTTGAAAGATGAATCACCCGAATTGTATGAAAACATGGTTAAATATGGACGTCGTAATATCGCATGTTTAACTATCGCTCCTACCGGAACAACAAGCCTTATGACAAGAACAACTTCAGGTATCGAGCCTGTATTCTTGCCAGTATATAAACGTCGTCGCAAAGTAAACCCCAACGACACAGATGTACATGTTGACTTCACCGACGAAACCGGCGATGCATTTGAAGAATATGTAGTATATCACCCCAAGTTTGTTGAATGGATGAAAATAAACAACATTGAGGTAAAGAAAAACTACAGCCAAGAAGAACTTGAAGCACTTGTTGCAAAATCGCCTTACAACAAAGCCACATCTAATGATGTTGATTGGCTTGAAAAAGTAAAAATGCAAGGTCGTGTTCAAAAATGGGTTGACCACTCAATTTCTGTAACAATCAACCTTCCTGCCGACGTGAGCGAAGAGCTCGTAAACAAATTATATATCGAAGCATGGAAATCGGGATGTAAAGGATGTACGGTTTACCGCGATGGCTCTCGTGCCGGCGTATTGGTTTCACTTGAAAAGAAATCCGACACTAAGACTGAAGAGATTAAACCTCATATCGCAAAACGCCCTATCGAGCTTGAAGCCGATGTTGTAAGATTCCAAAACAACAAAGAGAAATGGATTGCCTTTGTAGGTCTTATTGATGGCGAACCTTACGAAATCTTCACAGGTCTTGCCGATGACGAAGATGGTATCTTCTGTCCAAAATCAGTGACTCGAGGCAAAATAATCAAAGCAATCGATGAGAACGGCAACAAACGCTATGACTTCCAATTCATCAACAAACGTGGTTACAAAACCACAATCGAAGGTTTGTCAGATAAATTCAACCCTGAATATTGGAACTACGCAAAACTCATTTCAGGTGTATTGCGCTATGGCATGCCAATCGACCAAGTATTGAAACTTATTGGCAGTCTTGAACTCGATAGCCAATCAATCAACACATGGAAAATGGGTGTAGAACGCGCGTTGAAAAAATATCTACCTAATGGGATGAAAGCAAAAGGACAAACATGTCCTAATTGTGGACAAGAAACTTTAATATATCAAGAAGGTTGTCTTATTTGCACCTCATGTGGAACATCAAAATGTGGATAAAGAAGCATTAATTGAATAAAAAACTCAGAAAACGGCTAAATTTTGAAAATTTTTCTCAAAATTTAGCCGTTTTTATTTGAATAATGTGTAAATTTAAACGTTGATTCTAATAACTGATTGTTTACACAAAAAAATAACTTAAAGATAAAACCATAAATTATGAAAATCTCATTTAATATCGACTACCGCACTAATTGGGGAGAATCGGTATATATCACGGGTAATATCCCCGCTCTTGGCAACGGCGATGAGAGCCAAGCCAAACAACTCAACCTTAACGGCAGTGAGTCATGGTCTATCGAGCTCGATATCGAAGACTCCACACCCGACTTCCAATACCATTACTTTATTCGTCACGAAAACGGCTATACTAAAAAAGAATGGGGAAAAGGACACTCATTCCGTCGTGGTCGCAGTGCTAAAAACTACGAAATCTATGACCGTTGGCAAGATCAACCATGGGATCGCCCATATTACTCTTCGGCGTTCACCGACTGTATTTGCCATAGAGCCGAGCGTCAAAAACCATTGACAATGAAATATGGCATTGTCAACATTCGCGTATCTGCACCAATGGTAAACAGCGATGAAGTATTAGCAATATGTGGAGGCATTGACGCTCTTGGCAATTGGGACGCAAGCAAAGCCGTAGAAATGAACGACGCAAACTTCCCTGAATGGGACGTCAATATAGATTTCAAAGCTCTCGAACCAAACTTTGAATACAAATTCATCATTCTCAAAAAAGGCACTAAAGAGGTGGTCGCATGGGAAGGTGGCGAAAATAGAGTGTTCTACATTACACCTGCACAAAAAAATGAAGTGCTTGTAGTTTCAGGCATGCGATTCATCAACCCACAAGCCCCATGGCGTGGTGCCGGTGTGGCAATACCGGTATTCTCAGTACGCACAGAGGAAGACTTTGGCGCAGGTGATTTCTACGACTTGAAGAAGATGATTGATTGGGCTGTTATGACAGGTCAAAAATTCTTGCAACTACTACCCATCAACGACACAACAATGACTCATACATGGACCGACTCATATCCTTATAATGCAAATTCTACATTTGCTCTTCATCCCATGTATTTGCGACTACAAGAACTTGGCACACTCAACAATCCCGAACGCCAAGCCTATTACGACAATCTAGGCAAAGAGCTTAATGAGCTAAAAGAAATTGACTACGAAAGAGTCAACCAAGGCAAAATTGCTTTCACTCGTGAAATATTCGCTCAAGAAGGCGACAAAGTTGTTGCTTCTAAAGAATTTAACGACTTCGTAAGTCGTAATGCCGATTGGCTAATTCCTTACGCCGCTTTCTGCGTGCTTCGCGATAAGTTCCAAACTCCCGATTTCATGAATTGGAACGAATATGCCAACTACGACGAAAAGAAGGTAGCAAAATTCGTCAAAGAGCACAAAAACGAAATTAACTACGTATATTACATACAATACAACCTCGACAAACAAATGCGCCATGTGCGCGACTATGCACATAGCAAAGGTGTAGCAATAAAAGGTGATATCCCCATCGGTATCTCACGCACTAGTGTCGACGCTTGGATTTCTCCTCGATTATTCAACATGGATTGCCAAGCCGGTGCACCACCCGATGACTTCTCTGTATTAGGTCAAAACTGGGGATTCCCAACATACAACTGGGAAGAGATGAACAAAGACGGATTCGCATGGTGGAAAGCTCGTTTCCGCAAAATGTCGGAATATTTCGACGCTTACCGCATCGACCACGTGCTCGGTTTCTTCCGCATTTGGCAAATACCTATGGACGCCGTCCATGGCTTGCTTGGCGTATTCAGCCCAGCCCTACCATTCACACCCGAAGAATTGCGCTACGGCTACGACTTCTGGCTTGATGTAGACCTTCAAACAACTCCTTACATCATGGATTACTTCCTCGGTGACTTCTTTGGTGAATTTACCGACGAGGTGCGCAATGTATTCCTCAATAGCGTAGGTTACGGCCGCTATAAACTCAAAGATGAGTTCAACACTCAACGCAAAGTGGTCAACTACTTCGCTACACAAGAAAAGAACGAGAAAAACGACAAGATATGCAACGCCCTCCTCGGCTTAATCGACGATGTGCTATTCGTTGAAGACCCCGACGAAAAAGGCAAATATCACCCACGCATCTCGGCTCAATACACATATATCTATCGTTCATTGAATGATTACGAAAAATGGTGTTTCGACCGTCTTTACAACGACTTCTACTACCATCGTCACAACGACTTCTGGTATGGCAAAGCAATGTGGAAACTCCCTGCATTGACCGATGCTACCGACATGCTTGTGTGTGCCGAAGACCTCGGTATGATACCCGATTGCGTTCCTGCCGTAATGAGTGCACTTCAAATCCTTTCGCTCGAAATCCAACGCATGCCAAAAGACCCTAAAGCCGAATTTGGCAACACATGGCACTACCCATATCAATCGGTTTGTACAACATCAACTCACGACATGGGTGGCATACGCCAATGGTGGGAAGAAGACCACGAAAAGACTCAACATTTCTTCAACAACATGCTTCAAGCCGGTGGCGAAGCACCCTACTTTGCCGAACCATGGGTATGTGATAAGATTGTGAGCCTACACCTCAACTCTCCATCAATGTTGTGTATCCTTCCATTGCAAGATTGGCTCTCAATCGATGGTGCACTCCGTCGCGAAAACCCACTCGAAGAACAAATCAACGTGCCTGCCAACCCACGCCACTACTGGCGCTATCGCATGCACTTGACAATGGAACAACTACTCGCCAGCGATGACTTCAACAAGCTCATCAAAGAAAAAGTAACCGAAAGCGGTCGATAAGCGACATCAATACCAACTAGTACTAAATAAGCGTTACAAAATTAACACTTATAATTAGAACAAAATTAATAACTTTTTAGCAACACACAATGGAGCTAGCTCCATTGTGTGTTGCTTTTTATATGTTTTAATTTTTCTTTTTGATTGTCTATGCTAATGTTCCTACAAAATTCTTGTTTAAGTACTCCATTAATTGCATCAACCACAGCATTGGCATATGAAACATATGATTCCGTCATGATTGTTGCAATCTTATATTTTTCAAGAGGTTGTTGGTAGATGTCTCGCAATATTGCACTCCTCTATCGGAATAATGGATTAAGACACTTAGGTGGTATAATCTATCTGACGCAGCCATAGTCAACTCTCTTAATGAGCCGTCTGTACTTTAGAGTACAATTATCACATTTGATATTTGTTTCGAAAGTAAAATTATAATCATGCGTAAAAACAACGCAATTTATTTGGCAATTTAGAAAATTCTATTTAACTTTGTGCAAGAATAACACATTAAGTATAAGCAAACTGAAATTTTGTTATAAGTATCCTCATCCTTCCGTTACGGCTGACTGAATGATTTTCGGCTTTGACAGTGTAAGTATTAAGGTATTATTGAGTCAGCATGACATCGCCCCTTTTAAGGGCAAATGGGAATTCCCTAGCGGTTTTATGAAGATTAACGAAACGGCCAAAGAGTGTGCAAAACGTGAGTTGGAGGAGGAACAAGCTTATAATAACAAGACTTTCAAACACAGTATACTTGCAGAGGCATAGTCGCGCCTGGCAAACGCTTCTCGCCGTACACCTAGCAAATATAGCTTCAATGCCGAGAAATATGCAAAACTGAAACAAAAAGGATTTAGATTATAATTTTAAAAAGAAAAAGCATGTACAATAATAAAATATTAGGTGGAATAGTCGGTGACATTATAGGTTCTACTCGCGAATGGCACAATGTCAAAACTGAAGATTTTGAGTTGTTGCCTGTTGCTAGTCGCTTTACCGATGACACCGTGATGACTTTGGCAGTTGCCGAGTGGTTAATGACCGACCCTTCGCATAGTGAGAGTGCACTCATAAAGTGTATGCAACACTTGGGTCGCAAATATCCTAATGCAGGTTACGGTAGGGCTTTCCGCAGGTGGCTCGCAACCGATAATCCGGAGCCATATAATAGCTTTGGAAATGGCTCTGCTATGCGTGTAAGTCCGGTTGGCTTGTATGCTAACTCTATGGATGAGGCTTTGGAACTTGCTCGCATCACTGCATCCGTAAGCCACAATCACCCCGATGGCATTAAGGGCGCGCAGGCAATTGCTGCTGCTATCTACTTAAAGCGAACAGAGATGTTTGATGTGACGGGCAAAATCAAACGCTTTGTTGAGAAGCATTTCGGATACAACCTTGATATTGACTTAAGGGAAATTCGCCAATACTACACCTTTGATGTTACGTGTCAAGGGAGTGTTCCTATTGCCATTATGGCATTCCTACAAGAGCCGCATCGTGCAGAAAAGGCTATTCGGTTAGCAGTGTCAATGGGTGGCGATTCCGACACTATCGGGTGTATGACAGCCTCAATTGCAACTGCAGAAAGAACGCATACGATTAGTAGTGGTAGCCTATCACACGAGATTGAAGATATGTGCCGCAAGTTGCTTCCTCCCGACTTGTTGGATATCAATGACCGCTTCCTAGCTTTTATCAATCGTCCACTTCATCAATCATATGAGGCCTAATGGTCAAAATTCAGGATGCTTACAAATTGTAACTTATAAATATTATAAAAAACACACCGGGGGAACGCCAAGCGGCAAGGGGGCGAGTAGCCCCCGTCGAGCGTCAATAGTAATGCCTGGAAATATATTCATCAAGAAATTTTTGACGATTTGATTTTTTCATACCGCTATGCACTCTTAATTTAGTC
>JAZNGZ010000034.1:0-34690 GCA_045576735.1 Muribaculaceae bacterium
ATGTACCTTTGTCATATTTATTTAGGTTTACCTAAAGATACAAAAACTTTAGGACATAGCAAAGCCCTAGCTTGAGAAAGTCAGGGCTTTGTCGTTTTTTTTATGAAACAATGAGGGTGTGACTGATTTTTGACACACCCCCTTTTATGTTTAGGAAAAATGTTGCTTTAGGCTTATTTTATGAATTTGCGATATGCTTTTATGGCCGAGAGAGTTGCTTTTATATTATTAGCGATACACACGTCGGTGATTTTATTTTCGTTGACGTAATCTTTTAGGTTGCGATTGAAGTAACGATAGTCGATAACGTGTACTTCCTCAAATGAATAGAATAAATAGCCTGGAATAGTATTGCCGAAACTGTCTTTCAAAATCGCAATGCGTCGACCATTGTTGTTACCTGTTCTTACTTGAGTGATTTTTGCATCACCGCCCATAAATGTACAGTAAGCACCACCTGAGCCATCGGGGTAGCTGAAGAAATAATTACCCTTTGTGCCGGCTTGTGCACTTGTTGCTCTGTAGTTAACATAGGTAGTGGTATATGAAACGTTGCGAGGGGTATAATAAACGAAATCTTCGGGAGATTGTTTTACAGATATGTCTTTAGAAAAACCATACATGGAACCAACGTATCCTTTTACTACGTGACGGTCATAGCTGCTGATGTCGCGGAATGGCACACCGGCAACTCTAGCCAACTCTTGCGCAGCATAGTATCCGCCAAGGGGAGCCCAATGGTGGTCGGTGCGTAGGTAAATATCCTCGTTAACGTGATGAGAGAGTGGATTGTAGATGTTTACACCTTTAACATTGTTTAGATGACGATAGGCTTCTTGTATGGTAGCACTTTGTGATGTCATTCTGCCTTTTTCTGAAGCAGGGCAGTAAAATGCAACAGCAGTGGGGATAATCATGCAATACACATTTACACTACCAAGTGCACTTTTAATTTCGTTGGCAACTTGTGCATACCCGTTACAAAGTGATGTGCTTCCCGAATGAGGCTCTAATGCTCTAACATTAGGAGCTGAGCCGACAATAAGAATACCTCTATTTGCCTTTTTTACGACATCGTTGCCTGCAACAATTGTAGCAGCAGAGTCGGATGGAGGAGTTGGACCTACTTCAGGAATGGGGTAGGTATTGTAATTATTGTTTGTTTTTGGCTGAGATGGGGTGTTACCGTTAGAAGCAACACTATCACCATTCATGTTAAGTTGCATGAACATGTCGTTATATGATGCCGTGTCATTACTGCGAGATGTGTCGGTTGGGGCGTTGGTAGAAGCAACACTATCGCCGGTGGCGTTAGGTTGGTCTACTAATTCAAACGTACCTTGTTCAGATTCCTTGCCCTCTGAAGGAAGGTTTAAGACAATAATAACAGCAACGATAATAACTCCTATTACCGATGCTAGAGTAACAGCATGAGATTTTTTCATAATTTATAATGATTAATTAAGGAAATCCTATTTTTAATGGTATTAAATACCATTGGGTTTAGTTAAGAATTTGCGATAAGAGTTTGCCGCGCTAACTGCTGAAGTAATATTGTTTGCAATACACAAGTCGGTGATTTTATTTTCAGCGACGTAATCTTTAAGGTTACGGTGGAAATAACGGAAGTCGATTACATGAACTTCTTCAAATGAATAGAAAAGATATCCTGGTAGGGTGTTGCCAAAACTATCTTTCATTATAATAAGACGTCGGCCATTGGGGTTTCCTGTTCTCACTTGAGTGATTTTTGCGTCACCTCCCATGAACGTACAATAAGCACCGCCCGACCCATCGGGGTATTCAAAGAAATAATTGCCGGTTACGGCTGGTTTTACACTTGTTACTTTATAGTCCTTGTTGATTGTATAGTTTATATAAGTTGTGGTGTATTCAATGTCGCGAGGAGTGTAGTATACGAAGTCCTCGGGTGATTTTTTTACAGAAACGTCTTTAGAGTAGCTATACATTGAACCAACATAATCTTTTACGACATGACGGTCATAACTATCAAGTTCTTTAAATGGCACACCTGCCACTTTAGCCAATTCACGCGCAGCATAAAAACCTCCTAATGGCGACCAGTGGTGGTCGGTGCGAAGATAAATATCCTCGTCAATATGATGAGATAGAGGGATATATGCGTTAACTGCTTTGACATTGTCGTTAAGATGTGAGTAAGCAGTATCGATAGTGGTGCGTTGTGATGTCATACTACTCTTAGCCTTTGCAGGACAATAAAATTCTATTGCAGTAGGAATAATCATACAATATACGTTAACATCACCTAAAGCCTCTTTTAGCTCATTGGCACATTTGGCATATCCGTTACAAAGAGCCGCTCCACCTTTATAAGCCATAAGGGCTCTCACTTTAGGAGCCGAACCTACTACTACGATGCCGTGGTTGGCGATTTTGGCTTTGTCGTCACGAGCCATAATTGTGGCAGCGGTGTCGGGGTCGTTTGATACGCCTTGGTTTGTGGGGTTATTTTCAGTATCACCGGCTATGAATGTCACATCCTCATCTTCTTCACCTGAAGAAGATGCGTCGAGTTTTTTTGCTTTGTCTACATCCATGCTTAGTGCAAGGAATTTGTCACGGAAGGGCTCTGTGTCGCTATACCAAGAAGATATCGCGGCAGTGTATTTACCTGTGGCAAGGCTGTCCCAAGTCAAGCTAGGGAACTCAGCTAATTCGCGGTTTTCAAGTTCCGAAACTTTACTTCGTGGGAAGCAATTGAAAACAATTACAAAGGCAAAGAATATAACACCTATTATCGATGTGAAAATGATAGCATGAGATTTCTTCATAATTATAGCGATCAAATGTATATTACTTATTGAACAAGAAATTTTTTGTAGGCTTTCACAGCTTTGGGAGCGCAAGCGAAAGAGATGTTATTGGCGAGAATAATGTCAGTGATGCCGTGGTCGCTAACATATTCTTTGAGGTTTTGATCAAAATAGCGATAATCAAGCACATGTATTTCTTGGAATGATTTGAAAAGGTATCCAGGAATAGCATTGCCGAAACTATCTTTGATTATAACAATGCGTCGACCGTTGTCAACATCGGTTCTCACTTGAGTTATTTTTTTGTCCCCACCCATAAATGTACAATAAGAACCGGCACCAGTGAAGTTGAGGAAGAAATCGCCATTTTTGCCAGACGCATAACGACCTTTGCCGGTAACATAAGTTGTAGTGTAGTTGTTAAGAATTGGTTTGTAGTACACAAATTCTTCGGGAGCGCGTTTTACGGCAGCATCACCGCCTGAGAATTTATACATTGTACCAACATAGTCGGGTATTACCACTTCTTCGAATTCGTCCAATTGAGGTACGTGTACGTAAGCTGCTTTTGCGAGAGCTTGTGCAGCATAAAAGCCACCCAATGGAGCCCAATGGTGGTCGGTGCGAGAATAGATGGGTTCATGAGCGTGTTCGCCCAAGATAGTATACATGTCGACAGGAATAACACCTTCGTCGAGAGCTTCAAACATAGCGTTAAGAACATCGGCTTGACTGCGACACCACTCTTTAGCAGCATTAGGGGCATAGTAAGCCGAAGCTAAAGGAATTGCTGTGAGATATATGTTTACCGTGTCGCCAAATGTTTGTTTGTAAAGATTGGCGCATTTAGCATATTCAATAGCATTCTTTTTTGACGAGCTGAACCCGCTGAAAGCTCTTACCGTGTCGCCAGTGCCAACAATGATGATGCCGTTGCGTGCTTTACGAGCCGGAGCATCGGGGTTAACAGTGTTTACATATTCTTCAACGTGGCAAGGCTTGTTTTCATTGGCAAATGCTACAACCCCGGCTATTAATATAATTAAAATTGTTAATGTTTTTGTTTTAAATGATTTCATGAATTTACTTTAGTTTTAGAATCGAGTGTAAATAAAGGCATTGTTAGTGGCGCCTACAAGAAGAGCCACACTCAAAATAAGAATTGTAACTGAAATTACAATACGAGAAGAGAGGGTGATTACAGGAGCGATAGAACTCATGCGAGTTGTCACGAAGTTAGATACAACTTTGCGTATAGGCATGCTAAATATTATAGCAATAATCCATAGCCAAAAGTTGTCGGTTAAAGCGCATTGTTCTACAATATCAGCGGCAGCTTTAGTTGCGTTGCCAAATATTGAACAAAAGAATATTCCTAGTTTATTGAAATCGTCGAAATAGAATATTCCCCAGCCGATAACTACGAGTAATAAACTGTAGATGTGGAGAAAAATTCGAGGAATTTTGTTTATCACACGTAATAGAGTGTATTTTTCAAGCATAATTATTACACCGAAGTATACACCCCAAATGATGAAGTTCCAGCTTGCACCATGCCACATTCCGGTAAGGAACCACACAACCATTATGTTGAAGGGTTGGTGACGTCGATTTCCGCCAAGAGGGATATACACATAGTCGCGGAAGAAACTCCCTAGGGAGATGTGCCAACGACGCCAGAAGTCGGTAATAGAGTTGCAGCAATAGGGGTGATTGAAGTTTTCGTTGAAGTGGAAACCCATACAACGCCCCATGCCTATAGCCATGTCGGAATAGCCCGAGAAGTCGAAATAAATTTGGAACGCGAAGGCCATAACGCCAATCCATGCCCCGGCAGTTGAAAGGTCATTGATGCCGTTTAAGAGAAATTGGTCGGCAAGTTCTGAGAATTGGTTGGCTATTATTACTTTTTTTCCAAGACCAATAAGGAAGCGATATGAACCATCGGCAAAATCTTGCAAGGTTACGCTGCGTTTGGTTATTTCACGAGCAATAGTGTCATATCTCACGATGGGTCCGGCCACAAGTTGAGGGAACATTGATATGTATAGTAGCAAGTCGCTAAACTTGTGTTGAGCAGGAGATTCACGACGATAAACGTCAATGAGATATGAAATTGATTGGAATGTGTAGAAACTGATACCAATGGGAAGAGATATTGTAGGGATGTGGACTGGTATTCCAATGCTACACAAAGTGTTGGCAAAGAAGTTGGCATATTTAAATAGTCCAAGGATTAAGATGTTACAAATCAATCCTATAATGAGGGCTATTTTTCTGTTTTTTCCACTATATTGGTCAATCCCAATCCCCGATATGTAGTTTATAAATACACATATGAGCATTAATAGTACATAAATAGGTTCTCCCCATGCATAGAATATGAGAGAAAATAATACTATTACAAAATTGCGGATAACGCAAGTGGGATTATGATCAGAAGATTTTTTTTTGTCAAAAAAGTTCGCAACAATATAGCATAATGCGAATAAAGGGATAAAAACAAAAATGAAGAATAAGTCAGAAAATACCATTAAATGTCATATAATAAGGGCATTGAGTGTCGTCAAGCCACTTGGTTTTACAAATTGACTGCAAAGTTAGTTATATTATCCCGAACGACAAAGCTTTAAGGTTTAAAACTATTTAATTTATGGGAATGACTATGAATTGAATGAATGATAAATGATGATTTAGATACTGCAAATGAGTGATGAGTTTTTCTTAAGGGAACTTATAGAAATACCCTTAAGAAAATCCAAATGTTATTTCCAACATTTAGTTTTTGAGGCGATATGAGGTATTGTAGAGGAGTGATAAGTGGGCTCATATCCTTTTAATCGTTGGGCACGATAGTCGTCAAGTAGTGTAATGGCATATTTCCCAAGAACTAGAATTGCAGCGAGATTGCATATGGTCATCATTCCCATAGTGATGTCGGCTAAAGCCCACACAAGGTCGAGATTAGCTTTTGCTCCAATCATAACCATTGCTCCAACAGCCAAGCGGTATCCCCACAGTATATATTTGTTGTTGGTCATGAACTGAATGTTTGTTTCGCCGTAATAGTAGTTTCCTATTATACTTGTGAAAGCAAAGAAGAAAATAGCTATTGCAATGAAGTGAGCACCAATAGGCCCTATGGCACTAACAAGCGCTACTTGGGTGAGTTCAATCCCATTATATTGAGTATAGAATGTGCCACTAAAAAGAATGATAAAAGCTGTGCATGTACAAATAATGAGAGTGTCGGTGTATACGGCAAGGGTTTGTACCAATCCTTGTTTTACCGGATGAGAAACTGATGCGGTAGCCGCAACATTAGGAGCCGACCCTTCGCCGGCTTCATTGCTGAATAGCCCACGTTTTATCCCCATTAGCATTGCCATGCCCAATCCGCCACCTATGGTTGATTCAATAGAGAAGGCCTCGGTAATGATAAGTTTTAGAACCGAAGGTATTTGAGTGATATTTATAGAAATGACAACTATGGCAAGAATGATGTATGCAATAGCCATGAAAGGCACTATTATTTCGCTAAAACGGGAGATGCGTTGAATACTTCCACATATAATAAGTAGAGAAGTAATAGTAAGTACTATACCGACAATCGTTGAAGACCATCCGAATGATGCGTTAACTGCACTGGCAATAGTGTTTGATTGCACTGAGTTGTAAGCGAGTCCGAATGTAATGGTGATGAGGATGGCAAAAGTGTTGGCCCAAAGTTTGTTTCCAATGCCGTGTTTGATGTAGTAGGCCGGTCCTCCTAAGAATGATTTTTCACCTTTAACTTTGTATAGTTGTGCTAAAGTCGACTCAACAAAGGCATTTGCGGCACCCAAAAGAGCGATAACCCACATCCAAAATACCGCACCGGGTCCCCCAATTGCAATGGCAGTGGCAACCCCTGCCAAGTTTCCGGTCCCCACTCGGCTAGCAATAGATACGGCAAATGCTTGAAAAGAGCTGATTGAGTTGCTTTTTGTTGAAGTGTTGTTACGATTGTCATTGTGATTCTTACCCGAGGAGATAAGTTGTTTAATCATTTCCCCAATCATAGTGAACTGAACTCCTCGTGTTCTTATAGTGAAATATAAGGCCGAGAATATTAAAACAACAATGAGGACATAACTCCAATATTCATTTATAATATTTAATGTATCCATTAATTGGCTATTTTATGATGAGGATGCTGTCGGCATTGTAGACATTGGCAGTAGAATCGACTTGTTCTTTCTTATTGTCTTCAGTGTCATTATTATCATTTTTGCCCCAATTGAAGACATTGATGAAGTTTAAGAAGTTGTCAAAGTCTTGACGGTACATAATCCCAACACCTTGAGTTGTTGTAGCTGTTTTGAGGTAGTAGTTCTGATCGTTATAACGATTATAGGCACGAAGTCGCCAAGAGCCACGAGGGTTAAGGAGGTACTCTATGTCGAAATCACCGATGAACTGGTTGGTATTAAGTGATTTATCGCGATATCCAAAGTTTCCGTTAAATCTTAATCGATTATTGAGTAGTGTGCTCGATAAAGCCAAGTCTACCTCCACATCAGAGAAGTCGCCCAAGTCACTTCGTAGGAGAGGAGAGAAGCTCCAGTTGTCGCTTAATTGCCCCAACATGCTACTTAATTGAGAAGATAGAGTAGATGAAGCCACCGAGAAAATTTCATTGCCTTTGGTAGTAGTCATGTACTCAGGCGTATAGAATCGGTTAAGTGCCATGAGATATAATATCTGTCGTTTCATCATTTCATCGGTGCTGATGATACTTTTAACTTTGCTATATGCATCTTGCTTGAGGGTAGGGAACTCAAGGTCGAAGCTGATGTTGGGTTGAGTCATATCATCTTTGATGTATAACAACGCATTTACCGGCACGTTTGTTCGGTTAAGATCTTTATCTTCCAAGAACGATTCGTCGAGGTCGCTCAGATTGGCTTTGACATTATATGCGGCGGTAATGTCAAGTTTAGCGGCAAATGGGTCGCCATTAAATGCTATCGAGCTATTGTCTCTTATCTTGAAGTCCTTAATGATGATGTCTTGAAGGGTGAAGTTGTAGGTTCCCTCATCGATTTCATAGTTGCCATACATCTTAAGTTCTTCACTTCCCGATTGATAGCTCATTTTTATAAGCCCTGAGCCGCGAGCTTTTATTTGGTCGCCACCAATAGGGTCCATCACAAGTATCATTTGAGCTTGAGGAGTCACATTTACATTTATGCGCATATTATAAATCGAAGGAATATCCTCTTCTTTTTTCTTTTGCTGTTTTCTGAATTTTTTTACAGCCGGAGGCTCGTTGTCGACTACCGGAATCTCAATCCCCACTTCTTTAAGCGCCTCTTTGTCGCGGAATGTGAGGAATTTGTAGTCGTAAGCATTCTGCATGTCGGAAAGGATGAATGTAAATGATGACTGAGGCGCCGTTTCCATTTCAACTAAAATGTTAACAACTCCCGGTTCTCCATTGATGTGAGCAAACCCGTTTCCATTAATATGTCCGTGCCAAATTTCTCCTATTTGAGGTTTTACATCATAGCATAAGAAATTTTTTGCTTCGGTAATAGAGAAGTCAAATTTGGGATTCTTGAAATACTCATGTTTGACAAACCCATTAAGCTTAGCGGTGTTGCCATTAGGGTCTTTAAGGGTTATGTCATTTAGAAGAATTTCGCTTGGACGCAGAATGATAGAATCGGTAGCAGAATAATATGTATTGGTGAAGTTTATTTTCATTCTGAGGTCTTCGGCATATATATCACCGGTCATGTCGATATATTTGAATGAGCCGTAAAGACGAGCTTTTCCCGAAGCAAAGCCTTCAATATCGGATGCAAATGCCGACATGTAGGGTTGCATGAATCCTACTTTAATTCTATTGGCTTCGAAATTGATGTCGAGGGCTTCAGTCATTGGGAATATTTCCCCATAAATGCGTGATTTATTTCCATCTTCTTGGCTTATTAAAGCATCGAGAGAAACTGCCTTTTGAGCATTATTCCAGTGGGCTTTTATCGAAGCATCGCCAAGCACCGTGCCATTGTAGCTTATGTTTTTGACTTTCAGCTCAGGAGTGTGAGCTATGGGACTTTTGCTAAAAACTTGAGAAGCGTAGAATGTTCCGGTAGCATCACCCCCAATCAAGGCTTTATTAATTTCGAGAGTTTGGAAGATGTAGTCAAGATTAACGTTCTTCAAATCAAGTCGAAGAACATCGTTTGGCGATTGAGACGCTTTCCCGGTCAAGGTGATGAATTGGTCACCATGACGCACATCAAAGTTTTTTACTTCTATATTTTTGTCGGCATAGTGAATTTTAGCTTGTTGGATAGTCCACACACTATCGTTAAAAACAAGATTGCTAGGATTGATGTAAAGATCGGTAACAAGTTGATTGTTTTCGTCGCGAGAGAAAAGAGTAGATAAGAACAAATCGCCACGGAATGTGGTTTTACGGTCAAGAACCCAACTAAGGCTTGCGTCGACCTGGTTTTCGCTAGCGTTGCAAAGAATTTCGACCGGAACATTGTCATTTCTCATGGGTAACATCGAGAATATCCTTAAGAAGCATTTGTCAATGCTTTGGTCAATATCTAATTCGATTTGAGTCTTTTCAATTAATTTGTTGCCGGCAACAAGGTAAGGGATATTCCCTTCCATGTTCATGCGATGTTGAGGATGGTCGACATTGCCACTAAATGAGATGGGAACAAATAGCTCGGTATTTATGCCGAAGTAGTCGAATACGTTTTCGTCTTTTTCGAGAGATATATTGAACGCGAAATTATTAGGGCGATATTGAGTTGTGATAGCGCTAGCCGAGTTGTGAGAGTTTTCTCCAAAAAACACGGGGAAAGAGTGGGAAAGAATGTCTTTTACCGCAGGAACAATTGTTTTGTATGAAAAACTTCCATTAAGTGACGCATTAAGGAACCTTGAGTTAATGTCGATTGACTGACCGGTAGAATCATTTTGTGCGTTAATGGCGATGTTGTCGATATATAGCTCTTTTCCGGGCTTGTCGCTAAAATGTAATTCGCTTATGTTGACAGAGCCAATAGTGTTATCAATGTCGAGCCCTCCTTTTATATCGGCGTCGATTTTAGCCGAAAGATAACAAGGCTTCGACATAATGTTGATTTTGTCGAAGTTTATTGTTTGTGCATCGGCGTGCACGTTTATATATGAATCGTTCTTATTGATGTCGGCTTCCCCGCTTATAGCGAGAGTAATGTTGGGGTCATTAATGTCGGCTTCTCCTTTTATGAAGCTATTGTCAAGGCTAACCGATGCTGAAATGTTGTTGTAGCGATAGTTGTTGAAATCAAAGTGATTGATAGTGCCATCGAGAGACCCTCGTTTATTGCCGGGTGATAAGTCTACATTAAACGCGATGTCACCGGCCACAGAGCCTAGTTTGTCATTAGCGGTGATTTTGCCTATTTCTATTCCCGAAGTTTTTAAATTTCCTTTTAATGCAATGGTTGAATTATTGGCAATGTTGTAGTCGAGATTTATGTCGGCATTGCCTAGCGCGGTGTTTATTAGGCCTTCAAAAACAGCGTTGAGCGGTTGTCCGTTAAATCGTCCATCGATAGAAATATTGCCTAGTTGTGCAATTTTTTCGCGCACTTCGGGTTTTGCTATATTGGCGGCAGATAGTATTGAATTAATCTCATTAGCATTTGCCGTCAATAAGAATTTGGATAAAGCGATTTGAACCGATTTTGGTTCCTTTATGCCTGTTAATGCTCCAGTAGCTTCAATGTTTAGCGGTTTTGAGTTGTGAGATATATTGAGGCGGTTAATTAATAAGTCATTGAGTTCGCCACGAAGAGAAATATCGAGGTTGAAACGCTCGTTCATATTTTTAAAACCGGGAATGAATGGACCCAAATCGTGGAGTGTAATATAGCTGCCTTTTTTTAATTCAATATTAAGCGGGATAACCTTCATTTTTTCGCCTAAATCTTTCCAATTGTCGTGTTTTATCGCCATATCGGCAAGGAAAAATTTAGAGTCACCCACAAATAACTCAAAGTTTTCAATGCTAATGCCGGTTGAGGCAATGTGAAAATTGCCTTGGAGTTTTTTTAGGTTAATACCCGATTGCTCTTTTACATTAAGTCGTTTTATGTTGACGATGAAGTCATCGTTCTTTACTTGAGGAAGAAGAATATCGGCATTTAAATCGGTTATTTTGATGTGGTTTTTGTCAAATTGATTTTTGAACTCGGGAGCTGATAGAATGTCGTAGGAGGCTTGCGATTCACGAATAACCACAGTGTTGATGCGCAGGTCAAACATTGTAGGAGGTTTTGTTTTGTCTTTGGGTTGAAGAGCATTAATGATGTTGTGGATGTTCAAAGGCGATGATGGGTCCTTTTTGTAAATCGTAGCATCGAGTTTGATTAGCTCAGCGTGAGTAATTACTATGTTGTCGTTTTTGAAAAATTCATATAAATCAATCCCGGCGCCAATTGTTTCAATAGTTGCCGCCTTTTCACTATATGCGTCTTTGATTGTTACATCGTTGAGCGCCACGTGATTAAATGGGGTGAAGTTTATTGAGCCAATTTCTACGACCGTGCCAAGGAGTTTTGAAAGCTCGCGTTCGGCTATGGTACACATCTTTTCTTGCACCGGAGGTAGTGATATCGCCACATACAATAACAATGGCGCTACTAATATTACCACCAATACACTAACCAATAAGGCTCGTATTATTTTATAAATAATCTTCATTGACACAAATAATCTGCGAAGATAGTGATTTTTTGCCATTTTAACCTTATAATAGACGTGAAAAGATGTGTAAAATGGGCAATAAACGTGAGTTTTTGAGGTGTAGGCTATATGAGAGAGCAAATTTGTGTTATCATTAGGTGGTGTCAATAAATCTACAGAGGGCAATTAAGGTAATAGCCTAAGTTAAGTTAATGGCTATTTTTCTATCATTTTGCAAGTGGTGGGGTTGAATGTTGTGGAAAAATGAAAGTTTTATCAAGTTTTTTGTGTAAAATAGAAATTAATCACTATATTTGCGGTCGCATTTGCAAAACTATGAAATAAATTATACAAAATAAATATAAATCAATCAAAACTATGTCAGTAGTAAAATTTTACAAAAAAGACCAACAAGTGCCCTTGGAAATGCATAAGGTGCGCGTGGTGCAAAAATTATTCCTCCCTAATGTAGATGAACGTGTAGCAAATATTCGTGAAGCCGGAAATAATACATTCTTGTTGCAAAATAAAGATGTGTTTATGGATATGCTCACCGACTCAGGTGTGAATGCGATGAGTGATAATCAAGTGGCTGCTTCAATGCAAGCCGATGACTCTTATGCCGGTTCTGAAACATACAATCGTCTTGTGTCGGCACTTAAGATTGTATTCAAAACCGAATACTTTTTGCCTGCCCACCAAGGCCGTGCTTGCGAAAATATTCTAGCCGAATCATTCGTAAAACCCGGTGATGTGGTGCCAATGAACTTCCACTTTACCACAACAAAAGCGCATATCACTCGCATGGGTGGCCGTGTTGAGGAATTAGTGACAAAAGAGGGTCTTGATCCTGACTATATACATCCATTTAAAGGTAATTTTGATATCGATCGCTTGAAAGCTCTTATTGCAGA
This sequence comes from Muribaculaceae bacterium, assembly GCA_045576735.1. Lineage (GTDB taxonomy): Bacteria > Bacteroidota > Bacteroidia > Bacteroidales > Muribaculaceae > RGIG4079. The sequence goes on from JAZNGZ010000034.1 coordinate 12,449, forward strand.
AGTGGGTGCTGAACACATTCCATTTGTGCGTATCGAGGCAGGTACTAACCTTATTGGTGGTCAACCACTCTCAATGGAAAATATGCTTGAGGTGGCTAAAGTGTGTCGTGAAAATGGAATCATGTCGGTGCTTGACGCATCTCTTCTTCAAGACAACTTGTATTTCATTAAGACTCGCGAAGAAGCTGCTAAGAATATGTCGATTAAAGAAATCACTCACAAGATTGCCGATGCAATGGACCTTATCTATTTCTCAAGTCGCAAGCTCGGTTTCTCTCGTGGGGGTGGTATTGTTTCGAATAATAACGACCTTATCTTGAAGATGAAGGAACTAATCCCATTGTTTGAAGGGTTCTTGACTTATGGGGGTATGGAAGTTCGTGCTATGGAAGCTATGGCAGTAGGTCTTCTTGAAACAATGGATGAAGAAATTATCAACCAAGGACCTCAATTTATTGAATATCTTGTGAAAGAACTTGATGAATATGGTGTGCCTATGGTAAAACCTGCCGGAGGTCTTGGTGCGCATATCAATGCTTCGGCGTTCTTGCCTGATATGCCACATGATCAATATCCTGCCGGAGCTCTTGCTGCTGCATTATATATAGCCGGAGGTATCCGAGGAATGGAACGTGGTTCTATTTCTGAACAACGCAATGAAGATGGTACTGAAAATTATGCCGAACTCGAATTGCTACGTTTGGCATGTCCTCGTCGTGTGTTCACTCTTTCTCAAATTAAGTATTGTGCCGACCGTGTTAAGTGGTTGTATGATAATCGTCACCTTATTGGTGGTTTGAAATGGAAAGATGAACCTGAAGTGTTGCGTTTCTTCTCTGGTCGATTAGAGGCAATCGGGGATTGGCAAGATCGCCTTGCAGCCAAATTCCGCGAAGACTTTGGCGATAGCTTGTAATATTTATAGCAATCATAATATCAATCCCTTGCCAATGTGGTGAGGGATTGTTTTTTTATATCCTATAAATCTATAAAAATAGTTATACAGGAGGGTATAACGTGTGAAAAATAAATTTATAATGTAATTTTGTGCCTTAATTCAAAAAGAGATGAAGATGCATTATATGATGATATTGTTGCCTTTGGTGTATTTAGTCGGCAATGGATATGTGTTTTGGCGATTGTTGCCTTTGTTGTCGGGGTTGCCGGCATGGGGTAAGGTGACCTGCTCAATAGCATTTTGGGTGGTTGCGTTTATGCTTGTAGCGATGATTTTGCTACGCGATGTAGCATTCCCTCAATGGCTTGGTCGCACATTGTTTGCTGTTGGCTCTACATGGATGGTAGCGGTGCTTTATATGGTGATGTTTCTTATTGTTGCCGATATCGTAAAATTGTTTATTCCATCATTTAATCATGGCTTTGTGTGTGCATTGTGTGCAACGATAGTTTTGTTGATTTATGGTTGTATTAATTATTTAAATCCTTCGATTGAAAGATTTGATATCAAGTTGGATAAGCCTATGAAATGTGATTCGGTTAAGATTGTTGCAGTGAGCGATATTCACTTAGGATTAGGAACCGGAAAAGATGCTGCACGACGCTATGTCGAGATGATCAATGCAGAACGCCCCGATGTGGTAGTTATCGCCGGAGATCTTATCGATAATAATGTAGCTCTGGTTGTCGCAAATCACCTTGAGGAAGAACTGAATGCAATCAAGGCTCCAATGGGAGTGTATCTTGTGCCCGGAAATCATGAATATATTAGCGGGATAGAGGAGTGTGACCAATTTTTGAAAAAAACACAAATAAAGTTTTTGAAGGACTCTGTGGTAGAGCTGCCATGTGGAGTGCAAATCGTGGGACGTGATGATCGAATGAATAAACGACGTAAACCGGTAGCTCATATAATGGAGCAAGCAGACCGCTCAAAGCCTATAGTGATGCTTGATCATCAGCCTTATGAGGTTGCAAAGAAGGACTCGTTGGGAGTTGATGTTCAGATAAGCGGTCATACGCACCGAGGTCAAGTGTGGCCATTGAGCGTGTTGGTTGATAATATGTATGAACAAAGCCATGGTTACCGCAAGTGGTCTCATTCTCATGTGTTTGTGTCGAGTGGATTGTCGCTTTGGGGGCCTCCTTTTCGTATTGGGACTAATAGCGATATGGTTGTAATAACGTTAAGACGGTAATATTTGCTTCTTAATTCTCAACTATCAATTCTTTTGCTTATCTTTGCGAAATAAAAATAAAAGATTATTACCATGATAAAAAATCAATTGCGACTAAGAAGTGTATTATGTGCCATCGTGTTGATGGTGAGTGTGTGTGCAAGTGCGGCATATCGATTGCCCCGTGTGGTATCTACCGATGTGGGGATTGAACCTCGTCAGTTAACTCTTTTGTATGATTCATTGCTTACAAGTGATCTTACCGAGTTGCATCACCTAATGGTGGTGGTAGACGGCAAGGTGGCCGGCGAAATTCATCCCGCACCATTTAAGGCCGAGCATCGTCACACACTTTATTCTGTTTCAAAAACATTTGCAGCTGTGGCTGTTGGTCTTGCTATAGATGACGGATTGTTGAGCGTTGATGATGAGCTTGCTAAGTTTTTTCCTGAATATAGCAAAACAATCAAGGGTATAAAGATAAAAGATATGCTTACTATGCGTTCGGGATTTAAAACCGAGGGTGGAATGCGTAATTCGCAAACTGATTGGATAAACTATTATCTTTCACGACCATTGACATCAAAGCCAGGGGTGAAATATTCATATGATTCAATTGAGACTTATTTGCTCTCAGCTGTAGTGCAAAAAGTGACAGGGAAAGATATTCTCACGTTGCTTAATGAACGAGTGTTTCATCCAATGGGTATTGATGATGTAGAATGGGAATTGTGTCCCAAGGGTATCGTTACCGGAGGTTGGGGTATTTATATGACAGCCGAGGCTCAAGCAATGTTTGGACAATTGTTGTTGCAACGTGGCGAATGGAATGGGCAACAATTAGTGCCTGCTCAATGGGTTGACGAAATGATGACCGTGAGAGTAGTGCGTAAAGCAAATGATTATGGCTATCAAATATGGCTTTGTGAATATCCCGGAGCATGGCGTGCCGATGGGGCATTTGGACAGTATATAATCATTGTGCCACAGAAAGATATGGTGGTAGTTTTAAATCAATGCTCAAGAAGTAAAGGATGGCCCGAACGAGGTAATATATGGAACACCGTGGTGAAAAATGCTAAAGGTTGTGCAATAGAAGCAGACCCTGATGAACTCGACTCGCTTGAAAATTATGTTGCAAATGCATCTTTGCCACTTCTCAAAGGTGCTGCAGATAATGCGTTGGCAAAGAAATATGACGGAAAAGAATATAAATTGCCTAAAAATAAACTAGGCTGGAAGTCAATAAAATTCAATTTTGAAAAGAATAAATTTATACTTGATGTTGTTGATGGTGAAGGTAAAAAGTCGGCCATCGAAATGGGTTATGGCGCATGGATTGAATCTCAATTAGCAGGTTATCCACACTATTCGATTAGCGCAAAAGGACGATTTACAGGTGTAACAGGCCCATTCTATACTGGTGCGTGCTATGCATGGAATAACGATAATACTTTGTCGGCCAAAATTCACTACACCAATTGGATTACATCATTAAAGTTAGATTTTAAATTTAATCAAAACGGTGGTTTGCAAATCGAAATCCTTGAAAATTTCTCTAAGAAACCATTCACTATTGACGTGAAGTGAAACGAATATAATTGAGCAAAATAAAAACCACTTTGATTATCGCCAAAGTGGTTTTTATTTTTTTGTGATAGCCGTTATTGTTATGTATGTACTTATGCACCGAAATTGTCGTAATGAATAGATGACGGGTCAACGCCAAGGCTGTCGAGCATACCTTCTACAGCTTTGCTCATAGGGCCGGGGCCACACATGTAGTATTCGATGTCTTCGGGGGCTTCATGATCTTTGAGATATGTGTCATATATAACTTGATGCACAAATCCGGGGGTGTATTTCACTCCTACAGCATCGGCAGCCGGGTCGGGACGGTCAAGAGCAAGGTGAAAATGGAAATTGGGAAACTCTTTTTCTAATTCTAAGAAGTCCTCGAGATAAAACACTTCGTTTAGCGCACGCGCACCATAGAAATAGTGCATTTCGCGGTCGGTAGTGTGGAGAGTTTTAGTCATGTGCATTATTTGAGCGCGTAGGGGGGCCATACCGGCACCTCCTCCTATCCACATCATCTCTGCTTTAGATTCAAAAATAGGGTGGAAGTCGCCATAAGGACCACTCATAATAACCTTGTCGCCGGGTTTGAGAGTGAAAATGTATGATGATGCAATGCCTGGCATCACATCCATAAATCCTACTTCGGGTTTGGGTTTAAATGGGGGTGTGGCAATGCGCACAGTGAGCATTATGCGGTCGCCTTCGGCGGGATAGTTTGCCATAGAGTAGGCGCGTATTGTCTCTTCGGTATTGCGACATTTTAAGCCGAATAAGCCGAATTTTTCCCAAGCAGGCAAGTATTCGTCGCCAATTAGAGATTTATCGATGTCTTTATCATAGTCCATTTCGTAGGTTGGAATCTTTATTTGAGCATAAGAGCCGGGAATGAAGTCCATGTGCTCGCCGGGAGGCAATGCCACAATAAATTCTTTAATAAATGTTGCTACGTTTTTATTAGATATAACTTCACATTCCCACTCTTTTACGCTAAGGACTGATGCCGGAACTGAAATCTTAATATTATCCTTAACTTTTACTTGACAGCCCAATCGCCAATGTTCTTTTTGTTCGCGACGCGAGAAATGGACCTGTTCGGTAGGGAGAATTTCGCCCCCACCTTCGGTTACTTGCACTTTGCATTGAGCGCAACTCCCTTTCCCTCCACAAGCCGATGGTAGATAGACATTTTCGTCGGCAAGAGTAGAAAGCAACGACTTGCCCGAATTAGCTTCTACAATAGTGTCATCGTTTATCGTTATGTTTACTTTGCCACTATGTACAAGGTGTTTTTTAGCAATCAATAACACGATTACTAATACGAGAGTGATGATTAAAAATATTCCTACGGCAGCAAGAATTGTGAGATTGGCCGTGTTTTGAAGAATTATAGATGTTGTAGTCATGATGCGTTAGATTTTTATGCCAAGGAAACTCATGAATGCAATGCCCATGAGGGCGGTGATGATAAATGTGATGCCTATGCCTCGCAATGGTTTTGGAATATTGGAATATGAGGCTAGTCGTTCTCGAATTGCCGCAATGGCAACAATGGCTAACAACCAACCGATACCCCAACCGGCACCGGCGCAAGTGGCGGTCAAAACACTGTCGAAACTGCGTTGTTGCATAAATAAAGAGCCCCCTAAAATGGCGCAATTTACGGCAATTAGAGGTAAGAAAATTCCTAATTGAGAGTATAGGGTAGGAGCATATTTCTCAACTGTCATTTCTACTAATTGAGTCATAGAGGCTATGACTGCGATAAACATAATCAGAGATAAGAAACTGAGGTCGACCGCCGCGTATTCTTCTCCGAGCCAAGCTAATGCGCCTTGCTTTAATACGTAAGTTTCAAGTAGATAGTTGACCGGTAGTGATATTATGAGCATAAACGTTACAGCTACTCCTAGCCCCATGGCAGTTTTTACATTCTTTGACACTGCCAAGAATGAACACATGCCAAGGAAGTAGGCAAATATCATATTGTCGATAAAAATCGAACGTATAAACAAATTAAATTCTTCCATATCAATGAAGTATATCTTTGATTAATCTTCTTGTAAATCTTTGTTATATATGCGATGAACCCATATGATACATGCTACTACAAAAAGAGCCATAGGGGGTAATATCATTAGTCCATTGTTTGCGTAACCGGCATCGTAGAATGATTGAGGTATTACTTGGTAGCCTAATAATGTCCCACTGCCAAGCAATTCGCGGAAGAAGGCTACAATAACCAATATTATGGTGTAACCAATGCCATTCCCAACGCCATCGAGAAATGAAGGCCAAGGTTTATTACTCATAGCAAAGGCTTCAAGACGCCCCATTAATATGCAGTTAGTTATAATCAACCCAATAAACACCGATAGCTGTTTGCTTACATCGTAGGCATAGGCTTTTAATAATTGGTCGACAATAACAACTAATCCGGCAACCACTACAAGCTGTACGATGATGCGAATGTTGGTGGGGATGGTGTTGCGAATTAGAGAAATAATGACATTAGAGAATGCCAATACTGCAATCACCGAAATGCCCATGACGATAGCAGGCTCTAATTTAGCTGTCACGGCAAGGCATGAACATATTCCCAATACCTGTACTATTACAGGATTGTCCTTAGAAAAAGGATTGAAAAATACTTTTTTGCTATTTATCTTTTCGGCCATTGCTATTCGTGTTTAAGGTTTTCTAAAAATGATTTATAGGGGGTTAAACAATCATTAAGCATGTTACTTACACCTTTGCTTGTGATTGTCCCTCCCGAAATGCCATCAACATAATCTTCGCCGTTGAGGGGTTTTTGCCCCTTCTTTACAACCGATATGACTTTAAATTGGTTCTCTTTTATCAAGGATTTATCTTTGAACTGGTCGCTAAATTGAGGTTTGTCAATTTCTGCGCCTAGCCCGGGGGTTTCCCCTTGGTGAGCGAAATAAGCGCCGTAGATTGTAGAACCATCGCTATTAATGGCTACATATCCCCAAATAGGTCCCCATAGTCCGGCACCATATATGGGAAGGATATATTTTGTTTCGCCTTTGGCAAGTTGGCAAACATAAATAGGTAGATGGCGTTTTGTGTAATCTTTTTCTTTACTTTCTTTGGCAACATCGATGCTGAATGCATCATTTCCTACCACTTCGCCATTAGAATTTATCTCTAATTGCTTCACGATGAATTTGTCAAATGTTGATTTAATTTCACCTTCAGACGCGGTAATGTGTACCGATGCAAGTATCTGACGCATTTTGTCGGCGTCGGCATTCTCTTGCTGTTTGTCCTTGAGCGACATAGCAGTAAATGCAAGCGCTGTACCCATAACGACGACAAGCACGCAAGTGTAGATTATTGTGTAAGTATTACTTTGTTTATTCATAATGTCATCATGATTTATGGGTTAAACGTCGCATACGGCGGCGAATGTTTGCTTGTACTACGAAATAATCGATAAGAGGAGCAAAAGCGTTCATCAACAATACGGCGAGCATTGCGCCCTCGGGATACCCGGTGTTGTAGGTGCGGATGAGTATTGCAAATACTCCGATAAAGAATCCATAGATGTATTTGCCTATATTGGTACGAGCTCCTGTCACGGGGTCAGTAGCCATGAACACTGCGGCAAATGCAAAGCCTCCATATAATAGTTGGTCGATTGGCGAAAGCATAGATGCCGGGAAAGCTGGAGCGGCAAATGTATTTGCAACCCATGCCATTAAAGCGCCACCAACAAATACCGATAGGATTATGCGCCAGCTGGCAACGCCACTAAATAATAAGATTGCAGCACCTATAAGAATGCATAATGTCGAAGTCTCTCCAAATGAGCCTGGAATAAGACCTATAAATGCGTCGAATGTGCTAATTTCGGCACCATTGACACCTGTAATTGATATGTTGCCGGCAGTAGAACTTGCGATTTGGCCAAGAGGTGTAGCTCCGGTAAATCCATCGGCAACGGTGCCTCCAAGTCCGCAAATAGGATTGGTTAAAACGAATACATTATCGCCCGACATATGTGCAGGATAGGCAAAAAATAGAAATGCACGAGTGATAAGAGCTACATTAAATATATTATAACCGGTTCCGCCAAATACTTCTTTGGCAAATATCACGGCAAATGCTGTTGCTACGGCAATCATCCATAATGGAGTCTCAATGGGGCAAATGAGGGGTATGAGCATTCCCGAAACCAAAAAACCCTCTTGAATTTCTTCTCCTCTCCATTGCGCCACTACAAATTCAATGCCTAATCCCACAGCATAGGCTGTGACTAGAGTAGGGAGTATGGCAAGGCAGCCATAGGCCATGAGCTCCCAAAATGGGAATTCAGTAGCCCCGGTCGCGAGCCAATGTTGGTAACCGGTATTGTACATGCCAAAAAATAGGCATGGTAGAAGCGCTATGACTACGATAATCATTGTGCGCTTAGAATCGATGCTATCATGAATGTGGACTCCTGAGTGCGAAGTGGTGCGAGGAGTAAACAGAAATGTTTCGAAGCCGTCAAAAACCGACCTGAAAGCATGGAGTTTCCCTCCCGGCTCAAAGTTGGGCTTAATGCGGTCTAAATATTTTCTTAATGCTTTCAAAATAATCTGATTTAATGGTGGGTTATTCTAATTCTTTGCGAAGGAAATCAAGCCCTTCACGCACTATTTTTTGTATCTCAATTTTAGATGTGTCGACATATTCGCATAAAGCAAAGTCTTCGGGAGCCACCTCGTATATTCCTAACGCTTCCATTTGATCGATGTTGCGAGAAATAATGGCTTTTAGAAGATACTCGGCATATATATCAAATGGGAATACTCGGTCGTATTCCCCCGACATAATCATCGCTCTTCGTCCTCCTAGGATACGAGCATCGGGCGAGAATTTCTTGTTGAAAAGAAAGTGTCCGGGGAACGAACGGCTTACGCTCATCTTCTTTGTCGATAACGACGCCCATCCCAAAAAATCAGCCACATCATCACCCTCAGGAATTACAGTGATGTGATTATAAGGAAAGCGCAAGTATGAATCTAATGAAATCGCCGTGCCGGTTAAAACGTTGCCTGAGATGATGCGAATGTTTTGACCATTTTTTAGCTCATTATTTAATAATGTATCTATAGATGCACCTTGAATGGTGGTGATATATTTAGGAGTTGTAATTTCAGAACCTGTTAAGGCTACAATAGTGGAGGTGTCGATAGTGCCGTTAATCACAAGGTGGCCTATGCGGCGTAGGGTTATTGCGTCAAGAGTCCACACGGTTTCACCTTTGTTTATCGGGGCGATATTCGCAATCTGAACACCAACGTTCCCTGCAGGGTGAGGGCCTTTGACGTTGATCATTATCGCTCCGTTGACATTCTTTATTAAAGAATTGTGACGAGTGGATATATATATGTTGCCATTTGTGAGTAGTTTTAGCAATTTTACACCTTCTTCAAGTTCGCGCTCTGCCCCTTCTAGAATATCGTCGAAACTTGGAGCTAATGGCGCGGAATCAAATGCTGTGATGAAGATGTCGCGCGGGGTAGAGTTGGCGTTGGGGATGATATCGTAAGGTCGTTGACGCATTTGTGCCCATAATCCGCTTTTCATAAGGAGTAGACGTGCATCATCGGCCGTATTGATGTTGGATGTGTCGAATGTCACAGCATCATTTTTGCCATCATATTCTATTTCAATCTGAAGAATTTTACGACGTTCGCCGCGCGCAATCTCTTTAATTTTCCCTGAAATAGGAGAGACAAGGCATATATCGGCATTTTTCTTGTCAATAATAATGGGGGTGCCTTTTTTTACATTGTCACCAACTGTGACAATGGCTTTAGGGGTTAGTCCGGTGAAATCATCGGGAACCACAGCGCAAGTCTTGACCGGAATGGAACAGGGAGGATTGTCTGATTCAATGCCTCCTATTATATTAATGTCAAGACCTTTCTTTATCGATAAGTCTTTGGTCATTATATTTAAGGGTTTTGTTGTTACAAAGTTATTAATAATTTTGTAACATAACATTTCTAACGGTGAAAAAATAATGTGATTTTAGATAAAATTAAACTATTAATATAGGAACAAACGTGAGAGTATTTAGTTGAAAATGCTGAGTAATAGAATAATAAAGATGAAAAAGAGGACAGAAATGGATTGAGGTGGTGGGGTTTTTAGCGAGAGTAAATAATTTTTATCATCTATTAAGGGTTGGAAAATGTTCGCAAAAATGAAATAAGTGTTGTTAAAAGGGAAAAATTGACTCAAAAAAATTTGAAAGTTGAAAATATAATATTACTTTTGCATATTCGTTTTTCTATATAATGACTATTTGTGTAGAGATACAAACCCTGAAACGAAAACAAAGACAAAAACTAATAAATTAATTATTTTATAAACTAATTATTATTTAACTAATTACTAATTTTTAAATTATGGAAGCTCAAAAGCCCAATGCAACAAAGCCTGCTGCTGCTCCTAAAGCAAAGGCTAAAACTCAAAAATCAAATGCCCCTGGCATCAAGAATGCGTCTATCGTTATTCTTATTTGTTTTTTAATTACTGCTACTCTTTACCTCTTCTGGTTTGGTGCTCCAAGTCACTTCTTCGCTGAAGGTGAAATTCCTGCTGATGTTCCTGCTTCAATGTTCTTCTACGATGGTGAAGCTCATCCACACGACATTTGGGGTACAATCTTCATGGGTGGTGTAATCGTGCCTGTGCTTCAATGTCTATTCTTGACAGTTATCGTTCTTTGTGTAGAACGTTGGTTTGCTCTTAACTCAGCTAAAGGTAAAGGCGACATCACTAAATTTGTTGCTAACATCAAAGCTGCTCTTGCTAAGAACGATTTCGCTACTGCAAAACAACTTTGCAAAAAACAAGGTGGTTCAGTTGCTGCTGTAGTTGCTCAAGCAATCAATAGCTATGAAGAAATGGATAAAAATACAGTTCTTTCTAAAGAACAAAAAATTGCTAACATCCAAAAATCTCTCGAAGAAGCTACTGCTCTTGAAATGCCTGCTCTTCAACAAAACCTTCCTATCGTTGCAACAATGACTACTCTTGGTACTCTTGTTGGTCTTCTCGGTACTGTTGTGGGTATGATCAAATCATTCCAAGCTCTTTCTGCTTCTGGTGCTCCTGACTCAACCGCTCTTTCTGCCGGTATCTCTGAAGCGCTTATCAACACAGCATTCGGTATTGCAACCGGTGCATTCGCTGTAATTGGTTACAACTTCTATACAAACAAAATCGACCACCTTACATATGCTATCGATGAGATTGGTTTCTCTATCGTGCAAACATTTGCAGCTTCTCACTAATCCCATAAAACCAATAAACAAGATTTTTTAATCATAAAAACAAAAAGGTAATATGGGAAAAGTAAAAATTAAAAGAAAGAGTACTCTCATCGACATGACGGCGATGAGTGACGTGACTGTTCTTTTGCTTACTTTTTTTATGTTGACTTCTACCTTCTTGGCTAAGGAACCCACTGTGGTAAACACTCCATCTTCTGTATCAGAAGAAAAAGTGCCACTATATAACTTGGTTACTATTCTTGTGTCAGGGAAGGATAAGCCCGGAAAAGACGGAAATCCTGCCACCGAAGGAAAAGTATTTATCTCATTTTGTGGAGACCAAGACTCTACATATTCAAGCGAAAAAGTTCGTGAGGAAGTGCTTAAAGAGGCGGTTAGCATATATAATAAAGAACACCCGTCAAATCAAATTACATTAACTGATCAAGATGTAAATACTTTTAAATCGTTAAACATGTTTGGTGTTCCTTTTGCCGGTTTGAAACAATACTTGGCTTTGGATCAAGAAAAACGTGATAAATTCCAAGGTAATATGGCAGATCCTGCTGTTGGAATTCCCATTGACGATAATAAAGATTTTGAAAAAAATCTAAATGATTTCCAAATATGGATGAAAGCATTGTATAATGTCTCAATGAATTTTAGAGATGCGCAATTAAGTGCTAATGATATTAGTGATAAAAATTCTGATGAAGCTAAACAATTGAAGAATTTATATAATGCTCTTAAACGTAGTGGCGAAGCTATTGCAGTAAAAGCCGACAAAAATACTCCATATTCGACAGTACAAAAAGTATTTGACAACCTTCAAACAATGAAGTTGAACAAATTTACTCTTATGACTGCGCTAAAATCAGAAGAAGAACAATCAAATTAAGGTAAAATTATGGCACAAATAGAACAATCAGACAACGGCGGCAAAAAGAAAAAAGGCGCCCAAAAGAAGATCGCTATTCATGTCGATTTTACCCCTATGGTTGACATGAACATGCTTTTGATTACTTTCTTTATGCTCTGTACAACAATGATTAAATCGCAAACTTTGTCATTGGCACTACCAACAAATGAAAAGGTTGAAAAAGAAAATAAATCTCAAGCCAAGGCATCAGAAGCGATTACAATGATTCTTGATACAGAATATGATGAAAAAACAGGCGAGCCAATGATTAATGAAAATGGTAGCACAAAACATGTTATCTATTATTATGAAGGTAAGCCTGATAGTGCAACTGTTAAACAAGAGTCTTTCTTAGGAAACGCAAACGGTGAGTTCCAAGGCATTCGTAAAATTTTAAGTGATCGAAATAAAGAAGTGCTTAAAAAATATGTAGCCTTGAAACAGGATTGGCGAGATAAGAAGATTACTAAAGAACAATTTGATGAAGCAGCTAGAATAAATTCTGAAGACTCAACATTGAAGCGTCCTGTAGTAATTATCAAACCTGGTCCCAATGCTACATATGAGGCACTCATCAATGCAGTAGACGAAATGCAATTAAATCAAATTACTCGTTATAGTATTGAATTGCCAAATGCTGTAGACTCTGCGTTGATTGCTAAGTTTAAAGGCGAAGCCCCTGCTAATTAATTGTGAGAATGAACTATATTATTAACCTATTAAAAAAGAATTAAAATGGCAAAAGATGTAGATCTTTCATCACATAAGTGGCGCGAACTTGTCTTTGAAGGTAAGAATAAAGAGTTTGGTGCATATCAAATGCGTAAAGACTCTAATCGTCGTCATGGTTTAGCAATGTTAATTGTTGGGGCAGCTTTGGCAGTAATCTTGACTATTGTTATATTAGCATTCAATGGCGTTTTTGGCGGAGGAGAAGTAGTTGATCCTAATGCCGGAGTCGATCAAGCGATGGTTAATCTCGCAAATGAAGAAGAAACACCTGAAGAAGAACAAATAGAAGAGGTTATTGAAGAACCTGAACCCGAACCCGAACCTGAAGTTGAAGAGGTTGCACAACAAAAAGTGACTGAATTGTCAATTGATGACGATAAGAATGTAAAAGCTGATAAGGAGTTTACTGAGATTGAAAAAGACAATGATGCGGCTTTTACGGCTAAAGATGTCAAAAGTGATAATCCAGATATGACAAGAGCGATTGGTGATCTTATGGACCAAGGTCCCGCGAAACCTGCACCCCCTTCAACAAGTGATCCAGAACCACCGGCTCCACCAGCACCGGCTCCACCAGCACCAGACCCTGATGAAAATAAGGTGTTCACAACTGTAGAGCAAAAGGCTATGTATCCTGGAGGAGACGCTGCTTTGTTGGCATGGATAAACTCTAATATTCAGTATCCTACCATGGCTCAAGAAGAAGGTGCTCAAGGTCGTGTAATTATTTCATTCGTTGTTGAAAAAGATGGTTCGATTACTGATGTTAAAGTTGCTCGTGGTCGTCACCCTGAACTCGACAAAGAAGCACTTCGCGTAGTTAAGAAAATTCCTAAGAAATTTACTCCAGCGAAGCAAAATGGTAAGAATGTGCGTTACAAATTCAATCTTCCTGTAACATTCAAACTTAGTAACTAATTTTGATTAAGTAAAACTCTTGATATTGAAGAGTGGCATGCGAAAGGCATTGCCACTCTTTTTTTGTTTTAATTTGCAAAAAATTAAATGAAATTCTGTATATTTGCATTATCATTGGTAAATGTGTGCTTATTCGCTGTGTAAATATATTTGAGGCGAACAAGTGTCGTTAAAAAATGAATAGAGATTATGAAGTTTTCTGTTATACTACGTTTTTTAATTCTTGGTGCATTGTGGATTTTACTGTGCTATATGCTGGTCGCCAGTAAAACAAATCTGACATTTTTTGATTTGTTTTGGATTTTTGCATCGGCAATTATAATTTTTGCACCAATGTATAAAAAGTATATAGGAAAAAATCGTAAACGTTAATTAATTGATTATGGCCAATACTTCATTATTGGATAAAATAAATTCCCCTGAAGATTTGCGTCAATTGTCGCAAGAACAGTTGCCGCAAGTATGTGCCGATATACGCGAATTTCTAATAAATTCCTTGGCTAAAAATCCCGGTCATTTTGCCTCGAGTATGGGAGCTGTTGAGATAACAGTTGCATTGCACTATGTGTTTAATACTCCCTATGATCGAATAGTGTGGGATGTGGGGCATCAAGCTTATGGGCATAAACTTTTGACAGGCCGAAAAGAAAAGTTCTCAACAAATCGCAAGTATGAGGGGTTAAGTGGATTTCCCAATCCGGCAGAGAGTGAATATGATACATTCTCGGCTGGTCATGCTTCAAACTCAATATCGGCAGCATTGGGAATGGCTATAGCATCGGAGTTGAAAAACGAATCTCCTCGACGTAATGTTGTGGCAGTAATAGGCGATGCTTCCATTGGCGGAGGATTGGCATTTGAAGGGATAAATAATGCAGCAAACAATAAGAATAATCTTTTGATTATTCTCAACGATAATAATATGTCGATTGACCGTAATGTGGGGTCACTAAACTCATATTTAGGAAAAATCACAACATCAAAAGGGTATAATAACCTGCGCCATAGGGCTTATACATCCTTGAAACGTCACAATCTCATTTCAGAGAATTTACGCGGCAAATTATTGCGTTTTAATAATAGCTTGAAATCATTATTGTCGAGTCAGCAAAATATATTTGAGGGGCTTAATGTGCGATATTTCGGTCCTTTCGACGGGCATGACCTCGATCGAGTAATAAAGGTGTTGCGTGATATTAAAGATATGGAAGGTCCTCGCATTCTGCATCTTTGCACAATAAAAGGGAAAGGCTACGCACCGGCTGAGAATGACCCGGCATCGTGGCATGCTCCCGGAAAATTTAACCCCGAAACAGGTGAACGTGTAATTTCAGAAACAGAGGGCAAACCATTAAAATATCAAGATGTTTTTGGTAAAACCTTGCTTGAGTTGGCAACGAAGAATGACTCAATAGTGGGGATAACAGCAGCGATGCCCTCAGGAACATCGATGGGTGTGATGTTGAAGGCTATGCCTAAGCGTGTGTTTGATGTGGGCATCTCAGAGGGTCACGCCGTTACTTTTGCAGGAGGATTGGCCAAAGATGGCATGCGCCCTTATTGCGCTATTTATTCTTCTTTTTTACAACGTGCCTACGACCATATTATTCACGATGTGGCATTGATGCATCTGCCGGTGACATTTTGCATTGACCGTGCCGGATTGGTGGGAGAAGATGGCGCAACGCACCATGGCGCATTTGATTTAGCTTATATGCGTTCGATTCCCGGGATGATTGTTTCAGCTCCAAGAGATGAACATTGGCTAAGAAATCTACTTTTTACATCTCAGTGCGACAATTATGGACCATTTTCGATTAGATACCCTCGTGGAAGCGGTAAATTAGTGGAATGGCAAAACGAAATGTGCAAAGTAGAGATAGGCAAAGGTGAACAATTATCGCAAGGGACCGATGTAGCGGTGTTGTCGATAGGAACAATTGCTAATGAAGTGTCTAAAGCCATTGAAAAGGCAAATGCCGATGGTGTTACGGTGGCACATTATGATATGGTGTTCCTGAAGCCAATTGATGAGGAAATTCTCGCACGAGTTGCCGAGATGAATTGTCCCATAGTTACGGTTGAAGATGGCACTGTGGTGGGAGGATTGTCCTCGGCGGTGATGGAATGGCTCAATAGTCATGGTTATAGGTCGGTAGTCTATTCAGTGGGTATTCCCGACCAATTTGTAGCTCAAGGCACAATTGCCGAATTGTTCCGTCATTGTGGAATGGATAGCGAATCAATATATAAAACAATTATCAACGCGAAAAATAAAGCCCTATGAAGATTGTTATAGCAGGAGCGGGTGAAGTGGGTTCACACTTGGCAAAGCTATTGTCATTTGAGAACCAAGATATTGTTCTTGTAGACCAAGATGGTGCAAAACTCGCTACTTTCGATGCTAATTATAATCTAATGACAAGTGTGGGACGTCCCACATCTATCCAATCATTACGTGATGCAGGTGTCGAAAATTGTGACCTATTTATTGCTGTAACACCTTATGAGACAACCAACATAGTGTCGTGCTCTATTGCAAAACAACTTGGAGCAGAGAAAACGGTGGCGCGCATTGATAATTATGAATTCATGAATCAAGACAACAAAGACTATTTTAAGTCGATGGGCGTTGATTCATTGATATATCCCGAATATCTTGCTGCGCAAGAGATTTTAACGGCATTACGTCGTCCATGGGTGCGACATTGGTTTGAGCTACATGACGGCGAGATTATCCTTGTGGGGGTGAAACTGCGTGAAAATGCTCAACTTATAGGCATGCAGCTCAAAGATTTGGCGGCATTGAAACCGTCTTTCCACATATCGGCTATTAAGCGTCGTCACACCACAATCATTCCTCGTGGAGATGATTATATTAATCCCAATGATATTTTATATTTCACCACAACACGTGACCACGTAGATGACTTACTTGAAATTAGCGGGAAGACTAATTATGAGGTGAATAAAGTGTTTATTATGGGAGGGTCGCGTATAGCAGTGCGCACAATAGCTCTTGCCGAAGATGAATTTGACTTTAAAATTATCGAACAGGATATAGATGTGTGTAGGGCTCTTGCCGAGCAGTGCCCCGACTGTGACATCATTCATGGTGATGCGCGCGATGTTGAAGTGCTGCGCGACGAGGGTCTTAGTGATGCAGATGCCTTTATTGCACTTACAGCTAGTGCCGAAACAAATATCTTGGCTTGTATAATGGCTAAAGAGTTTGGCGTGTCAAAAACTATTGCCGAGGTTGAGAATTTGCAATTAATCTCTGAAGCCGAAGGGTTGAACGTGGGCACTACTATAAATAAAAAACTTTTAGCATCAAGTACAATATTTCAATTGCTTCTTGATGCCGACTCATCTACTTCCAAGTGTCATGCATTGACCGATGCCGAAGTGGCAGAGATAGAAGTGCGTCCGGGATCAAAGATAACGCGCGGACCGGTAAAAGATTTAAATCTGTCGCGCGATATGACAATTGCTGGATTGGTGCGCGATGGAGTTGGTATGCTTGTGACTGGTAATACCGTTATTCAGCCGGGTGACCATGTAGTGGTATTTTGTTTGGCCGGAGCATTGCACAAGGTAGAGCGATTATTTAATTAATGTAATCAAATGTATAGGCAAAAGTCACAGATAAACTTCGCTGCATTGGCTCGAGTCATAGGATTGCTCCTTGTGATTGAGTCAGTGTTTATGCTTGTGCCCATGTTGACCTGTCTCATATATGGAGAAAACGACTTCAAAGCGTTTGCTATCACTGTAGGGGCTACATTGCTCGTTGGAGGGTTGATGACATTTTGTATTAGACCATCGCGCCATGATATGGGCAAGCGAGAGGGATTTTTGCTGACAGCCTTGACGTGGATAGTATTCTCGGGTTTTGGAATGATTCCTTTTATGATAGGTGATGCTCATATGAGTGTTAGTGATGCCTTCTTTGAAACCATGTCGGGCTTTACAACAACAGGAGCTACGGTGATGCCTTCAATCGACCACTTTTCCAAGGGGATACTTCTTTGGCGATGTTTGATGCAATGGATTGGTGGTATGGGGATTATTCTCTTCACTCTTGCCGTTGTGCCAATGTTAAATCATTCGGGAGGAATGCATATGTTCAATGCCGAAGTAACCGGGATTACGCGCGATAAATTGCGCCCGAGGGTTAGCCAAACAGCCAAAGGCTTATGGCTGGTTTACTTGATACTAACCGTCATATTGTGTGTGCTTCTATGGATTGGACCAATGAATTTCTTCGATAGCTTATGTCATGCGTTAAGTACAATGTCGACCGGTGGATTCTCAACTCGAAACGAAAGTATCGGAGCATGGGATTCGGTATATGTGAAATCGGTTGTCACATTGTTTATGTTCCTAGGTGGTGTTAACTTTGCGTTATTGTTTAAAGCAGCAATAGGGCAGGTAGGAGAGCTGTGGAAAAGTGAGGTATTCCGCACCTATTTGTTTGTAGTGGCTATAACAATGGTGTTTTTCGTAATAGCTATCGTTGCTAACAATCAAGTTCAATCGTGGGAATCGGTTACCATTGACCCTCTGTTCCAAATTGTCTCGGCGATAACCTCTACAGGGCTCACAGTGGGGAATTTTGAGGATTGGGGTGGATTTGTTGTTGCTTTGATGTTTTTGCTCATGTTTTGTGGCGCGAGCGCAGGCTCTACCAGTGGAGGGGCAAAAATCGACCGAATGTTGTTTCTTGTAAAGAATATCCGCAATGAGATATATCGTTGTCTACATCCCAATGCCATTTGCTCGGTAAGAGTCAATGGAAAAGTCTTGTCAATCGAATTGGTTAATAAGGTAATCGCATTCCTATGTATATATGTGTTGCTGATAGTTGTGGGCGGTATTATTCTCACAGCCACTGGTATACCTTTGGTCGATGCCTTCTTCTCAGCGTTCTCATGTATTGGTAATACCGGTTTGGGAGCCGGGGTGACCGGCTATGGCGGGTCTTACGATATAATTTCTGACATAGGGAAATGGGTGCTGTCGCTCTTGATGCTAATGGGGCGTTTGGAACTCTTCACGGTATTACTCTTATTCACCGGCACGTTTTGGCGAAAGTAGCATTTCTTCGAGAATTTCGAGACGTTGTGCATATGTCTCAATACATTCCACTTCGGTGTGAGTTAGTCCTTTGATGTTGAGGTTGCAACCCTTGTGAGCGCAATATTCCTCGTCGGCACTATTAACATGCCCTTTGGGGCACACATATCTTTCTCCTCCCGATAATAATCCAAGCCTATTTCCTTCATAGTGACCAATTTCGGGTAGTTCAAGAAAATCATCAAGCAAATCTTTCAAGTCATCGAGGTCGTTTGTGTCGTATGAGGGCATTAACGCTATCAACATGCGAGCGGCAGGGCGTATCTCATCACGATCGAGCATGTCGAGAATGCCGTCAATGTCAAATAGATTGAGCTTTATGGCCAAATCAATCGATGCTTTGGCATTTGTTGAAGTGTCGCTATACAGCGCTTTTATGGCATAACGGCGAGGAATGTATTCGAAATAGCGTGGAAACATCTCAATCGTGTCATTGTGATAATCTCCGCGATTATCCTCGTCGATATTCATAGCTGTTAGATACTTCTGATACAAAGGTTTGGCAAGTTCATACATGTTGTTCTCAATGATATAATTCCAATTCTTTTGAGAGGGAAATACATCGGGATTTTTGAGCAATTTTTCATATTTGCGTTTTAAAACCTCGGCATTAAGTTGTTGTGCAGTAATTTTCATGTTCAAGAGATTTTAAAGTGAATATTATAATAAAACAAATAGGATAGGGGGGAATTGCCCCACTACACGATAGAGTATATCTGATGTATAAACGCTATATCCTGCATATAGTCGGCTATTGCTCCAAGTTGCAACCGTGTCGGAGGTGAAATTGCTTCGTCCCATATAAATATATTTGCCGTCAAACGTGTATAGCACATCGCTTGAATAAGTGCTGTTGCCACGATAGAAAAAACGACCGTCCCATGTGCCTATAATATCCGACGTATATCGGCTATTTCCTCGATATACATGTCGCCCGTCCCAAGAAAAAAGAATGTCGCTTGAATAAGTGCTATTTCCTCGATAAAGATGTTGGCCGTCCCATGTATATTGTATATCACTTGTATAGGTGCTATTGCCTCGATAAATCTTTGTTTGGGCAACGATTGAAGCAAATGATATAATAATAAAAAGCAAAAGTAAATATAAACGTTTCATGATTAGGTCGATTTATTTTCTACAAAGTAAAAAAATAATGGACTAATATGCAAATTTTTAGGATTAGAATTAGCCATTAAATATTGTTTTTTTCATCATAAAATAACATGGCTCAGTATCTTTTTAGTGTGGGCAAGCGGAAAACGGTTCACTGGCAAAAACGAGGGGAAACGTGCGAAGCACGGGGAGCGCAGCGACATGTAATAACCGCGTGGTTGAGGGTGTTAGCCCGAAACCTCCGGACGGAGACTATCCTCCTCTCTCAGAAACCGTGCGAAGCACGGGAAAGCGTAGCGATATGTACCCCCCGGCTAACCGGGGAATTTTATTATGGGTTTTGAGTTATAAAAAAGCAGATTTTTTATTCATAAATTTTCAAACGTCCAAAGTTAATCATTTTCAACATCTTACAAAGAATTCATCCTGAAATTTGACCATTAGGCCGAAATCCCAACTCCAATTAAAGCCGATGGGTATTGATTATATATAAACAAGAACGACCAAGCAATTTGCTTGGTCGTTCTGTATTGTAGCGGGAACGAGAATTGAACTCGTGACCTCCGGGTTATGAATCCGACGCTCTAACCAACTGAGCTATCCCGCCATGATTTTTCCGTTTTGCGAGTGCAAAGATAGTGGTTTTGTTTCATTCTGCCAAATATTTTTCGGGTAAAAGCAAAATAATTTTCACTTAAATCCCCTCACAAACATAAATTCATCGCCAATATGCGACAAAATATTGATTAATGCATTATATGAGGCAAGAGTTATGGAGCTATTGTCAAATGTTGTTTTGGCGCCGTCGTCATGAATTATAGTTACTATGCACTTCACGTCTATTGGCATAGGCTCGCCATTGCCGTCGTTTATCGATTGGGTTATTTTATCAATAATTTCCTCGGTTTCAGAGCAAGGCATTTCACCCTCTTCGCAAGTGTCGACAGTGGCAAAGCGATAATAAACACGTGAGTTGGTGAGCATCACATCGGCGCGAGCCGTGTTTTCAACCGAGAATGTAATTGTAACAGAATTAGTTGTCATTATAATGCATTTTATTACTTGCAAAGGTAGTAAATGAAAATAAAATGAAGAAAAAATACAATCAAATTAAACTTTTTGTCATTGAAATAGCAATTTTGTGGCCGAAAGTATTAACTTTGCAGAAAAACAAACTAATATTAACTTTAAAATTACAAATTTATGAAATCAATCAAAAGAATCGTAGCCATTGCAATAGCATGTGTTGCAATAGTAGTTCCTGCTTCGGCTCAAATTTCATTTGGTGTCAAAGCCGGTCTTAACGTCGAAGATGTTAGCTTTAATAAAGACATTGTTACTGATGTATATGACAATCACACCGGTTGGACCGCAGGTGTTATGGCTGAATTCACTCTTCCCATTTTAGGCCTTGGCGCCGATGCTTCAGTGATGTATGCTAATCGCAAGTCGGCTATCGCTGATAAGAATCTTAGCTTTATTGATATACCCATCAACTTGAAATGGAAAATCAATGTGCCTGTTGTGGCTAAAATTGTTAAACCATATATCTTCACAGGTCCTAGCTTCTCATTCTTGGCAAATAGCGACGCAATTGAAGCCGCATGGGAACATCAAAATGTTGACGTAGATTGGAACCTCGGTGTTGGTGTTGAATTGTTTAGCCACCTTCAAGTAGGAGCTAGCTATGGTTGGGGATTGACCAACACAATTAAAACAGTAGATGGTTACACTGGCGGAAGCTTTGGTGGCAGCTTCACTGAAATCGAAGGTAAGAAAAACTGCTGGACAATCACAGCTGCTTACTTGTTCTAAAAATCACATAACAACATATCAACGCGGTGAGTCATCCCCAATGACCCACCGCGTTTTAGTTACTAACTAGTCATAAAAATAGTAGATAGAAGTTAGAAGATCGTAACTAGTCGATTAGAGGTCGAGCCTCAGCGAGCCCTTCGGGTGATAATTTTAATGCGGAATGCGGAATGCGGAATTTTGACCACCTCCCGGCTTCGCCGTACTCCTCCTAAAAATTACTTTGTAATTTTCAAGAGGAGAGTTAGGACTCTCATTGGCACTATTGTTCCTCCTAAAAATTTTCAAATTTTAAGAGAAGAGTTAGGGCTCTTAACTCTCTACTTCCTCTTTTCTACGCGTTAGCCATTGCCCACCTATTTTAGGGGGGCTGTCGCTTGCGACTGAGGGGTTAATTCCAATTCATAATGCATAATTCATTAACCCTAATGAGAGTTGCGAGGCATATTCTTTTCGAGGCTGTGTCAAAATATAGTATTTTGACACAGTTTCTTTTTTAAGCAGCAAGGTTTCTAAAATCTGTAAAATCGTCAAATTTCATTTTTTTGCAGAATATTCGATTCACGGAGTCCAAAAAGCGGTTAAAAAATATGAT
>JAZNGZ010000035.1:0-2516 GCA_045576735.1 Muribaculaceae bacterium
CTCCTTTCTTGCCGTTTTTTACGACTTGTTTTGAGCCACAGAAAAAGCAAATTTTTTATTCATAAATTTTCAAATACCCAAAGTTAGTCATTTTCAACATCTTACAAAGAATTCATCCTGAAATTTGACCATTAGGCCTCATTGTATATTAATCATACCCTTATCAGATAGCAACAAAAAAAGACGCTGACTCAATGAATCAGCGTCTTTTTTGTTGTCTTACCAGGACTCGAACCTAGACAGGCAGAACCAAAAACTGCAGTGCTACCATTACACCATAAGACAATCCTTATTGCCCAAGACTTCCGTCCTAAAGCGTTGCAAAGATACGCACAATTTTCAAACTGTGCAAATATTTTTGCAACTTTTTTATTTTGCGATTAGTAAGAAGTAATTTTTCTTACCTTTTTGCACTAGTACATACTTATCGTTGAGGAGCATATCAACTGATGAATCAGCATACACATCGGCGATTTTTTCTTTGTTGATTGACACACCACCTTGTTGAGCGAGCTTGCGAAGTTCGCCTTTTGAAGGGAACACAGCCGCTTTTTCAACCAAAAGGTCGGCAATCTTAACTCCAGCCTCAATGTCGGCTTTTTCAACCTCAAACGTTGGCACACCTTCAAACACAGCCAAGAGTGTCGCTTCGTCGATTTTGCGGAGAGTTTCAGATGCTTTATTACTAAATAGGATTTGCGAAGCTTCAACGGCAGCCTCATATTCTTCGGCCGAGTGAACCATTGTAGTGATTTCTTTTGCAAGACGTTTTTGCAATGGACGCAAACCGGGATCTTTTTCTTGTTCTTCAACGAGTGACTGAATTTCTTCGCGTGAAAGTTCGGTGAAGATTTTGATATATTTTTCAGCGTCAGCGTCAGATACATTCAACCAGAATTGGTAGAATTTATAAGGAGAAGTGTAGCGAGGGTCCAACCACACGTTACCGCTCTCGGTCTTACCAAATTTACCACCGTCGGCCTTAGTGATGAGCGGACAAGTGAGCGCATAAGCTTCACCACCCACTGTGCGACGAATAAGCTCAGTACCGGTAGTGATGTTACCCCATTGGTCAGAGCCACCAAGTTGAAGGCGACAGTTTTTGTCTTTATAAAGAGTCAAGAAGTCGTAACCTTGCACAAGTTGGTATGAGAACTCGGTAAACGACATACCTTGTTGAGATTCTCCCGAAAGGCGTTTCTTAACCGAGTCTTTCGCCATCATATAGTTAACGGTGATATGTTTACCCACATCGCGGATAAAGTCGAGGAATGAGAAATTTTTCATCCAGTCGTAGTTGTTTACCAACTCAGCCGCATTGGGTGCATCGCTATCGAAGTCGAGGAACTTAGCAAGTTGTTTTTTGATAGCTTCTTGGTTGTGACGCAATGTTTCTTCATCGAGAAGTTTGCGTTCTTGGCTTTTCATTGATGGGTCGCCAATCATACCGGTAGCACCCCCAACGAGAGCGATAGGTTTGTGTCCGGCACGTTGGAAGTGCTTAAGCATCATCACTCCCACCAAGTGGCCAATATGTAGTGAATCGGCAGTGGGGTCGATACCCAAATAAGCCGTAGTCATTTCTTTTTTGAGTTGTTCTTCAGTGCCGGGCATTACGGTGTGAATCATTCCGCGCCAGGTCAATTCTTCAATAAAATCCATTGTAGTTTATATTGTTAATTTATTTTCTGATGCAAAGTTACATAATAATTTTATATTTTACACATCGATAATATCATAAATGCACGAATTGGCAACATATAAACGGCTTATACGATATAAAAATAAGAGAGTTTGAAGGCATCTCCAAACTCTCTATAACTATTTAGTATATATCTCTATTATGTTTATTTCTTTTTTGAATCAAGAAATTTTTGATATTCATCACCTTTAGGTTCGAAATTATCTTCAAATTGTTGAGTTTTGTTTGTTGAATTGTATTTTAACGACACATTGTCAACAACTACATAATAGCTACTTGTCCATTCATATGTAGCTGATCCCCCGGGGGCTATATCTTTTCCGGGAGCATATTCTGTAGTTTTTTGATCGGATGGGATATCATACCTACGCACAGCCATTTTATAATCCTTACCCGAAACCGGCTTATCTGACTTGTTTGTTACAACATATTTCTGTTTTACGGAGAAATCCATATTGCATGTACCTTCATGAACAATAGGCTTTTTTTCTGTCATCACAAGCGGATTAACAACTTTGAAGTTTTTGATAAGATAGTTGCGAAATTCTTCTTTTGTAGCCATGCGTTCAGCAAATTGAGCATCAGTGAGAGAGTCGGTTCACATACCGGTTTTCTTGGAAAAATCGAGGTCCTTTTCAGGGTATACAAACAATCCCTTAGATTGCTCCACAGTTAATTTGCCTTGCGCGTCTTTCTTAACGCATAATGATTTACCTTCGCCAAAATCAGCGCTGAATGTAACTGAGTCAATTTCCTCTACCTTCACACTATCGGCAACAAATGTCAATGCCAACGAATCGGCTTTTGCTGCATC
>JAZNGZ010000036.1:0-47489 GCA_045576735.1 Muribaculaceae bacterium
AATCACACGTTTTTCTCTCAAATCATATTTTTTAACCGCTTTTTGGACTCCGTGAATCGAATATTCTGCAAAAAAATGAAATTTGACGATTTTACAGATTTTCGAAACCTTGCTGCTTAAAAAAGAAACTGTGTCAAAATACTATATTTTGACACAGCCCCTTTCTTTGAGCGGAAGACGGGGCTCAAACCCGCGACCCTCAGCTTGGAAGGCTGATGCTCTATCGACTGAGCTACTTCCGCAACGCTATGAAAAAGATTGTGGGCGAAGATGGATTCGAACCACCGAAGGTATAAACCAGCAGATTTACAGTCTGCCCCATTTGGCCACTCTGGTATTCGCCCTAAATCGACTGCAAAGATAATCAAAGTTCTTTAACTTTGCAAGCGAAATCGTGCATTTTAATTGCAGCAACAGCTGCTTCCTCGCCTTTGTTTCCGAGTTTACCGCCGCATCGGTCGAGTGCATCTTGTTCACAGTCAACCGTTAACACTCCAAAGATTACGGGAGTGTCGCAGTCGGCATTTAATGATGTGATGCCTTGAGTTACGCTTTGACACACATAGTCGAAGTGGGGAGTGCCACCACGAATTACGCAGCCAAACACGATGATGGCGTCATACATCGATGCTTCGATTAGTTGCGATGCGGCAAATGTCAATTCAACGGCACCGGGTACATGATACACGTCAACATCCTCTTGTGCAAATCCTTGCGAAGAGAATACCTTCAATGCACCATCGGTGAGTGCGCCGGTGATGTGGGCATTCCATTCGGCGGCTACGATAGCCACTCTCATGTTTTCTACTTTGGGGATAGCACCTTGAGGTGCGCTGTGTGATAGATTTGTTGCCATGAAAAAAAATATTGTGTAGATTGTGTTGTTACTTATTTGGGAAACATTTTATGCCACAAGCCCAATATGTCAAGTCGGTTATTGCGTGCATCGAGCAGTATTTTTACAATGCGTTTATGCTCATCGTCGGCATTAAGTTTTGTGGCTTTGTGAAGCATTGTGTTGAGTAGGTGCACCCCTTTGTCGCGGGTGTTTTTGGCTTGGATAAGCGCTTCGCCAAGCGATATTGATAGTTGTAGCTGTTGGAGAGAAAACTCCGGCTCAATGCGCGTGAGATATTTCAGCGCGCGAGTGTAGAAGTGTATCGCTTCGCGATAACGATTCATCTGCGACAGGGTGTTGCCTTCGTTCACGAGTGAGGCGATGAGTCGGGTAGTGGCATCCATAATCCCCGAGTTAACCTCGGCGAGATATGTTGTAGTAGCCACTTGATAGTGAGCCAATAGGTTGGCTTGGTCTACACGTGAACGGTATATTGAAGTAGAAGCATTCAAGGCGGTAATTTGCCCGGCTCCATATCGATGTCGGTTTATTTTCGATAGTTTTTCGAGCAACTTCATCGATTTGGCTATGTCGCGTTCGGCTTGCTTGAATTCCTTCTTTGCGCAGTGAATTTGGGCAAGGTCATATAACAACATTGCCAATAGACAAATAAATCCTTCATCTTTGCGGCGAGAGTTGAGTACCATTAGCGATAGCGCTTCGGCCGCGGTTGTCATTGCCGGCTCCACTTTGTTGTCTTCGATGAGAAGTGCGGCAAGAACTTGTTTTATGATTACATGCACATCGGCTGTGCTGTCGATGTGGGCACGAGTGAAAATCGTGTCGAGCCAACTAAATTGAGCAATCGCTTTGCTAATGTTGTCGTCGGCAATCAAGTATTGGGCTATGCTTCTTGTTGAGTCGATGATTGTCGACAATGAAGCATTGGCGAGTTTATGTCGAAGCGCAAAGATGGAGGCTCCTGCTTTATACTGGTCAAGCAGGCTGAGTGCCGTTTTGTTCTCGATGTTTATAAAAATAGGATCGAGTGATGTTTTCATTTCCATATTGCGCTAAAATTATTTGTGATGTTATTTGTCGCCACGCGACACGTGTCCTAAGTATCCCCCATGGTGTCGTTTGGCATAGTCGGCTTTGGTGAAGCCTGTTTTTTTCATTACACTCACCACTAGCACATCGCCAATAACAGTCATCATGGTGGTAGAAGTGGTGGGGGTAAGCCCTAGGGGACACACTTCGGGCGACCCGCCGGTCGACAACACAAAGTCGGCATCGTGAGCCAATTCACTGTCGGCATTGCCGGTGATAACGATTAGAGGTAATTGAGGATATAGGTTGCGCGCGAGAGTCACAAAATCAATGATTTCACGAGTTTTGCCCGAGTTTGAAATCAAGAGCATAATATCGTTTGGTTGCAATAGGCCCAAGTCGCCATGTTGGGCTTCGCTAGGGTGGATATTTACCGCCGGAGTGCCGGTAGAACTGAATGTTGTTGCGATGTTCATGGCAATTTGTCCGGCTTTCCCCATCCCCGAGGTTACGAGTTTACCTTTGCGATTGTGTACATGCTCGATAATGGCATCAACTGCTTTGGTGTAATCATCGGTTACGGGAATATTGCTGATGGCTTTGCTCTCAGCTTCAAGTATATGGCGCATTGTCTCAAGAATATCCATAATGGGCTATATGTGAATTTTTTGATAAGTGATTTCTTTCAATGTGCAAAGTTACGCAATTCTTTTCAATTTTCTGACCCACTTAATGCTTTTAAGGCGATTATTGGGCGCTAAATCGACAATATTTGCGTCAAAATCAATGGTGAGAGGGTGTGTATAACTCTTTTTCTTCGTAGGCGCATATTGCTTTAACCCATTCGGGGTCAATTTCGGCTCCTTGGGCTGTTGTTGGGTCAAACCCTGCCATCACGGTGCGGCCCACGCATTTCACGTCACCGGTCTCGATGTTTAAGATGCGTTGCTCTAGCTTCAAACTGCGTTGAGATATAGAGGTAACTGTAGTGAGCACGGCAATAGGTTCTTTGATATATCCCGGAGAGAAAAAGTCGCAATTTACGTTTACTATCACCACGTTTATATGCTTCCAATTGACCAATTCGGGCTTCACGGCATTAAAGTAGCTTGTTTTTCCTAGGTCCATATATTCGAGATAAGCATTATTGTTGATGTGGCCTATCACGTCGATGTCGTTAAATCTTATCTGTATAGGTGTCACGTGGCGATAGGGCTGTGAGGCTTGTGGCACACGTGGGTTGGTTGAAGAGGGATAGGTTATGGCTTCCATATTTTTTAATGAATCATTATGCTTGTTATAACATCCTTGCCGGCGGCTTTGTTCAATTCTTCAACAAGACGACTGCGATGAAATTGCAACTCGTTTTTCAACGCCGCTGATGAAAGATATACATGTAGCACACCTTTGTCGACATAGCGTTTAATTGTGTATCGGTTTATCCCCGGGCCCACTACCTCGGGCCATAGGTAACACAATCGTTGCTCGTCGATAACCCCCGATACACCACTCTCCGAGAGAGCTACGTCGATGATGTCTTTTATGCTTTGTGCGTCGCGACGTTTCATTGCTGAGAAGTGTTTAGAGGGGTGAATACTCCGTTGACCACTTCCCATATGCGGTAGTCACCGCTTGTGCGTTCAACGATGCGGTCGAGGTGGGTGCGATTAGTGTCGGTAATGAAAATTTGCCCAAAAGTGTCGCTCATCACAATCTCCATTATATGCTCCACGCGTGTGGCGTCGAGCTTGTCAAATATGTCATCGAGAAGGAGTAGGGGTTTTAGATTAGTGGTTTCGCTCAATAATTCATATTGAGCCAAGCGAAGAGCAATAGTAAACGTTTTGCATTGACCTTGTGACCCGGTGCGTCTCACAGGCATTTGGGCAATGGTCATGTCGATGTCGTCGCGATGAATTCCCACTGTGGTGTGGCGCACTATTTCATCGTGCCGACGAGCACCATCGAGCAGAGTCTCCATCGTCATTCCCGGCTCGTTCAAACTGCTGCGATAGCTCAACTCCACTTGCTCACCTTCGCCGGCAATGGCATTGTAATATCGGTTGAATATCTCCGACAATCTATTCACCCATTCCTTGCGGCAATGGTTGATATATTCGGCTGCCATACCCATTGTAAGCTCTATCGCTAGATATAGGCTATGGTCAACACACCCGTCGCGCAATAGCTTGTTGCGTTGCTCTAGTCCGTGGTTGTAGCGTATCAATTGGTCGAGATAGCGGTGGTCGCTTTGTGATATAATCATGTCGATGAGACGGCGACGCTCATCGCTATTGCCACGAATAATATCGATGTCGTTAGGGGCAATCATCACAAGTGGGAATAGCCCAATGTGTTGGCTCAATCGTTGATATTCTTTCCCTTTACGTTTAAATGTCTTGCGTTTGCCCCGAGCAATGCCGAGTGATAAATCCTCGCTCGAGTCACGACGGTCGTAAGCGGCATTCACGATGCAGAAATCCTCATCGCGCTTGATAAGCATAGCATCTTGTACCCCATTAAAACTTTTGCAGAAACTCATATAATAGATAGCGTCGAGCAAATTACTTTTCCCCATGCCATTATTGCCCAACAGACAATTAGCCTTAGGCGAAAACTCAAGCCGAGCCTCCGCAATATTCTTAAAATTATCAATCGACAGCCGTTGCAATTTCATATCACAAAGTTAATGAAATTTATCACATAAAAAAAGAGTGAACTCATTTTATTATGAGTCCACTCCTGAGTTATGGTTGAAGTTAGTTAGTCTACTTCGATGGGTATGGCCACGACTTTCATGTTGTTTTCGCGGATAAAATTGGTGATTTCTTGGCGTACTCTGTTGTCTTCAACATCGGCTTCGATGCGACGCAAAGCGTTAAATACCGAGGTGCCACATTGGTATACATGGCGATAGCATTTTGCCACATCATCAACTTCCTCTTCGCTAAATCCATGTTTGCGCATCACCACGGCATTGATGCCGAAGTAGCTTACCGGATTGTGGGCAAAGATTGCGAATGGAGGCACATTGCCACTAATGCGGCAACCTCCTTTGATGAGCACCCATTTGCCTACCTTACTCTTTTCGTGGAGGATTGAACCGCTCGACAAGATAGTACATTCATCAACGGTAACATCACCGGCAATCATCACACTATTACCTACCACACATCTGCCTTTAATGTGGGTGTCGTGACCAATGTGAGATTCGGCCATCACAAAGGAGTTGTCGCCAATGCGAGTTCCCCCTTCGCTTCTGATACCTCGGTTGATAATAACATGTTCGCGTATCACGTTGTTGTCTCCAATATAGCAATATGTTTCCTCTCCTTTCCAACGAAAGTCTTGAGGGTCGGCGCCTATGATGGTGCCTTGATACACTTTGTTGTTTTTCCCCATGCGAGTACCACGAATAATGCTTGTGTAGGGCATAATTTCACAGCCGTCGCCTATTTCTACATTCTTGTCAATGTAGGCAAAGGGGTGTATTGTTACGTTTTCACCGAGTTTTGCCGATGGGTCAACGTGAGCTAATGGGCTAATCATATTCTTTTAAATTTAAGGTGTTATACATTAATTATCGGCCACCTCCAAGTGCTTGATATAAGTTTATCACAGCTTGGGTTTTGGTGTGTTCGCATGATAGTCGCGACATTTGTGCTGCCAATAAACTTTGTTGTGCAGTGAGCACTTCAAGGTATGTTGATGTACCCAAAGTTAATAATTCTTGGGTATATTCAACCGATTTTTCAAGATTTTCTATCTGTTTGTCCAACAATTTAACTTTTTCATCGCTCTTTTGGCAAATTGTCATAGCGTTACTCACTTCGGCACTTGCGTTCAACAATGTGTATTCGAAGTTGTTCATTGCTTGTTTTTGCGCAGCTTCTGAAGCTTCGAGTGTGGCAATATTTCTACCACGAGAGAAGATAGGAGCGGTTAATGAACCGGCTAATTGCACAAACCAATCACCGGGATTTACAATCATCGAACCGAGTGCATTAGTAAAACCGCCATTTGCCGAGATGGTCAAGTTGGGGTAGAACGCGGCACGTGCCATGTTTGTAGCATAATAAGCTTTTGCCACTTCCATTTCAGCAGCACGCACATCGGGGCGGGCTGCAAGTTCTACCATGGGCACTCCTGCGCGAGCCATGTTGGGCATAGTCATATATGCTTCAGATGAAATGTTCCATTTTTGTGGCATCACATTGAGCAATAACGACATAGTGTTGTTAAGCTCGCTTAACGCCACTTCCATGTCGGTGATAGCACCTAAAAGGTTGTAGTAGTTAGCAGTGCTTTGTACAATAGCAGCTTCGTTCATGCGTCCATCGAGCTTGAGGTTTTTCATCACCTCAATACTTTCGGCCCACAATGTCGCTGTTTCACGATTAAGCTCAATTTGACGTTGCACAGTTGCTATTGCATAGTAACAGTTTGCTACTCCGCCAATTATTTGAGAACGTACGGCTTGATTATATGCCTCTACTTGGGTCACAGTGGCTTCAGCGCTACGTTTGTTGTTGAGTAGTTTGCCAAATACATCAACCTCCCAACTTACCGATAGCGGAATTTGATAAGTGCCTATGAAGTCGCTGCCGGCATATGATGCAAATGCACCATTGGGAGCAAGTGCCACTGCCGGGAAATAACTCAATTTAGCGCCTTTAAGTTGGGCTTGTGCTATATCTATATTAAGTTTGGCATTTTGCATGTTCACATTGTTGGCGAGAGCTTGGTTGATTAAGTCGACCAACACAGGGTCGGTAAATACTTCTTGCCAACGGAGATTGCCCAAAGTGGTAGTGTCGACTTCGGCTTCTTTAGCTTTAGCATATTCAGCTGCTAGAGAGTTGTCGTCTTGGGGCATCTCGAATTTTTTATACAGCCCGCAACTGCTCAGCAATGAAATGCTGAGCACTACGGCTGCGAAATATAATGATTTGTTAGTCATATCCTATAACTATTAATTTTGTGAATATTGTTCCAATTCCGATTCGATGCCTTCGTTGTTGGTGTCTTTCCACTTCATAGGTGTGAATTTTTCTTGGATTGATTGGAAGATTACAAACAATGAGGGAACCACAAAGATTTGGAGAATCATACCTATCAACATACCACCAATTGAGCCATAACCAAGGGCTTGGTTACCATTTGCTCCTACTCCTGAGGCAAACATCAACGGCAACAAACCGATAATCAATGCCAATGAGGTCATCAAGATAGGACGTAGACGAGCAGCGGCTCCTGCTACGGCGGCATTCACGATGCTCATACCGGTGCGACGACGTTCAACGGCAAACTCTACAATCAAAATCGCGTTCTTTGCCAACAAACCGATAAGCATAATCAAGGCGATTTGTAGATAAATGTTGTTGGTGATACCACCTATCTTAGCAAATACGAATGTACCCATCAAACCGAATGGGATTGAAAGAATTACCGCCAACGGCAAGATGTAACTTTCATATTGGGCACTTAACAACAAGTATACAAACAATAGACATAAACCAAAGATTATACCTGTAGTGTTACCCGATGCCGAACCGGCTTCCTCGCGAGTCATACCTGCATATTCAAAGCCATAACCTTGTGGAAGTGTCTTGGCTGCTACTCGTTCGATAGCGGCGATAGCTTCACCCGATGAATAACCGGGGTTAGGCACACCCGAAATAGAAATTGATGTAAACATGTTGAAACGGTTCAACAAGTCGGGGCCATAGATGCGTTCGAGCGATACGAAGTTGCTTATCGGAGCCATTTCCGCACCATTGCGAATTTTGATACTGTTGAGTGTTTCGGGCGATACGCGGGCGTCGGGCGATGCTTGCATCATCACACGGTAAAGTTTTCCGAAACGGTTGAAGTTTGACACATACATACCACCATAGTACCCTTGTAATGTGGAGAGGATTGTTTGGGGACTTATCCCGGCTTGTTTAGCCTTGGCCACATCGATGTCCACCATGTATTGAGGGAATGTGGGGTTGAATGTAGTATATGCCATTTGCACTTCAGGGCATTTATTCAATTCGGCAAGGAAGCCTTGTGCTATGCCGAAGAATTTGTTAATGTCGCCACCGGTTTTGTCTTGTAATTGAAGTTCAAACCCGTTGGTTGCAGAATAACCGGGAATCATAGGAGGCGCGATAAACATTATACGTCCGTCCTTGATTTTTTGTCCCACCATACCATATAATTGCTTGATGATATTGTCGGAACTTTCTTCGGGAGTACGTTCTTCCCAGTTTTTCAATTTGATGATAAACATACCATATGTAGGACCTTGGCCGGCTGTGAAGCTGAAGCCGTTAACCCACACACGTGTTTCGATAGCCGGAATTTTAGCCACGATTGAGTCTACATCTTTAAGCAACTCAATAGTACGCTCTTGCGAAGTGGCAGGAGGCATGTCGACAACCCCTAAGATTGTACCGGTATCTTCGTTTGGTA
Source organism: Muribaculaceae bacterium (assembly GCA_045576735.1). Lineage (GTDB taxonomy): Bacteria > Bacteroidota > Bacteroidia > Bacteroidales > Muribaculaceae > RGIG4079. The sequence continues at coordinate 8,348 of JAZNGZ010000036.1, forward strand.
CAAGGGCGCTTGGAGTCGTATTCATTAACCACATAAGGGCTGCTACAGATCCTCCAACAAGAAGCAGTGCCAACAATTTAGCTTTGACGAAGAAGCGAGTGGCTTTTTTATATTTTTCGAGCATGCCGTCATAGGCGGCATTAAATGCAATGTGGAAGCGTTTTACGAAGTTACGTTTCTTCCCTTCTTCATGTTCTTCGTGTGGTTTGAGGAACACGGCACAAAGTGCAGGTGAGAGTGTCAACGCGTTTACCGCCGAGAAGGCGATAGCAATAGCCATTGTGAGACCAAATTGTTTGTAGAATACCCCACTTGTGCCGGGCATGAACGACACAGGGATAAACACGAGCATCATTACCAACGTGATTGAAATTAACGCACCGGCAATTTCGCCCATCGCATCTATTGAGGCTCGCCGTGCCGATTTATAGCCCACATCGAGCTTGGCATGGACGGCCTCCACCACCACAATGGCGTCGTCGACCACAATCGCAATCGCCAGCACCAGAGCCGACAATGTAATCAAGTTGACCGAGAACCCAATGAGGTTCATCACAAAGAATGTACCGATAAGCGCTACAGGAATGGCAATGGCCGGAATGATTGTTGAACGAAGGTCTTGCAAGAAGAGATATACCACCAAGAACACAAGCACAAACGCTTCAATCAAAGTGTGGATTACCTCGTTGATTGATGCTTCAAGGAAGTCGTTAGAGTTCATTGGCACAGTGATAGCCAATCCTTTTGGAAGCTCTTTCTTAACCTTTTCAAGTTCTTTCTCGATATTTTTAATAATTTCAGTCGCATTTGAGCCCGGAATTTGGTAAATCATAGCATTAACGGCTGTTTTACCATTCACACTACATGCGAAACCATAAGTCATTCGACCCAACTCCACGTCGGCTACATCCTTCAAATATAATGTTTCGCCGTCGGGCGTGGCCTTGATTACGATGTTTTCAAATTCTTCGGGTTTAACCAAGCGACCTTTATATCTCATTACATATTGGAAACTTTGTCCTCCTTGTTCTCCAAACTGACCGGGAGCAGCTTCGATATTTTGTTCGGCAAGAACGGCTGAGATATCGGTTGGCATTAAACCATATTGAGCCATCACATCGGGCTTGAGCCATATACGCATAGAGTAGTCGGCGCCAAGCACCATTGCGTCGCCCACACCTGCTACACGTTGAATTTGTGGAATAATGTTGATTTTCATGTAGTTTTCCACGAAGTCGGCAGGGTAAGAGTCATCTTCGGCATAAAGTGCGATACCCATCAACATTGATGTTTGTCGTTTTTGGGTAATCACACCCACACGAGTTACTTCGGCAGGGAGAAGACCTTGCGCTTTGGCCACACGGTTTTGCACATCGATAGCAGCCATGTCGGGGTCATATCCTTGTTTGAAGTAAACAGTGATTGTGGCAGCACCGGTATTGGTAGCCGATGATGTCATGTAGGTCATGTTTTGCGCACCATTAATTTGCTCTTCAAGAGGAGCAATAACCGAGTTGAGCACTGTTTGTGCGTTGGCCCCGGTATATGTGGTCGAAACCGAGATTGTAGGGGGCGCAATGTCGGGATATTGAGTTACCGGGAGAGCAAAGAGCCCAATCAACCCGAGTAACACGATGAATATTGATATAACCGTCGAAAGTACCGGGCGGTTAATAAAATTATCAAGTTTCATATTTAGTTATTGATAATTGATTGTTTTATCCTATTGTAGATTATTTCTTAGAAGTTGTGTCGTTTTGTGCCGGTACAGTAGCTTTAGCAGAGTCGACTTTAGTAGAGTCGTTTTTAGCCGGAGCTTGAGGCGCTTGTGATTCTTGAGGAGTAGGAGCCGATACAACTTTAGGCTTGATGACCATACCCTCTTTCACGGTTGTTCCGATACCTTCGGTTACAATGCGGTCACCAGCTTTAAGACCACTTGTTACGCGATATTCTTGACCATTGTTAATCTCAAACACTGTGATAGGAGTGCTGACAGTTTTGTTTGAATCGTTAAGAGTGTACACAAATTTGCGGTCTTGAATTTCGAATGTAGCCTTTTGAGGAATGATGATAGCATCATTTTCAATATAAGGGATAAGAACGGTGCCGGTGCTACCACTTCTAAGCATACCTGCAGGGTTGTCAAATAGAGCTCTCACGGTAGCCGAACCGGTTGAGGCATCGATAACACCCGACACGGTTGCCACTTCGCCGGTGCAACCATACATGCTGCCGTCGGCAAGACGCAATTGTACTCGAGGCATTGAAGCGATAGCTTGTTCCAATGAGATAGACCCGTTTTTAGTCATTGAAATGATGTCTTTTTCATTGAGAGCGAAGTATACATACACTCCGGTATTATCGCTAACTGTGGTCAATGGTTGTTGCATAGATGGTGAAGCAAGAGCTCCTACACGATTGGGGATAGAACCAATAACCCCATTGCTAGGCGCAGTTACCACAGTATAAGATAAATTCTTTTTAGCCGACACTAGGCTGGCTTCGGCTTGAGCCAATCCGGCTTTGGCTTGAGAGTGAGCCGCTTTGGCTTGGTTTAATCCGGCTTTGGCTTGATTGAGGTTGGCTTTTGCTTGAGAGAGTGTATTTTCAGCCAATTCCCATTCATATTTGCTTATGATGTTTTTGTCATATAGCGTTTTTTTGTTGTTGGCTGTCAATTGAGCTGTTGCAACAGCTGTTTCTGCAACATTTACAGCAGCTTGCGCTTGGTCAACCGCTGCTTGTGTTTGTGAAATTGCTCCTTTTGCGCTTGAAACAGCAGCTTGCGCTTGATCTACAGCTGCTTTAAATTGTACTTGGTCGAGAGTGAACAATACTTGTCCTTTTGACACACGTTGACCTTCGTCAACATGAACATGAGTGATGAAACCGCTCACTTGAGGGCGTATTTCAATGTCAGCTTTACCTTTGATGGTTGCAGGATAACTACGATTTAGCTCTGAATTACCCACACCTACTGTCATAACAGCGATTTCGGGAGCTTGCCCTTGCTGTTGTGGCTGTTGCTCTCCGCCACATGACGATAAAATAGTCAATGCGAGGCCCGAAAGTATTGCCCCGGTTGACTTTAACAAATCCTTTTTCTTAAACATATCTTTTTTACTAGTAATTATTGATTTCTATACCTATATTCTTAATGTGTTTGAGAAGAATAGACTAAAGCCTAGTTTTCAGCATGCGAAGTTACAAAACAAATTCTTTTTCTGAAAATCTTTTTCTAAATTATGCAATTAAGCAATACTTTTTGCCCAATTATATAAACAATCTAGTCTTTGTTTTGTTGTGATATGAATAGTGATAGTTAGGAGTAGAGCGGTGAGAAACACAGCTTTTATTGCATTCAGCGAGATTCGTAGGGTTGAAGCATTTACGATTTGTGCGCTTTTGTGTTAGTATAAAATGCAGGGGCGATGAGTGATTAATAAAAAAAACGAGCAACCTATGTGGGTTGCTCGTTGATGATATATAAGTTATTGTTTTTATTATTTAACAAGAACTTTAGATGCTTTGTTGCCTTGTTTCTTAATGTAAAGACCGTTTTCAGGGTTAGCAACTTTTACACCTTGAAGGTTGAAGTATTCAGCTTCGCCGTCAATAACTTCGTCCATTTCGATGCCTTCTACACCGGCTCCGTCAGGATAAAGGTCTTTGAAACCATCTTCAGCGATACAGTAAAGACCGATACCGTTGTTACATTTGTAAGTCAAAAGATAAACACCTTGTTTGCCATCATCTTCGTTAGCAGCTTTCAAGATGTTGATGTTGTGAACGCGAGTACCACCGTCAGATACTTCACCAAGACCACCTTCAGGAACGCTCCAAAGTTTACGCATACCTTCGAATGCCATACCTTCACCAAGTTGGCAAATGTTTACACGACAACCAGGAGATACGTTATATTGTGCTTCAGCGTAAGCGATGTAAGGTTTTTCTGTTCCGTCACCGTCAAGAACGAATTCGTTAACACCGTTACAACCTACAGCAGGAGCAAGGTCAGTAGCAGAAGCAAAGCTTTCTACCATTGTGAGAGAAGTTTGGTAAAGTGAAGGACAAGTTGTGAAACCGTCAACATAGAACATAGAACCTACGTGACCTTCTTCAGCAACGATTTTTACAGTTGCAGATGATTGTCCCCAAGTAACTTGGTCAGCAGGATAAGTTTCAGCGAGGTCAGTGTTTGATACATAACCGGCGAAGTCATCTTCGTTTGCTACCCATTCAGTTGCACCTTGAGCAAGTTCCCAACGATAGAGACAAAGTTTTTCACCGGCAGCAGTAGTACCTACCGCACCCATACATACAGCGTTTGCTTCAACACCTGTGATGTCACCTACAACATCCCAGTAGTCGATACGACCTGCAGCGTCAGTTTCTTCATCAGGAAGTTTCCATTCGCCAACGAGGTCACATTCACCTGTATTGAAGTCTTTTACTACGTAGATTTGAGCAGGTTTTGCGTTAACGTCAGAGTACATACCGCAAACCCATACGTGACCGTAGTCGTCGATACCTACTTGGTTAGCACAAAGAAGACCATTGATAGCAGTGCCATTGTAAGTCAAAGGAAGTTCTTTTTCGAGTTCACCTGTTTTGAGGTTAAATACTACAAGGTGAGCGTAGTCGTTTGAAGTAGAGTCAACTACAGCTGATTTTGAATAACCTACATAAACTTTTTCTTGAGCAGGATCGATAACTGCAGTACGTGCTTTAGTAGCATAATCTTTCACAAATTGAAGATTCAAGAATTGTTCTGGAGTGTGAACGCGGTCGATGATCCATTTGTTTTTACAAGTTACGTCGGTTTCAGCGTCAGCTTCGTAGGTGTGACCGTCGGTATACACTTTTTGTTCATCTTGAGCAGATGCCATAGAAGAAAGACCGATAACGGCAGCGCCGAGGAGTAAAAATTTCTTCATAAATTTAAAATTTAAAGTTAGTAAAAAAAAAATATTTGATTTTTATAATATATTTCACGGTGCTAATTTACGGAGTTTTTTTTACTCCACAAACTTTTTTTGTCAAAAATCACATTTTTAACAATAAAAAAAAGAAAAGGGCAGAGATTTTTCAATTCATAATGCGTAATTCATAATTAACTAGGTCAAGCCTCGTTGAGCCCTTAGGAATTCATAATACATATTTTATCGATTATTGTGAATTATGCCGTGCCGGCATTTTGGAACCACCTTCCCCCATCCGGGGTACTGACTATGTATTCAATGGGCTGCACTCGGCAATAATCAAGTTCAGACCACCTCCCGGCGTTGCCGTACTGACTATGTCTTCAATGGGCTGCATTCGGCAATAATCAAGCGAGCTTGATATATTGCTCTCATTGGCACCATTGTTCCTCCTAAAATTTCTGTGAAATTTCAAGAGGAGAGTTGCGTTAGGGGGAGGATTGCATTTCGCACTCCGCATTAATTATGAATTATGCATTATGAATTATGCATTAACGAATTACCAGTTTTGAAGGGAGAAGAGACCGGAGAAATCTTGTGGAGGGGCGATTTGTGTTGTTGAGGCTACATAAAGAGCGATGGCGCGGGTCATTAGTATGTCGTCGTGGTGTCCCACTTTGGCGGCGTATGAGCCGTTGGGCAGTTGTTCGTAGGTGGTTAGTTCGTTGCAAGCGTCGTTGCATCGCTCCACATAACCGCTATCGCGCACCATGGCAATGAGGTGGGTGATGATAAGTGATTTAGTGGCACGATTGGTGTGAAACCCTATTTTTGATTCAAGCGAGTCGGAGGCTTGAGCGAGTCGTGGGCGGCGATAGAGATTGTGATACACACCATTGAGTTGCGAGAGGGTGTAGAGCGAGTTTTCGCCTCCATTGGCCGTTTCGAGGGTGTTGCTCTCGATAACAAGCAACGCATTGGCATACCACCGGGCTATCTGCGCGCTTTTCCAAGTGAGAATGTCGTGGTCGATGTGTCCTCGCCATTGTGCCACCACTTCGGGCCTACTTTTCTCACGGTCGATGACGGCGATAACCGAGTAGTCGCTCGTGTGTGAGCGTCCGCCAATATCCACAGCCACCACATAACGCGATGACGATGCCCCTTCGCCGGGCTTTTCCCATATATGCAGATTGCCATGAGGGTCGGGCGCAAAACGGATGTTACGCAAAGAATCCTCGCCCACAATAGTATCGCCTACCAGTTCGCCTACCCATTGAGGCTCCCGGCAGTCAAGGCGCAAACGCTCGATGGCTTCTGACGAAAACAGGTTGTGCCCGGTGCAAGTGAATGCCTCAATGTCATTAGATGGGTATTCGGCTTTCATCATGGAGTGGGAGGGGTATTCGGCACGTTTGTGGTGATACCAGTTAATCATTTCGAGTGTGAGGCCATTGTCCCACAGCTCACGCTCATAGCTATCCATCGAGTCCCACAACGCTTGAGGATTGCTCACCGGCATGCGGTATATCTCAATCTCATTCCACGGCACAAAGATGGGTGTTTTGTCGCTTTCGCCGGCTTTGGCGCGCAACCATTCGTTGTGAAAATAGTTCCCCACACCATTGGCTGTGCTTTCCATCACAATAAGCGAGTAAGGCACAAGGGCAATGGCACCGCACACGGCACGGATAAACCGTTCGGGTGAACGAGTGGTGCTGTCGCTCCAAAAGGCTGTTTCCGATAGGTGTGCCATGGCAAAGTCGCTACCGCGCACCGCCTCTTGGTTCTCGGCCGACCCCACGGTGACACGGCAACCGCGCCCGGCAATCTCGCGAATGTTGGTAGAGCGTTCAAAGGGAGAGAACTTGGGTGCGACATCTCCTTCCCAATATTGTTCGGGATAGGCTGAGAGCATTTTTGAATACATGCCACGGATTGATGCCGCCGTGTCTTTCACATGGGCGCAGATGAGTGAATGCCAGTTGTGACAATGGACCGACTGAATCCATGCCATATACATCTGGGTGAGGGTGCTTCCTCCCCATTGGCGCGCTTTGAGCATGATGGCGCGAATGGGTTGCCCTGCAGTGCGCTGACTCTCGAAGATAGCTGCCACACGGCGTTGAGGAGCATTAAGGCGGAACGGAATATCCTGCCCCGATAGTTTGTCCTTGATTTTTACGCAGGTCACGCACCAAAACTCAAAGTCGTGGTGGCATCGCAGTTTCACCCAACTGTCGGCATTGGTAGAGGCAACGTGATATTTGGGGTCGGCAAGCATTGCATCAGGGAGCCACACTTCGGCTCCGAAGCCCAAGTGCGAGGCGTCAATGCGGGTGCGTGAGCCTATGCAACCTATTCCTTTGACCGGGTCGTAGGGGGTGTTAAGTAGTTTGTTGCGGCGATTGTTTTCTTCGATGATGGTTTTCATAATTTTAATGGGGTTAAAGGGTCGCTAAGGTCATTAGGGAATGATTTTTAATTTGATGGAGTGGAGTGTGAAATCGGGGGAGGTGTTGGCGTCGATTGTGATGTTGATGTAGGGGCGGTGTGGCGCTACAATCTTTAAATATATGGGTGAGTTTATTGCTCCGTTTATATTTAATGTGGTGATTGGATAGGAATTGTCTATCCCTGCGCCGCCATGGGCGCGGAGTGAGATTGCGCCGTCGAAGTGTGAGGCTGAAATGAATAATGTAACGCCTATAATGCGACATTGAGGTGAGCCTATAAATGCTGAATGTTGCCACATCACGGGAGTTGATGCGGCATAGGTGTTATTGGAAATTTTCACATCATTGCCGTCCGAAACGAGTAGGAGGCCGTCGGCACTGAATAGTAGAGCTGAAGAGGGGACTGAGCAAGTTACCTCGATATTGCGGTCGAAATCGAGTAGCCGGGCAGTGGCGGTATTGCCAAGAGCCCAAAGCAGATGCTTGCTGTTGTCCCATGCAATGGCGGTGGCATTGATGTTGCGTCGCAAAGTTGCGGCACGAGAGCCGGTGATTGAAATTAAGTCGCCCGACGCGATAGCATAAACGGCATTGTTGGCAAATGCCACCATATATTTATTAATAATGTGTCGGTTGTCGATGATATGAGCTGAAATAGCACTCCGGGCGGCATTAACCGAAATGGCATATGTGCCGGTTGAGGTGAACGCATAGGCATGGGTGCGGGCAAAGTCCCATGATGACGTTGAGCGCACAGCCGGAGTGATAGCGACGATTTTCCCACACCCTATCTGTTGCGATGCGAGGAGGTTGAATGGCGCGGAGAGGCATGACACTGCCATGCGTCCCGAGTTGGGGTTGGCGATGGTGTGTTGCGACGGCACAATATACATATCGGTAGCTGTGGTAATGGCAAAAGGCTTGAGAGAGTGGTGAAGGTATATGGCGCAGTTGTGACCGGGTAATGGAGTGAGAGGGAACGATTCTCTTACAATGCTACCACCACATGAAATGCTGATAGTGATTTCGTTGGCATCGCTGCATGGATAGGCTATGAGAGGATTGATTAATTGAGGGCAGTTGGCATCGCCACTGCCACTCCACACCATGCGCTCGTTGCCCGATGAGAATGTAACGCTGACACACGCGCGCCAAAAACCGCTGTCGCTCTTTGTTGTAGCACAGAGTCTGAGGAGCGAGGGTGCAGATGGTCGTAGAGAGGTGAGGTCGCCCCACAATATGGTGTCGCCCATGGCGAGTGCCGACAAGGCAGTGAATGGTTGCGTGGCGGCATGGCGAGCTTTGACAATGTGCGACTGAGGGGAGAGAGCCTTGGTCGCTAAACCGTTGGAGTAGGGATAGGGGAATAGAGCCAATTCAGATGCGATAGATTCAAACGATGCGATAGCGTTTTTTACCATGTCGCGACGATATTCTTCGGCGGGGTTCATTGTTATTGAGGTGCCGGGCATATACACAACGAGGTTGCCATGAGTGGCATCTATGGCATCGAGGCGACATTGGACAGTGGCTTTGGAGTCGATAGGATCGAGCAAGGGTGTGACCTCTATTACAGCTGATGCTACGATATTGGCCCAAGGGGAGTCGTTGAGTGATTTGGCCGACACCCCAATTTTGTAGCCGGTGGCATTGAGGTTGACGCTGTTGAGTGTGGCGAAATCGTTGGTGGAGATGTTGAGAGGGGCGATGCATTGAAATCCCGAGGGAGTCGACACCATAGAAGGTTGCGATGAGAATAACACATTGCCGTTATCATCGAGCAGGTGATAGCGGGCAAGCACCGGTTGAATGAAGAATCCGGCAGCGGTGGCATTGTGCGATAGTTGTGAATATGCTTCGAGCAGGTGGGAGGAGAGTGTGCTGTGGTCGTTTTTGTTTAGCGTGCCTTGCCAATGAATGTAATCGCCGGTGAGCGAGAGAGAGGGGATAGTTGCTGCGAAGTCGGTGTGTTCGGTTGCTGTGATTTCAATGGGAGGGAGTGGAGGCATAAATCCCAAGTCGGTCCAACGGTTATTATCGGCATCGTAATCAATGCGATATGCGCCTTCGGGCATCATCAGAAACACGGAATTGCCCGAATTGACGGCACAAGAGGGCAGAGCATCGAGAGTGGTTACAAGTTTTATTGGTGTGGCGGCCGTTTGGTTCTTAATGGAGCTGAAAACGAGTGAATATACCATTGTTCCCGAAAGGAACAGCACCACTAATCGGCCATCATTGAGCTGCAGATAATGGAATGGCTCAAAATTCCCTTCGACACAAACGTCGAGAGATGATATTGTGCTAAGAAACTCATTGTCGGCAGTTGGGAGCAGATTATGACAATGGTTGGCACCGGTAGCAAGAGTGTCGGGAGTGATAGTGAAGACATTTTTTGTGTAGTTGTGTGATTGATAGGTTTTCATGTGAATAAAAGTTTGTGGATAATGAATTGAGCAAAAAACAACGGCAAAGATACGACGCAAAAAATGTTAAAAACGGCGATAATGCAAAAACGATAAGAAAAATAAATGGTATTTTGGTGACCCCCTCCGGCTCAATGCGCCTCGTCCCCCTATATTCTGCGAAACAGAGCTACAGTAAAATAATTCATAATTAGTGCGGAACTTATTTAATGTGGAATACGGAACTTACTTAATGCGGAATTCTGACCACCTCCCCCCTTCGGGGTACTCCTCCTAAAAATTACTTTGTAATTTTCAAGAGGAGAGTTGCTGCTCTCATTGGCACTATTTTCCTTGCTTCGGTCGAGCCTTGGGGTGGTATAATTTCTTATTCTCAATGACTATGATTTAATTAATTTGTGGGAATTATCGCAAAGATCTTGTGAGTTATATTGATAAATTTTATCTTTGTGAAAGTTAAGAATAAAAAAAATAATATGAAAATCAAAGCGATAATTACGTTAGCAAAAAGTGCAATGCTCGGTTTAAGTGCGATGGCACAAGAGAAGCAAACCATCACCGTCAACGGCGTCACTTTCAATATGATAAAAGTAGAGGGCGGCACCTTTAAGATGGGCGCCCAATCCACCGACCCCAATGGAGAGAATTATGACAGCGAAGCATGGAAAACTGAACAACCGGTTCATAGTGTCACATTAAGTGATTATTATATAGGAGAAACCGAGGTCACCCAAGAATTGTGGGAAGCGGTTATGGGAACAACCATAGAACAACAGCTCCAAAAGGCTGAGGAGGATTGGGGGGCCGATTGTGTTTTAAATGGTCAAGGCGCAACCTATCCCATGTATTTGATCTCATGGGAAGAATGCCAAGAATTTATTGCGAAGTTAAATCAACTAACCGGCAAGAGATTCCGCTTGCCTACAGAAGCGGAGTGGGAATATGCCGCTCGCGGCGGAAATAGCAGTAAAGGATATAAATATAGTGGAAGCAATCACATCGGCGAAGTGGCGTGGTATGATGATAGTGCTCGTGATGGAGTATGGGAAAGCAGTTCCGCCTATGGGACCCACCCTGTCGGCACCAAGTCACCCAATGAATTAGGATTATATGATATGAGTGGTAATGTAAGGGAATGGTGTAGTGATTGGGGTGGAGAATATTCGTCATCTTCGCAGACCAATCCCATGGGTCCAACATCCGGGTCTTACCGCGTGCTTCGCGGTGGTAGCTGGTACGACTACGCGCAGGGCTGCCGTGTGTCGGATCGTTACTTCAACGACCCGGACTACCACTACAACCACGGCTTCCGTTTGGCTCTCCGCCCATAGGTATCCGGTTTATCCATCTCGTTTAAGCTAAAAACAATCAGAGCATAACTGCAATTCCGTAAAAGGGCGTGCGGAGCAGCCCGATGGAGGAATGGCAAGTTATGCGATGCCACTGCCCCCAATAAATAAAGTATTCATTCGCCACTGTTTCCCCGGGGGGACAGTGGTGTTTCCACATAAAATAGAGTGTAGTTCCCTTAAATTTCGGAGATTTGATATAAAGGAATATTAATTATAGAGCCATTGTCTTTGTAGGGAGCCATTGAAGTTTTGATTGCTAAACGTGGGTTGAATTTGCTGATGTAAACTTTCAAACTTTTTGCTTGAAGGTTTTCTTCGGCTTTTACTTCGATAGGCACAATATAATTATCTTTTTGGATAATGAAATCTAATTCGGCTTTACCGGTTTTAGACCTCCAATAGTGGGGTGTGCCATATTCTGTGGCTGAAATTAGTTGTTGACACACATATTGCTCGGTAAAAGCACCTTTGAATTCAATAAATATTTCATTCCCATTTAAGAATGTCGAGATGTCAATATTCGCCATTGCGGCAAGGAGCCCTACATCTAACACAAATAATTTAAATATATCTCGTTCTTCAACGCTTTTAATGGGGTATTGTATGGTAGAGGAATTGAATACTTGATAACATAGTCCACAATCGAGCAACCATTGAATAGCCAATTCGTAATCTTTAGCACGAGCACCCGAGCGAATTGCACCATAGATGAATTTTTTGTTTTCTTTTGCAAGTTGGCTAATAATTGTTTCCCATAACGCTTTGATGCGAGGAACAATTTCTTTAGGTGCATGCTTGGAGAAATCGCGGTTATAAGAAAGAAGTATATCATTTTGTACATCTCTTACCGATTTAAAGTTGAGAGAACTTATAAAAGTTTTCACAGCTTCGGGCATACCTCCCACAAAATAATATTGTTTTAATCGTTCTTTTATTTGTGGAGAAAACGTCGATAATATATCCCAATGCTTATTAACGAGAAGAGAATGTAGCTGGTCTTCTCCTGTAGCGAGCAAAAATTCTCGGAAATTCATTGGATACATTGTTAGCTGCTGTACTTTTCCCACAGGATAAGATGTGTGTCGATGAAGTTCTATGCCTAAAAGCGAACCGGCAGCAACAACGTGTAATTGAGGCATATTCTCGCAAAAATATTTTAGAGCGGTCAACCCTCCTTCTGCGGCTTGTATTTCGTCGAGGATTAGTAGAGTTTCGCCCGGAGTAATTGTTATTTGTGATGCCGTGTTTAATGTTATTAATATTCGAGTGAGGTTATAATCATCTTTAAATAGATTATATAATTCTTTTTGCTCTTCAAAGTTAATATAAGCGACATTTTTAAAATATAAATGTCCAAATTCTTTTAATACCCAGGTTTTCCCAACTTGACGAGCTCCGGAAAGAATAAGAGGCTTGCGATTTTTATTATTGCGCCATTCTTCTAATTGTTTGATTATTTCACGTTTCATAATCTGGTGATAATTAGTGTTGATTACATTTTTCGTTGGGACTATTGATGTGTTATTAACACTTTTCGTTGTTACTTATGTCGCAAAATTACATTTTTTGTCGGGACTTTATGCGCTTTTAATACATTTTTCGTCGGGATTTTTGAAATATTAACGATTTAGTTGTGCTAGCACCAAAAAGTAGATACTAAAAATAAAATGAGAAAAAATAAATGGCATTTTGGTTACCCCCTCCGGCTCAATGCGCCTCGTCCCCCTATTTTCTGCGAAACAGAGGGTCAATAAAATAATTCATAATTAGTGCGGAACTTACTTAATGTGGAATGCGGAGTGCGGAATTCTGACCACCTCCCCCCCTCCGGGGTACTGACTATGTCTTCAATGGGCTGCACTCGGCAATAATCAAGCGAGCTTGATATATTGCCCTCATTGGCACCATTGTTCCTCCTAAAAATTACTTTGTAATTTTCAAGAGGAGAGCTGCTGCTTTTATTGGCACTATTGTTTCTGCTATCCACTGCGTGGCAATAGGGGAGTTAGGGCTGGTGCGTGAGGAAAATAGTCCTCCCCTGTCCTTAGGGGAGGTGCCACATCGTGGCGGAGGGGTTTAATCTAATTCATAATTCCCCACGCGCATGCCTCAACTTTCCTACTGAACCCTATCGCTTTGCTCTACCCTCGGTTATTGCATATCGCTACGCTTTCACGTTCTTCGCACGGATTCCCACACCTTTTTGCTACTGAGCCATGAAATAGGGTGGTAAAAACAAGGAGAGAAGAAAATATTTCCTCTCTCCTCTAAGATCTTTTTAATGGATTTTTATTTTATCACGAGGCGGGCGGTGCGTTGAGCGCCGTTGTCGTTTACCGAAACGATGTAGATGCCGGTTGCAAGTGAGGCGGTGGCGATTTGGTTGCCGTTGCCTTTAGCGAGTAATGCACCTGCAGCGTTGTAGATAGCATAGGTAGCATCGGCCGATGCGTTGATTGATACTGTTTCACCTGCTTCAACCGGGTTGGGCGCGATGATGAGTGCATCGTTGGCATTGTCGGCTGTGATGTTCTCAACACCTGCATCGGGAGCAATAGCAGTATAAACGCCATAGATGTGAGGTATTTCGAGGTGTCCCACAGTGTTTACAGCGTCGCTGAAGTAAACCGAGATAGCATTGATAGTGAGAGGATAAATGCCGGCGTCGTTGATGTCGGCGATGTCTCCAACAGGTATTGCAATGCGGTTAACGACGTTTGCTGTGAGAGTAGGTGTGATGGTGATGTTAGTTGCTTTGGCTCCTTGACTTGGAGTTACTTGGAGAGTTATTTGCTTAATAGTAGCAGCTCCGGGGTTGAGTTGAAGTTCGATAGAGTCGGGACGGCTCCAAATAGGTAAGTTTTTAGACATTCTCACATAAGCGTTGCGTGAAGAGCTGATAGTGTAGTCTACAGCCAAGCCATTAGAACCTAATGCGCTTATCGCTTCGTTTTTAACCCCACTTTTGGTGAGTTTCCATGTTGTTACGTCAACATTTGTTTCGGCATCTTGGTAACGCACTTCGGGAATTTCTACTTTCACGAGGATAGTGTCGGCGAAATCTTCAACCGCGCCATAAACGTGAGTTGTGCCGTTTTTGATACCTTTTACCACACCTGCAGCATCGATTGACGCGATAGAATTGTCTTCAATGCTCCATGTTAATGCAGTGTTTTCGAGAGGCATTTGTTTGTCTTCAACAGTCGCAGTAACTTCCATTGTGTAGTCGGTATAAGAGTCGACCAACACGCTGTCGAGACGGAAAGAAGGAATGCCGCTACCGATTGTTACGATAACTTCGGCTTTTGCATCGCCATATGTGGCAGTGAGCACGTGTGATCCTTCACCATTAGAGAAGAGGATTTTGCCACCGTCAACAATTTCGCCCAATTCCTTAGGACAAGAGAGTGTGGCATCTTCGAAATCGTCAGAAATCATCACGCCATATTTGTTGAACGCATAAACGCGAGGATTGTAGAATCCATATTTGGGAAGAGCGGTTTTGAAGTCCTCGAAAGCGAGAGCGGCAACCGTGTTGTCAACAGGAGCGTTTGACACGGCAAACACACCATTTGTCACAGAGCGTTCCTTGCCGTCGCTTGGGTTGTTGCGCACACCGAGAACCTTGGTGTAGATGGCCGAAGAACCACCACCGTCGAAGTTCATTGCTTCGCTACAGCCCACTTCGCGCATGATGTCGGCAAGCACTTTTGATACACAACCTTGAGAGGCGGTAGAGCGACCGTCGACAACGAGCAACACGAGTTTTGTGCCTGTAGCATCATAACCCACAGCAGTGCGAGGGTTGAGAGCGGTTAAGTGGTCAAGCGCAGTTTCAGTAGAAAGAACTTCGCCACCCGAAAGAATCATTGGTTGTCCACCTGCCATTTGAGTGGGGAGGATAGTGGTTTCGCCAAGCTTCATCTGAGTGTTGATAGTGATTGTTTCGCCTTGAGTGAGTCCGGCTACAAAAGTTGCGGCAGTGCCGTGTCCCGAAAGGACGTAGCTGCCGGCAGGGATAGTGGTTGAGCCTTTGGTGTGAGGAGTTTCGGCAACAGTCATTTTCACTTCGCCCATACTCAATACACCGCCATCAACGGGAGTGATTACCACTTCGTAGCCATAATCGTTTGTCCCGGTAGTAGAACCGTATTTTTTTGAATAAATGATGAGGTTGTCTTCATAGCGGGCATTGTTTATAGTGGTGAGTGCATGCGATGTGCCTGCACTTGAAGTAACGCTGCCACTGAATGAAGATGCGCCTACAAGAGTTTTCTTATTAGCATCGATAGCCCAACCGGTCCAACCGTTATTGTTGGCATACCATATTTCATTGTTGATTACAGTAGAACCGATAGGCTTGCTATTGCCAAAGAAGTCGGCATTAACACCTGCGAAGTATTGCACCTCGTCGGTGGTGTTGTTTTTAGCCATGGTTGACACACCGGCACCCCCTGCAAGAGAGTTGTTGTTGGCAGGAGCCACACGCATTTCCACGTTGGGGTGAGTGAGGTCGGTAGTGGTATAGAACACATTGAGGTTATAAGCGCCTACAACACGGAGTGATGTTTGTGTAGTACCCGGGCCGATAGGTGCATGATACAATGTGTCGACATTGTAGGTGTTGCCTTGCAAAGTCCATTGCGTTGCTGCCCACGAAGCGAGTGGTGCCATTAAGGCAAGCGAGATTAAAAGAGATTTTTTCATAAAATGGTTATGTTATTTAATAATTATTTTCGTTGTAAGGTTATTACTTATTATAAAGTATGTGCCGACAGGTATTGACGAAGTGTCGATTTTGTTGCCTACGCCATGTTTTACTAACTGACCTGAGATTGAGAAAATTTTATAACGACAATCGTTGTCGGTGTTGAGTGAAATTATGTCACCTTGAGAGATAGGGTTGGGGAATGCGATAAGGGTGTTGATATTGTCGGCTGTGATGTTCTCAACACCTGCATCGGGAGCAATAGCAGTATAAACGCCATAGATGTGAGGTATTTCGAGGTGTCCCACGGTGTTTACAGCATCGCTGAAGTAAACCGAGATAGCATTGATGGTGAGAGGATAAATGCCGGCGTCGGTGATGTCGGCGATGTCTCCAACCGGTATTGCAATGCGGTTAACGGCGTTTGCAGTGAGGGTGGGAGTGATGGTGATGTTAGTGGCTTTGGCTCCTTGGCTTGGAGTAACTTGGAGGGTTATTTGCTTGATAGAAGCAGCTCCGGGGTTGAGATGAAGCTCGATAGAGTCGGGTCGGCTCCAAATGGCCAATTCTTTAGACATTCTTACATATGCGTTGCGTGAGGAGCTGATAGTGTAGTCTACAGCTATGCCATTTGAGCCTAAAGCGCTAATAGATTGATTTTTTACACCGCTTTTGGTGAGTTTCCAAGATGCGATGTCGATATTTGTTTCAGCATCGTGGTAACGCACTTCGGGGATTTCGACTTTCACAAGGATTGTGTCGGAAATGCTGTCGACCGAACCATATACGTGGGTAGAGCCGTTTTTTAGGCCGTGAATGATGCCATTGTCGTCAATTGATGCTATTGAGTTATCCTCTATGTTCCAATCTAATGCGATGTTGTCGAGGGGCATTTGTTTGCCGGCAACCGTGGCGAGGACTTCCATATTGTAGTCATAGAATGAGCTCACGACTACGCTGTCGAGACGGAAAGATGGAACACCGCCTTCGATTGTAACCGGTACTGAAGTGGTTATGTCGCCAAGTGTGGCAGTGAGCAAATGGGTACCGTCCCCTTTGGCAAATAGGGTGGAGTTGTTATTGATAATCGCTCCTAATTCGTTGTCGCATGATAGTGCGAAATCTTTGACATCGGTGTCGATGAGCAATCCATATTTGTTATAGCCGTAGATAACAGGGGTATAGTTGCCATATTTAGGCATTTTTACGCTCCAATCGGCAAAGCGAATTTCTGAGATATTGTTGTCGTCAGGTGCATTTAACACGGCGAAGATGCCATTTGAAACGGCGCGTTCCTTGCCGTCGCTTGGGTGGTTGACAATGCCGAATGGTTCGAGGTACATGCCCGATGAACCACCGCCGTCAACATTGAGAGCATCGTAGCAACCGAGGATTTTCATCAAGTCGGCACCTTCGGGATAGGTGCAGCCTGTTGACACTCCGCGTCCGTCAACTACGCACCACACCATTTTGCTACGGTCTTCGTTGTAGCCAAACATTGTGCGAGGGTTGTTGCTGTCGCGTCCGTTGATAAAGCGAATAGCGTCATAAATTACTTCGCCACGTTTGAGAATTACCACGTCGCCACCGCTACATTCTTTTATGTCGGGGGTGATGTTATAGTCTTGAAGAGAGATGTTGCAGTTGAGTGTTAGCTCGTCGCCCACTTTTAATGTGGCCAATTTCGCGGCTTGTTCGTCACCTTTTGCGCTAATAACCACTTCGTTTTGAGTGATAGGGGTTGCGCCTGTGGTAGAGGGGGCTGCCGTAACGATAAGTTTGATAGGGCGATTGATGCCCCACGTTTCGCCATCGGCAAGGCGCACTTTCACGTCGGTGCAACCGCTTACGCGTGTTTGACGGCCATATTTAGAGTTGAACAACACTATTTCGTTGTCGTAAATATCTTGGTTGATGCGAGGGAGATTCACCGTAGACCCGTCGGGGAGGTTGAGGGTGAACGATTGAGTGGGATTGTCGCACCACATATTTTTGTTGCGATCCATGAAAAAATGCCCATAGTCGGCAGCGGCAAGATAGCCTGTTCCTGCAATTTCACCATTCATAATACAATCCATATGAGGTTGTCCGGCATATTGCGCTACATATGAAGAGGTGATGTAGAAGTCGGCATTGACAGCTGCGAAATAGTGGGTGTTTTCATTTGACTTGCGTTTGGCTATGCTTGAAATCTGCTCGGTTGTGAGCGTGGTGTCATTGCCTATCTCCATGCGATATTCAACATTGTCATGTCCTTTCATTTCCATTTCCAATATGAATACGTTGAGGTTTTTTGAACCCGATTGCATATTCAATGCAGTGTATGTAGTGCCCGGTCCGGCTTTGTAGTGTTGCAAGGTGTCGACGGAAAATTCTGCTCCTTGAAGTGTTTCAAGACGGTTGGCATTGCAATAAAAGGGTGCGAGTAGCAATATTGTTGCTAATGAGAATGTTAGTCGCATGGTTGTTTAAATTAATTGCCATAGGAGCAGGCTCCTATGGCAATATTATTGAGGTGATACTTATTTAATGATTAATTGAGCGGCTGCAGTAGTGCCGTTGTCAACTACTTTCACGATATAAGAGCCGCTTGCAAGCGATGCAGTGGCAAGCTTGTTGCCGTTTCCTTTTGCTACCAATGAGCCTGCAATGGTGTAAATTTCCCATGCTGCATCGTCAGATGCGTTGATAGCTGCATTTTCACCTTGCGCGATAGGGTTGGGGGCAACTACCAATGCTTGCATATTTGCGCCATCGGCAATGATGCCTTCAACGCCTGCACCGGGCACATTCTTATAGATAGCTTCAAATCCGTTGATGTCGATATGACCAACGTCGTTAGTTTTGCCTTTTGGCGAAATTGATATAGTCTTGAACAAGATAGGATAGATGCCTATATCGTTGGGGTCGCCAATTGCGCTTACAGGGATTGAAAGTATGTTTTCTTTGTTTGATTCGATTGAAGTGAATGAGGTGTTCACAGCACGACCATTGTTAGGAACGAGGTTGATACCAACGTTAGTGATTGAAAGAGCACCGGGGTTGATGCGGATTTGGATAGTGTCGGGGAGACTCCAAATCTTAATGTCTTTTGATAATGTAATCTTAGATGAACGAGAAGAAGAGATTGTGAAGTCGAGAGCAAAACCTGAAGGAAGTTGGCTCATTGTCAATTCTTTCACACCGCTAAGACTCTTTGACCATGTAGAATCAACAATTTCCTTTTCGATAGGCATTACATGGTTTGTAGGACATTCTACGGTGAGGTTAACTTTATATTCGTTTCCACCAAACAAACCAATGAGGTCGGTTGAACCGTCGGCTTGACCTTTTACGATACCGTTTTCATTAACAGTAGCAACAGCAGCATCGCCCGATGACCAAGAAAGCGCGCGTGGGTCGAGAGGCATGTAAGTAGTGTTTACCAATGCTTGCACATCAACAGGCCATTCGCGATAGTTGTCGATGAGAACTGAGTCATATTTCAATTCGGCAGTGCCTGTTGTGCTGATAGTTACAGGGATTGATGCAGTTATGCCATTGTAAGTGGCAGTGAGGGCATGAGTGCCTTCGCCAATGGCAAAGAGGGTAGAGTCGTTGAGGATTTCGCCAAGACCTTCGGGGCAAGAGAGAGTGAAACCCTTGAGGTCATTGTTAATCATCTTGCCATATTTGTTATAAGCATAGATAGTTGGGGTATAGGCGCCATATTTAGGGGCTTCCATAACCCAATCTTTGAATTGAATTTCAGCAACAACATCATCTTCGGGAGCTTCGAGCACTGCGAAGATAGCATTACCTACTGCACGTTCTTTACCGTCACTGCAGTTGTTGCGCACGCCAAGACCTTGAGTGTAGAGTGTAGATGAGCCACCACCATCGACATTGAGCGCTTCGTAAGCACCTGCATAGCGCATCACGTCGGCAAGCATAGAAGTGCGCACGCCGGCTGATTGAGCTGAACGGCCGTCGATAACCATCATGATGATGCTATCGCCTGTTTGGCTTACACCAAGCGATGTGCGAGGGTGAAGAGCTGAAGCGTCACCACGTTCACTTTCAGTGTCGAGAGTTTCGCCACCACCAACGTTTTTTGGGTTGCCCGATACGATTTGAGCAGGATAGATGCGTTGGTCGCCGAGGAGAATGATTTGGTCAAATTCCACGATGTCGCCTACTTGCAAAGAGTTTACAAAGTCGAGAGCACCTGTGTTGCAACCTGAAGTGCTTGTGCCATTACCATGGATTACAAAACCGTCGGAAGGAATAGCTCTATCGCCGTCGGAAGTCGCTGTTGAGGTGATTTCCATGCGATATTTGCCACCTGCATAGAAGTTGTCGCCTTCAACAAGTTTTGCGGTAACTTCAGCACAATTTTCGGCTCTATCGGTGTTGTTGGTAGTGCCAAAATAACGTGGAGTATAGATTGTGATACCATTGCTTGGAGACATCACGTTAACACCTTTGTAGAGTGTTACTTTGTCGCCGATAGTAGCTGTGCCAGTGTAGTAGTTAAGACGTCCCACATAGGCTTTGCCTTCGGTGTCAATGGTGAATTGGTAGTTTGAATTTGAGGTTTTGTAAACTTCGCGGTCAACAGTGCAAGAAGTTGTGGGCCGACCTACGAATGAAGAACCATTTGTGGCATTCCCACTTGTTGAATAGAAGTCTCCATTTGTTCCGGCGAAATATGTCAAACCGTCAACAGTTTTGCTTTTTGCCATTGAAGATGGGGTTGCCGTACCGCCTACTTTGTCGGTAGCACACACGGCACGCATTGACACTCCGGGAGTGGTTTTGTCAATAGTGAGATAGAATACTTGCAAGTTGGAAGTGGGACCGGTAAGTTGTAATTGTGTTTGAGTGGTACCGGGACCAACTTTTGCGTGAAATACGGTGTCGAGTTTGTACTCAACGCCACGAATGTCGATAGTCTTGGTGTATCTACCGGCATTTGCATCGGTTGGCATCAAAGCGATTGAAGCCGCCGAAAGAGCTAAAAGTAAAGATTTTTTCATATGTTTAGGGTTTAAGATTAATATTCGTAAATGAGTAATATGCAAAGTTAGAAAATATTTTGAGATAGATGTTTATTTTTTGTAAAAAATATCGGTACCAATATGAAAAATAATTCGCTTAAAATAAAAAACTCACAAACAATGTCTAATATTGCTTGTGAGTTTATATTGTGAAAGTTTTAAAGAGATATTAGTCTCTGCTGTTAGACTGTTTTTTCTTAGGTGATGATTTCTTTTTCTTGTTATCTTTTGAAGATTTTTTCTTGGAGTCTTTTTTCTTAGAATCCTTTTTTGATTTAGACTTGTTTTTGTCAGCTTTGTTTTTATTGCCTTCTTTTTTTGCAACTTTAGAGCTGTTCTTTATAGGGAGTATTGACCCAAATTCTTTCCATTCATCAGCATTTCGATAAAGATTTATGCTTTTTGAAGGCACATAAAGGGTCATATTTGCTTTGTTACTGAAAGCTTCGATGCAATAGGGAGGAATGGGGTTTGAGCATGTTACTGATTTGAGACGGTTGCAAGCATGGAACGCTTTTGGCCCGATAAATTCAACTGTGCCGGGGATTATAACAGATGTGATTTTGTTGTGTTTGAAAAATGCACCATCGGTAATTTCGGTAACAGGGTATTTTGTGCTGTTTTCAGTAATTGAATCGGGTATCTGAATATCACCGGAGCACTCTACTTTAGTAGATTTGATTGATGCTTTTTGTGCATTAACACTGACGTTTGGCTCGATTACTTTTGTGTTGTTTGCAAAAAGGTTTACTGAGCAACAAGCTATTGCTGCAATTGCGAGAAGGTGCTTAATACTAAGGCTTTTCATAATGAGAATAAATGCTGTATTTAGAATGAATAAAATGAAATTTTAAATTAGTGTGCAAATGTAAATAAAAAATATTTAATGCACAATAATGAAACGATGAAAACAATCCTAAAAAAAATATAACAATGCCATTCCTTTTCGAAAAAGCGTTTCCCTTATTCCTAAGTCGTTTGTGTTGTTGGATTTTACTTATGCTTTTGTTGTAAAAGCGTGCAGTCTTATATCGACATCTCACCACAAAGCGAGCATGAGAGGTAGCGGCGTACATCTTGGGGGGCGAGGCCGAGGCCGAAGAGGTACATCATTTTGGTTATTGCGGCTTCGCTTGTGATGTCGTGGCCTGAGATAACGCCTGTGTCGGCAAGCATGTTGCCTGTGGCATAACGGCGAGCATGTACGCCTCCGTTTACACATTGCGTCACGTTGAGGATTACGATGCCACATTCTACCGCTTCGCGAATGGCCGAGGTGAACCATTCGGCAGTGGGGGCGTTGCCCGAACCGAATGTCTTAAGCACAATTCCTTTTATGCCGGGTGTGGCAAGTTGGTGGCGGAGAATCGCTTCGGTGAGGCCCGGAACAAGGTCGATGACCATCACTGAGGTATCCATGCCATACTGCACATTTAGAGGGCGTTTGGCTTGAACTCGCCAAAGGGCTTCTTCGTTGAAGTGAATGCCGAGGCCAATTTTAGCCAACGAAGGGTAGTTGTTGCTTTTGAATGCGTTGAAGTTGTCGGCGCTCATCTTTGTGGAGCGGTTGCCACGCCACAAATAGTTTTCAAACAAAATCGCCACTTCTTGCACCATTGGGTCGCCATTGGCATCGGTTGCAGCTGCTATTTGTAGGGCGGTGATGAGGTTTTCTTCGCCGTCGGTGCGCACTTCGCCAATAGGTAATTGTGAGCCGGTGATGATGACCGGTTTATGTAAGTTTTCAAGCATAAATGACAACGCCGAGGCGGTGTAGGCCATCGTGTCTGTGCCATGAAGCACAACAAAGCCGTCGAAGCGGTCGAAATTCTCCTCGATGTGTCGAGCAATCTCCACCCAATGCTTTTGACTCATATCGCTTGAATCGATAGGAGGGTTAAATTGGATATTGTCGATATTATAGTCGAGCATTTTGATTTTAGGCACATTATCGATGAGGTGCGTGAAGTCAAAAGGCTCTAACGAGTGGGTATCGGGATTTTCAATCATCCCGATAGTGCCACCGGTGTAGATAATGAGAATATGCGGTTTGCGACTCTGCTTTGTCATAGAGGAGAGATATGAGGTGATTATTTTACTTGAGCGCCGGGAGCGACAGGACCGGTAGGGCCAATCACAACCAATGAGCCATCGGCATTTTCAGCCGAGAGAATCATGCCTTGAGAGAGAACACCTTTGAGCTTGCGTGGAGCGAAGTTTGACACGAAGCACACTTGTTTTCCCACCAAATCTTCGGGCGCGTAGAATTTAGCGATACCCGATACGATAGTGCGTTTTTCGCCACCATCGTCGATGAGGAATTGGAGCAATTTGTCGGCTTTAGGCACTTTTTGACATTCAAGCACTGTGCCCACACGAATGTCGAGCTTCATGAATGTGTCGAAGTCAACATCGGGTTGTTGAGGTGCAGGTGTCCAGCTCTTTATTTTGTTATCTTCTTTTGTCTTTTCAAGACGGTCGATTTGAGCTTGGATTGCGGCATCTTCGATTTTTTCGAAGAGCAATTCGGCAGGAGCGATTTCGGCTCCGGCAGCGAGGATATCGCTTGCGCCGAGGGTGTTCCAATCAAGTTTTTCAATACCGAGCATTTTTGAAAGTTTTGCCGACATGAATGGCAAGAATGGCTCGAATGCAATAGCTATGTTAGCACAAATTTGGAGTGCTACGTTGAGGATTGTTTCCACACGTGCCATGTTGGTTTTCGCCAATTTCCAAGGCTCTGTTTCTTGGAGATATTTGTTGCCAAGACGAGCGATGTTCATAGCATCTTTCAATGCTTCGCGGAAGTGGAATGTGTCGAGGTTAGCGCTCAACGATGCTTTGATTTCGGCCAATTCGGCAAATGCCGCTTTGTCGACATCTTGAAGCTCGCCGGCTGCAGGCACTTTGCCACCGAAATATTTGTGAGTGAGCACAATCGCACGATTCACAAAGTTGCCGAGAATAGCAACAAGTTCGTTGTTGTTGCGCGCTTGGAAGTCGCGCCAAGTGAAGTCGTTGTCCTTTGTTTCGGGCGCATTGGCTGTCAATACATAGCGCAATACATCTTGCTTGCCGGGGAAGTCAACGAGGTATTCGTGTAACCACACTGCCCAGTTGCGTGATGTTGATATTTTGTCGCCTTCGAGGTTGAGGAATTCGTTGGCAGGCACGTTATCGGGTAATTGGAAGTTGTCACCGTAGGCACTCAACATGGCAGGGAACACGATGCAGTGGAACACGATGTTATCTTTGCCGATGAAGTTGATAATGCGGGTTTCGGGGTCTTTCCAATAAGTTTCCCAAGTGTCGGGAAGGAGTTCTTTTGTGTTTGAGATATAACCGATAGGAGCATCAAACCACACATAAAGCACTTTGCCTTCAGCTCCTTCAACCGGTACGGGCACACCCCAATCGAGGTCGCGGCTCACGGCACGAGGTTGCAAGCCCATGTCAATCCATGATTTGCATTGACCATACACGTTAGTTTTCCATTCTTTATGACCTTCGAGAATCCATTTGCTCAAGTGTGATTCCCATTTATCGAGTGGAAGGTACCAGTGTTTTGTTTCTTTGAGAACGGGAGTATTGCCGGTAATCGCACTTTTAGGGTTGATGAGGTCGGTGGCATTGAGAGATGTGCCACAAGCCTCACATTGGTCGCCATAAGCACGTTCGTTGTGGCAGTGAGGGCATTCGCCTGTTACATAACGGTCGGCAAGGAATTGATTGGCTTTTTCGTCGTAGAGTTGCATTGAAGTTTTTTCAACAAACTCACCTTTGTCGTAGAGGCGACGGAAAAACTCGCTCGCTGTTTCTTTGTGCATAGCCGAAGTGGTGCGAGAATAGATGTCGAACGAGATGCCAAGACCTTTAAAAGATTCCTTGATGATGCCATGATAGCGGTCAACAATATCTTGAGGTGTAACACCTTCGTTTTTAGCTTTGATAGTGATGGGCACACCATGTTCGTCGCTACCGCCAATCATCACCACGTCTTTACCGCAAAGACGGAGATAACGAGCGTAGATGTCGGCAGGCACATACACACCTGCGAGGTGTCCGATGTGGACAGGACCATTAGCGTAGGGTAACGCTGTGGTTATAAGGGTTCTTTTAAAGTTCTTTTCCATTATATATCAAGTTTTTTATTTTCTGACTACAAAATTAATACAACTTCACGAAATATCCACAATTTTGCCCACGAAATATGCGCAAAATCACATAGATAATACAAAAATAGGTACATCTTGAAGGAAAGAGCATTTCCTATCCAATCACAGCATATCAATGAATCTTCATTAGATGCTTAAATCGACCTCACGTTATTTTAATAATTCTAGGACCTCACTTGGTAGCATTGTGTTGCCAATATCATTTTTAGGAGAATTCTTCAAGAATAGTATAGGAACTATTGTATATCCTTTTGCAAATGGTAGTAGGTTGACTTTGCGAAGTAGTTCTGTAGTTAACAATCTTCCATTTTCTTGTGTAGTCCATTTACACTCTCCGACAAGTAGATGTTTCTTATCAAGCGACTCTGCTATTACATCTATTTCAAGTTGCTCGGGCTTATTTTCTTCATTGATAATCGTTCCCCACCAACGTTTTGCTTTGTTGTATAAAACATTATTTATAAGGTTGCCTGTTACGCAGTCACGACAAAGATTTTCCCATTGTTTACTTACATATTCCGAGAAATGTAAATCCATTGTTTGCTCAATCGGAAAACGTCGATTTAATTCAATAAACGATCGATTAGGAACAACAAATTGATAGTAAAAAGACATAAAAGGATCTGCTATTTTATATAGGCTTTTCTTGGAGTTCTTTTCATCAGCACCAAACGGCACCTCACGCTCCAAGAAACCTAGATCTATTAGTTTCCTTAAAGGCCTAGATAGGTTGGTTGCAGGTTCATTGCAACGAGATGCTATTTCGGAAAGACGATTAGCACCACTGCCTACGTATGACATTATGGTTGAGGTTTTTACAATGTCTTTTACGTCATCTTGGAAAAGTTTTGCAGGTTCTTCATATAGCGTGCCATTAACTGATAGGATATTATGCCATAGTGCATCATTTAGCGATGAACATCCTTCCCTAAGTTCCCAATAACGAGGTACACCTCCCCATATGGCATACTCTTCTACAGCTTCAACCGCATTTAACCTTAAAGCCTCTTTGATAAATGGAGTTTTTATGGGGGCGAGTTTCATAATAACATTTGCTCGACCATATAGAGGTGCGGTATAGTTAAGGAATAAGCCCGACATCATATTTTGAGATGAGCCACATACAATAATATTGTATTTAAGAGATTTTTCATCAAGTAATTTTTGTAGTACTGATGGAAATTCTGGTGATTGCTCTACGAGATAGGGTAATTCATCTAAACATAGAGTGAATTTGTGATCAGTACGGTAGTTTACTGCACGTAATAGCGTTTCCCAATCCGGATATGTAAGTTTATCAAAATCAGGGAAAATTTGTGCAATAACTTTTGCAAGTAATGCTCTTTGATGTTGCTCTTCGGATTGATCCGCTAAAAAATAGATGTCATTATCTGTTAGTACTCGTTTTATAAGGGTCGATTTGCCTAGTCGTCTTCTCCCATACAATACAACGAATGTTGATTCCTCACTTGAAAGCACGTTTTTCAAGCGAATAGTTTCCTCTATTCTATCGACGAATTTCATATGCCAAAAATTATTATGCATTGCAAACATAATGATTTTGCTGCATAATTACAAATATATTGTTGAGAAAATGATAGAAATAATTAAAAATACAAGAGAGGCACTAATTGAGAATTGTTCAATGTGCTTGGTGTCTTAACTCTATAACTACATCAGCGAGTCGAAATCGAAGTTTTTTTTCATGCGGTAGGCGAGGCCGGTCATTATTGCGAGTGTTTCGCCTTGTTCGTTACTCACTTTTATGTCGCAATAGGGGAGCTTGTGATGATTTACTTGCTCGATGCATTCGGCATTTATTGTTTCGCCTAATTGAGCTGATTTTATGAATGTTATAGTGTTTGATATGCCGAGGCTCAAGATGCCATGGCAGTTGGCTACGGCCGCAAATGCCAAGTCGGCGAGGGTGTAAATTACTCCCCCTTGGCACACTCCCGCACCATTTAGATGTTGCTCTGCAACAGTGAGCCGGGCACGCGCATAACCTTCGCGAACCTCTACGAGTTGGGCTCCGATGCTTTTGGCAAATCGGTCATCGTTGTTTAGTCGTTCTTGTAGTGTCATGATGGTTTATGCGAAATCGGCTTCGGTGAGGAATGTAAGTTTATTAAGCATAATTGTTTCTTTCGCTTTCTCGGCAGGGTCGGCACGGAATACCAACACTCCTTTGCTTCGCCAAAGGAATGAATACATATATAGAATGCTTATTCCATTGTCGGATAGTGTTTTGATTGCATTAGCCGCGCGTCCCGGTTCGTCGTCGATGCTCAATGCTACGACATCGGCCAACTGCACGTTTATTCCGGCATCTTTGAGAATGGTGTAGGCTTGTGAAGGGTTGTTGCATAGCACACGATAAATGCCATAGTCTTTAGTGTCGGCAATGGTAGATGCGATGATTTGTATGTTGGCATTGCTTAATAAGTCAAGTACTTTAATCAATGTTCCTCCTTTATTTTCGATGAATATTGAAAGCTGTTTTATTGTCATATCGTTGTTGGGATTTAAAGTTAGTGAAAAATAATAGCTCTCAGATATCAAATGTTATTGATACACTGTGCGTTTGTCCACTACACGCACTGCCTTGCCTTCAGAGACAGGCAATGAGCCTTTGGGCACGAGTTTTACATGAGGGGTGAGCAATATTTCGTCTTTGAGTGCGCGTTTCACATCGCTTGTGAGTTTGAGCAATCGTTGGAAGTCGTCGGTGAAGAGTTCTTCAAGTTCCACTTCTACGGTCATATTATCATTATCCTCGTCGGTGGTGAGAGTGATGAGGTAGTTGTTGCCCAACTCGGGGAATTGCATAAGAATCTTTTCAATTTGAATAGGGAAGATGTTCACACCACGAAGCACAATCATGTCGTCGGAGCGACCTTTCATGCGGTCGATTCTCACGTGGTTTCTTCCACAAGGACAACTGCGCCCCAATACCCGGGTGAGGTCGCGAGTGCGATAGCGAAGAAGTGGCATTGCTTCGCGGCACAATGTGGTAAGAACCAATTCGCCGATTTCTCCGTCGGCTACGGGTTCTAATGTTTCGGGGTCGACAATCTCAATGATGTAATAGTCTTCCCAAAAATGTAGGCCGTTTTGTTCGGGACATTCAAAACCTACGCCCGGTCCACACATTTCCGACATGCCAAAAGAGTTATAGGCTTTCACTCCCATCATATCCTCAATGCGACGGCGTTGCTCTTCGGAGTGAGGTTCAGCTCCGATTGCGAGCACACGAAGTTTAGTGTCGGTTCGAGGGTCTACCCCCACTTGATCCATCACCTCTTTCAATCGTGTCACATATGAAGGAACGGCATGCACGGCGGTAGTGCCGAAGTCGGTCATAAACTTTATTTGGCGAAGCGAATTCCCGGCGGCGGCAGGTATTGTAAGCATGCCTACACGTTCAGCACCATATTGAAATCCAAGCCCTCCGGTAAACATTCCGTATCCCGATGAGTTTTGGAACACATCATCGGGGCGAAGCCCCACCATCCACAGGTTGCGTGCCACTTGGTTTGCCCACTCGTCAATGTCGTTTTGAGTGTGAAGTATAACGGTGGGGTTGCCGGTTGTGCCACTTGATGAATGTAGGCGTATGCAGTCTTTTAGCGAAGTGCTTGCCATTCCAAATGGATAGGTGTCGCGTAAATCTTGTTTCGTAGTGAATGGGATTTTGCGAATATCTTCAAGCGTTGTGATGTCTTCGGGCTTAAGTCCGGCTTCTTCAAAGCGAGCTTTATAGAACGGAGAGTTCATGCAATGCTTCACAGTGGCTTGCAGTCGCTCAAGTTGTAACGTCTCAATCTGTTGGCGCGAAAGAGTCTCTTCTTTCTCGTTGAAATATTTGCAACTGCTATCGGGTATGCTTTTATGAGTCATTTTTTGCAAAAGTTATTGTGAATGATGTAAAACTACGAAGTTTATTGTGTGGGTGACGCTATATGGAGTTGCTTGTCGTCGAGGTTTGGCACTACGATAGTAGTAGAATGATTTTTGCTTGTCCCACGATGGGGTTGATATTTGTCGAGTTTGTCCCGGAGGGATTGAACAGTCGATTGTTTTTGTCACGGAGTGTAGCTGGCGATTTTTGCGGTCGAAATAGTTGAAGGTTATGTTTATTGCTTTGACCGTATTGCAGCCTTTGTTTGTGACGAAGAATGTTTCGAGATGAGACGAAAGAGGCTTGTCGTAACCCGATAGCTCGATTACTGAGGTCGATGCGTTTATTAGGGTGTCGCTTTTGGCTATAGCAATAGAGTCGGTCGACGGCTTCACTTTGAGTCCTTTGCGGGTTGTGCGTTGAGCCGAAGCTGATAATCCTATTATAATGATAGAGAATATTACGACAAAAAATCTCATAAGTAACGAGGATTTAATGGTTTAGATGTGGAAGTGGGGTAGATGCGAATACAACCGTCAAGCCCTTTGGGGCGAGTGTTGTTAACCGATACCCCAACACGATATATGTATGGAATCCAGCGCCATAGGTTTATCCTGACTTCGGTTTTATACTCGTTGAATGATAGGAGATTGTCGTCGGAGAGGTTTAATGTGAAAGTGTCGGGTTTTGACAACAATCCGTCAAGTCCTCCCGATGTGTATATTCGAGCTTCGAAAATGTCGCGTTTAGCGGTAGATGTAATATAGCCCATTACAGTTCCTTGCTCGATGGATTTCATGGGTGATGCAATAATCACCATGCGATAGGTATTCTCTTGTTTTCCGGCGATTTGTTGCGGGTCAAAACGCTCAATGGCTATGGTGGCTCCGTTGTCGACAAATTGCCACACCCCTTCGATGTTGTGTAGTGGAGCTTGTTTCATGCGCATAATTACCGAGTCGAGTTCATACCCTTCTTCTACGTTTGATTGGGTGGGTATATCATCAATGCCCTGAGCCGACATTATTGCCGGCGCAAAGAAGATGATTAACAAGGTGATAATTCGTGACATTCTAAATGTCGATTATAGGTTTTTGAAACTATAAGAGAAGCCGAAGCTGAGGATCTCTTTTAATTGGAATTTGTGCCACTTAGAGTCGGCAATGCGAGGCGAACTTGAGTCGTAGCGCATGTTCACGTTTATTTGTGTTGAAAGAAAACGATTGATGGCAAACGACAAGGTGTTTTCGAGATCGCCTTGGAAGTATTTATAGTCGGTGAACACAAATAATCGAGATGAAAGAGAAATGTTGTGGGCGATTTGCCATTTGAGTTTACCTTCACCACTAGAACCTATGTCACTTACGGTCTTTTTCCCGGCAGTAATGCCGAAGTCGGTTTCATGCATGCGTGAATTTATGCATGATTTGAGGTTATAAGACAGAGGTGAGATAGAGGCATCGAATGTGAAAGTATTCTTTTTGTTGGCATAGTTATATGTCATACCGAGACCCACGTTTAATTCGCCGGGAGAAAGGAACGACGCTTTTAGGTCGTTGGAGTTGCTTTTGTATCCGTTGAAAATTTGTGTTTTAAATTGAAGTTGAACAGAATAGAACCAACGTTTGGCAGCGCGAACCCCAAATTTGCTATTTAGCTGGAATAAGTCTTCGCTGATGCTATAGTTACGCAAGGTGTCTTCGGGAGCACTGTTCATCCCCAATTTATATTTGACACTTGTTTCAAACAATAGGTTGGGGTGGAATTTTTCGTTTAGTTTGATGTTGAACTCGGTGTTTAGCAACATGTTGAGGTTGTTGTTACCCCCTTGATACCAGTTGGGAGAAATATATGCTTGCGAGAATTGCAAAGAGCCGTTAAAAGAGTGTAGCCAATTGCGACGTTTAATTTCTGTGTTGCCCACAACCGATATGCTATCGACATTTTGTTCTTTGACCGAGAGCCGTGACTTGCTAGGGTCGATTTTGTTGGTGTTAAGTATTAATTTGGGCTTAACGTCGATATTGTATTTGGTCTTATTAATGTCAGAACTGTTGCTATTAACCGGACTATATTGGTTGCTTAGATTTGCTTCACGCGAAATCCATGAAGAATATTGCGACTGAGTCAAAGAGGCGGAGTCGGTGATAGCAGTGTTCATGAATGGGTTGGGGAGCATATAGTGAGTAGTGTCGCTCTCGATAGAGGGGATTGTGGTTATGGTGGAGTCATTATATGCCGAGTCGAGTGATAATGAATCAAGTGATAGGCTGTCGATACATATTGAATCGATTGTAGAGTTGCCGTTTTTAAGCGAGTTTAGCATTGTGTCGAGTTGCGACGAGTCGTGCATTCGTTTCGGTCGGTTTTTGATAATGTTTGAGTCGTTGGGGATGAGCATAAGAGCTGAGTCGCGTTGTGCTATTGCTGCCGAGTCGAGAGTGTAATTGAATTTTAACGTGTCGCCTTTCTCTGATATCAAAACTCCTTCAATCCCAATAGGTTTAGTTGTTGGGAAGTGCCGTGTTTGAGCCAATGAGGATAAATAGAATAGGCTTATAAATAAAATGCTTAAAGCTTTTGTAATATTATTCATTTGTTTGGTTATGAAATAAAAGGATATTTATTTGAATGCAGTGTAAATCGTGCAGGTGCCAAAAGTAAGACTCTTAAAAGAGCAATTTTTAAATCCGGCATTGCGCATGAGTTGTAGCATGTCATCGCCTTGAGGTACAGCCGCGATGCTCTCGGGCAAGTAGCTATAGGCTCTCACATCTTTAGAAATTAGTCGGCCCACAAAGGGGATGATAAATCGGGTGTAAAAATTGTAAAGTGGCTTGATGATAGGTGATGTTGGCGTCGATAATTCGATTACACATAGCATTCCGCCTTCATTAAGCACACGATGCATTTGTCGGTATCCTTGGTCGAGGTGTTCGAAGTTGCGCACTCCATAAGCCACGGTGACACAATCGAATGAATTGTCGTCAAACGGCAGAGCCAAGCAGTCGCCGGTGGTAAGGGAGATGATGTGGTCGAGATGTGCTTCGGTTATTTTGCGTCGACCAATTTCTATCATTCCTTCCGATAGGTCTATCCCGGTAACATTGTCGGGGCTGAGGCAACGGGCGAGTTTTATAGCCAAATCGCCCGTGCCGGTTGCCACATCGAGTATTGAATGAGGAGCATGAGCCTTAATCATTCTCACGGCTTTAGCACGCCACAATTTATCGATGCCAAAAGTCATGGCACGATTCATGAAATCGTAGGCGGGAGCAATCGAGTCGAACATTTCTTTTACCTGCTCGGTCTTGGCACGATTGTCGTCGTAAGGGTTGATTTTTTCGGCTTTTACTTCCACTTGTTGTCAGAATCTATTTTTTGAGGTTGTTGAGACATTCCACCACATTTTTTTCGATGCGTTGGCTCAAATTAGGATCTTCATCTTTGACGAATTTTTCGCCGGTGATGTGCTCATAAAGTTCGATGTAACGTTGTGAAACACTTTCGCAGTATTCATCGGTCATTTCAGGAACAACTTGCCCGGGTTTGCCCATAAAGTTGTTTTCGATGAGCCATTGACGCACAAATTCTTTAGAGAGTTGTTTTTGTGGTTCGCCTTTTTCGAAACGTTCTTGATAACCTTCGGCATAGAAATAGCGAGATGAGTCGGGGGTGTGGATTTCGTCGATGAGATACACTTTGCCGTCGCGTTTGCCGAATTCATATTTAGTATCAACAAGGATAAGACCTTTTTCGGCAGCCATTTCGGTGCCACGAGCAAAAAGCGCACGAGTGTATTGTTCCATCACTTCATAGTCTTCTTTGCTCACGATGCCTTGAGCAAGGATTTCTTCGCGAGAAATGTTTTCGTCGTGACCTTCATCGGCTTTAGTTGTTGGGGTGATGATAGGTTCGGGGAAGCGTTCGTTTTCGCGCATACCATCGGGTAGTTTCACTCCACAAAGTTCGCGGCAACCGGCTTGATATTCGCGCCAAGCACTACCGGTGAGGTATCCGCGGATAATCATTTCAACACGAAATCCTTCGCATTTCAACCCTACGGTAACCATGGGGTCGGGAGTGGCAAGTTTCCAGTTGGGGACTATGTCGGCAGTTGCGTCGAGAAATTTAGCCGCGATTTGGTTAAGAACTTGTCCTTTGTAGGGAATTCCTTTGGGAAGGATAACATCGAAAGCCGAAATGCGGTCAGATGCAATCATTACCAAAATGTCGTCGTTGATATTATATACTTCACGCACTTTGCCGTGATAAACGCTTTTTTGACCGGGAAAATTAAAGTCGGTGTTTGATAATGTAGCCATATTATATTTGTTTTATTGATTTGTTTCTTCGTTTTTGTTGCTATTTTCG
The DNA here is from genome assembly GCA_045576735.1 of Muribaculaceae bacterium. Lineage (GTDB taxonomy): Bacteria > Bacteroidota > Bacteroidia > Bacteroidales > Muribaculaceae > RGIG4079. The sequence goes on from JAZNGZ010000036.1 coordinate 41,704, forward strand.
GGGTTGTTGCCCTCTTTTTTGTTCTTGTCCCATTTTTCATAGGCATCAACGATGCGTTGCACTAATTGATGGCGCACGATGTCTTTTTTGCCAAATTCAACCATTCCAATGCCCGGAATACCTTTCAACACACGCAGAGCATGCATGAGTCCCGACACAGTGGAGCGTGGCAAGTCGATTTGCGTGGCATCACCGGTAATAATCATCTTTGCGTTCATGCCCAATCGGGTGAGGAACATTTTGATTTGATGTGTTGTGGTGTTTTGAGCCTCATCAAGCACAATCACGGCATCGTTGAGGGTGCGGCCACGCATGAACGCCAATGGGGCTATTTGAATCACGTTTGTGTCCATATATTCTTTCAACTTCACGGCGGGAATCATATCTTCGAGCGCATCGTAGAGTGGTTGAAGATATGGGTCAATTTTATCTTTCATGTCGCCGGGAAGAAACCCGAGCTTTTCGCCTGCTTCCACAGCCGGTCGAGAAAGAATAATCTTGCGTACTTCGCGATTTTTAAGAGCTCTCACGGCTAAGGCTATGGCAAGGTAGGTCTTGCCTGTTCCCGCAGGACCTAGCGCAAAGGTGAGGTCGTTTTTTAGCACTGTGTCAACAAGTAACTGCTGATTGGGCGAGCGAGGAGAAATGGGTTTGCCGTTAATACCGAAGATAATAGCGCCATCGCTTTTCAATTCTTGAGGAGTGCCCCCTTTAATGACTTCGAGAATGACCTCTTCGGTGAGTTTGTTGTATTTTGCGCAATAAACTTCAAGCTCTTTGATTTTCTTTTCAAAATCGGCTGTCTCATCGTTGTCGCCGATAACTTTTATTATCGAGCCGCGTGCAGCCATGCGCAACTTAGGGAATAGGTTGCGTATCAGTTGCATATTGCAATTGTTGACCCCATAAAAAATTACAGGGTCGACATTGTCGATAATTACAATGCGTTCAATCATTAAGTAGAATTATTTAATGATACAAAGGTAGTAACTTTGCAGTGAAATTGCAATAAATGAAAGATGCTTTTTGCTCATGAAGCACAAAAAGCCCACTTTTTTCAAGTGAGCCATTAAAAGAAGTATATAGAGGGGAAAGTTATGTAGTTAAAGGGGGAATGGGAAGGTTTCGAGAGATGAAGTAGGCTTTGCGTCGATCTTCCAATAGTTTGATAAAATTGTCTTTTTCAGAGTCTTTTAATGAGATGGATAATTTTAGTTTGTAACCATTGTTCATGATAATGGTTATGTAGGCAGCCCTATTTTTCTTATATCCACAAATGTCTTGGATGTTGAAGTGCTGTTCGGGTACTTTTTTTAACGACAATATATGCCCCAAAGCATTTGGCTTGAATGTGAATGATTCGGGATTAATACATAATAGTCCCGGCACGGTGTTGAAAAAAGACTTTATGAGTGCTGTTTCGATTTCTACGTGTTCAAAAATAGGGTCGTTTGAGTCGATAGGGATTGTAGTTGTTGGCAATGGGGGTGGAGTGGTGGAAAGTAAGTCGGCTAGATTAGGGTCTTCCGATGCTTTAATCCACTTTTCGAGTCCTTCATGCCATATATACGAATGTGAGGTTAAACCATAGTTAACCAATTGATTTTTTTCGATAGGTCCTAATTGAGAACCATTGTGAATAATAAAGTATACCATGTTCAATAAAGGTTTTTGTTATTTCTGATGCAAATATAACAATTTAGGAGTTCCGATGTCAAACATAAGGATTGAATATGTGATGAAATGCTTGTTTTGTGTGATGAAATTTCTGAGGTAAATCTACTCAAATAAAATTCATAAATCGTCACTAAGTATTTTTAGAAGTTTCCTAAATAATGTTCTAATGATTTTTTGATGATAAAGTCATAAATTTTATATACTTTTGCATAAAGATAGGAACATGCTTAAAAAGATGTTATGAGAAAATTTTTATTAGCGCTAATAATGCCATTTGTGTTTTGTTTAATGGCATGTGCTCGCGAAAGTGTGACATCAACACCAAATGGACGCGAGGTTGCGATTAATCAAATAGTTGACATTCAGGTGCCGGCGGTAAATATTGCTTCCCCCATGGCGGTGAAGGTGATATTGCCTGAGTCGTATTTTACAAATAAGGATAAGCGCTATCCGGTGGCTTATTTATTGAATGGTCATGGGGGCAATGAGGCGTCATGGCCTTGTTTTATAGAGCCACGACTCGATAGCCTAGCGTCGGTCTATGATATGATTATGGTGTGTCCCGATGGTCGAAACTCATGGTATTGGGATGCTCCTATCGATTCGACAATGAAAATGGAAACATTTTTTGTGGAGGAATTAGTGCCATATATCGATAAAAAATATCGCACTGTGGCCGATGCAAAGCATAGGGCTATTACCGGATTTAGCATGGGTGGTCATGGTGGATTGTGGCTAGCTATGCGTCATAGTGATGTGTGGGGCACAGGCGGCAGCATGAGCGGAGGCGTAGATATATTAGACGATGCTCGATGGGCAAAGTATTGGGATATGTATCGTCGATTAGGCGACCGTGAAACAAATCGGGAAGTGTGGGAGTCGCACACAGTGATAAACCTGGTAAAGGGCTTGCACCCCAATCAGTTAAATATTATTGTTGATTGTGGAGTTGACGACTTTTTTATAAATGCCAATAGAAAATTACATCAGGAGTTGTTGAAATACAATATTCCTCATGATTATACCGAACGCCCCGGTCGTCACGTGTATCCTTATTGGAAAAATTCTATACGTTATCAATTGTTGTATTTTCATAATGTGTTTACTCAATAGTTAATAAAAATAAATAAGCAATGAAAAAGAGTGTTTTGACAATTTTCTTAGTGCTTAGCATCGTGTTGGGTGCTAGTGCATATAATGGGTTATGTGAAGGCGATACTGCTTGTCCCGCATCATCGTTTAAGCAGATAAACCACATTCAAGTGCCTGCTACAAATATAGCATCGCCAATGGATGTGAATGTGATATTACCTGAATCATATGCCACATCTGAAGATAAGGAGTATCCGGTTGTATATATCCTTCATGGATATGATGGTGATTACACTTCATGGCTCACTCTTACCGAACCAAAATTGGATAGCCTTGCTTCACATTATGATATGATTTTTGTATTGCCCGACGGACGCGACAGTTGGTATTGGGACGCTCCCGCCGATCCAAGTCTTAAAATGGAATCATTCTTTGTTGAAGAGCTTGTGCCATATATCGATGAAAATTATCGCACTATCGCCGATGCAAAGCATCGTGCAATTACAGGCTTGAGTATGGGCGGACATGGTAGCTTGTTCTTAGCTATGCGCCACAGCGATATTTGGGGCTCGGCAGGCAGCATGAGCGGTGGTGTGAATATCAACAAAGCTAAATGGGCTAAATCGTGGAAAATTGCTCAACGATTGGGAGCTCAAACTCAATATCCACAACGTTGGGAAGATCACACTGTAATCACACTCGTGAAAAATCTTAAACCGGGTCAATTAAATATCACATTTGATTGTGGTGTTGATGACTTCTTCATCGGTGTGAATCGCGAACTCCATGAAGAAATGTTGAAATATAATGTAGCTCACGATTATAGCGAACGTCTCGGTAAACACTCTCATGCATATTGGAAAAACTCAATTCGCTATCATCTCCAATATTTCTACGATATCTTTAACAAGTAATGTGTTATTATACATAAAAAATAGTTGCTATAGAATTTTATAGCAACTATTTTTTGTATTATATTGATTGGATATTATACTACTTGTGGCTCGATTTCACTGAGCGATAGACCATGGGAGTCTTTTTCTGAGAGGTTGAGTTCATTGGCAGGAAGTGGCCATTCGATGCCGAGAACAGGGTCGTCAAATCGCAATGTGGCTTCGGCTTGAGGAGCATACACATTGTCGACTTTGTATTGAAATTGTGCGATGTCGCTCAACACGATAAAGCCGTGAGCCATGCCGCGAGGCACAAAAAGTTGACGGCAGTTGTCCTCGCTCAACTCCACGGCAAGGTGTTGCCCAAAGGTGGGGGAGTCTTTGCGAATATCTACAATCACATCTATCACTCGACCGCGCGACACTCTTACCAACTTGGCCTGAGCCCATTCGTTGCGTTGAAAATGTAAACCACGCAACACACCACGAGTTGATACCGATTCATTGTCTTGCACAAACTCCACTTCGCCCACATGGGCTTGAAATTCAGCCTTTTTGAAACTTTCCATAAAGTAGCCACGTGCATCACCATGTCGCACCGGCTCTATTATCCACACACCTTTAATATTTTGTTCGGTAAAAGTCATTGTCGATTAATTAGATGTTTCTACAAAGATACACTAATTTGTTGAGATTATGGTTACAGTAGGAGAATATTTTTGATTATATGATTGTTACTCTTTAGCGAGTTAATTGCGTTATTTAAAGGGAATTTCAATAAATTGACTTGCTGCCATCTTTGGTATTGCAAAATCAAATTGATTTTTGATGTCATTTAAAGAACGGCATTTGTTATAAGGCATATATGCAATCATGTAAACAACTCCCGATTCGATTTTATTTGATGAAAATACTATTAAAGTTTTTTGGTCGGTCGTTAAGAAATAGTAAGTATTTATATCTTGGTTAATGTCAAAAAGGATATATCTTTCATACATAAAATCAAAAATAGTATTATCATCGACATAATTGCCATCGATTATTGTAATGGCTGTATTTAGGCGGTCTTCGTTGAATGAATAGAGAACATATGAATAAGCCCCTACGGAATAGCCTAATGCCTTAGGTTCTTCAGCAAAAATAGTATATTCTTTCATGAAATTCTTGACTGTGCTTTGTGTTGCGCCCCAATTAGTGTATGGAATGAAATATGCCTCAGGAACGACGCCATTTACTGTTACTTTAAATTCTCCTTTTGAACTTGAAATAAGGGCTTCGCCAACACGTTCGGCGGTAATGACGTTTTTTGAAACCGAAACGATGTATTCATTAGATGTAGTCCATTCAGCATCAGCATCGGCTATGGTATATGATTGACCACAATTAAGAGTAATGTCTCTGAATTTTGCTTTTGGTTCATCGTCGCTGCTACAAGAAACGATAATTGCCGATGAAATAAGGATTAGCGTTAGGAATAGAAATTTTTTCATTTTGATATGTATTTAAGTTAGTACAATATTGTCATTATTAAATCTAGCAGTTGCTATAAAGCAATGGCATAAATGTAGCGTAATTTTTCACAAATGTAGCGATTACATTTATTATCTAATTGGCATTATGATGCATTCTTATTTAGTTGACACATCAATTATATAAATGTTGAAGAGCGATAACTACATCTCGGCGACAACCTCGACGGGTTTACTTAGTGGCATAATTCCGACACGGCAAAACTATTTTCGCCACCTGTATTTGTAAACAAAAAAGAAAATAAAGGCTATTGGTTCTGAAATAATACAACCTATAGGTTGTATATATCGATTTTTTGTTTTATCTTTGTACCAAAATAAGAAAGATATGACTTTTGACGATATAACCGGTGATGGTCGCCTTTGGGCAGTCAGATATGATGGAGCAACAGATAATGAATTGTTTCGTCTGTTTGACCAATGGAATGATGTAATGTGGTTGCGTAATTTTTTCAAAAAATTACGGTTCTCGGAGCAAAAAAGGTGAATTTCTGCGTTTTGAACTGAGCCATAACGCATTAAACAGAAAACCTCGGAAATAGTAACAATGGCAATCTAGCAAAGAAACGCAAAGTAATGAAATAGAACGGTTGCC
>JAZNGZ010000037.1:0-20689 GCA_045576735.1 Muribaculaceae bacterium
ACTCCTTTCTTGCCGTTTTTTACGACTTGTTTTGAGCCACAGAAAAAGCAAATTTTTTATTCATAAATTTTCAAATACCCAAAGTTAGTCATTTTCAACATCTTACAAAGAATTCATCCTGAAATTTGACCATTAGGCCTATATTTTGGAGTAAAACCAAATGAATTGATTATTTGCGAAATTGAATTGGTATCTATTAACGGACAAACAAATTCCGACACAATTGACTCTGAATAATTGCAATTATTGTTTTTAATTAGATATTATTTTACAAAGAAGCATCTTTCTATTTTTAATTTATAGAAATTCATTATTTTATCACTTTTAATACCCATTTCATCACAAAAAACTTAAAATAACGTTTTTGACTAGCATCAAATGTTTATATTTGCCAAAAATTGCATTAATGGCTTAGGGAAGCCTTATTGGAAACATGGCAACTATCGATAGATATATCTTTTTAAACTTATAACTCGCAATATTATGAATCAATCAAGAAAAACAAGTGTTCAAGGAAATGGACGTCAAAATGACCCTTATGCAACACAAAGACATACTATGTCACAACCTCCTCAAAACAAAAATAGCAGAGCTAAAGACTTGATTTGGCTTGTTGTGATTATTGCCGTTACTATCATTTTGACAATATTCTTTATGAATAAATGTAATAATAATGATACGATTCAACTTTCTCAACCCTCGGCCGACTCTACATTGAAAACTCCTGACAATAATGTAACCTCTTCTGAGGCTACTCAAAACATCAAAAAGGGAGAGGAATTTGTTGCAAAGAAAAAGAAAGAAGATCCCAATATTAAAACATCTTCTACCGGTCTATCTTACAAAATACTTACTGAAGGAGAAGGTACTAAAGCCACTAACGAAGATATTGTAAAAGTTAAATATAAAGGAAGTCTTATTGATGGTACCGTATTTGACGATTCTAAGGGCGAAGTTCGACAATTTCCTATATCGGGAGTAATTCCCGGTTTTGCTGAAGGGCTTAAGTTACTCGGGAAAGGCGGCAAAGCGACTTTATACCTCCCTGGAAATCTTGCATATGGCATTGATGGAGTCCCATCAGTTGGCATCGGACCTAACGAAATGCTCATCTTCGAAATTGAACTAGTCGAAATCATCGGAGTAGACACAACTTCTACAAACACTCCTACGACATCTTCAGCAGATGCTGCATCTACCACCGAAACATCTACCACCGACGCATCATTCTCTTCGCCCGACCTAACATTTTTCGAATTAAAAGGCCCGGTAAAAAGCGTTTCATGTAACTATTACGAATCCAAAGTAGGATTTAAAAAATCATATAGTTTCTCTTCTAATGGACAATTAAATACTCCAAACGGAATAAAAATAAAACGAAAAAATGGGATTATAAGTTCAGTAGGCTACTACGACAGTGATCTTGCCTCTTGGATGAATGAGGAATTTACGACCTCATCTGACGGGAAAGTCCTATCAGAGACCGGACAAGGCATTGATGGAGGAGGCACATCAAGATATTCTTATAACTCCAAAGGACACGTAACTAAAAACACTTATTCCGGAGCTATTGAAGGAGAACCATATAACTATGTTGCCACATATACATACAAATCTTTTGATCAATATGGGAACTGGACCAAACGAGTTATAACTTCTAAAGATTCATATGGCACTGAAACTAGTCTCGAGACCCGTACAATCACATATTATTAATAGGTATATACCCCAAAAACATAAGAGCGGTGAGCTAATCAGGAGTCTCACCGCTCTCATTTTATCAGCACTAACTTTCATTTCATCACAAAAAACGAATATAATATCACATAATATTACAAAATATTTGTAAAAAAGTAGAATCAATTCTACCTTTGAACACAAACAAAAATTAAATAAACTAAACATTAAATCTATATTATTCACCTAAAAATTTACTATTATGCTTAAAATTCTCAGTTTCCTTTGTTATGCTTTTGCAGTCGTAGATCTTGGTTTATTTTATATCTTTGATATTGACATTACTGGATTTTCATTCTCTCCGGTTATCGCAGGTGTGTTAGGTGCACTCTTTTCTTATTTAGATGGCGATAACTCTAACGAAGAAGACTAGTAACTCCGATTAGAACATTATTATCAACTTAAACAAACTTAAACTTAACAACCATGAACTACAATTTAAACAATGTACCATTAGAATGTCCAAAATGTGGACGCAAAACCGACTCTCTTAAATGTTATTCTTATCCTCATTTGCTACTATTCTTAGGAGTATACATATCATATGAATTTAGGCGAGAGGTATGTTGTCCTCATTGCATGAGAAAAGTGATTGGCATAAGATACTTCACTTACAACATCATTACCGGCAACTTTTTTTGGTTATTATTAGGATTACCAATGGGCATATGGAAACTTTGTAGTTCTTACACTAAAGGTCATTCAACATCTGTTAAAGAGATACTATTACAAAATATCAATCAAAACAACCTTAATGATAGTTATCCGAAATAATAATGCCCTTACAGTTTTAAGATTTTAAGTTGTAATACATATTACACAAAGCTGAGTTCTTATATAGTGCTCAGCTTTGTGATATGTCATCAAGTCGATTGATAAATTTTACTAATCTGCCTAACTTTATAGCTCCAATTAAATATTTCACTCTGTTATGATTGTTTTTCGTATTTGCTTTTAGAGTTGGCCCGTTAAAAAAAATCGACAAATTTTTAGGATATAACAACTTTAAATAGTACCTTTGCGTTATTCAAATACAATTTTATCAACCTAATAATTTGCACATTATGAAAAAAATCCTTTTGATTATGAGCTTGATTTTCGCGTTCTCTTTTGTTTGCGAAGCTCAAATAGTGAAAGAAACTGACCAAAATACTTTCACTAAAAAAATACTTCCTAAAAGTGACACCCCCATTGTTGTCGATTTTTATGCTACATGGTGTGGTCCTTGCAATGCTATGAAACCAAATCTCGAAAGAGCTGCCCAAACTTACGAAGGTCGCATCGACTTCTATTGTGTTGATGTTGACAAAAACCAAGAATGGTCAAACTACCTTGGCATTTCATCAATCCCAACTCTTGTAATCTATAAGAACGGTAAAATCTACACAGTAGAGACCGGTTATAGAGAATATGCCGATCTAGTTACTTTGCTCGATTCTTTATTGAAATAGTATATTACAAACACGATTTATAACAATGCGCCAATAACTCTTCACATTGGCGCTTTTTTTATACTATAAAACACAAAAAGAGATTGCAAATTGTTGCAATCTCTTTTTGCGCTTCAGGATGGGCTTGAACCAACGACCCCCTGATTAACAGTCAGGTGCTCTAACCAACTGAGCTACTGAAGCAGAATTAACCAACTAAACTTTTGCGCTTCAGGATGGGCTTGAACCAACGACCCCCTGATTAACAGTCAGGTGCTCTAACCAACTGAGCTACTGAAGCAGAAATGCAACCCTTTCAAAATTGCGTTGCAAAATTAACCCCAAATTTTGAATTATGCAACTCTTTTAGCAAAAATCTTACTTAAAAAGCCAAAATTAATCCTTTTTCACCTTTTTATGTGCAATATTGCAATAATATTGCGTAACTTAGTAGCTGTTTTTATAAAATTATTTTTAGTATAGCTCTTCCACGCACAATGAACAAACTTTTTATCAAATTATGCTGTACCATTTGTATCACTTTGACTTGCAATATGGTTGCCTTTTCAGAGGAATCTTATACAGGTTTCTCTCAAAACCTTAAGTTGTTTAACGACGTTTTTAAAACCCTCTACATAAATTATGCCGACACTATTGATGCTGAGAAATCAATCAATACTGCTATCAATGCTATGCTCAAGGAATTAGATCCTTATACAACTTTATTCAAAAACCCAGAAGATTACCGTCAATTTAATACGGGCAAATATGGAGGTGTTGGGTGTACTCATATGGTTCGCGATAGTAATTTATATTGTAGCGGTATAATGGAAGGATACCCTGCTCACAAAGCCGGATTAAAACCGGGTGACCAAATAATTGCCATCGACAATGATTCGGTTGGCAATGTCAATCTTGATGATATTTCCAATAAAATACGTGGAGAAGCAGGCACAAATGTATCTCTAACCATAAAACGCCCCTATACCACCGACTCTATCCTCACTTTAAACATCACTCGAGGAACCATTGACCCCATCATTGTCCCCTACCACGGAGTCATCTATGGTGACATAGGATACATCAAGCTAGATGAATTTAAAGAGGATTCATATAATCTAGTCAAAAAACACCTGCTCGAATTCAAAAACAACCCTAACGTAAAATCAATAATCATCGATTTACGTAGCAATCCCGGGGGACAGGTAAATAGCTGTGTCGACTTAATCAGTCTATTCATGCCTAAAAACACCTTAGTGATGCAATCAAAAGGCAAAGGTGATATAGTACTAAATGAATACAAGACTCAGAAGAAACCGGTGGATACTGAAATTCCTCTTGCTATATTAATCAACAATAGTTCCGCGTCAGCTTCTGAAGTTTTTTCGGGCACTATTCAAGACTATGATCGAGGGATAATTGTAGGTCAACGTTCTTTTGGAAAAGGTTTGGTGCAAAGCAGTTTCAAAACAGCCAACGACACCTACTTAAAAGTTACTACTGCCAAATACTACCTCCCTAGCGGACGACTAATACAAGCTCTGGATTATTTTCACAAAAGCCCCGATGGGAAAGTTACGATAGTAGCCGATAGTTTAACATCGGTATATAAAACAAAAAATGGGCGCGAGGTGCGTGACGGAAGAGGCACACTCCCGATGTTACTGTAGAAATAAAAGACAACAGCAAAATCGCAATTGCACTCTATTATGGTCATCATTTTTTTGATTATGCCAATTACTTCGCTGCTACACACCCTTCGATTGTTGCTGCCGAAGATTTTGTCATAACCGACTCTATTTTCAATGACTTTAAAAATTTCATAAATGTCGATAAAATTAAATATGACAAGAAATGTGAAGAAATGCTTACGTCTCTCGCTAAAATAGCCGAAGAAGAAGGTTACATGACCGATAGTATCAAGTCTCACATCGATGCATTGAAAGAATTATTGAAACACGATATTTATAAAGACATTGACAACAACCGCAAAGAGATCGAAGAGCTCCTTGCCATTGAAATTGCCGAAAGATATTATTTTAGTCGTGGCATAATCGGAGTAAATATAAAATCAGACGATGATATAATTGAGGCTGTTAAGATTCTTCACGACCCTCAACGTTACAAATCTATTCTCAAGCCTCAGAACAACAAAAAATGACATCAAGCAACAATCTTTGCGATAAATTCATAACCTCACAACGTCGCCGGGCAATTGAAAAATTGCTTGGCGGTGATTTATTAAACACTTCAATATTCTCATTGGCAGGGTCGGCTCCGGCATTGTTTTTTGCAGGAATGCCACAACGACAATCTCCTACCCTCATCATTGGCGACAGTCTCGACGATGCAGGATATATATACCACGACCTTTCGCGCATTTTGGGCGAAGACGCCGTATTGATGTTCCCCTCGGCTTACAAACGGCACATAAAATACGGACAAATCGATCCTCCTTCCCAAATTCTACGCACCGAAGTTCTCAATCATTGGCACAACGACCCGCAATTGAGATATGTCATAACATATCCCGATGCTATTGCCGAACGAGTTGCATCAAAAGAGACCATCGAACGTCACACCCTACAGCTAAAAAAAGGTGCCACTATCGACCCTATTGATGCTATTAAATGGTTGCGCGACAACGGCTTCACCGAAGTCGACTACGTGTATGAACCAGGGCATTTTGCTCTTCGCGGGTCTATCCTCGACATTTTTGGGTACTCCAACGAACTTCCCTATCGCATTGACTTCTTTGGCGATGAAATAGACTCAATGCGCACTTTCAATATCGAAACACAGCTATCGGAACAACGCCTTGAAAATATCGCTATCACATCAAACGTGGCGCAACAAGCTCATGGTGATTCTATTCTTAATTTCATAGACGATGACACACTCATCGCTGTGCGCGACGCCTCATATACTTTGAGCCGCATCCGTGAGATTGCCGGCGACGCTTTCTCCGAAAACTCTCTTATCGCCAACGAGGGTGACAAAAATGCGATGAACCAAGTTGTCGACGCCGACGAATTTGAAAAGAATTTCGCCAAGTTTCGCCAACTTCATTTTTCGGCAGCCGCCAACCCTTCTCCCGGCAACAAAGCCTCTATCGACTTTAGCTGCTCGCCACAAGGCATTTATCACAAAAACTTCGACCTCATAAGTGAAGACTTCACCCATTTGCTCAACGATGGATACACTCTCTATATCCTCAGCGACAGTTCAAAGCAAATCGAACGTCTTAAGGTAATTTTCCAAGACCGAGGCGACAACATATCATTCATCCCTGTCAACTTCACCCTACACGAAGGGTTTGTTGACCACTCAACAAAGAATTGCTTCTTTACCGACCACCAGATTTTTGACCGTTTCCACAAATACACCCTTAAAAGCGACCGTGCCCGCTCAGGCAAACTTGCCTTATCGTTAAAAGAGCTATCGTCAATCGAAGTGGGTGATTTCATTGTCCACGTCGACCATGGTGTGGGACGATTTGCCGGATTGTTACGCACCAACGTAAACGGCAAAACTCAAGAAATGATAAAACTCACTTATCAAAACGATGACATAATCTTCGTTTCGATTCATGCGCTCCATAAACTATCGAAATATCGTGGCAAAGAAGGCATACCCCCAAAAATAAACAAACTAGGCACCGGTGCATGGAACCGCATCAAGGAACGCACCAAATCAAAACTCAAAGATATTGCCCGCGACCTCATTAAGCTATATGCCGCTCGCAAAAACGAAACTGGATTTAGCTTCTCTCCCGACGGTTATTTGCAACAAGAGCTTGAAGCCTCGTTTATATACGAAGACACCCCCGACCAACTAACTACCACTGCCGCCGTAAAAGCCGACATGGAGAGCCCTCGACCCATGGACCGCCTCATATGTGGAGATGTGGGATTTGGCAAAACCGAGATAGCTATTCGCGCCGCATTCAAGGCGGCTACCGACAATAAACAAACTGCAGTGTTAGTACCCACTACCGTACTCGCATATCAGCACTATAATACATTCAAAGACCGTCTCAAAGATTTTCCTGTGAGAGTCGACTACATATCACGTGCCCGCCCCCCTAAGCAAGTGAAACAAATCATTGCCGACTTAGCCGAAGGCAAAATCGACATACTCATAGGCACACACAAACTCATTGGCAAAGACATAAAATTCAAAGACCTTGGGCTTCTCGTTGTCGATGAAGAACAAAAATTCGGTGTCGCAGTAAAAGAGAAACTTAAACAGATGAAAGTGAATGTCGATACCCTCACAATGAGCGCCACTCCCATTCCACGCACACTCCAATTTTCTCTCATGGGTGCACGCGACTTATCAGCGATAACCACCCCTCCTGCCAACAGATTCCCCATATTGACCTCGGTCAATGCTCTTAACGACGATATACTACTCGAAGCTATAAATTTTGAGATGTCGCGCAACGGACAAGTATTCATCGTCAACCACCGCATCGAAGGGCTATACGACCTCGAAGCGATGGTGCGCCGCCTTGTTCCCGATGCCCGAACTATTGTGGGACACGGACAAATGCCCCCCGACAAACTCGAAAAAGTCATAATCGACTTTGCCAACCACGACTACGACGTGCTGCTGGCCACAACCATTATCGAATCGGGGATTGACATGCCCAACGTGAACACAATCATTATCAACAACGCTCAAAACTTCGGTTTAAGTGAACTTCACCAACTGCGAGGACGCGTAGGCCGTAGCAACCGCAAAGCCTTCTGCTACCTCCTTGTGCCTCCTCACATCCCTCTTTCTCCGGTGTCACGACGTCGCCTGCAAGCAATCGAAAGTTTCTCCGACCTGGGTAGTGGCATACACATCGCAATGCAAGACCTCGACATCCGCGGTGCAGGAAACCTCCTTGGGGCCGAACAGAGCGGATTTATCGCCGACCTCGGCTATGAGACATATCAAAAAATACTCAAAGAAGCTGTAATCGAACTCCGCACCGAGGAGTTCTCCGATATACTCCCCGATGATGAGGAGCAAGAAAAAGAATTTGTAGCCGACTGCGTGATAGAAAGCGACATGGAACTCCTTCTGCCGGCCACCTACGTGCCACAAGAAAGCGAACGCATAATCCTATATAAAGAACTCGACGGAATTGAACGCGAAACCGACCTTCAAGCATTCAAATCTCGACTTAACGACCGGTTCGGCAAAATCCCACCCGTAACAGCCGAGCTATTACGGGTGCCCCGACTTCGCCGTCTTGCCCGACAACTTGGCATCGAAAAAGTCGCACTCAAACAAGAACGAATGTATCTTTACTTCGTCGACGACAACAACCGTGCCTACTACCAATCACCCATGTTTGGTAAAATACTCAACTTCATGCAACACAACGCACGACGCTGTCATATACGCGAAAACAACAACCGTCGCAGCATCTACATCGACAACATCACCACAGTAGAAACCGCCGTCGACATCCTCTCCACAATCCACTCCCTCGACACAATATAAAAACTATTTGAAATAAATATTGCCACCAAAAAAGTTGACACGAAGATATAAATGGTTGAAAAAAATTGGGGATTTATTAATAAATTATAGTAATTTTACCTCAATAATCGCAAAAACGTGATTTTAAAAGATAAAACAATTCTCGTGTTGTAGGAAAAGGCACAAAAGGACGAACCTTTATACAAAATAGAACCATTAAAATAATAGATTATGTTGAAGGTTGTAGATGTAGATTATGTAAAAGACTACACTTTGCGTGTAGCTTTTAATAATGGTGAGGTTAAGAATTTTAATTTGCAGGATTATCTCACCGGTGAAGTTTTTGGAGAATTATTAGACCCTTCTAAATTTATTCAATATGGTTTAACAAGGGTTACTATTGAATGGGCTAACGGTGCTGATTTAGCTCCTGAGTTTTTATATCAAATAGGCACTCCTGCATAATGATTATTACAAAGATTTGGTTTGCAGATAATCGCATTTATGGCGAAACTGACGATGGGCGCACTTTGTTTCAATCCTTGTTGTATTATAAACGACTACTTAATGCAACTGCCGAACAAAGAGAAAATTATCGAATAGAACAAATGGGAATTCATTGGGAAGAACTTGATGAAGATGTGTCTTTTGAAAGTTTTGAATATGATAACCCTGAGCCGATAGGCATATCAAGATTTTTCCTGTCACACCCCGAAATTAATGCGTCGGCAATAGCTCGTCGTTTGGGAATACATCAAAGTTTATTTGCTTGCTATATCAATGGCACAAAAAAACCGAGTAAAGAAAGAGAAGAATTAATTATGAATGAAATTCGAGCATTAGGTGCCGAATTACAGCAAGCGGAGGTTAAACAATACAATAATTTAGAAGATTATAAACGTCAAGAAAATCACACAACCCTATCGTAATGCATCATAATGATTAAAAAGAAATCGGAATCACATATCTTCCAATATATATGACGCCGTTGTTGTAGTGAGTATCGTAGCTACAATGAAAAAGGCGGAATTATTTGTAGCTATCTACATCTGAGGCACCGCCAAGCGCCGTCGCACCGATAAGCATACAAATAATTCACACCCATAGGGGTATGAACTATCGGGAGATGCTTATTCTCGTGCTTAAAAAATTGGCGGTTTTCAGATGTGAGAATAAGAGCCCAAAAGCTCAAAAATTGTTATTAATTATATGTTATAATTTTACTCTCTTTTTTTATTCGCAGTTTTACGTTTATAATTATTTCAACTACAAAGTTAATAAATAAATGTTGTGATTCAATGTGTGTGATTCATTTTATCAAAACAAATATGGATTTAAATGAAGTTTAACTCTATAGCTCGTTTTTATATATAAGTGAAATGAAAACAGATGATTATTTAGATATAATCACTATCTTTGTGATTATTGATTGAAAACTAACCCTGAGAAGATTATGAAACGATTGATTTTGATTGCGCTATTTGTTGCGAGTGTGGTGGTATCGAATGCTGCTACTGAATGGACATTGCAAGGAGGAAAGTATATGGTCGATACTGTAAATCATGTGAAGGTGGGGCCGGGGACTACGTTGACATCGCTTCGTCTCACAGGTGCGCAAAACCTGAATATTTTTTATACCGTTACCGATTTGACCAATCCTCTTATTGATATGAAGGTGTTGAAGGCGAAGAATACAATCTTTGCCCGCCAGGAAGTGTCGGGCATGGCTATCGATAACGACACTGACTCTTCCCAATATTTTCTTGGGGTAAATGCCGATTTCTTCAATATGCGTCGGGGCAATTCGATTGGCTCGCAGGTGTCGGACGGCAAACTCGTTTATGTCGACAATAATGGTCGCACACAATGGGCGTGGGGAGATTGTCGCATCCCTATTATGGACGAGATGAAGATTAATTGCACCATCACTGCCGGCAATAATGTGATGAATGTGTCGGGGGTGAATGTTGAAGAGAATGTTAATGATATAAACCTATATACTCCGCTTTATGGCGAACAAACCGATAGCAACAAGAACGCATTGGAGGTTGTGGTGTGTCCGTTGGAAGAGATTGCCATAGGCAAAAGCGTAAAAATGCAAGTTGCCTCAAATCCCACCTCGGGAGGATGCCTACAAATCCCCTCTGACGGATATGTAATATCGGGAAGTGGGAGCCAACGATTCTTAATCAATCAAATAAGGGAGGGTGACGTGATTGAGGTCTCAACCTCTATCAGTTTGCCCAATGGTTGTCAAATCACTCCTTCGGAAGTGGTAAGCGGCTACCCGGTGATATTGCGCGACGGCGTCACTACCGACCCGGTTGATATATTGAAACACCTCAATGGCTTACATCCACGCACCGCTGTTGGCAACAATACCGACTTTACTAAATTGATAATTCTCATTGTTGATGGACGGTCAGAAGTGTCGGACGGCTGCACTTCAAAAGTGCTTGCCGACATTATGCGTCAAGTGGGATGCGACGATGCAATAAACCTCGATGGTGGTGGTTCGAGCGAGTTGTATGTTAAGAACTTAGGTATATGCAATGTGCCTAGCGATGGCAAAGAACGCACCGTGGCCAATGGGTTATATGCGGTTGCCAATGTGCCTGTCGACAACGAGATTGCATCGATAGAATTTGCACAATATCGTCCCTCTATCAAGATTGGCGAGCAATACACCCCTATGATTTATGGTTACAACAAATATGGCATCTTAATTGACACAAATGTGCAAGGTGTAAAACTATCGTGCGACAAGAAATGTGGCAAAATTAGCGGCAAAGGCACCACGTTAAAACCATCAAATGAGGGTTATTTCACACTTAAAGCTCAGTTAGGAAAAATCGCAACTCAAACAGAGATTTCAGTTACAAAATAGTAGCCGTCATCTTCGCTCATTAACGATGATAAGACCCCTTGTCTTTTACAAGGATTACCTTGACTTGTGGATCATTGAGCATTTCATAGCACCACGGAGTGAGAAAAAACTCAAACTGAGTGGTGCGATGACACCATGTGAGCATATCTATTGAATTGTCGTCAAATTCATCCTCCAGTTCATCATACCACCAATATGGGAACGAGATGGCATCACAACAGCCATCTTCAACAACATTTTCTATTGAATCGACAACATCTTCAACCTGATTATCGTCCAAGTCATCAGGGTTTGGGAAGTCGATATAATATGATGTATAGTATCCGTTTTTGTTAAGGTGATGCAACGCATCAACCGAAGAGCTCTCTATAATAAAACGACTCTTATCTATATCATATTTTTCTAGGAGGAAATCAAGACGTTGGGTAGCATTGGCCCAATTGGTAGCATTGAGATTTTTCACATCAATCCACATTTTATTTTTATTATGTTTCAATTGCGACAAAAATGGTTCTAATCGTTGATTGAATGTCACATCAACTTCGTGCGTCACATCAAAAATCGAATCACGCCACACCACATCTACCTCAAAATTATCATAACCATGTTGCATCTCCTCCAATTTTTCAAGAGAGTTACACCTATGCAACCACATTTTTTCAGGATTAGAGCCTATAAGGCTCCACGCATTAATAAGGAGAACAATAACACCAATGCCGAATATCACTCCGGTAATTACTAAATATTTCTTGATTTTCTTCGACATTACAACAACGCCTTAAAGAAATGCCATATAGCAATTCCTCCCGATACCGATACATTTAGCGAATGTTTCGTCCCGCATTGAGGAATTTCGATACATACATCGCAAATATCTACAACCTCTTGGCCCACTCCATTCACTTCATTTCCAAGGATAATCGCATATCGTTCATCCTTTTCCACCTCAAAGTCTTGCAATGCGACACTATTTTTCACCTGCTCAAGACAACAAATCTTATAACCCTGTGATTTGAGAGTTTTCACACATTCTATTGTCGATTCAAAATATTGCCATTCAACCGAGTCTTCGGCACCTAGGGCGGTCTTATGAATCTCATTATTGGGAGGTGTTGCGGTTATACCACATAGCATCAATTTCGAAACAAGAAAAGCATCGGAAGTGCGGAATACCGACCCCACATTGTTGAGACTCCTTATATTGTCAAGTACTACAACAAAGGGATACTTTTCCACACTCAATTTATATTCCTCAACCGTTACACGGTTCAAATCCCATATCGTTTTCTTTTCCATAAATCTATCGATTTAGCCTACGGCGCGTAAACAAAGATGTGACTTGCGAAGTGATAAAGCCCACTATCAACACCAAAGCAAAAACAATGAGCAAATCAGTCGCCACCACCCTCACCGGATAAGCGTCGATGGTCAATGCCGACGGGTCGCCCCCTAGTTTTATAAATTTGCCCCATTGTTGAGCCAAGCACAGCAACACCCCAATGATTATGCCTATAACGCCTCCAAACATCGAGATAAGCCATCCTTCGAGCATAAAGATGCGTGTAATCATCTTACGAGTTGCTCCCATGGCATTAAATGTGACAATATTATCATCTTTTTCTATCACAAGCATCGACAATGTCGATATGATATTAAACGATGCTATTATGAGGATAAATGCAAGCATAAGAAATGTGACCCATTTCTCAATTGAAATCATCTTAAACGATCTTTCTTGCTGAGCATAGCGATCTTTCACCACATATTCACTACCTATTTTTTGAGATATCGCTTGTGCTACAGCATCGATAGTTGCATTATCGGCAACAGCAATGCCCACCGAATGCGCCTCGGTGGTATACTCAAGAAGCATACGAGCATTCTCAATAGGCATTATTATGCGGTCGTTATCATACTCAGGTTGATTAACCTGAAACACCGACGACACCAACAACGAATCGGCACAAAAAGCAGTCATGGGGTTTGACGGATTGATGCGACCGGTGCGAGTGGGCACATATATGCCTATATAGTTCCACCCTTGAGGACGTGCCTCCAACTTTATAGCCACACCGGGACTAAGCGAAGCATAGCACGCTATAGAGTCACGCAATAAAAACTGCCCATCAATTATCGTAGAGTCGATATTCACAAGTTGCTGACAAAGAGAGTCAACACCTTTAATCACCACAGGCATCTGTTTCTGTCGGAAAATAGCAAAAGCCTGCTCCTCTATCTCGGGCAAAGCAATTTTCACCCCTTCAATCTTAGAAATTTCTTGAGCCAACGAATCGGCATTGGCAATAACTTTTCCCTTTACAGGAAGAACCTTCAATTCCGGGTCGAGGCGCGATAAAGACTTGGCCGCCACATCTTCAAAGCCATTGAATACCGATAGCACACACACAATTGCCATAGTAGCAACTGCAACCCCTATCACCGATATCAGAGATATAATATTAACCGCATTATGGGTTTTCTTAGAAAATAAATACCTTAGTGCGATTTTCAACGAAAACATATTCTATCTATTTATCTTTGAGCAAATTTTCTATATTCTCGATATAGTCAAGAGAGTCATCGATATAGAACGATAGCTCAGGTGTTTTACGAAGTTGGTAACGTACCACTTTGGCTAATTCATAACGAATTTCGCGCGCACTATTATTTATACTTTCAATCAACGCCTGAGCTTTGTCAGAGGGAAATATTGAAAGATATGCGCGAGCGATGCTCAAATCGGGCGACACTCTCACTGTACTCACCGAGATAATCACGCCATGAGTTTTAGCCGTTTGACGACGAAAAATTTCACTTAATTCCTTTTGTAATAATCTTGCTATTTTAGCTTGTCGAGTAGATTCCATAAAATTTGTTTTTGTTTACAAATCCTCAAGCTCCATTAAGAAGCCTTATTTTGATATAAGATATTAAAAATGCCAAGTGGCTACACACCGCCTTCATAAAAGACCCGGCATAATCAATAATTTTAAATTAACCCACAAATATAACACTTGTGAGCAAATATTGCAAATGCTCAAAACGCTTATTTTTTAAAAGATTATAAATAAGCACCGTTTATTTTCAAAAATTGATTGTTTTGCACTATCTTTGTGGCTATGGAAAAAGATCAAGAATTGCAAGAGCAACAAGAACAGCAAGAACAACAAAATAAGCAAAATACCAGTTGGTTAAAACGATATATAAAACTTCCGTTGGTATTAATCTTGGGATATTTGGCATTTGTACTATTCTTTAACGAATATTCAATCGCCAAAAGTTTTGAGTTGGACCAAACTATCGACAGCTTAAAGCAAGAGATAAAAATGTATGAAGATACAACAATCAAGTATTATAAGCTAAACGAACAGCTCAACAAAAATACTCAAGAAATGGAACGTGTGGTGCGTGAACAACATCACATGAACAAAGAAAACGAAGACGTATATATTTTCGAATAATTAAAGACTAAAAACGATTTAAAATGGCACAAGACAATAAAACCGATATAGTCACCCAGCCCAAAAGTATATTTCTTTGGCTAATCACAATAGGAATGTTGGCTATAGCCGTAGGCACTGTAATCCCACTTTTTCAAAACGGATATGACGACGATTTGTTTAAATATGTCTACGCATCGGGAGCAGCATTATTATTAATAGGTCGATTGTTCACCCCCTATAAAGGTAAGATTGTGAGATTAAAACGTCTTTATCGCATCGAAGCATGGTCAGCAATTTTCTTTTGCGTAGCGGTATTTTTCATGTTTTTTGAAAGTGGCTCCAACCGCGATTGGCTAGCATTCACCCTTGCAGGAGGTGCGATACAAATCTACACCTCGATAATGATACCTCGCACAATAGCAAAAAACAAGTAATCAACGTTAATATTCTTAATAAAGAGTAATTTATAAGGCTATTTAACGAGTATTTAGTATCTTTGCCACGCAAAATGGGATATAATCTCACCATAGACCAAGGAAACAGTTCGGCAAAAGTAACTGTTTGGAACAAAGTTGACGTTGTTTATGATGCCAGCTTTGCGATGTTGGATTGTGATGACGTGTTAAGTATTCTAGAGGATTATCCTTTGATTGATAGAGCTATCTATAGCTCTGTGGCAAGTGAAGGAGAAGAGATAATAAATCTTTTAACCTCTCGAGAAATAGATACGATAAATCTCAATTCAACAACACCATTACCAATTACCAATGCCTATAAAACCCCTGACACCCTTGGTAAAGACCGCATAGCGGCTGCTGTGGGAGCATGGAGTTTGTTTAAAGGCTCCGATATTCTTGTAATAGACCTTGGAACGGCGATAACATATGATTTAGTGACCGAACAAGGTTGTTACATAGGTGGCAATATCGCGCCAGGAGTGATGATGCGCTTTGAGGCATTGCATCATTTTACACAGCGATTGCCATTGGTTGACCCACATGGTGAATTGCCTATATGGGGAACAGATACCGAAACTGCAATCCGCTCGGGAGTGCTAAATGGTATAATTGGAGAGATTACCCATTATAAAAATAAATTAGGCAGTAGTTGCAAAGTGGTTCTTACCGGAGGCGCCGCTGCCGCGATAAAACAGTTGCTTGATTTCCCGGTTGAAATTGATCAACATTTAGTAACTAGAGGTTTAAACAGTATATTGATATACAATGAAAATTACTAAACATTTATTAGCTCTCGCTATCTTATTGAGCTCATCAATGGCAATAATTGCCCAAAACGTTATGACACCCTATTCACGATATGGATATGGGATTATACAAGACAATGCCACCTCAACCCAACGAGCAATGGGGGGTGTGGGATATGCCATGAACTCAGGACGTCAAATCAATGCGATGAACCCCGCATCATATGCCTCAACCGACTCTCTCACGTTCCTTTTCGACATGGGCATCAGCGCCACTGCATTGTGGAGCACCGAAGGTGATAAAAGCGGGAAAGACTTTGGAGGAGGTCTCGACTACATCACAATGCAATTCCCCATCTCAAAATATATGGGCGCAAGCATAGGGTTGATACCATTCTCTTCAGTAGGCTATTCTTTTGGGAACAAAATTGTTCACGGCTCAAATGCCTATGAAGGTACCGGTGGGTTAAACCAACTATATGCCGGGGTGAGTGGTAAATTCTTCAACCACTTAAGCCTTGGGGTTAACGCGTCTTACCTCTTTGGCACAACCATCAACGACATTTATGCCTACACATCGAGTGGATCCACTTCTCTTTTTGAACGTGTGATGCAAGTGCGCGACTGGAGATTGCAAGTAGGTGCGCAATATTCTTTCAACATCGACAAGAAAAACCGTGTCACCCTTGGTGCTGTATATTCTCCCGGAAAAGACCTTCTTGGTAAAACATGGGGAATGAAATACGACATCGACAGCGACGAAAAACCCGACACAATCGGCTTCACCAAAACTAAAGGAAAATACTCCCTACCTCACAGCTGGGGGGCTGGTATCAACTACGAATGGGACAATCGTCTCATGGCCGAAGTCGACTTCACTTACCAATCGTGGAAAGATGCAAAATATTCGTCATTGGAAAATTTTGAACAATCACGATTTGACAACCGCTGGGAAATATCGGCAGGTTTACAATACACTCCAAAACTTCGCGGTAATTATGCACAACGCATTCAATACCGCGTTGGGGGCTTTTACAACCACGACTACTTGATGATTAATGACAACAACATCAATGAATATGGTGTTTCGGCCGGTTTTGGGTTACCTGTAAACGGACTAAAAACAATCGTAAACATAGGATTCGAATACCGTCACCGCCAAGCATCTCCTCAAACACTTGTTAAAGAAGACTTCTTCAACATCACATTAGGCGTTAACTTCAACGAAATGTGGTTCTGGAAAAATAAAATTCGCTAACGATGGCATTTCTAGCTATGCGACATCGCAATTTTTTAACTTTACTCCCGGCAATCCTATTGCTCTCAACAATGATGTTAGCAATAGTGGCTTGCCAAGAAGAAAAGAAAAACATTGTGCCCGATGTCGACAATGCGCCCGAAGTGCCCAACATGGTGACTCGCGATGTTGAAACTTTTATCTCCGACTCAGGAATTACACGTTTCCACATCACTGCGAAACTTTGGAACATCTACGAAGAGTCAAAAACTCCTCGTTGGACATTTCCTTATGGTCTTTTCCTCGAACAATACGACGACAACTTCAAACAAAACGCAACTGTGGTGTGCGACTCCGCTATATTCTTTAGCGATAAACGATTGTGGAGACTCGACGGCAACATAGTGATGGTGAGCGAGAAAAAAGACTCTCTTCTAACTAAAGAACTCTATTGGGATCAACGAGCAAAAAGAATCTATTCCGACACCTCTTTTGTGAGAATAGTTAACGAGGACCGCATTATCGAAGGATACGGATTCTCATCCAACGAACGTATGACCGACTACTCCATCAAAAAGCCCACAGCGATTTTCCCCGCCAACAACTTGCGGAAAGGTTCGCAAACTTCTCAAGGAAGTGGAGCGACAAAATCTTCTACGCCCGACTCTACTCGCGCCTCAGTTCCTCAAACATCTTCTAACTCACCTACCCCTCAAGTAGCTCCTGCTAATAAAGACGAACAGCAAGCACCTCCTGCTCCCGGCAACCGGTCAGGCATAAAACGTGCTACAATAAACAAAAAAGCCATCTAAGAATAATTCAACGATATGGAACCAACCTGGATAATCATCGCATTAATCTCTCTGATTTTCTCGGCTCTCTTTTCGGGCACCGAAATCGCATTTGTCACATCTAATCGCGTGAGAGTAGAGCTCGACATGAAGAAAGGTGGATTTAGGAGTAAAATAATAAACCGCTTCTACTCCGACCCCGAGTTTTTCATTTCAACAATATTAGTGGGAAATAATATCGTGTTGGTTATTTATGGTATGGCGGCAGCAGCTCTACTCGACCCTTGGTTGGAAAGTATTTTCCACAACGAGGCATTGGTATTATTAATGCAAACTATTATTTCCACTGCCGTGATATTACTCACCGGTGAGTTTCTCCCCAAAACAATATTCCGCATCAACCCTAATTCTTCACTTAAAGTAATGGCTGTGCCCATTTCGTTTTTCTACTTCATCCTATACCCCATTTCATTATTTACTTCAGGATTATCTAAGCTATTGATGAAACTATGCGGAATCAAAGTGAAAGACACCAAGACCGGAATGCTGTCGGTGGGCGACCTCAACCAATATCTAGAAACCACTATCGACGACATTGAAGAAGAACAAAAACCGGTAGAAAACGAAGTAAAAATATTTCATAACGCACTCGACTTCTCATCTACCCGATTGAGAGACTGCATGATACCACGTAATGAAATTGTCACCGTTGACATCGACGACACTTCGCGCGACCAACTAAGCGAATTGTTCACCTCATCGGGACGCTCAAAAATCATAGTATACAAAGAAGACATCGACAACGTCCTTGGATATATACACGTGAGCGAACTATTTGACCCACAAAACGATTGGAAAGAAAACCTCAAGCCGGTTATATTCGCTCCCGAATCATTGTTAGCCAACAAGATGATGCGCCGATTGCTCTCAGAGAAACGCTCTATCGCCATCGTGGTCGACGAATTTGGTGGCACAGCCGGAATGGTTACACTCGAAGACCTCGTAGAAGAGATATTTGGCGACATACAAGACGAACACGACCACTCCGAAATTGTAGAAAAAGACCTCGGAGACGGAGTATTTGAATTCTCGGGACGTGCCGAAATAGCCCACATCAACGACAAATACCACCTCGACATCCCCGAAGACGACGAATACCAAACACTCGCCGGATATATCCTCGTAAAAACAGGTGAGATTCCTCATGAAAACGAAAAAATTACACTTGAAAACATTGAGTTTGAGATAATAAAAAAATCAGCCACACGCCTGGAACTTATCAAAGTAACAACAAAAGAATCCTCAATAGATTCCACTGATTAGCAACCTTTATTAAGGAAACTTTTCTTTCGTGAAAGATTATAGATATTCACTAAATCGAAAAAGAAAACAAAGAAAAAGAAGAAAAATAGCAATTTTACCCCGAAAAATTTGCACATATAAAATATAATTCCTACCTTTGCATCGCAAAAATCAAGGTGCCATAGCTCAGTTGGTAGAGCAAAGGACTGAAAATCCTTGTGTCCCCGGTTCGATTCCTGGTGGCACCACACAAAAGAGAGTTACAGAAATGTAGCTCTCTTTTGGTTTATATCCTTTAACCCCATCTTTCCTCTCCCCCCCAAAAGTCCATTACAAAAAGAGAGATTTCGTTCAGGTAACCGAGATTTTGTATGTTATCACTAAATTTGACCATTAGACCAAATTTTGATAATTTAAGCTACACCTCGCAATAAAAAAATGAATTTATTTTGTACTTGCCTCGGTTTGCATTAAATTTGCAGTATACGCCAATAAAATGTGTAAATGATGAAAGATTTAAATAGACTAAAAGTAGTATTGGTTGAACAAAAGAGAACCGGCAAATGGCTTGCCGAGCAGCTTGGCAAAGACCCCTCAACTGTTTCTAAATGGTGTTCAAACAAAATGCAACCATCGTTGGAGATGCTGGTGAATATTGCAAAGGTATTAGATGTAGATACTAGAGAACTAATCGTTATTACGAAACAATAACTATGGGAACAAACTTTTTCACAAATGAAAAAGAAAATACTCTTCTTGAAAAAATAGAAGGGGTATTCAAATATAAAAAAGTGCATTTCTTTGATGCACTTGTCGGATATTTCCGAGCATCGGGATATTTCCGTATTAGGAAGTTTATACAACAAACTCCCAAGATTCGCATTTTGGTTGGTATCAATGTAGATAAACTCACTTATCAAGCAAATCAGCAGGGGCTACTTTTCAATCCTAATGCTGAGCAGTCTCAGGAGGAGTTTTTTAACGATATAAAGCGTAATATTCAGGAAGCAAAATACGACAAAGAGGTTGAGGATGGTATGTATCAGTTCATAGAAGATATTGTAACTGGTAGAATAACTATGCGCATACATCCTAAACAAAATATCCATGCTAAGATTTATATTTTCCGTGAGGAAGTTTACCATCCCCATGGTTATGGTTCTGTTATCACAGGTTCTAG
>JAZNGZ010000038.1:0-6995 GCA_045576735.1 Muribaculaceae bacterium
TCCTTTTTTTATTTTGCTAATTAAACCTTTTTTTCTGAGATTCGCTCTTTGGGGCTACGCGCCCCAACCGCTGGGCAAACCCGCGGTGTTTTTCATATTATTTTCACCGCTGGTGTCGCACTTCGGTTTGGAATCTTCACATTTAATATTTTGATATAGCATAAATTATAAAGACTATTGTTAAAAAAAATAAAAAGTGAACAACCTTGATTGGAATTTTTACGTAAATTAGGGATATTTGTGAAACCAAATATAATTAATCTTTAAGGTAAAAAACACCATGAAAATAGCAAGATTAAAGATGGTCATCTTATTTTATGTCATTGTTGTTGGTTCAATGATGGGGAATATGATAATAAAAACGCACAATCTACCCCAAAATGGGGATAATTTCACAAAAACGAGAATATCATTTATAGCACCCGGAGATTCGGGAAAGAATGTGGTTTGGGATTTTTCTAAAGCACAGGTTATAGACGGAAATACAAAAGTTTTTTATAGTGTCATTGATGATTCGTTAATTAATGCAACCGAATACTGCACATTGATGGGAGAGGTAATGAACACCTCATCGCAGCCTTATCGTTATGGAGGGAAAGAATTGGTAACATTGGGTGGTTTGAACCTTAGCGACTTTGGAGCTCGTTGGCTCGACTCCCCCAGTGGCACATTTACAACAATGGATCCACTCTGTGAAAAATACACTCAATATTCTCCATATTTGTATTGTGCTGGTAATCCTATAAAATACATTGATCCGAGTGGAAAATTCAAAATTTCTGTTCAAGATGCAAAAATTAGTCCGGCAATAAATTTATATTTGAAAAGGGGAATTTCTAAAGTGTTGGAAAATCCGAAAATAGTAAAAGCATTAATGAAAAATGGGGAATTTACGAGAGAGCAACTAAACGAGGATTTTATGTATGGAAAGGGTCCGATAATTCAATTAGACCCATATATTGATTATTATGGGTTGTTTGTTCCAAAAGAGGGTTCGGATGAACTAAAAATAAAAATGGATGTAGTTCTAGATTTAGAGAACGCCGATGGAATAAAAAAAGACGCATTATTGTTTTTAATTGCAGTAATTATTTTGCATGAGTATGTTCATTATGGAGATAACCAAGATGGTGTTCAGCAGGAAGTAGAAGAGGGAGTCCAATTTGAAATGGATGCATATGGAGTTGAAGTAACAGAATATAATATGGAGATAATTATTCAAGAATGGATTAATAGACAAAATATAAATGAGTAGAATTAGGATTGTTTTTATTTTTATAGTTATGTCGTGCGTTTCATGCATGTATTCAGAACAACATAAAAAAGAGGATTATAGTATACATGCCGAGGTTGATAATGTAGCTTTGGATTCAATCAAAATCATAAATAGAATTTATGAAGATGAAAGAGTACATGGACTAATCTCGTTTAATGATTCAAATGAAATTGAGTGTAAAATTGAGAAGTTTATGCCTAATGTTTGGGTTGTTAAGATGATGCACAAGAAAGGTTTGATTTATTGCGATGCAGTAATTGAGAAAAAAGAAGATTATGATGTATTGGATTTGCAAGTTTATGAAAAATAAAAGGATAATCAGGCTGTTTTTAGCATTAATATTTGCTTTATTTAATGGATTGTATATTTGGGGGCAAAGTAATGAAAGTTGCATATTGCATGATATATTCTATGGTGAGGATATAAAGGCGGTTATGTGTTTTAATGGGAAAGCGCAAATAGAAATATATAGCCCTAAATATAGGGTGTGGAATGCTTTATGCGAGACAAATGAAATGTTGTTTACTGACAACCAAAAATGTGATATAAAATTATTGCGATTTGATAAAATAGGGAATATTTATTTGGTGGAAGTTGAAGTGAATAATAAATTAATTAAATATTTATTTCGTCAAAAAGGAGATAATGTCACTAAATATAAAAGTTATATAGTACCTTAAAATATGATGGGGGTTTGCGAAAATATCAATTTGACCGGTTGGATATGATGATGCTCCTGATTCAGTAAAATTTATAATCTATAAAGATTGTTAAATGTCTATATGTAATTTATGAAATAGGCATTTTATATAACGAAATATGGCAAAATGGGTCGAAATATGCAAAAGTTTATTATATTTGCAAAAAATATATAAGCTAATACCAAAATTATAACCCTAATAAATTAAATGAGAACCAAAGCATTATTACGTTCTGCCATAGCTATGCTTATGGGCGGAATTGTCGTAACCGGGTGTATCGACGATAATTATGATTTGTCGGATATTGACACAACGACCGAACTCCAAGTAAAAGATCTTGTATTGCCATTGGATATCGACGAGATTGCAATGGAAAATATTGTTCAAATCGAGGATACCGGAATGGTAAAGGTGATTAACGGCGAGTATGTTGTGCTCGATTCGGGCACATATAAGTCAGATGAGATTATTATCCCCTCATTAACAATTCCTGCTCCAACGGTGGCTCCTATTAAATCACACATTACGTTGGTAGAGAATAATACACCATCATCGATGAAGGCTCTACCTCAATTCCCTATGCGATTTGATATAGGTACGCAAATGAGTTCTTTTACATATAAACAAAGCAATGTCACCGAATACATTGTCGACATGGATATGATTGGAGCCGAATTTGATATAATGATTGATTTGGTTGTTGAGGGATTGGAAAATAATATCAAGTCGTGGACATTGGAAGATTTCAAAATGCAATTCCCCAAGGGTTTGACCGGCGAATCAAATATAGGTACATATAATCCCGAAACAGGGCTTGTCGAAATAGGCTCTTTGAAAGTGGAAGGAAGTACTGTTCGTTTTAAAATGTCAATAACCGAGGTTGATTTGAATAAAGCCGGAGCGGTATTTGATCACGCTACCCATTCATTTACTTTTGGTGATGAAATAGGTATTAAATCGGGCTTTGTAACCGTGGGAGCAGAAGATGTAATTTCGGTTGCAAATATCCCTTCGGTAGCCGATTTCAATATCATATTCACAATGGGTGAAATAAATGTAAACGTGTTTGGTGGCACTGTTCAATATTCGATTGAAGGTATCAATATCGCTGATATTCCTATCACCGGAATTCCCGATATTTTAAGTCAAAACTTGACTGATATTTCACTTGTGAATCCTCAAGTTTATATCTGTTTCAGCAATCCATTAGGAACAAATTTCGGCCTTTATGCTCAAACAGGTTTGACTCTTACCGCTAAGCGTCGCAATCAACCCGACCAATCTTATTCGATTGATAATGAATATTTCAAATTGGCTTGTGAAGGGTGTCAAGGTTGTCAATTCTGCTTGTCACCAACCGACCCGGGGACAGGCAATTATTGGGGTAAATTCGTGAACGCACAGCATGTGCCGTTTACTTCGCTATCTAATGTGCTTTCGGGTAACGGACTACCCAATGCAATAGGTATTAAGCTTAATAACCCATGTGTTCCTGCTCAAAAAATAGGACATTTCCCATTGGGCGCAAACTTAGGTCGCATGACCGGTTGTTACACTATTTACGCTCCATTGCAGCTTAAAGATGGCTCAAAAATCATCTATTCAAGCACCGAAAAAGGATGGTGGGACGAAGAGGTGGCAAAGGTTACTATCAAAAAACTCCAAGTAAATGCATCGATAACCAACGACCTCCCTGTTGATATTGAGATAACCGGATATCCTATCGATGTGAATGGTAACCAAATCAATGATGTAGTGATTGAAGGTTTGACAGTGAAATCGGGTTCGGTCGATGAGCCACTCGAAATAAAAATCACAGGCGAAATAAAAGACCTTGATGGTATCACATTTGTGGCTAAGGCTAAGGCAACTCCTCAACAAGAGTCGCTTCGTCCTAACGAACATATTATCCTTAAAAACATAAAAGTGATGATTTCAGGCAACTATATAACCGAATTATAAACCGTAAAACTGACTATTAATCATGAATAAATATATTAAAACAGCGATTATTTCGGCTACTGCGGTATTATCATTTGGTGCAGTGGCTCAAAACACAAATTCAGCTTATTTTACCGAGGGTTATACTCATCGTTATCAACTTAACCCGGCTTTTGATAATGAGAAAAATTTCATCTCTATCCCCGGTGTTGGTAACATAAATGTCGCAACTCACGGAACGATAGGACTCGACAATATCTTCTATAATGTTGATGGAAAGACAACCACATTTATGAATCCTGCGGTTGACGCTTCTTTTTTGAATGATATAAACGATGTGAGCCGATTGGCAGGTGATGTGAATATCAATTTGTTGAGTGCCGGGTTTAAGGCGTTTAACGGGTATAATACCGTGAGCATTAATGTAAGAGGAAATCTTAATACACACCTTCCCAAAACAATATTCTCTTTCATGAAAGAGGGTGTGGAAAATAAAACTTACGACATTTCCGACTTTGATGCGCATGCCGATGTGTATGGCGAAATTGCTCTCGGTCACTCTCACAAACTTGGCGACAAATGGCGCGTGGGTGGTGCCGTGAAGTTCCTTCTTGGAGGCGCTAACATTGATGCCAAATTCAATAAAGCAGAATTGACACTTGGCGAAGATGAGTGGAGTGCAATTACAAATGCCGAGGTGCAAGCAAGTGTGAAAGGTCTCACTTATGAGCATGATATAAACAAGGAAACAGGTCATGAATATGTAAGTGGAATGGATGTAGACGGTATGGGGTTAAATGGCTTTGGTATGGCATTTGATTTGGGTGCTGAGTTCAAGCCTAATCAAGACTGGGCGTTCAGTGCTGCCCTACTCGACCTCGGTTTTATTAACTGGAATAACAATATGGTGGCATCGACAGGTGGTGATAAATCGTTTACCACATCAACCTATTCATTTAATGTTGATGAAGATGCGCCAAATAATTTCAGTGATGAGTTTGATATGATGATGAACGACCTCTCGGCTCTTTATGAGCTTGAAGATGAGGGTGATGCCGGCTCTCGCACAACAACACTGGGTGCTACTCTCAATCTTGGTGCAGAATTCACCTTGCCTGTTTATCGCAACCTCAAATTTGGATTGCTCAACTCTACTCGTATTCAAGGCGATTATTCGTGGACCGAATTCCGTTTGTCGGCAAATATCAATCCGGTGAAACCCTTCTCGGCCGGAGCAAACTTTGCCGTGGGCACTTATGGTTGCTCATTTGGCTGGTTGATGAATGTGAATGTCACCGGTTTCAACATGTTTGTGGGCATGGATCATTTTATGGGTAAACTCACAAAACAAGGTCTACCCCTTTCATCAAATGCAAGTGTAAACATGGGTATCAATATCCCATTCTAAAAGAAATATAATAAACAGAATAGCAACCGGGAGCCTCTCAATGAGGCTCCCGGTTGGCTTATATAAGGTTTTTCTTCTTGATTTTTTCGCAGCCGGTTGTAACTTGTGAAATTATTTCTAAACAACGGGCTTTTTTTATTTTGATGTTTTGTCCTACGATTATCACATCGTTAAGAGTTGGATTTCCATTCATATTTACCGATGTGGCATGTTCGCCATTGCACCCTGCCGGACAATGAGTAAGGTCATAGGCCGGAGCAAGTTGCCATTTATTGTTGTGGTAGATGAAACTGAAATTTTTGGCGTGGTCATCTTTATTTTCGGTTAATATATTGAAAATCATACGTCGGTACATTTCTTCTACCTGCAGAGGATCTTGAGTTAAATAACCGGTGAGTTGTAGCAAAGTGCGATAATCAAGCATAGGCTGATGTATCGATTCGTTAAGAAGAGCTCCTGCAGTGGCGACATGAAGTCTATTGCCGCAGTTGTCTATGTCAAATCGTTTTGTTGCAAAATATTTATTTTCCAATAGTTTGAAATCGGGTATTGTTATTCCGCAATTGCGAGCGGCAATGTTATACTCAAATTCCATATTTCCCATATTAATAGGGTCGTAAGTGTGTCGGAATTTAACTATCCATTCTCCATCATGGTCGTGATAGAGGCATTTGGGGCGACACCCCCCCGAATTTCCACTATTGAAATATAGCATGTCTATATCTTTATCACTTTTATCAGATAAAATGTCGAGAGCTATTTCTTGCAAATGATGAAGTAAAGGCAGTGTTTTTTTCTCATTAGGCATTATTTCGGGAATATAACATAGAGCACCCATTCCCGATGTTCCTACAATACTTAATCGTTGAATGGGGTTTAATGTTGTTTCATCGATGTTTTGCTTTTTAAGCATTCTATTGAGAAGGTATCGACCATAACCATCGGGCAAACTATCTTCAAATATGCCAAAATTACCCCAAAATGGAGTCTCTTTGGCTATGAATAGATCGGGTTTTAAAGGTAGGTCGAGAGGAGAGATTGAAAATCCGTTAATCAACCAATCTTTATCATACTGAAATGCACACCTTAAGCTATCGGGTGTCATTGTGAGTCGTCCTACAAGGGTGTTATGAAACAATACATTAAGAGCGTTGATTGATTTCATTTGTTCCGCGTTTTCGGTTTTTGTTACGATTTATTGTTTCGAGTTCTTCCATTGTGGAGTATTGAGGAGATGAAAGAAGTTTCTTTATATCTTCGCTGTAGTCTAAAGCCTTGGCTATGGCAACAAATGCTTGCAGTGATATAGTGTGGTGTTGTTCCCATTTCGTGATAGTTGAAGTGGGCACCCCACTCATTGACGATAATGCTTTGCGTGAAAGATTGCGTTCGAGGCGACGACGTTTTGCATTTGAGGCAAGGATAGCACACAACTCATCGGGCGTTTCTATGTCAAATGTGTATAGCATATAAGAGATATAATAGTATTAATAAAATGCTAATATAGTATATAAGAGATATAATAGTATCATTTGCAAAGGTATTAAAATTATTTGACTAATAACTAATTTTTTAGATAAATTTGAGAAATGAGAAATAATTCATAAATTTTTAAATGCTAAAAGGTAATCATTTTCAGTGTCTTACAAAGAATTCATCCTGAAATTTG
>JAZNGZ010000039.1:0-5022 GCA_045576735.1 Muribaculaceae bacterium
GAAAGTAAAGGGGATTTACATTCTGTGCGGTTTTTTATCCAATGACAGTTAATAATCTTATTCCTTTACAACTTCTGGCTTAACGAAGATAGCGAAAATTTTCGCTATCTTCGTTTCTTTTGCAAATATAGAATGACAGAATGTCAAAATATTATTGAGGGGTATATTACTCCCCTGCCCTTTGGGGGGAAGTTAATGCTTAATGCTTAATTCATAATGCTTAATTAACTCAGTAGAGCCTCGTTGAGCCCTTCGTGGTCCATAATTATCATGTGTCAGCCCTTTATGTTCATTCTGTCATTCTGTCAAAACTCTCCTAGCTCCTAGTTCCTATCTCCTAACCCCTAGCTCCTATCTTCTTTCAATGTTTTTTTTGGGGGGGAAGAAATGTAAGGCGGTGTGTCACAAAAATTGACACACCGCCTCTACTACTACTATTTCAAAAAAAATCTATTATCTGTCGTTATTGTTTAATCATCATTTTTGCTATGCCAAGGGTGTTGACGATATAAATGCCTTGTGGCAATTCTTCAACATTGATTTCCACTGTAGTGTCGTTGATACCTTTAACCACTTTCACCAATTGTCCATCCATTGTGAAGATTTTCACTTCGCCCATAGCCATAGGTGCTTGCAATGTGAACACACTGCCCACCGGGTTAGGATAAAGATGGATACCTCCCGCAGCATTGGTGAGAATACCCTCAACACCGGTAGTAACACTCGCTGAGTTTACATACATATTTGTGAGCGGAGTAGGAACAGTCAACACATCCATAACACCATTAGAAACCTTATATTCTTCCGGGTTTTCAGCAAAAAGTATTCCTCCTAATGTAGTTGCGTATGAAACCACAGGGTATTCCGCAGTTAATGTTACGTCAAACTTAACATCAGACACCGCAGTTTGATTTGCCTCCCGTGTAGCACTATTTGTTACCAGTGATTTATCACTTCCATGCACATAGTGGACAAGCATTGGTACTTGACTATATTCAATCGCTTGAGCCGACCAGTTGTTCGTTCCATTATATTCAATGGCTCCATTTGTCAACGCTTCATTTGAGCTATTAAGACTCTCTACTTCTGCATCGGTCAAAATAGAGCCCGCATGATATTGAACCCATGTTTCGGGGTTGTGCTCAGCATTTTCATAGTGACCATAGCAAACTGCCTTAGATTTTCCGTAATAACCCATATATCGGTTAAGCGAATTGTCTTCACCCCATTTAAATAGCATTGCAGCATCATAGTAATAGGGATAATAGCCATTGCTTGTTGCATTGTTGTAATAGAAGTGTGAGCCATCTCGTTGATACAATGCTCCTAATACCGCATTATTTGCTGTATTTTCTACGCCCAGTTCAGGGAGTGTGGTTGGGACTAACTTCAATTCAGTATAATATTTACGATTTACAAATAGGTCATTAGTGAAATTCCCATCTTTATCTTTATCGCGATAATATTCAAGTTCAACTTCCACTTTATATGTTTTTTCAGTTGGGTTGTAGCGTTTGCGATCACGACCATCTTCTCCTTTTTCAGTAATGTAATCAACTTTCAAACCAACAATATCGCACATTACATTATGAACATTTGAATAAACAGTTGACCACCCTCCTGCATCTACTTGGAAATTGCAATCTCCTGGTATGTTTATTTTTACATCCTTTCCTTCTGCATCTTTATCAAATACTCGGATAATATAGCCAACTCTCCAGCCATTATTTTCATATTCGCCATTGGCATTGAGCGTTCCAAGAACTTCATCTGTAACAAGGATTGGAGATAATGCGCCACCTTTTGTGCCATAATAATTTGCATTATTAAGGGTTACCGGGTTCGTTGGATTCATATCAAGAGTATTGGTAGCCGGGTCGATGCGACGGAATGAACCAATTGGCATATCTACATTTTTTGTCAATGCACCATAGTCGCCTGCAAGTTTATAGAATCCGGCATCAGGTAGAGTCAGTTTAGGTTCGGGAACGTATAATGTTGTTGAAAGATTTCCTGTGCCTGAATATTGATAGGTAGATGTTGATTCGATGTGGGCTGCCAATTGGAATTCCAAATCGGGGTTTACATTGTGCCATATAATAGATGGCAATTTGCCGTCGGCGCCTACTTTCCCTGTAATATCAATAGATAATGCATACGCTCCATGTGTAATAGTACCACCACTAGATGTTGTTTGGAATGTTATACCATCCAATGGAGTGAGAGGTGTGCCATCTTCTAATGTTACCGACATTGCATCTTTTAATTTATCAGAACCTTCAGGTCCGCCTGCGCTGGTGATGATGAGGCGTTTTGCTTCAGTACTTCCTTTTGCTCCGGGTAGGAAATATGGGTCAAGGCGAATGCTGAATCCATATAGGGTTTCGCCATTTGCGTTCTTTTCAGTAACTTGATATAGATTACCATAAATTTTACTTGGCGCAGGTTCTGTTACTATAGAAGTAGTAGCTTCTGTTCCACGATGGCTTGATGCATCATATACAGGAATTACCATATATTCATAGGTTCTTTCATATTTTGTGCCATCGCCATTATCACCACGTGGAGCAACAAATTCAAATTTACAACTTTCGGAAGTATAAGAATTATAGAAAGCATTGTTTGGCATAACCTTACTTCTATTACCGCTACATGTTGTGGTAGAGTCGGTTGCGCCATTATATTTCACATATGCATTACCGGCAAAGTTCCACACATCTCTACTTGCTCCATCAATAGTTTTTTTATCTTCATAGGTGCTGCCGTTTTTCTTACGATACCACACTTCATAGGTGTGCATTGTTGCACGGTCGCCCGCTTGAGGTGTCCATGTCAATGTATGTACAGGTACTCCTTCTGCATTCCAACTTTGTGCTACTTTTAAGTTTGAAACAGCATTATTGGGTTTCACCGCAGTGATAAATGTTTTAGAGAATCCTCGACCAGGCACGTGAGTATAAAGAGCGAATACATTGTCGTTTACACGTTCCAACTCGTTCCAACTATTAACGGTAGTGTTACCAAATTGCACCGGGAAATTTGCTGTGGGGACTTTATTTGCATTGGCATATCCATAAGTATATCCTACCGGAGTGTAATTACGAGTGGGGTCTCCTGTGAATACAGGTGCCGAAGTTGTTGACATAGGATTATTTCCATTGGAGTCGGCATATTTTGTGTATTGAATCATTATTGCCCCATTCCGTTTGTTCGCATTAGCATCAGTAGAACTAATATCAAAAGGCATCCATTGCAACCAATAGTTATTAATCATAATACGTGTACCCTTGATTGAATCTACTTCGGGAGATGAGAACATATCTGAAGGTTGGCGTTCTTTATCATTTGTGAGATATGTAGCATATTTACCATAGTTCAAATCATCAACATATCCATGCCATTTATATGTACCACGATCGGTGATGTCGTATTCTGCCAATCCTGAATATGGAACACTCCAAAAGTATTCAAGCACATCCGATTCCATAAAATAATATTCTGTTGCCGCGTTATCATATGCATATTGGCGAGGGATATACTGATTAGCAGTGCCTTCTCCTTCCCAACAGCCGTAATTAGGCCATATTTGATATCCCGGATAATTTCTATTCCCTACTGTCAAGTAGTAATTAAGATACCAGTTAGTATATTGGCCATCGGCAAACATATTACCATATGCAACATTATTGCGCACGTGGAAAACTTGTCCTGTTGACCACCCTGAAGTATAAGCACTTCGACCTATCTCATTTACTGTAGCCCCTTGAAGAACTCCTTTCCCCCATAGGTCGCCTGAGACCCCAAGGAAGTCGGTAGGTTGCTTTGTGATACTGGTATTCGCTTTATGGTAGTCATAGTTATTATTCCATGTAACCTCATCGGCAGGATAATTAGGATTTGGGACTTTTGAGCTAGGGTTATATTTAGTGTAATATGTTTCCATTTGGTCAAAAGGAGCGGTAAATCCGGCTCCACCTTTCAATGTGCCGGGAGATGCACCTTCTACAATGCGTTTATAAAATGGATAATTCTCACGTCCTGTGTCATTCAATCTTGATAATTTAGGAATAAAGTCCATCAATTTACCATATTCGGTGGCTGATTTATAAACAGCATACCCCTGAACGAAGTGAGTGCCGGATGTTTTTCCCCAACCTAACCCTTCGTTCCACATGTGAACAAGGTTGCCATTCCAGTCTTGTGAAATTGACCCCGAACCGGTTTCAGAACCTTTAAAGGTGAACGCGAAATTAGGATTATTGATACCATCTTGGTAACCTACACCGTATGACTTTGTAGGAGCGGTCTTTCCCGATTCACCTGTAACGGTATTCCACCAATAGATATAGTTTTCAGTAGGGTTAATCCAATAAACCACACCCATTGACACACCAAATTGGCGAACAATTTGATATGTTGGGAGAGAATAGCTATAATTACTTTGTTTATAGTCTAATGACCCTTCTACCAATGGCCATGCCTGATCGGTATAAGACGCATTATCCTCGGTATAAGTAATACCATAAAATCCCTTTGTGGTCTGCTTACTAAATTTTTTACTTTTGACCTCAATAGAGTAGTCATTAGTAGCAGCCTGCATTTGTGGGATACCCACTGTGGCGGCAATCGCTAGGGATAGCGCACCTTTTAACAGTTTTTTCATAATAATAATAGTAGTTGTAATTTTATGTTTTTATTGTATTTTTATTCAAGTATACTAATCGTCAACCGATTAATTAGGCAAAATTATATTTTTTTTACCGCTCAATCAAATAATCATCCTCAAAAAAAATCAAACCTATCTTTAAATTAACAACATTTAACACACGCGTGCAAAAAAATCAGCGAGAGGAACTTGGAGAGAGGAGTGAGGAGAGTTTTGACAGAATGAACTGTGTTCAAAAACAAATATTTTTAGAAAAATTTTCATCATAAAAGCAATTATTTTTCACAATTGCGAAAATTTGTTTTAAAAGTTTATTTACTACAGCGATCATCGCAACTTTAGCAGGCTTTCCCTTT
>JAZNGZ010000040.1:0-20173 GCA_045576735.1 Muribaculaceae bacterium
GAAAGTAAAGGGGATTTACATTCTGTGCGGTTTTTTATCCAATGACAGTTAATAATCTTATTCCTTTACAACTTCTGGCTTAACGAAGATAGCGAAAATTTTCGCTATCTTCGTTTCTTTTGCAAATATAGAATGACAGAAGTTTTATCTTATTATTTGTTGATATGCCTTATTCACAACGTAAAGATTCTATCAAAATCTTCAGTAGCGGGGAGTAGCTATCTAATATTATGGGGCTAACACCGACTACGAATAAACAACTTCATTGGGATTGCCTTTGCTCTTGAAATCATTTTATTCGACATTAATAATTTCTTAGGTTCATGTATCGGAGAAACGAAAAAAGTCGTGGCAAAAAATGCCACGACCTTGTGAACCTAGGTATTTATAAAAAGGAAATAGTATAAAGCAAATTAAAAAAATATATATTTCCTTTTAACGTTTGGACTTATTTTATGATTTCTTTGCGAGTGGTGCCATTGCTCATTTTGATGATATTAATGCCGCGAGCAGGTTCTCTTAATTGGCGACCGTTAATGTCGTAGCGTGCTACTTCAATCGCGCTATTATTGTCTATTTCAACATCTTCTACACCGGTAGTCACTTGTATATTAGTAAAATTACACCATTCATCGGCATTAGCATATGCAATAGATGTTCCTTCGGGCACATTTAATATTGCTGTATATGATTCTACAAATGCATTTTCTCCACATTTTGGTGGAATTTCACAATAACAATTTAATGTATCTATACCACAATTGCCAAATGCACTTTCACCAATTGCAATTACTGAATTTGGAATTGTAATAGAAGTCAAACCGCTACATCCCATAAAAGCATTTCTGCCAATTGTAATTACTGAATTTGGAATTGAAACAGACGTTAATTCGTCGCATAAATAAAACGCACTATCGGCTATTTCGGTTACCGAATATGTTTTGCCATCAAATATTACAGATGATGGAATGACAACTTCTCCCAAATATGAGTTTTCATATACTCCGGCAACATCCTCTTTAGATGTTACTGCAATAGTATTTGCATTCGTATCAATTACTTCATAGGATATTCCATTAGCCTCAAATTCATTAGCTATTGGTTCTTCCATTGCTGACTCAACAGTGACACGGCAAGTGTCGGAAAGCCCATTTTTGGTTGTTACTGTTATATTTGCCACTCCATATTTTATGGCTGTAACAACTCCCTTTTCGTCAACTGAAGCCACCGAAGGGTTGTCAGTATTCCACTCTATCGTAGTCATTGAATTTGATGGATTCAACAAATAAGTCAACTCTAGAGTATCTCCAACTTGTAATATCATTTCACTTGTTGTTAGGTTAATAGAGGTCGGAGATGGATAATTTACTGTCACATCGCAATAAGCAGTTAAACCATTTGCTGTTGAAACAACAATTTTAGCGGCACCCACTCCCACAGCAGTAACATTTCCATCGCTGTCAACTATCGCAATCGATTCATCGTTAGAAGACCACGTATAATTAGTTGTGGCTGTAGATGGAGATATCGTAGGTGTAAGTTTTGTAGTTTCTCCCATATTCAATTTTAGAGAGGAAGGCAAGGACACACTTGTAGGTCCCTTTTTTACCACAGTAACTAAACATGTA
The DNA here is from genome assembly GCA_045576735.1 of Muribaculaceae bacterium. Taxonomy (GTDB): domain Bacteria; phylum Bacteroidota; class Bacteroidia; order Bacteroidales; family Muribaculaceae; genus RGIG4079. The sequence goes on from JAZNGZ010000040.1 coordinate 1,629, forward strand.
GCATATTTACCACTTCCATCAGTTGCACGACAAGTTATTGTTGCCGTTCCCTTTTGTTTTGCTGTCACCGTCCCATAATTCGACACAGATGCCACCAATGGAGAATTACTTGACCATGACAACGTCGTATTTGCTGCATTTGATGGATAAACACTAGATGTTAACGAAAATTGAGATCCTTCTGTTAATGTTATTGAAGATGGATATATCTCCACCGACGACACATATACTATAGAGTTGTTAACAACAACAACGTCCCAATAAAAATTCATAGTACGATAAAATCCATCTATGAAATAACTGCAATGAAAGTAGACCTTACCCGATGTCGTAGCAGTTTTCCCTTTTATTGTTGCAGTATTTCTATTATAGGTTGTTATCGACAACTGACTTGAACAAGTCCAATTATATGTAACACCAGTTGACTGATTAAGAGTACGTTGATATGCATTTGCTATTGTCACAGATGTAGTTTCACCTATTAAGATTTTAGCATCTCCATGTTTAAGTTGTGCAATAACTCCCTGGGTTACACTAAACATAATCACGATTAATAAAGGTTTTAAAAATTTTGATATTTTTCGGTACATAATTATTACCCTTATTTGTGTCGGGCGCAACTTCTTAGTATTAGTTATTTTGATTTTATGCGACAAATTTATATGTAAAATTTAGTAGGAACAAAAATTAAATCACATCTTATGATGTAATAGGTCTTTTTTGTGACAAAATGACAATAAGCACACACAAAAAGGTCTAAAATACATTACTACTTTAGGAACTACTACATACCCCAAAAGAGTTCAATTCCGCATTAATGAAGCATCCCCATTAAAATTTTCAATTGCCTCGGTCGAGCCTAAGCGTGCCCTTCGGGGGGTCTCAATTTTCAATTCTCAATTCTTTATATTATCTTTGTGGTCTATTTCTAACATATCACATTTTTAACGTTAAATCAATCATAAAAAACAATGGATAGTGCTCTTGCTGCTCTTATAGGGCTTGTGTTATCAATCGTATTAATTATTAAGAAAGTTTCTCCTGTTTATAGTCTTATCGTTGGTGCGGTGACCGGTGGGTTGCTTGCCGGCTGGGGGCTTGTTGATACTGTAGCAAAAATGATTGATGGGGTGTCGAGTATGTCGCCTGCAATCTTGCGTATTGTCGCTGCCGGTGTACTTACCGGTATGCTTGTAAAGACGGGTGCAGCTTCAAGAATTGCTCATAGCATCATTAATGCATTGGGCCAACGATTTATTTATCTCGCTCTTGCACTATCGGCCATGATACTCACTGCAATTGGCGTGTTTATCGATGTGGCAGTTATCACTATCGCTCCTATCGCTATCATAAGCGGTTGCAAACTCAATCTCTCTCGCACCAAATTGCTTATCGCCTTGATTGGTGGCGGTAAGTGTGGTAATATCATCTCCCCCAACCCTAACACTATCGCTGCGGCTGAGAATTTCAACAATGCACCTCTTCCCGATGTGATGATGGCAAATATCGTTCCTGCTATCATAGGGTTGCTTATCACCGTGTTTGTGATTGTGCCTATGATTCCCAAAAGTGATTTGATGACAAGCGAACCGGGCCAAAAAGAGAATGATGAGAATTTGCCTCCATTATGGGCAAGCCTTGCCGGACCTATCGTGACAATCGCACTTATGGCACTTCGCCCCATTTGTGGCATAGTAATCGACCCTATGATCGCACTTCCTTTGGGTGGTATCGTGGGAATCATCACTACCGGATATTACAAACAAGCGATGACCTGTATAAACTACGGACTTGAAAAGATGTCGGGCATTGCGATGTTGCTAATCGGCACAGGTACAATCGCCGGCATTATCAAAGCATCAGCAATTAAAGATGTGTTGGTTGACGCATTATCAGGTCTTGCCAATGGAGGAACTTTTATGGCTCCCATTTCAGGGGCATTGATGTCGGCAGCCACAGCCTCATCTACAGCGGGTGCCACTATTGCCTCGGCATCGTTTGGTGATGCTATCATGGCAGCAGGCGTTACTGCTGTGTGGGGTGCAGCAATGGTCAACTCAGGAGCTACCGTTCTCGACCACCTACCCCATGGTTCATTCTTCCACGCTACCGGTGGCACAATGGGCATGACTGTGAACCAACGATTAAAACTCATTCCTTACGAAACTCTCGTAGGGTTCATTCTCGCTATGGGCACAATGCTCACTTATATGTTTATAGGCTAATATATCACGAAAAACAAGATACATAATATGAAAAAAATTGTAGTTGCATCTGATTCATTCAAGGGCTCACTTTCATCAAAAGATGTTGCCGAAAGTGCTGCTCGCGGTGTACACCAAATATATCCCGACTGTGAAGTGATTGAAATAAATGTGGCCGATGGTGGCGAAGGCACTGTCGATGCTGTAGTAGAGGCTCTCGGAGGCTCGCTAATCACTATCGATGTGAAAGGTCCGCTCGATGCTCCGGTTGCCGCCACATATGGCATTGCCGGCACAACTGCCATTATTGAAATGGCATCGGCAAGTGGATTGCCTCTAATCGCAGTTGAAGAGCGTAACCCGGCAAAAACATCAACCTACGGCACAGGCGAAATGATTCTCGACGCTATCAAGCGTGGTTGTAGCAATTTCCTTGTGGGGATTGGCGGCAGTGCCACAAACGATGCCGGAACAGGTATGTTGCAAGCCCTCGGATTTAAATTCATCGATGCACAAGGCAACGAGATAGAGCGTTGTTGCGGTGGTATACTTGGAGATATCGCTAAGATTGACGACTCGCAAGTGCCTGCCGAAGTGCGCGAATCAATATTTACTATTGCGTGTGATGTCGACACGCCATTCTGCGGTCCTATCGGTGCGGCATACGTGTTTGCCCCTCAAAAAGGAGCATCGCCCCAAATGGTTGAAGCACTCGACAATGGCATGGCATCATTTGCCAAAGTGATTGAACAAAAATACTCTCTCGATATCGTTCCCGTGGCCGGTGCAGGTGCTGCAGGTGGCATGGGGGGTGCATTCCGCGCGTTCCTCAACGGCACATTGCGCAGTGGCGTAGAGATGGTGCTTGATGCTATCGACTTCAATAGTCGCATAGCCGATGCCGACCTCGTCATCACAGGCGAAGGCAAGGTGGACTTCCAAACGCCCAAAGGCAAAACTGCTGCCGGTGTGCTTGCACGCACTAAAAAGGCAGGAATCCCCACTGTGGCAATAGGTGGTTGCGTAGAACCTTGCGACGAACTCAATGCTATGGGATTTGCAGGCATCTACCCTATCCTCGAAGAAAAAGTGCCTCTTGAAGTGGCAATGCAACGCGATTTCGCCTCAGCCAATGTAACAAAAACAGTGGCAAGAATTATTGGGGAGTTGAGAGTTAAGAATTGAGGCTCGACCGAGGCAAAACTCTGATTCTTCACTAAATTAATACCGGGTATATTCCCATTGGGGAGCATACCCGGCTTTTTCATTATGAATTATGCATTATGAATTATGCATTAATTATCACTTTGCAGGAGCGAAGATTACGATGCGGTTCCAGTCGTTGGTTTCATACACTTGAGAGTCGCTACCTTCGGCTTGAATTGACAAACGGTTAGGATTAATACCATATTCATCAACCAATACATCGTAGACATTTTGAGCTCGTTGGCGAGATAATGCCATATTGTAATCACTTGTGCCGGTTTGCTCATCGGCATAACCCTTAATCACAATATTTTGTTTAGGATTTTCCTTCAACCACTCAGCCACGTTATATACATTCACCATTTCGGCATCGGCAATATCGGCAGAGTTGCGAGAGAAGCGCACTGTCGACAATAAGATAATATCGGGAGCCGGAGCTGGCGCAGTGGCAGGTTTATGCACTACTGTTGGTTTCACATCGGGACAAGGTAGTTGAGCTTCAGCCTCAGCAAGAGCCGCACTTGTCACATCGAGAGCTGCACGCAATTCATTCACTTTATGATTCAATTCCATCACATATTCCAAATCTCCACATGGGTTGTATGCCTTGAAATTACGTCCACCAAAATTGATTGTAAAACCACCTATCGCTGTGATATTCACATCTACCGGCTCGCCATAGGCATAGTTATTGAAATTATCGCCATAGAATTGAGCGCGACCTTCGATAAAGAAATCGGCATTACGGCACAACCGGAAGCGCATTTGCAAACCTGCCGACACCGGTAATGTCCATTGATTGGGCTTGTCGCCATAAGAGGTGCGAATTGCGGGTGAACGATCATTGAAATCCCAAGTGTAAGTACCACCAAGACCTACAAACGGAACAATGCTAAACACCCTATTTGTGTTAACGCCTCCCACAGAGTTAAACATGTCCCACATCAAATCGAAATTAGCATTTGCATATTTTGCTTTGCTATACACATTATTATCCCAATGAATAGCTCCATACAAACCACTGATACGCCAACCGAGATAAGGGGTCATCCACTTCCCGAAACCAAGGTTATAAGCTGCGGTGATATGGCGTTTTTCTGTTCCGTCGGGCAGATAATTTTCCAACATAGGCAGATTCATACCTGCACCCATCTGCATAAACCAATTGTCTTTCCATGAAGAATGATAGATGTCGCCACATTGTGACAAATCCACAACAGTAACATCTTCTTCTACTACAACATAACCATCATCTTGCGCCGTAGCTCCCATGGGCAACATCATCGCCACTCCCGCTACAGCCATCACTAACAATAAATTCCTCTTCATAGTTTTGTAGATTTTAATTAAACTAAAATTTTTATCTAAACATTTCATTCCGTTAAATCATCTTGTTTCCCTCATAACGAATTCCGTCGCACGATTGTTCACTCGCTCCAATCTCATCTCTCTATTTTTTACTCTTTTATTTTTCCTCTTTCCTGTTCATTTTTAGGTTAATTAAGTTATTGGAGGTTGAATGATTGAAGATTATTAGCTAAATTTGCAAATTGGTTTGTTATGCCACATTTTTAACGAATTATTTATATTGTGAAACAACATAAAAACATAGCAATATTAGGTTCTACCGGCTCAATCGGACGCCAAACACTCGACATCATCGCCGAGTATCCCGAGCGTTTTTGTGCCACGGTGCTTGTTGCCGGCTCAAAGGTGGAGCAGCTTATTGAGCAAGCCATAAAATTCCGCCCTCAATATGCACTAATTGCCGATGAAAGCAAATATGCCCAACTGCAAGAGGCTTTGGCTCCTCACAACATACACACTGCTGCCGGTGCGCAAGCCATTGCCGACGCAATGACTCTCGACTGCATCGACACTGTGGTAACTGCCACCGTGGGATATAGCGGACTGGCTCCTACTATCAGCGCAATAAAAGCCAACAAAGACATTGCCCTTGCCAACAAAGAGACTCTTGTTGTGGCTGGTGAACTTGTTACCGAATTGCTCAAAAAGTCGACTTCAAAAGTTGTCCCTGTCGATTCGGAACATTCAGCCATATATCAATGCTTGGTAGGCGAAGAACCTCAATCGGTAAAACGATTAATAATAACCGCATCGGGCGGACCATTCCGCACTTTCGATGCCGAAAGATTAAAGACTGTAACAGTTAAAGATGCCCTACGCCACCCTAATTGGGACATGGGGGCTAAAATTACGATCGACTCGGCAACGATGCTCAATAAAGCATTCGAGATAATCGAAGCTCATTGGTTGTTTGGCATTGATGCCAATCGCATAGATGCTGTGGTTCACCCTCAATCAATCATTCACTCAATGGTGGAATTTGTCGACGGAGCAGTGAAAGCACAACTCGGGTTACCCGATATGCACCTTCCTATCCGTTATGCCCTTGGCGACGCATCACGATTGGCTACCAACGAGCCTTCGCTCACCTTGGCCGACTATGCCAACCTCACTTTTGAGGCTCCCGACGCAAATCGGTTCCCCGGCATAAACCTCAGTTATTATGCACTCGAAAAAGGGGGCAACGCAGCTTGCGTGATTAATGCAGCCAACGAAATTGCCGTTGCGGCATTCCTTCGTGAACAAATCGGATTCCTCGACATTTATAAGATAATTCTACAATCATTAGAGAAGATGCCGTTTGTGGCATCACCCTCTTACGAAGATTACGTTAATACTAATTCTGCGACTCGCGAATATGCCGAGTTGCTCGTTAAACAAATAAAAATTTAATGGAAGCATTTCTTCTCAAAGCCGGCCAATTAGTTGCCGCACTTTCTCTCCTTGTTATCATTCATGAATTTGGGCACTATATGTTTGCCCGCATATTTGGCATCAGAGTTGACAAATTCTTTTTGTTTTTCAACCCATGGTTTTATCTTGTAAAATACAACCCCAAAACAAAAAAGTGGTCGTTCTTCAAAGATAAACCCGAAGACAAAGCTGCTGCCGAAGCATCAAAGACTTCTGACAAAGCTACTTGGCGCGACACCGAATATGGTGTGGGTTGGTTGCCTCTTGGTGGATATGTGCAAATTGCAGGTATGATTGACGAAACGCAAGATGCATCAACACTATCGGCCGAACCTCAACCTTGGGAATTCCGCACCAAACCGGCATGGCAACGCTTGTTGGTGATGGTGGGCGGTGTGTTGTTCAACTTCCTCCTTGCTATTGTGATTTATGCCGGAATAGCACTCACTTGGGGTGAACAATATATCGAATTCGATAAAGCCACTGCAGGTTTTGAATATGTTGAAACAGCAAAGAAAATAGGCTTCCAAAATGGCGATATACCTTTACTTGCCGATGGTCAAAAAATTGATGCCGCCGACCACGACCATATGATGAAGATGGTTGAAGCTAAAACTGTAACAGTGCTTCGAAATGGCAAAGATTCAGTCAACATCGCAATTCCCGAAAATTTTATTTTACAACTCAACGACGAAAAAGGCTTCTTTGCCTATCGTCTGCCAGTGCATGTCGCAAACGTAGTTAATGGTGAGGCAGCTGAAAAAGCCGGACTACAAGCCAATGACCAATTAGTATCGGTTGCCGGAGTCGAAACCCCTGCGTTTACTGAATTTACTGCCGAATTATTGAAGAATAAAGGTAAAGAAGTGGAAATGGGTGTAATTCGCAATGGACAACCAATGACCGTAAAAATCACACCTAATGAAAATGGCAAAGTGGGAATTCAACTCAAACAGCTCACCGATGTATATCCTACTAAAACAATCGAATACTCATTCTTTGCGGCGATACCTAAAGGCATTGAAATGGGATGCAACCAAATGGCAACATACGTTGGATCTCTTAAATACCTTTTCACCTCTGAGGGAGCTCAAAGCCTTGGCGGATTTGGTGCTATCGGTGATTTATTCCCCGAAACTTGGAGTTGGTATAAATTCTGGAATATCACTGCATTCCTTTCTGTAATTTTGGCATTTATGAACATTCTTCCTATCCCCGCTCTCGATGGTGGACACGTTTTGTTTACATTATACGAAATCATCACTCGTCGCAAACCAAGCGAAAAATTCCTTGAACGCGCGCAAATGATTGGTATGTTCCTCCTCTTTGCATTACTCATTTATGCAAATGCCAACGATATTTATCGCTTCTTCATTAAATAATCGCATATGAGCAACCCTATTATAACACTCAAACGAGGCAAAGAAGACTCTCTCAATCGATTTCACCCATGGGTATTTTCGGGTGCGATAGCTTCTATGCCTAATAATCTTGAAGAAGGTGACATTGTTGATGTGGTAACCCACGATGGACGTCACATAGGTGTGGGACACTATCAGATAGGTAGCATCATGGTGCGTATTCTCGAATTTGGCACAGCTACTATCAATCGCGAATTCTTTGCAACTCGTCTTGCCGAAGCATTGCGACTTCGCCAAGCATTGCGGCTCAATCGCGATGACAACAATGCCTACCGCCTTGTGCATGGTGAAGGCGATTTCTTGCCGGGACTTATTGTCGACATCTACGGCAACACAGCCGTAATTCAAGCCCATTCTCCCGGTATGCACTTTGCTCGCACCGATATTGCCAATGCTCTCACCTCGCTCGAAGGTATCGATATTAAAAACGTATATTATAAGTCGGAAACGACTCTACCTTATAAGGCTCACCTCGATCCTCAAAATGATTATCTCATCGGTGGATTCGAAACAAATGTGGCGATTGAAAACGGGTTGAAATTTCATGTCGACTGGCTCAAAGGACAAAAAACAGGGTTCTTTGTTGACCAACGTGACAATCGTAGCCTTCTCGAACATTTTGCTCGTGGACGCCGTGTGTTGAATATGTTCTGCTACACCGGTGGATTCTCTTTTTATGCCATGCGTGGAGGTGCTCAATTAGTGCACTCGGTTGACAGCTCGGCAAAAGCCATTACACTCACCGATGCAAACGTTGAGCTCAACTTCCCCGGCGACGCCCGCCACAAATCATTTGCCGAAGACGCGTTCAAATTCCTCGACTCGATGGAGAAAGATTCTTACGATCTCATCGTGCTCGACCCTCCGGCATTTGCAAAACATCGTAGCGCATTGAAAAACGCTCTCCGCGGTTATCAACGACTCAATGCAAAAGCCTTTGAAAAAATCAGTTCGGGTGGTATATTGTTTACCTTCTCTTGCTCGCAAGCGGTGAATAAAGATCAGTTCCGATTGGCAGTTTTCTCAGCAGCGGCACAATCGCGTCGCAAAGTGAAAATTCTTCATCAGCTCACCCAACCTGCCGACCATCCTATCAACATCTATCACCCCGAAGGCGAATACCTCAAAGGGTTGATTCTTTATGTAGAATAATATTAATAATACATACTTATGTCTATAATCAAAAAATTCATTCCGGGAGCATTAGTCGCTCTCACATTATCTTCAAGCGCTATGGCTCAAGACAACAATTTCAACTATATCGTTGATCGCTTTGCCGACATTGAGGTGCTTCGATATAAAGTACCTGAGTTTGAAAAACTTTCGCTTCAACAAAAGAAGCTCATTTACTTCCTCACCGAAGCGGCAATCATGGGTCGTGACATTCTCACAGACCAAAATTGCAAATATAACCTCGAAATTCGCACTTTGCTCGAAAATATCTATCTCAACTATACCGGCGACCGCGAAACTGCCGATTTCAAAGCTTTTGAGAAGTATTTGAAACAAGTGTGGTTTGCTAATGGTGTTCACCACCACTATTCTTGCGATAAATTCATTCCTGAATTTTCTCAAGCATTCTTGAGCGACCAAGTGACGCTCCTTCCTGCCGATAAGCAACCCGAAAATATCGATGTGCTTGCAAAAGTAATCTTCGACCCAACTTACATGGCTAAACGTGTGAACCAGGCCGAAGGCATGGATCTTATCACAACATCGGCTTGTAACTATTACGACAATATCACTCAAGCCGAAGTTGACTCTTTCTATGTTTCCATAAAAGATCCTAACGACAAAACTCCAATCTCATATGGATTGAACTCTCGTTTGGTTAAAGTAAATGATTCAACTATCGTTGAACAAGTTTACAAAGTGGGAGGAATGTATTCCGAAGCTATCACCCCTATTGTTGACCGCCTCACCGAAGCTGCTAAATATGCCGAAAACGATGCTCAACGCAAAGTTATCGAATCACTCATCAGCTATTACAAAACCGGTGATCTTCGCATCTTCGACGAATATTCAATCCTTTGGGTTAACGACACCAATTCTCAAGTTGACTTCATCAACGGATTTATCGAAAGCTATGGCGACCCTCTCGGCATGAAAGGCGCATGGGAATCAATCGTAAACTTCAAAAACATCGAGGCTTCACGCCGCACCGAGATAATCAGTGACAATGCTCAATGGTTTGAAGACAACTCTCCTATCGACCCACGTTTCCGCAAAGAAGAGGTAAAAGGTGTATCGGCTAAAGTTATCACTGCTGCAATTCTTGCCGGTGATGCTTATCCCGCCACTCCTATCGGCATTAACCTCCCTAACGCCAACTGGATTCGTGCCGCTCATGGTTCAAAATCAGTAACAATCGAGAATATCACTCAAGCCTATGATGAGGCTTCACATGGCAATGGTTTCAACGAAGAATTCGTTATCGACGAACCTACTCGCCAGTTGATGAACAAATATCTTTTCATCACCGACAACCTCCACACCGACCTTCACGAATGTCTTGGTCATGGTAGTGGCAAACTTCTTCCCGGCGTTGACCCCGATGCCCTCAAAGCTCACGGCTCTACCCTCGAAGAAACTCGTGCCGACCTTTTCGCGCTATATTATCTTGCCGACAAAAAATTAGTTAAACTCGGTTTGCTCGACAGCCCCGAAGCATATAAGGCTGAATACTACAAATACATTCTCAATGGTATGATGACTCAACTCATGCGCATCGAGCCCGGTAAAGATGTAGAAGAAGCTCACATGCGTAACCGCAAACTCATTGCTGAATGGGCCTACGAAATGGGCAAAAAAGATAATGTGATAGAACTCGTGAAAAAAGATGGCAAAACATATATCAAAATCAACGACTACGACAAATTGCGTGAAATATTTGGAAAACAACTCTTCGAAATTCAACGCATCAAGAGTGAAGGCGACTATGAGGCAGGTCGTGCTTTAGTTGAAAAATATGCCGTTAAGGTTGACCCTCAACTCCACAAAGAAGTACTCGACCGTTACAGCACTCTCAACATCGCTCCTTATCGTGGATTTGTCAATCCCATCTACTCTCTTGTAAAAGATGACAAAGGTGAAATCATCGACGTGAAAATCACCTACGGAGAAGGCTACATCGACCAAATGCTCCGCTACTCACGCGACTACTCTCCTTTGACAAAGTAATAGCTCTCAATAATAAATCAACAATGTCCACCGGATCTATGTTATTCCGGTGGACTTTTTTATTTAGCACACAACTTTTTCAAATCTTTACTTGTTTGATTTTCGCATTTATATTAACTTTGTCGCAAACACAAAGATTAAGAATGGCAAATGCTCTAAAATTAGAACTCATTGATAAACTAAAACAAGAAAATTGTTTTTGGTCATTCAACAATGATACAATTGAAATTTCTGATGAAATTTTGATTGAAAAGACTTTATTGCATCTTGACTTGCCCGAAATAGATAAATTATTCTAAATTTATTCACTCAGAAAAATAAAAAGAGTGTGGTTAGACCACCTTATTCCTCAAGGAAAATATATCTACAACCTTAATCGATTCTTTGCTTGGTACTATTTTAATTCAAAGTCGCCCGACTCATACATTAAAGCAATGGCTACTCGTTATTATAACAAACTCATATCATGATTGGATTAGCTCCACATACAAAAGACATATTTGAGGCTGTTTCTAAATTAGAATGTATAAAGCCCTTTACCTTAGTTGGAGGAACCGCTCTTTCTCTTCAAATAATTTCGAGTGTCGGGAGTTAAACTTTCGTTTTATGCATCTCCAAAATATTCACCCGTTGAAAAACATATTGCATTACTAAATAACATCAAATTAGCCGACATTGAATCAATTGGTGCAATGAAAATGGAAGTATTAATGCGTAGAAGTAACTTTAGAGACTACTATGATATATACTCAATTTTGAAATCAGGTCTTGACATTCACAACATCATATCCAAAGCCCTTAAATACTCCGGGCACCATCTAAAATCAAAAAATTTATTAGCGCTGATTACGAATGGAGCGAGATTTAATCGAGATGCACACTTTGAGCTATTAGAACCAATATATAATATTACCGCCTCTGATATTGAGACTTACATAAAAGGATTGTTAAAATAACTGAGGCTGTGTCAAAATTCAGACATAGTCTCTTTTATATCAAAAAATAGTCAAAGACCTTAAAAAAACACGTTGCTTTAAAAAAAGAAACTGTGCCAAAAACTTGATTTTTGACACAGCCTCTTATAAATGTCAAAAAATCGCCTAATCTATCTGCGACGTTTTGTTTTTGTACTTTTTTTATTGTTCTTGGGTTGCCCTAAACGAATGACTTTAATGTCATTGTTAATGTATTCTGAATCGAATTTTACGTTATAAGGGATTTTTATTGTCTTGAGATTTTCAAAGAAATTGTCAAATGCTACAACTGAAATTTCTTTTACCGTATTTGGAATGGTATATTCAGTCATATAACTATTTTTAGGGAAACATATTAATCTTGTTTTGTCTTTGTTAAATAATATTCCATCAACAGAGCTATAATTGGGATTATTTGGGTGAACGTTTATTTCATAAAGATTATTGAAATCAAATATGCTTTCGTCAATATGGAGTATTGAACTTGGAATTTCTAAAGATGTAAAATCAAGTGATAATGCTTCAATCCCTATTTCCTTAATTGAATTTGGTAAATTTAAGGATTTTATGTCATCAAAAGCATAATCGCATATAGTTGTAACGGAATTTGGAATTGAAACAGAAGCTAAACTTTGGTCCCAATTGTTAAATGCATATGCCCCAATAACTTTTACTGAGGATGGGATGGTAAAATGTGTAGATGTGTTGTTTTTAGAATATCGTAAGAGTATCGTTTTGTCTTTATTGTATAGTACATTATTCTCGATTGTGTAAAATTTATTGTCTGGGGAGATTGTTACATTTGCAGTGTTTATTATGTGTGTTGGCATTGATTCTACTGATGATGAAATATAAATTTGCTTTGTGTTATCACCAAATGCATTGTCACAAATTATTTTAACATTAGTGGGTGTTGTAAAACTATCTTTTTGATTTGAGCATGATATCAAAATAGATCCATCTTTGGAATATAAGTCACCATTAAGAGATTTATAATAAGGATTATTGGGATCAACTTCATATTCAAATTTATCATATAGAGAGATATTTTCCACCGATGCCGGAATGTATAACTTTTTCAGATTGTCACATTTGTAAAATGCATAAGGTAAGATATATTTAACGGTAGAAGGAATTATGAAAGACTCTTCTTGTTTATCTTTATCATAGCCTTCTAGTATTGTTAAGTCTCTGTTATATGTAACACCATCAACTATTACCTTGTTAATATCTATTTCGTTTGTTTGGGTTTGTCCTGATGGTATGCAAATAATGGAATCTTGTTGTTTGTTATAAAGAATCCCATTTTTTGAACTAAAGTATGGGTTTGAAGGGGATACTGTTATTTTTTTAAAATAGTCTTTGAATTCAAAAGCCCAATGACCTTGTCCAAAAAATGCATCTTTTCCTATATTCTTAACAGAGCTTGGAATGTGTATTGCCTCCATTCTTATCCTTTCAAACGCACTATCAGCTATTTCTGTCACAGAATTAGGAATTTTTACCGATGAAAACGTCCAAATAAACGCAGATTTCCCTATTTTTTTTACCGAATTTGGTATTTGATATATATCATCTTCCTTTCCAGTAGGATAATATATTAATAAGGTTTTATCCTTGTTAAATAATACACCATTAGAAGAACTATAGTTAGGATTGTCTTTTGAAACGAGAATAGTCTTCAAGGCGGGTTCAGTGCCGTCGCCAGTTACTTCGCAAATAGGCATATGACAATCATCTATCTTAATGATTGTAGCCGGTATTTCCAATGTCTCAACATATGGTCCAATACGACCAAGTTCCGTTATAGTATAAGCCTCGTTTTTAAAAAATACAGTTGATGGTATAGTTAATTTTTGGGGATCGTATTCAAAAGAGACATTTGCCTTGACTGTCTTTTTAACTGAGTCGAGAATTTCATAGTGTAAACCATTATAAGAAAATTTTTTTAAATTGAAATTGTTTTGGGAATTTGCACCAAAGGTAATAGCAAAAACAAATAATAGTTGTAAAATTTTATGATTCATAATCAAAAAGGATTTATGAGAGATTCTATAAATTCAATTTTTCATCAGCGAGTAGTCCGAACCTCTTTAAGGCTATCGCTAATGTGATTTTATTTTTACAAATTTAGTAAATCTTTTTAATTTTTTGTGCAAATTCCAACACTTCTTACAAATAATGAAACAACCACCTGAATGCTAACGATATAAAAAAACAGCATTTACGCAATTATCCACTCCTTATGGTATCTATAAATTTGAGTTAAGCGTGCTATGTAGTAGGTAAGATTTGTCATCGCTACATTAGACTTTGCTTTAATAATGCCAATTCCCCGAAACACAAGACCGCCCATCGAACGCTCAATAATTACCATTTTCTACATTTATTTTGAAGTTCATAGAAGCCCCATTCGACATAGTTTACCTATTCCCTATTACCCATTTCCTCATTTTGTCAAAAAGTAAAAAAATTAGGGTGTTTGATATTTTTTTGCCACATTTATTTGCCAATTAAAAACTAATTATTACTTTTGCATCGTAATCGTAACAAAATACAACATGACTCGATTTTATGCATATTATTATTTCTTTTATTTTTATTTTGCAAAGAATAAAAACGGGGTTTTATGTGCATAACCTATATGATTAAAGATTAACAATAATATAAAATCCCGTAAATTAAGTTTGCGGGATTTTTTTATGAGAATATATAATACTTAAAACAATGGAAAAAAGAGTAACAATTCAAGGTGTAGCCGGGTGCTATCACGATGCTGCCGCAAGAGCTTATTTCAAAGATGAAGAAATCAAAACGATCCCTTGCGACTCTTTTCCCGAACTATTTCAACGTCTATCGTGCGACGCTTCGTTGATGGGTATAGTTGCTATCGAAAATACTATTGCCGGTAGCATTCTTCCAAATCACGAACTTTTGCGTCAAAGTAATATGCAAATCATAGGTGAATACAAAATGCACATTTCACATGTGCTTGCTGCTCTTCCCGGACAATCAATCGAAGGACTTACTGAAGTAAACTCTCACCCTATGGCATTAATGCAATGCGAGCAATATCTTCGCCGTCACCCTAATCTCAAAATGATTGAAAAATTTGACACGGCTGGTAGCGCTCAAGAGATAGCCGAACAAAAACTTTTAGGTCATGCTGCCGTGTGTGGCGAATATGCAGCCCAACTTTATGGTTTAAACATTCTTGAACGTGGCATTGAAACCAACAAACGCAATTTCACTCGTTTCCTTGTAATCGCCGACCCTCTATTGGCAAGTGAAATGCGTCCACGTGATGAGAAAATCAACAAATCGTCAATCATGTTCACTCTGCCCCACACTCATGGCGCATTATCTAAAGTGTTGACAATTTTCTCTTTCTACGACATCAACCTATCTAAGATACAATCTCTCCCAATTATCGGTCGCGAGTGGGAATATCGCTTCTATATCGACTTGACGTTCGATAGCTATGTGCGCTATCATCAATCAATCGATGCGGTGCGTCCACTACTTAATGACTTGAAAATTCTTGGTGAATATATTGAATGTGAAAATGAAATATAATATGAATATCGTCCCTGCTCAACGCGTTTCAGAAGTACAAGAATACTACTTCTCTAAGAAACTAAAAGAAGTGGCACAACTCAATGCTCAAGGTGCCGACATTATATCTCTTGGCATTGGTGGCCCCGACCGTCCTCCTCATAAAGATGTCATCGACACTCTATGCAACGAGGCTAACGTAGATTCAAACCATAGCTACCAACCATATGTGGGCATTCCCCAACTTCGTCAAGCATTTGCTCGTTGGTACAATCGTTGGTATGGTGTTGAGCTAAATCCCGACACCGAAATACAACCTCTTATCGGGTCGAAAGAAGGTATTCTTCATGTTTCTCTCGCATTCCTCAATCCTGGCGATGGAGTTTTGGTGCCCAATCCCGGATACCCCACTTATTCATCAGTAAGCCGATTGGCTCAAGCCGAGATATTTAACTATGACCTCACCGAAGAAAATGGTTGGTACCCCGACTTTGACGCTCTCGAAAAATTACCACTCGACCGCATCAAACTCATGTGGATAAACTATCCACACATGCCGACAGGCACTCCTGCCACACTCGATTTATTCAAGAAAATCGTTGACTTCGGTCATCGTCATAACATTGTGATTGCTCACGACAATCCTTATAGTTTCATTCTCAACGACAATCCCATGAGTCTTCTTCAAGTGGAAGGAGCCAAAGATATTGCCATCGAAATGAACTCTATGAGTAAATCACACAATATGGCTGGTTGGCGTGTAGGTATGTTGGCATCAAACCCCACATTTATAAATTGGATTTTGAAAGTGAAATCAAATATCGACTCAGGTCAATTCAAGCCTGTGATGCTTGCAACGGTAAAGGCTCTTGATGCCGACAAAGAATGGTACACCACTCTTAACGATGTATATCGCTCTCGTCGCAATGTAGCCGAAGAGATTATGACTACTCTCGGTTGTTCATTCGACCCGGCTCAACGAGGCTTATTCCTTTGGGGACGTATCCCCGACAATATTGCATCAAGCGAAGCTCTTGCCGACAAAGTACTTTATGATGCACGAGTATTTATTTCCCCAGGATTTATTTTTGGAAGCAATGGCGACCGTTATATACGCATCTCGCTATGCGCTACCGAAGAAAATATGCGTCGAGCTCTCGACCGTATTAGCGAAATGATTAATAATGAATAATAACAATAAAAACATATAGAAAAATGGAAGATTTACAACCTATCACTCTCGAAGGCATTGACCCTCAAAAACCACTTCTTATCGCCGGCCCTTGCAGTGCCGAAACTGAAGAACAAGTTATCCAAACAGCGACTGAACTCGCAGCGAATGGAATAAAAATATTCCGCGCCGGGATATGGAAACCTCGCACCAAACCGGGAGGTTTTGAAGGTGTAGGTATCGAAGGGTTGCAATGGCTCAAAAAAGTGAAGGAACTCACAGGCATGTACACTTCAACCGAAGTTGCAACAAAGCAACACGTTGAAGCTGCCCTCGAAGCCGGTGTGGATTTACTTTGGATTGGTGCTCGCACCTCGGCTAACCCATTTGCTATGCAAGAAATTGCCGATGCTCTACAAGAAGCCGGTGCCGATGTACCTGTCCTTATCAAAAACCCGGTTAACCCCGACCTTGAATTGTGGATTGGTGCAATGCAACGTATCTACAATGCCGGCATCAAACGTATTGGCGCTATTCACCGCGGATTCTCGGCTTATGGCAAACATCTATATCGCAACCTCCCTCAATGGCACATTCCCATTGAATTGCGTCGTCGCATGCCTAATCTACCTATTATTTGTGACCCAAGCCACATCGGAGGCAAACGCGAATTAGTAGCCCCTATTTCACAACAAGCTCTCGATATGGGATTTGACGGGCTTATCATCGAAAGCCACTGCGACCCCGATTGCGCTTGGAGCGATAAGAGCCAACAAGTGACTCCCGATGTTCTCAACTTTATCGTAAACACACTTGTGCTTCGCGATGAATCTCACACTACTGAGAGCCTCACTCTACTTCGTCAACAAATCGACACACTCGACAATGAATTGCTCGAAGTGCTCAACAAACGTATGCGTGTGTCGCGCGAAATCGGACAATACAAAAAAGAGCATCGTATGCCGGTGTTGCAAGCAGGTCGTTATGACGACATTATCCAATCACGCGTGAAACTTGCTATGGAAATGGGTATGAGTAGCGACTTTATGAAATCGGTACTCGCTGCCATTCACGAAGAATCGGTGCGTCAACAAATCGAGATTCTCAACAATAGAAAATAATAACTCTTTTCTCTTTAATTATTATGAAAATTCTCATAATAGGAGCAGGCAAAATGGGGTCGTTTTTCTGCGACGTGCTTTCTTTCCGTCACGAAGTAGCCGTTTACGATACCGACCCACAACGTCTCCGCTTCACATTTAACACTCTCCGTTTCAGTTCGCTCGACGAGATAGACGAATTTGCGCCCGACTTGGTAATCAATGCCGCTACTGTAAAATACACTATTGATGCATTCAAAACTGTTATGCCTCATTTACCTAAGAATTGTATTTTAAGCGACATTGCTTCAGTAAAGACCGGCCTACCCGAGTTTTATGCTGAGTGTGGACACCCATTTGTGAGTACTCACCCCATGTTTGGTCCCACATTCGCATCGCTAAGCAACCTCAGTAGCGAAAACGCAATCATAATTGCTGAAAGCGACCATCTTGGCAAAGTATTCTTCAAAGACCTATATAACGAATTGCGTCTACACATCGAGGAATACACTTTCCAAGAACACGACGAAACTATCGCTTACTCGCTTTCTATCCCCTTTGCTTCTACGCTCGTTTTTGCAAGCATCATGAAGCATCAAGATGCTCCGGGAACGACATTTAAGCGGCACATGGCTATTGCTCACGGATTGATGAGTGAAGATGACTATCTTTTGAGCGAAATCTTATTCAATCCCAACACTCCTCACCAATTAGAGCAAATACAAGAAAAGCTATCACAACTTCAAGAAATTGTCAAGAATCACGATTCTGAAGCAATGAAACAATATCTTGCTCGCGTGCGTGAAAATCTAAAATAAGGCCTAATGGTCAAATTTCAGGATGAATATGTGCCTTAAAATCCTTAATGGTCAAAATTCAGGATGCTTACAAATTGTAACTTATAAATATTATGAAAAACACACCGGGGGAACGCCAAGCGGCAAGGGGGCGAG
>JAZNGZ010000041.1:0-29254 GCA_045576735.1 Muribaculaceae bacterium
CGTTGTATCCATTAAAATAACGACATCTTTATGTTTGGATACAGTATGTATATGACGCATTTTTCGCAATGATCGCTGAATGGTGCTTACACTTTTTCGGTATTTTACTGACAATTCCTTTAATGTGAATTTATGTTCAACATAATCTGATATTATATCATTGTCATCTAGTCTTTTACCTGACACAAAGTGCTTATTACAATTTTTGCATTTATATTGTTGTTTAACTCCTTTCTTGCCGTTTTTTACGACTTGTTTTGAGCCACAGAAAAAGCAAATTTTTTATTCATAAATTTTCAAATACCCAAAGTTAGTCATTTTCAACATCTTACAAAGAATTCATCCTGAAATTTGAACATTAGACCAATTTTTGTTGATATGTGTCGTGATGTTAGAGCAATTAAGGATAAGATAGAAAACAAATAAATATCTTAAATAATAAGGGCTACTTAATTACTGCAAGTAGCCCTTATTATTTAAGATATATTGTGATTTTAAAGGGAAACTCCCCTACTCTTTAATATCGGAAGGAGCTGCCTCCGAGGAATTCGCGGAGGAGACTTGTAGATGGGATTACATCGTCGCTGATAGAAGTGAAATAGTTGAGGAAGCAGCGTAGACGGTATGCTTCGCCGTATTCGGGCACATCGCGAGGCACGTTTTTCAACACATCTTCGCCATATTCCTTAATCACACCGAGCTCAAACAATAGAGATGAGTTAAACATCGCATCGGCATTTTCTTGGAATGGGAAAATCCATTTTTCTTCGCCGCGACGCACACTTGGCCAACGTTTAATGGTAGACTCGGCCGATACACCGCGATATTTTGAGTCGCGAATGATGCGACGCAATAGTCGGTTGTCGGTTGTTGGAATCCAGTTGTGGTCATCGATAGAGATTGTGGTAAGCGCCGACACATATAGTTTGTATTTCATTCTCTCTTCGATGTGAGCGGTGAGTTCAGGGTTTAGTCCATGAATACCTTCGATGAGAAGAATGGTGTTATCTCCTAATTTTATGCGGTTGCCACGATATTCGCGTTGTCCGGTTTCGAAATTATAATAAGGCAATTCCACTTCTTCGCCGGCAATCAAGGCATTGAGGTCTTTATTGAATTGCTCAAGGTCGAGGGCATAGAGTGATTCAAAATCATATTCACCATCTTCGTCGAGAGGTGTTTTAGTGCGGTCAACAAAATAATCATCAAGTGAAATGAGTTTAGGCACAAGTAGGTTGGTCATCAACTGAATAGCCAATCGCTTAGTGGTAGTAGTTTTGCCCGAAGAAGAAGGCCCTGCAATGAGAACGATGCGAGCCCCACCCTCTTTATATCGGCTTGTGATTTCATCGGAAATTCGACCTAGCTTCTTTTCGTGGAGCGCTTCGGCCACATTGATGAGGTCAGAAGTACTTCCGCGCAAAGTGGCGTTATTGAGTTCGCCCACATTCTTGATGCCTATAATGTGGTTGAAATCAGTGTATTCAGTAAATGCCTTATACATTTTTTCTTGTGCGATAGGTTGCGCGGGTTGCGCGGGGTTTTTAGGGTCAAAGCCGAGAAGAAGTAAACCATCTTTATATGTTTTGAGGTCGAAAACATCGATTTGTCCTGTAGAAGAAGCGAGGTTGCCATAATAGCTGTCGCAAATGTCGCCCAATCGGTAATATACGGTATAGAGTTCACGAGTAGTTTTAAGTAACTCCACTTTGTCAAGCAATCCTTGTTTTTCGAATATTTTAATCACATCTTCAGTGAGGCGTTCTTTGCGTTCAAAAGGAATGTTTTGAGCCACAATTTCGCGCATGCGGTTGAGTAGTTGCTCTACAATATCGTCAGAGAAGTCATTTAAGCCCATCAGACGACAATAATTGCCTCGGGCAACAGAATGTTCAATTCGGAGCGAAACACCCGGGAGAATGTCGCAAACGGCTTTATACAATATCATGCAGAGAGAGCGAACATATACGCGTTGACCCGAACCGCTCTCTTTTGACAAAAATTCTACTTGTTTAGGCGCAAAAACCGGATAATCCAAGTTTTCGGTTTTGTTGTTTACGCGAGCGCAAATAGGTGATATGTTAATGCGGTCGCTAAGTCGGTTAAAAATTTCTTGTAAAGTTTCACCACCGGTAAAATCGATATATTCACCAATGTTTTTACAGAAAACTTTCATTAATTTGCTCATAATGGTATTGTGATTTATTAGTTATTTATTTTTTGCGTTTAAAAATCTTTTTCAACCAATGATGACGGCGTTTTGAGGCGAGATATTGGTTGAGCTTTTTCAGGGCTATTTGTGCGGTTTTATCGGGGTCTTCGCCGGCTTCTACGGCATAATAACGAGCAATGCGCTCGGTTTCGACGGGAGAAAGGTTTATGGCCTTAAACATAGTCATGAGCTTGTTGCGACTTGTGACGTTAAATTGCATGCGATTTAAATCGATGTAATAAAACGTGTAGCCTTCGTTTTCGTTGCCGGTATAAAGAATATTGCCAGGAGAGAAGTCTTTGTGCCACACACCTGCGCGATGCAACTTAACAATCTCTTTAGCTAATGCTCTGAGCAACGGTTCGCAATCGGGCTTTTGTTCCCAATCGCGCAATGTTTGAGCTTCGATTTGCTCTGAAAAATAATAGCTTCGCTTCAGTCTCATTCCGTCGCGCTCCTCGCCATAACCAATGGGGGCGGGGGAGTGGAATCCCATCTCAATGAGTCGTGAGGCATATTCAAATGAGCGTTGCGCCTTGCTTTTGCGAAACATGGTGTAAACCAGTGAGTTGATTAGCCCCGGACGGCGAAAAGCCTTAATGTTTACATTGCCATTGGGGTGGGGGAAAGAATACACTGTATTTCTCCCTTTGTATATCACTTGAGCAGTTGGGAGAATACCCTCTTTTGTAGTCGTTTCAACCAAAGAGGTAAATTGAGGAGTGGATTCGTTATGAAAAAAGATGTGTTGCATTATATTATTAGTCACATTTTCCACAAAGATAGATTGTTTGTTCCAAACTCGCAAAAATATTGGTCATAATAAGATAGTTTTTTGTCAGTATCGCAAAGAATAGCTAATTTTGCACCACGCTTGTATTGTAGCGATGAATAATCATTATCACGAATGAAAAAAGTGCTTACAGTAGGGGTTTTTGACCTACTTCACATCGGACATATCGAACTATTTCGCAAGGCTAAGGCTTGTGGCGACTATTTGATTGTAGCTGTTCAAAAGTCGGATAGTGTGCAGAAATATAAACCTCAGAGTTCTTTGGTGTATTCAACCGAGGAACGTTCTTATATGGTTAAATCAATTTGCTATGTAAACGATGTAGTTGAATATGAGGGTGTTGACTCGATTGTTGAGGAGGTGGATTTTGATGTGTTTGTCAAAGGACCCGACCAGTCGCACGATGGATTCCAAAAGGCTGTAGAGTATTGTAAGGCTAATGGTAAGGAGGTTGTAGAATTGCCTCGCACCGACGGAATTTCTTCTTCAGAGTTGAAACAACTTATCGCATCAATGCAGAAATAATCAATATTAGATATGCCAAATTACGAAATTCGTCCATTGCAATTACGTATGCTCGACATCCTTGTGGCTATCGACAAGGTGTTTGCCGAGCATAATCTTCGTTATTATCTTGTTGACGGTTCATTGATAGGGGCAGTGAGAGAAAAAGGGTTCATTCCGTGGGACGATGATGTGGATATAGCTATGCCGCGCGATGATTACGAATTGCTCATAAAGCATAGCCGTGAGTGGTTGCCCGAGCCATACGAGTTTGTGTGCTTTGAAAATGACCCTAAATATCCGCTTCACTTTGGCAAGATTCAAGATGCTTCAACAACGCTTATAGAGCGTCCTCACTTATATTACCTTGGAGGTATATATGTTGATATTTTCCCCATCGACGGAGCTCCTGAAGGGAAACTGCGTCAACGTCTTTATCAATTCAAATATAAGATGCTCACAAAGGCGCTTTATTTCCATTTTCGTGATCCTTATCGTCATGGTCACGGCCCATCGTGTTGGATTCCATTGTTGATTCGCAAAATGTTTACAATGAATGGGTTGCAGCAGTCAATCAAGCGCCATATGATGCTTTATGACTTCAATACAAGTCGCTTGGCAGCAGTGAACCATAATGATGGCTTGGGAAGCATGGTGGATAGGGTAGAGGTGCTTGGCGATCCCACTCCGGTAGAATTTGAAGGGAAGATGGTGAAAGGAATGAAAGATAATCATGCCTATCTCACACAGCTTTTTGGCGACTATATGACCCCACCGCCGGCAGGAAATCGCCACCAACACAACTTCCATTATATGGATTTAAATCTCCCTTATCGAGAATATAAAGAGGATAAAAATAAATAAGCAAAAAGATAAAATTAAACCCCGCTAAATACACTATTTGGCGGGGTTGTTTATGTTATGATAACAGCCGTTGTGGGGCTTATTATTGAGCGTCGAGAGCTTGTTTGATGTCGTTGATTATGTCGTCGACGTTTTCAATACCTACCGAGAGGCGAATCAAGTCGGGACGTACGCCTGCTTCTTCCAATTGTTGGTCGCTCAATTGGCGGTGGGTGTGGCTTGCAGGGTGAAGCACACATGTGCGGGCATCGGCAACGTGAGTTACGATAGCGATAAATTTAAGCGAATCCATAAATTTGATAGAATCTTCTCGACCACCTTTGAGCCCAAATGAGATAACACCGCAAGAGCCGTTTGGCATATATTTTTTAGCCAAATCATAGTATTTATTGCCTGGAAGGTCACAATAGTTAACCCATGCTACGCGAGGCTCATTTTCAAGGAATTGAGCCACTTTGAGCGCGTTTTCGCAGTGGCGAGGCATGCGCAAGTGAAGTGTTTCGAGTCCGAGGTTGAGCAAGAACGCGTTTTGTGGAGATTGAATACTTCCCAAGTCACGCATAAGTTGGGCGGTAGCTTTGGTGATGAACGCCATTTTGCCAAATGCTTTGGTGTAAGTGAGGCCGTGATATGACTCGTCGGGAGTGCATAATCCGGGGTATTTTTCGGCCTGAGCGTCCCAGTCGAAATTGCCGCTATCAACGATTACACCACCCACGCTTGTAGCGTGTCCGTCCATATATTTAGTAGTAGAGTGTATCACAATGTCGGCACCCCATTCAAATGGGCGGCAGTTGATAGGGGTAGGGAATGTGTTGTCGATAATCAAAGGCATACCGTTACGATGTGCCACGCGTGCAAACTTCTCTATATCGAGCACGTCGAGAGAGGGATTTGACACGGTTTCGCCAAAGAGAGCTTTGGTGTTTGGGCGAATGGCAGCTTCAATCTCATCTTCGGTAGCATCGGGGTTGATAAAAGTGACCTCAATACCGAGCTTTTTGAGTGTTACGCTGAAAAGATTGAATGTGCCGCCATATATAGCAGAAGAGCTGATGAAGTGGTCACCGGCCTCGCAAATATTGAAAATAGCGTAGAAATTAGCCGCTTGTCCGCTTGATGTGAGCATAGCTGCCACGCCACCTTCGAGAGCCGCTATTTTAGCCGCTACAGCGTCGTTTGTGGGGTTTTGTAGGCGAGTGTAGAAATAGCCGCTATCTTCGAGGTCGAAAAGGCGTGCCATTTGCTCGCTTGTATCGTATTTAAATGTAGTACTTTGGTAGATTGGGAGCACACGAGGCTCACCTTTTTTAGGAGTCCACCCGGCTTGAACGCAAAGGGTTTCGGGTTTGAATTTTTGTGACATACTGTATCTAAGTTTAATTTGGGTGCAAATTTAATCAGTTTTTCTTAAAAATAAAGGGAATTAATAGAATTTCTATTGACTATTTTCTTTGCATAAAGTATTGACGTAAATCGGGATTAAGTCGCTCAATGGCATAACGTAGAGCCGTGCGTGGCATTTTTGTTGAGAATTTTTCGAGAAAATCAAGCAAGATTTGCTCATCTTTTTTGCCAATTTCGCGTAAAAGCCACCCGGTAGCCTTGTGTATTAAGGGGTGAGAGTGGGTTAAATATCGTTCAGAAAGCCGTAGAGTGTCCTCAAATCGGCTTTTACGCACTAAAGTGATAGTTGATACTATTGCAATGCGTTGAAGCCACAGATTGTCGCTAAAACTTAATTGGTCGAGTAGGGCGGGATTGGGATTGTTTAGCATATGTGTCCCCAAAATATATGGAGCCGAGAGGTCAACCAAATCCCAATTATTTGCGAATGTTCCACGTGTAACATAGAAGTCGACGATGCGTTTTTGCTCATCTTTGTCTTTGCATTTTTTGAATCGTTCCACCAGTGCCAAAAATCCCGAAAGGCGAAATTCATGAATTTCACTTTTGAGCATTTCGTCGATAAGCGAAATTTCTACATCAAAATATTTTTTTGCCACTCGACGATTTTCGGGAACCGACAATCCTATAAATTTATCCCCTTCGCCATATTCACCTTTCCCGGTTTTGAAAAATGACATGAAGATTTTTATTTTTTCGGGGTTGGCTGCTTTGCGAAGTTCCTCTTGCCAAATTTTTATCATCTTGAATTTTTTTGTCAAAGGTAGTGATTTTTTTGCCGTTTTGAATCGAAAATTACGCCCCCGTCATGGGGTTTGATTCAAATTTTGAATTCTCGTGGCGTTAAAATGTGGGATAAATTGGCTAATTATAGGGGGTTAAGGGTGTTTTTGGCTATTAATCAATAATTGTCAGAAAAATTTGAACAAACGACGATTTTGCGAATTTTGGCAAAATTGTCGCATAAAAAATTCTTTTGAACGATTTTTAAAAAAATGAGTCGAAAATTGCTATTGTATCAAAAAATAAAAATAGTTACATTTGTAGGTTAAAAACTTTTTTGAAAAATGACGACTGACAAAATTCAAATTGTATGTGAAAGGGTAGAGCAGCCTTCAATCGATTTGGCTAAAATTTCAAATTGGATTGAGGAGGTGGCAAAATCGCATGACCGAATAGTAGGGCCACTTACTTATATCTTCTGTGATGATGAAAAAATCATAGAGGTCAATCGTCAGTTCCTTCAACATGATTACTATACCGATATCATAACCTTTGATTATTCTCGAGGTAAACGTATCAGTGGCGATATGTTTATTTCTCTCGACACGGTGGCGAGCAATGCTGAGATGTTGGGTGCGAGCTATGATACTGAGCTTCATAGAGTTATAATTCATGGAGTGTTACACTTGTGTGGCATCGATGATAAGGGTGAAGGTGAACGTGAAATAATGGAAGGTTTTGAAAATGAGGCACTTGCTTTGTTTAAAACGTTAGATTGATTTAAATGCTATTGCAATATGAAGTTTGAATATGATGTAATTGTAGTGGGCGCCGGTCATGCTGGTTGTGAGGCAGCTTCGGCAGCTGCTCGATTGGGATCGCAAACCCTCCTCATTACGATGGATATGAACAAAATTGCTCAAATGAGTTGCAATCCTGCAGTGGGAGGAATTGCTAAAGGGCAAATTGTAAGGGAAATTGATGCTTTGGGAGGTCAAATGGGTATTGTTACCGACCGCACTGCTATTCAATTCCGCATGCTCAACCGTTCGAAAGGTCCTGCAATGTGGAGCCCACGTGCGCAGAGCGACCGCATGAAGTTTAGTGCCGAATGGCGTCGTATACTTGAAAATACCCCTAATCTCTCAATGTGGCAAGATTCGGTTACCGGTTTGTTGATTGAGAATAACGAAATTCGTGGTGTTCACACTGCATTAGGTGTGGATTTTAAAGCGAAATCAGTGGTGTTGACAGCCGGTACTTTCCTTAATGGATTAATGCATATAGGGCGTGTTCAACTTCAAGGAGGGCGAGTTTCAGAGCCTGCATCGCATGGTATAACCGAGCAATTGCGCGATATGGGATTTACTACCGAGCGTATGAAAACCGGTACTCCGGTGCGTATTGATGGCCGTAGTGTGAAATGGGAATTAACCACTCCTCAAGAGGGCGAAAATGATTTTCATAGTTTCTCTTATCTCCCCGATGTTAAGCGTGAATTAAAACAACGTAGCTGCTATACTGTATATACAAATCCCACAACTCACGATATATTGCGTGACGGATTGCCCGATTCTCCATTATATAATGGGCAAATTCAAAGTATAGGGCCTCGTTATTGTCCCAGTATCGAGACTAAAATCGTCACTTTTGCCGATAAACAAGAGCATCAATTGTTCTTAGAGCCTGAAGGGGAGGATACTCAAGAGTTTTATCTCAATGGTTTCTCTTCATCGTTGCCATTGAATATTCAAATAAATGCGCTAAAAACGGTGCCAGCGCTTGCCGATGTGCAGATATATCGTCCGGGTTATGCTATAGAATATGACTTTTTTGACCCAACACAGCTTCATCACACCCTCGAAACAAAGTTGGTGAAAGGACTATATTTTGCAGGACAGGTAAATGGCACGACCGGTTATGAAGAAGCTGCCGGACAAGGTTTGGTTGCCGGTATTAATGCCGATGCGTCGGCACATGGCAAGCCTTCATTTGTGTTAGCTCGCGATGAGGCATATATTGGCGTGTTGATTGATGACCTTGTGACAAAAGGTGTAGATGAACCATACCGTATGTTTACTTCGCGTGCCGAATATCGTATTTTGTTACGCCAAGATGATGCCGATATGCGACTCACACCACGCGGTTTTGAAATAGGATTGGTTACTCAAGAACGATATGATTTGATGCAGACGAAGCGTGAGCAACGTGATGCGTTGATTAATTTCGCTCGTGAATTTTCTATTAAACCAGCCTTGATAAATGCTACACTCGAAGAGTTGGGGACTACTCCGTTAAAACAAGGTGTAAAATTATATGACTTAATATTGCGTCCTCAGCTATCAATTCTCATGCTTGCACCGCATATTAAAGCATTACAAGAACACTTAAATTCTATCGAGGAGGCACGTCGAGAGGAGATAATCGAGGCTGCCGAAATATTGATAAAATATCAAGGGTATATCGACCGAGAACAATTAATTGCTGACAAAATTCGTCGCCTTGAAGGGGTGAAGCTTGCTGGCAAAATTAATTATTCGGAGATAAAATCGCTCTCAACCGAGGCGCGTCAAAAACTCGAAAAAATCAATCCCGAGACGGTGGCTCAAGCATCACGCATACCTGGAATTTCTCCAAGCGATATAAATATTTTGCTACTTTTATTGGGTAGATAATTGTGTAAAATGTTTCACGTGGAACATTTGTAAAAATCGAGAAATCAACAACTTAAAACGAAATACGATGGAATACGTAAAGTCAAAAGTTCGTGACATTATCGACTTCCCGCAAAAGGGAATTGTCTTTAAAGATTTAACCACAGTGTTTAAAGATCCGCGTGCTCTTCATCTCATCAGTTGGGACCTTGCAAAGCTTTACAAAGATAAAGGAATTACCAAAGTGGTGGGCATTGAATCGCGTGGATTTATTGCCGGTTCGATTTTGGCATTCAAATTAGATGCCGGATTTGTTCCTGTGCGCAAGCCCGGAAAATTGCCTGCCGATACTATCAAGGCTTCTTATGAAAAAGAGTATGGAACAGATACTATAGAAATCCATAGCGATGCAATCACCGAAGATGATGTTGTGGTAATTCACGATGACGTACTTGCTACCGGTGGCACAATGGCTGCCGCTATCGAACTCATCAAAAGTATGAAGCCAAAGAAGATTTATGTGAACTTTATTATTGAATTGAGCATGCTTAACGGGCGTGCTGCTCTTCCTCAAGATGTAGAGGTCACTTCTTTGATTTCTTACTAAGCTGCATTTTTGAAAGCATAGTTATATGCTAAAAAGTAAATCACAACAATTGCAAGAGAAGATTTCTATTCTTCCCGATACCCCCGGTGTATATATCTATTACAATGCCGAGGGAGAGGTGATTTATGTAGGTAAAGCTAAAAATCTTAAGCGGCGTGTATCGTCGTATTTTAATCGGGAGCATGAGGTGGTGCGCACGCGATTGCTTGTGCGTGCCATTCACGATATGAACTATATTGTGGTACCCACCGAACAAGATGCCCTCAACCTCGAAAATTCGCTCATAAAAGAGCATCAACCTCGCTATAATGTGTTGCTCAAAGATGATAAATCCTACCCTTGGATTTGTGTCACAGGCGAACATTATCCGCGAGTTTTTCTCACCTATAACTACAAAAAAGACGGGTCGAAATATTACGGGCCTTACACTAACCAATCGGTGGCTCGTGTGGTGCTTCGACTTATCGACGACCTTTATCCCATTCGCACCTGTCGCCACATGATTACTCCCGAATTTATCGAAAAGGGGAAAGGGCGATTATGCTTGGAGTATCATATGAAACGATGCAAGGGGTGCTGCACCGGTTTGATTTCAATTGATGAGTATGCATCGTATATCACTCGCATTCGCCAAATTCTTCGTGGCGAAACACAAGAACTAATGTTGTATCTTCGCGACGAAATGGCGCGCCTTGCTATGGAGCTTCGTTTTGAAGAGGCGCAGGTGTTGAAAGAAAAATACCAACTCATTGAGCGGTATAATGCCAAGAGTGTGATTGTGAGTCAAACGGTTCAAGATATTGATGTGTTTGGGCTTGAAGATGATGATAAAGACGTGTATATCAATTATATGCATGTGCGGCGTGGGGTAGTGGTGAGTAGTGTCACGTTGCAATATAAACGCCGTCTTGAAGAGTCGCAAGCTCAGTTATTGGCATATGCTATGAGTGAGGTTGCAAAACGCTTTTCGGTTGATTATAAAAAGGTTATCGTTCCTTTGGTGCCCGAAGTTGAAATGGAGGGGGTGAATTTTATCATTCCCCAACGTGGCGACAAGATGAAATTGCTTGATGTGTCGACCCGCAATGCGCGTCAACGAAAAATCGACACTCTCAAGCAGATGGAGAAAAAGAATCCCGAACAGCGATTGGAACGCACGCTTGAGCGCATGAAAACCGATTTTCGTCTCACCGAATTGCCGCGCCATATAGAGTGTTTCGACAACTCCAATATTCAAGGCACAAATCCGGTATCGGCTTGCGTGGTATTTCGCAATGCCAAGCCTTCTAAACGCGATTATCGTCACTTCTTAATCAAAACGGTGGAAGGCCCCAACGACTTCGCATCGATGAAAGAGGTGCTAACACGCCGTTATTCGCGACTTTTGCAAGAAGGACAGGGGTTGCCTCAACTCATAGTCGTCGATGGCGGTAAAGGGCAATTAAGTGCCGCTGTAGAGGTTCTTGATGAATTGGGCCTACGCGGCAAGATAGCAATCATTGGCATTGCCGAGCGATTAGAGGAGATATATTTCCCCGGAGATAGTGTGCCATTGTATATAGACAAAAACTCTGAATCATTAAAAGTAATCCAACATCTTCGCGACGAAGCACACCGATTTGGCATCACACATCACCGCAATCGCCGCAGCAAATCACAAGTAGTCTCAGCCCTCGACTCAATAAAAGGAGTAGGGGAGAAAACACGCACCACACTCCTTCAGCACTTCAAAAGCCTCAAACGCATTCGCGAAGCCACCATCGCTGACATCACAGCCGTCATAGGCCCCGCCAAAGCCCAAATAGTTTACGAGGCATTGCACACAACAACAGATAAAAGGACTTAAATTATATATTATTTTTCCATTTATAGGTTGTTAGTGTTTCGCTATAGCATGTGTCGTTGGAGAAATAATATGCTTTAATTGACAACATGTAATCTTCAGTGTAGTTGTAATGGAACTTTTTATAACTTGAATTTTCCGGAGCTGTTGATTTTGAGCTGTTGTAATAAATTATTGAAGGAAGATTTTGAGACAAAACCCCAAACAATTGGTAGTTTTGCAGAGGTCGATATTGTGGTTGTAAATTATAGCATGAATGAAAATCGTATTTACCGGTAACAATTTGATTGTCGTAATGCAATGACATTGATTTCCAATGGTTGTTGCTATAGGCGTCTTGAAGAATAATCTTTTTTATATTTCCATTTTCCCATTCATAAGTGTTGAAATGTGATTGTGATTTTCCGATGGTGTTTTTTGAGAAATAATTAACCCATTCGACTTTTGTGAGTTCCTCGTTTGAGTTATAACTGAATAAAACATCGTATCTCTGTTTGTCATCCCTTAAACCATGAATTTCTTTGACTATTCCAGACTCTAAATAGAGAGTATCGCTATAGATAGTTTTTGTTTTAGTATTAAGAACGGTATTTTCGGTATTAATAAGTATGATGTTTTGTTTGTTGAGATATGTGTAATTCACATTTCCCAAACATCCATCAATATTGTATACATATGATGAAATTCTATTGATGCTATCGTATTCGAATAGTTGATAATCAGAGGGTAATTCAGGGTAAGTTGTATGTATTTCTGTTATATAAAAATTAGACTTTTCTTGAGGTATAATAGGTTCGTTTTCTTCATTACAAGAAGTAATGATAATTGATGTGAACAATGTTATTAAATAAAAAAATATTTGTTTCATGATAAAAAATTTTAATTAGTAATTTACTTATTAACGTTGTTTGAATATTGGATATTGTTATGGCACAAAAAATGATGCTAAGTGTGGAATTAATTCTCTTGCTAAAATCGTCGCAGTAAATCACAAGTAGCCTCAGCCCTCGACTCAATAAAAGGGGTGGGGGAGAAAACACGCACCACACTCCTTCAGCACTTCAAAAGCCTCAAACGCATTCGCGAAGCCTCCCTCGCCGACATCACAGCCGTCATAGGCCCCGCCAAAGCCCAAATAGTTTACGAGGCATTGCACACATCAGAAGAATCAAAATAATGACTTGTGGCAAAATATGGCACTATAATTTGCCATAGGTGTGTAAAAATTACTACTTGTGGCTGATTATGTGGTCGCGATTTTAGTAAAATTTGTGAGAAAATCGTGTGGAGCACGAGAAAGCGTAGCGTATGAGTAACCGCGTGGTTGAGGGCTTTTGCCCGAAACCTCCGGATAGCGACCAGCCCCACACTCTCTGCGTCTATAAAGATGCGATTCGATTATATTTCCTTCCCCAAAATTAGAAAAGAAACACCAGTATTCTTGAGGTAGAGGGATTCGTCTTGAAAATGTTTCATTTTGTAGATTTTTGGGTAAATGCACGTTTTTGCATAGTCGAAGTGTTAAATGTTTTTTATTTTTGTGAAAACTAATATTTTTTCATACCTTTGTGTGAAACCATAATACGCTATCATTATGAAATTTAAGTCGTTTATTTGTGCGGTACTATTTCTTTTGTTGTCTTCTGCTCCAATCTGTGCCGCGAGCACAGACATAGCTACTGTTGAGAAACAAATTTCAGAATATGATGCCTCAAGTGGCAATGAATATATTACCATAGCAAATAATGTTATGCAATTGTTTCATGAAGCAAAGATTACAGATGAAGCGATGAAGTTTGAGGCAAGCACTCCTCGCGATTCGGTAAACCAACAAGTGTGGTACTGGGCGAGTGAATATTTCTATGCCCATCAGGCCTATCCTCAAGCGCTGAAATATGGTTTACAGGCACTGCCATTATGCAATAATGATGAAGATAGGGCCAATTATTTGAGTTTGATATCGTTGATATATTTCCGTCAATCCAATTATGAGCAGGCGGCAAATTATGCCAAGCAATGTTATAAACTTGACGAAAAATCGGGCGACCCTGATGTGATGAGCTCGTCGCTCAACACCCTCGCCGGCATATATATCGGAGCCAATCAGCCTAAAGAGGCTGAGCAATATATTCTCAAAGCTATCGAACTTGCCAAGCAGGCCAACAACCCGGCGCGCATGGCCGTGCTAAATGGTATGGCTTCGGAGGTGTATCATGCACTCGGCAACGGCAAGGAAGCATTAAAGTATATCAACGAGGCATGTAATATTGAGCAAAAATTAGGGAATGAACACAAGATTATGGTGCGTTTGTCGCAAAAAGCGGCGGTGTTGGTAGGCTTAAATGATTATAAAGGAGCTGAAAAATTGCTCCGACAGGCAATCCCATATTTAGAAAAGGTGGGAAATAAGCAGTCGCTTGCTATTTCTTGCAACAAAATGGGAATGGCACTGGTGGGGCAAAACCGCGACAATGAAGCGGTGGATTATTATCGCAAAGCTGCCGATATATTTGTGGCTATTGGCGACAGAGGAAACGAGATGCATTCTCGCAAAGGATTGTATGAGAGCCTTTGGAGCAGCAATCCCGATAGCGCCAAAATCGAACTAAATCGCTTTAACGACTTGAAAGATTCGTTATATAATCTCACCTCGGCCGAGAGTCTTGCACGATATAATGCCGAGTTTGGTACCGATTGGTTGCAACACGAAAATGAATTACAAAAAGCTAAAATACAGAAGATAATCATTTGGGGTAGCATTTTATTAGTGCTGTTAGTTGGTGGAGTGTGGTTTTTTATGAAACGAAAGATGCGATTGCGTGAATCGGCATTGCAAACGATAATCAAAGAATTACAGCCTCAAAACGAGCCCGAACCGGTAAACGAGCAAGAAGAATTGAGTGCTTCAGACCAAGAGCTTCTTTCACGATTGGTTGCCGAAGTGAAAAACAGCATGAAACAAGGCGATGTGTCGATAGAGTCTATTGCCTCTAATCTATGTATCACACGCGGGCAATTAAATCGTCGCATAAAATCAATTACAGGTGTCACCACCCAACAATATGTGTTGCGAATACGTCTTGAACACGCTCGATTGTTGTTGATAGAAAACAAAGAAACTCCTATTTCGGAAGTGGCACTTAAATGTGGTTTTGAAGATGCCACAAGTTTTTCTCGCGCATTTCGTCGCATATTCGATAAATCGCCATCACAATATCGCAATGAATAGCGAAAAAAACACATAAAATGTCCATTTATAGCGATTTTGCATCATAATGCCAAGACCTTGCACGATTGTGCAAGGTCTTTTTTTATTGTTATATATACCTTTACATCGCTAAATATTATGGCAAAAAAGACCAATGGAAAAAAAGAAAGAAAATAACAAACAAAACGAAAATTTCCTCGAACGATTATCTTCTCACATAAAGGCAGAGATGGCATTGGGTAGAATGTCGTTAGAATCGATTGCTTCGGCGATGTTTATCACTCGTGGGCAGTTGACTCGCCGAGTAAAGGCAATTACCGGAATGACAACCCAACAATATGCTATGAAAATACGTCTTACTCATGCATGTAATTTATTGCGTGACAACACCGATATGGCAATATCGGAAGTGGCATTCAGGTGTGGATTTGAAGATGCTACAAGTTTTTCTCGCGCATTTCGTCGTTTTCATGACATGTCGCCTTCGCAATATCGTAATAAAAAAAATGAGATTTAATATTAGGATATTAATATTGCTTCTGACTGTTATAATATGTAATTGTGTATATGGTCAGAGAATAAAGGTTGGAGATAAATTCTTTGATGGAGAATGCCTTTACACTTGTCAAGAGATTCGTATGGGCAAAATCGTTTATTTCACCGGTGTTGATTACAACGGAGATTGGCGTGAATTGACATTAAAACATAAATCAAAAAATGAATACACACTTCAACCCAGTTATCAAGCCGAAGACGCTCCATTTAATGTAACATTTGGCTGCACTGTGAGATATATCCGTAAGGACGGAATGTATTTCCTTGAGGTGTTGAATAAAAATAAAACGTTGGAATGGGTACTTTTGTTAACCCCCGATGATGTTGATTATTGCCTGTCGGCCTATCCGTCACTCGTGGGCAATCGTGTGTGTTCGGTTACTACAAGTTTGCTCAATCGCCCCTATTTGAGCCGATTTCCAAAGTCCGAATTAAGAATAATGCGTAATATGATATATGCCCAACATGGACACCGTTTTGAGTCGGAAGATATGCAAGCATTGTTCTCGTCGATGGAATGGTATAAGCCTAATAACAATAATAAAAAGATAAAACTAAGCATTATCGAGAAAACAAATCTCGCTCTCATCATGGCTGAGGAGGCTATGCCCGATGACTTGCGCAAGAATCTGGGTCAATATATGCCCGAATATTCAATTGAAGACTTTAAGTGAGATTGTAGTTATTAATAAATTTATAAAACGATGAAAAAAACAATCTTGATGGCATTTGCTGCAGTAATAATGATTTTTACAGCATGTATCAATAGCACTGCCGGTAACGAAAAAGCTCAAAAAGATGCTGAAAACGACGAAGCAGCAACAGAAATCCCTGCAGGTTTTGCTAAGTATGACAAAAATGGTATGTCTTTTATCTATCCCGACAAAATGCATGTTGGCTTTGAAATGTCAGAAGGTGTGAAAAATGTAAATATCGACAACGAAGATGGTAGCTGTAAATTGGCTGTAACTTTCAACGAAGGAGGTCCCACTGAACGTCAATTGGAAGAATCTAAAGTTAATTATGAAGCAATGTTGAGGGCACTTCAAGAAACTGTTACATCTTCAGAAGTAAAAGACAATGTAGTAATTGTTCGCTCTAACTGCGAAGGCGTTGAAAAAATCTGTTTCTTGGTTCATCAAGGTGGAACAAAATGCCTCAATGCTCAATTTACATTCCCTACTGATAGTGCATCGGTATATAATGCATACCTCGAACCTATCATCAAATCAATGAAGAAATAATAATATTTTTTGCTCCAAAAACGTCTCTTATTGTGCAATTTGCACGATATTGCAAAGACCATGCACGATTGTGCATGGCCTTTTTGATTCCTAATATCTAATTTTACCAAATAATATTAAAAACAAATATTTATGAAAAAACTTTACTCATTTTTTGCAATTTTCACGTTGACTGCTGTCAGCGCGTTTGGTATCACCGACTATGGTTTGAAAGTTGGGGGCGTAAGTATTACCTCCGACAATTGCTCAAATGTAACAGGTAGTAATATTGTAGCATACAATGCCGGTAGCGAACATTTTGTAAAATATGACCCTAACACCAAAACCCTCACTCTTAAAAATATTAAGATTGAGCGCTCCGGCAGCTACAATCGTGCAATCTTGAACGACGATGTTGACGGATTAACAATTGTATTTATAGGAGGAGCCTATTTGGCAGCAAAAGATGCTTCACCTGTGAGATTAAACAATAATACCACAATCACTGCACAAGATAGTGAAAGAGTTAGATTTTGGGGCGAAGAAGAGGATGCTCTTACCATTGGGAATGGCAAAAAATTGATTATCGATAATATTTATTTGCAAGCAAATGCCTTAAATTCAACATGTATTATAGGCGACGAAGGATCAGAAACTGTTATTATTAATGGTGGAGCAATGGTTGAAACTTACACATATGCGTCATCTTCATCTGAAGCATCTATAAGGGATCTCGGCTGGTTAAGAGTTGAAAACTCTTTCTTAAAATTGAATAACAATGGTGCCGGAGCCGTTCACTCTCGCAACATTAAAACATTCTCATATGGAGGAAATTATATGGGAGTGGTAAATGGCGAATATTCATCGACCAACAAAACTATCACTCACAATAAAGATTTATTTGGCGACGATAATGCATTATATATAACTAAACATGTTTTTTATAATGATACAGAATATTTTAATGATGATTTTGGCACGCTATTGACCAAAATGGCAGCCACAAAAACAATCTATAACAAGGTGCTGCTGTTGCCTAATGGTTTATATGCCGGAAAAGTTGACCTATGGACTTCGCTCGATGTGTCAAACAAAAATCTCATTTCATTGCAAGGCATAGAATTTTTAACCGACCTTAAAGAATTGAATTGCAGTAACAACAGTTTGAAATCTATTGATTTGTCAAAAAACACCGCATTAACAAATCTCAATGTCGCTAATAATCAATTAACTGCATTGAATGTGGAGAATAATTCAAAATTGGTTAATATAGATTGCAGTAATAACTTAATTTCTCAATTAAATCTTTCAAAAAATATCAAATTGAGAACAATAGCATGCTATAAAAATCAAATTTTCAATAGTACAAACACTAAAAATGGAACATATTTTGTCAACAATCTTCCCGATTTGAGCAAATATATTTCAGGTTCAGCAACAATTGTATTTAAGCATGCCACCGACCCCGACAATAATTCTCTTTACACCGAGGAGATAGTGGTTGCTAACAACAAATTTTGGTCTTTAGAATATACCGATGGAAAGTTTTATAATGGTGAAGGTAGTGGCATAAAAGGCATAGAAGTTGATGATACTGAGGAAAACGCCCCACGCTATAACCTACAAGGTCAACCCGTCAATGATAACTATCGCGGCATCGTGATTCAAAAAGGCAAGAAAACGTTAATCAAATAAACAGATAAACTCATTATTGCATCATAAAGACAAAGCTATGCACGATTTTGCATATAATCGTCTCGTTAGAATATTTAACTTTGTATAAATAACACAATCTTTAATACTAATTAAATAATAGGAGATTTAAATTATGAGAAAAATGTTTTTTGCTGCTATGGCAGTTGTAGCGATGTTTGTCGCATCATGTGGTTCAACAGTTGAGTATGAAACATTGAGTAAAGATTACAACAACAGTTGGAAAGTATCGGCAGTTGTGCCTAAAGGTGTTTATAAATTAAACGACACTCTCCCTGCTGCAATTCCTGCTGCAATTCAAGAAGCAGCAAGTATCTCAAAACCACTCTATCTCGCAGGTGATAAAATTGCAATAGGTTTCACAAAGGGTGAAGTTTATGACCAAACTTTTGCCACTTGGGCTGCAAATTATAAAGATTCAGAAGGTTATAAAGATATTAATATTGCAGGTCGTAAAGGTTTCCGCAAAAACATTAGCGAAAGAATCAATGATCAACCTACACTTGTGGGTTATGAATATTATGTAGAGGCTCCTGAAGTTGGTGAAAATGTATATTTTGTTGCTGAAGTTTATCCTACAACCGAAAAATTTGATGATTTAGGCACTGTATTGGAATCTCCTGAAATCGTACAAGTGCTTGACTCTTTGAAAATTGAAGTTATAAAATAATTTATTGACAATAACGAATAATAAATCATGAAAAAGTTTTTATGTGCTGTAGCTGTTGCTACAATGATGATGAGTTGCGGTGGCGCAAGCGAAGCCGGTGATAAGGCTAATGATACAACTGCAAAAGCTACTGCAAAAGTGGAAACTACTGTAGCTCCCGAAGCACCTGCAGCTCCCGCTGTGGCTTATGAAAAAACAGGGAATGAACTTCTTGATGCTCAATTAGAAACAATTAGCAAGTTTGTTGCTGAAGTAAAAGCAGCTAAAACTAAAGAAGAAAAAGATGCTATTGTGAAGAAAGCTGAAGCTCAAATCGAAAAATGGCAAGCTGACAATGAAGAAGCCGGAAAAAAAATCGACCCCGCCCTTCTTGAAAAATTCCAAGCTGAATTTGAGAAATTGTCACTTGAAATGATGAAAGAGGTTATGTAGTGTAACAGTTAGTTAATTATAAGAAGATGGAGATGTGTCAGACAAATCGTTTAGATACATCTCCATCTTGTTTTTATAGAGTATTTATGATAAGAAATAGTGTATTAATATTTTTGATTAGCTTTGTAGCATATGGGTGTGCGACATCTCACAAAAATTCTCACTCTCAATTGGTGAGGGGGTATATAGAGCGAGGTGATTATTCGTTTACCACTTCGCTTGTGAAAAATGAAAATGGGCAGGTGGAAGCCGTAGATGTAACCGGACTGATTTATAACGGCACTAAGAGCCATTTTCAGTGTCGATGTGAATTTATTCAAGAGTATGCTGAGGGTGATTTAACCGATGTGAATTGGATAGGGGAGGAAGATATTAACTTTGATGGAATACCCGATCTTATGATTTATATAGGCACAAACGCCGTGGGGCGTGTGTCGGAGTTTTTTGATGCTTATGTGTGGGATAAAGATAAACACTCTTTCGTGCGAGTAGAACAGTTTGCTGAAATTGCCAATCCTCAATTTGAGGCCGATAAACAATGCATAACAAGCACATATCGCATAGGAGCAAATGAAATAACTATATCTACTTATAAATGGATTGAAAACAAACTATCTCTTGTGAATGAAGAGATTGAACCAATAGGAGAGTAATATTGCTATCCTATAAATGTTTCTCCAAATGATAAGCCCTTATGTGAGTTTTCCTAATTAATGCGATACCGGGTTTATTCACTGCGTGGCTAACCCCGGCTACATACTAATCAACCCCTATGGGGTTACATTTGCTCTTGAAACAGTTTTATCTGACACCATAATAAATAATGGAGATGTGTCAAAATTCAACTAATGACACATCTCCATTATTGTAGTCAAAGGGCAGAGAATACCCTATATTCGTCGATTATTATTTCACTGCGATTTTAGCTGTTTTCTTAGCGTCTGTTGCGTCGGTAGCTACTACGACGTAAATTCCCTTTTGAAGGTTGCTTGCGTCGATTGTAGAGGCTCCTGAGGCTACTTTCGCACCGTTAATGTTGTAAACTTCGATTTCAACAGCTTCACAGGCGTTGATAACACTTCCGTTATAGTTGATTTCAACCATATTGTTTATGATGCTTTCCACGCTATTGGTTGCACTTGTTTCGAAATAGAGAACAGCACCATTCCCTTCTTTTTCAGCCCAAGGAGCATCAACCGATGAGCCGAATGCAAATCCGAGGTCGGTGAAATATTGCTTATTGAGAGCCGAAGCTTCAACATTAGCACCTTCGGTAGTGTTGGCAGCCGCTTCAACGGTGTTGTCAATCACAGCAAGGCTTGATACTACATAGTTTTTGTCAAGGCAAGGTTCGGCCATTGGTACGATTGAAGTATCCCATTGTGATGCTTCAATATCTTCGTCCCAACGAGTGTAACCCACTACGCGGTGAGCGGCACCTGCTTCAGATTTGATTTCAGAAAGAGCTATCACATTGTTAGAGATAACTTTGCCGTTCCATGCATCTTCGGGATTGTCTTCGCCTGTTGCTACCCAATCGGTAGAGAGTGAACCTGCGATACCACCTACACTATAATTGCCCGACCAGTTTCCTTCGGTAGCTGTGAGAGAGCCTTCAACATAGCAAAGGTGAATTCCGCCACGATCGGCCGAGCCTACAACGCCACCGATAGTGTTTTTACCTACGATGTCGGCATCAACGTGACAGTTGATTACACTACAACCGGTTGAGGCACTACCTGCGATACCGCCGATAGTGTTGTCGGCAGAGATTGTACCGCTAACGGCGCATGCTGCGATTGTAGAGCTTGTGCGTGATGCACCAATGATACCACCTACTGTTGAGCAGCCTGGAGCATCGATAGTGAGATTTGTAGCCGAACATTCCGAGATTTTAGTTTCAAGCGATGCGCCACTTGCGATTACACCGATAGTGGCCGATGCATCGGCAGTAGCTGTGATAGTTGCATTGTTGATGTGAACATTGCTGATAGTAGTAGTGTTGGCTTCGCCCACCACGATACCGGCTGATGTTGCTGTACTCACTTCTAAGTTCACATTTTCAAATTTGAGGTCTTTGATAGTGGCATTTTCGGTTGCTGCAAATATTGCGGCTTCGAAATTGTTACCGGCGAGAGTGAGGTCGCTGATAGTGAAGTTACCACCATCGAGTGTTCCGGTAAATGATGCGATAGGATTCCACATGCCATAATCGGCTGCGCTGAAGTCATTAACCACTTTGTAGTTAGCAGCAGGGTCGCGGGCAATCATAGCCATGTCGCCTGCGCTTGAGATTAGATAAGGATTTTCGGCGCTACCGTCACCTCCTTTTGAGAACATTGCGAATGGAAGGAAATCAACTTGCAATGTGATTTGGTCGGTGCTTGAGTTGAGGAATGGAATAATCAATGACGGATTGTCGGAATTCAAGCCCAAGATGTCACAAGTGCCGAGGTCGCCGTTTGTTCCGTCTTCTTTATACGATTTCAATTCGGTTCCATCTTCTTTCATGATGCGGAGTTCGTCGTGCATAGTGCCTGATGTGCCCGATGCATATTGGTTGGCGATAAACACATATTCATGTTGGTCGTCGGTGTCGAAGAGGTATGGATTGAGAACTTCACCCATTACCAATGGAATCCAGCTTGCATTGCTTTGGCCAAGGTTGAATTTAACGATGCGGTCAATTTTTGCTTCTTTGGTAATCCATGCAAAGCGGTGGTAATAATTGTTTTCGCTATCGGTTTCGGGTGAAGGTAGACCTATTACATATTGATAAGAATCGCCCACGGGATAACGGTCGATATTAGTAGAGATAGGCTCGCCATCTACTTCCGAACCAAATGTAACGGCTGTTTCACACGAAGGAACATCAACCATTGATAGGGTTACACCATCGGTGTTAAGGAATGCCATTTGGTCTGATTGACCGGGTACGTTATACATTTTCATCCAGTTGCTCACGTTGCCGGCAATTGATTTCACCTTGTTGCTTTCCAAGTCATAAACATCAAAGCTTATTGCTTCAGATTCAGAAGTAACGTCAAATCCTGTTGTGGCAACCACCAAGCGCAATGCACCCGATTCGTCCCAATAATTGTTGCTGAGATCTTCAAAACCAAATAATCCTATGCCATATTGCACGAGATATTTTGAAGTTGAGGTTACAGGGATTGTAACTTTGCCCACTTCTACAAAGTTTTTGTTGTAGATTGTAGCAACAAAATTATTGTCGGCAGTAGGAATCATGTCCCAAGGTTCTTCATATGAAGCAGGATCGAGGAATGGTTTTTCGTAAGCCGAAACAACATAATACATGTTGTTGTCAACCTCAAAGGCATTAAACGCACTTCCTACTTGATATTCGGCCAATGATTTTGGCACGATAAAAGTTTTTTTGAGGGCAGCGCCGTTTGATGACCATGTAGCTTTGTTGTAAATGTCGTATTTCACCGAGGCAGTGTCGTTTACAACTGTATCGTTGCTCACCACGCCCACCCATTCGGTGCTATAACCGGTATTGTAGTCAACAAGCGACATAAAACCGTTGTAGGTATATTTCAATTCGCCACTTGCCACATCATACACATATGTTGTGTTGCTTGTCACTCCGGCGTTGAGAATTTGGTGAACCACAACAGGGATTTCATAAGAGTTTTTGTCGCGGTCAAAAAGGGCGGGTGTAACAGCCTCGCCAACCAATATTTGGTTTACCTTTTGTCCATCGGGGATAGAGATGTTGATAGTGCCTTGTTCTTCACCTTTACTATTGTAGAGTTTGATAGTTGAGGCAGTGTAATAATAGTTGCTTTCCTCAAATGTTTGGATAGCATACCATTGAGTGTCATCGGGTCCTAGCACAAAGCTATAACCGTCGGCCGGACCGAGAGTCAACCCATTGGCTTCAACCTTTGTGTGGGCAGGCTTAACGAATTTGCCACTTTTCCATTGGTGGTCTTCGCCAAGCACTGTTTTAAATGCGTTGTTGTCGAATGTGGCGATTTTGCCATTCGATGCCGATGCATTGGTGCTGATAGTCAATGCTATCGCTACGCTTGCAATGCTGAGTAATGATTTTTTCATTTAGAATTATTTAAAGTGAATAATATATTCTTTGCCTAAAAACATGCAAAGTTAATTATTTTTTTTTTACTCCACCTAAAATAATCTACAATACGTTGTTACATAGCAAAATATTATATGAAACAATTGAAATAATCGACCAAATAAGAGCAAGGGCTGTGTCTGAATTTTGACACAACCCTTTGCGTTATCAATATGAAATGTTATGATGTATTTCTATTAATTCGCAGAATTATAAAGATAATCTTAGTAGTAAACGATTTCGCGGGTTTCAACCGAATTGAAACTATCATCATTGTTGTAGTATGAGGTTTTTACTTTGCGCTCAATCCAGTTCCCATGGCTATCATATTTTGTGTATTTATAAGTTTTGGTATAAGAATCTCGACATTCGCAATATTGAGCTTTAATGATGTTGTTGTTTTTGTCATATGAGAAATCGATGTCATAGTGTTCGTGAACACCTCCGCCTTGTTCATAACCTTCTTCGTGAAAATATGATTCGGTCGAAACTTTGTTGCCATCCCAAGTGAATGTATGAGAATCACAGAAGTAATTTATGTTGTGGTATTCTTCGTCATTATCGTCGTCAAATGAACAAACCGAGTCGGTGAATTCATATCCCAATAGTCTATTGTTTTGGTCTCGTTCAAGTTCGTAGTCACCTTCAGTAATCCATTCTCCGTTGCTTTTGAATGAAATAGTTGAAATTTTATAATCATCTGTTTTATTGTATGTTACACATTCTTTTACGTGTCCTTTGAGGTTGAAGGCTTCAGCATCGTTGTAAATGCGACCCGATGTTTGAGCCATTGATGAAACACTTGAACCAACGATTGTTGTCATGATGAAAAGAGAGCTGATGATGTTTTTAAAAGTTTTCATAATTTGTAAGTTTTAGTTTGTTATTAAATTGTTTTTTTGTTAATGATTACGTTACAAAGTTATGCACATCATTGAGCGAAAACAATCAACAGTTATCAAAAATGACCAAATAACGCGATTTGCTGACGAACCCCACCGAATAAATGACGTAAA
Source organism: Muribaculaceae bacterium (assembly GCA_045576735.1). Taxonomy (GTDB): domain Bacteria; phylum Bacteroidota; class Bacteroidia; order Bacteroidales; family Muribaculaceae; genus RGIG4079. The sequence continues at coordinate 24,530 of JAZNGZ010000041.1, forward strand.
AAACATGGGGCTATATCAAACTCAATGTTGATATAGCCTCATGACAAATATCTATTATGAAAGGATTATCCTATTTTGTCGACTTCGAGGTCGCCACCGAGAACTTCGTGCCAAGGTAGACCTTGTTTATTGAGTTGTTCCATAAATGGGTCGGGATCAAATTCTTCTACGTTGTGAACGCCCGGTTTGTTCCATTTGCCGGTGAGGAACATCATTGCTCCAATCATGGCAGGAACACCTGTGGTGTAGCTGACTGCTTGCATACCGGTTTCTTTATATGCTTCTTCGTGGCTGCAGTTGTTGTAGATATAATAGTTGAGGTCATTACCTTCTTTGTCTTTACCTGCGATGCGACAACCGATTGATGTTTCGCCCTTGTAGTTTTCGCCAAGGTCTTGAGGATTTGGCAACACTGCTTTGAGGAATTGCAAAGGTACAATCTTCACTCCATTATATTCCACTTCATCGATGCGAGCCATACCGATGTTTTGGATTACACGCAAGTGGGTGAGATATTCTTGGCCGAATGTCATCCAGAAACGTGCACGCTTGATTGTTGGGAAGTTTATAACGAGCGATTCCAATTCTTCGTGATAAAGAAGATATGAGTCGCGAGCTCCGATATTAGGGTAGTTTAATGGTGCGTGAATTTCGAGCGGACCGGTAGTAACCCATTTGCCATCTTGATAATAACGGCCGTTTTGGGCTATCTCGCGAATATTAATTTCGGGGTTGAAGTTGGTAGCGAAAGCCTTGCCATGGTCGCCGGCGTTACAGTCAACGATATCAAGGTATTCCATAGCCGAGAAGTGATGTTTAGCTGCATAGGCAGTAAACACGCCCGACACACCGGGATCGAAACCGCAACCGAGGATAGCAGTCAAGCCCGCTTTCTCGAAACGTTCGCGATAAGCCCATTGCCATGAATATTCAAAGTGAGCTTCATCTTTAGGCTCATAGTTGGCTGTATCGAGATAGTGAACACCACATTCAAGACAAGCATCCATGATTGTCAAGTCTTGATAGGGTAGAGCCACGTTGATTACCAAATCGGGTTTATGACGACGGAAAAGCTCAACGAGTTGAGGCACACTGTCGGCATCAACCGAGTCGGTTGTGATATTTGAAGCACCAATAGCTTTAGCTATCGCATCACATTTGCTCTTTGTGCGCGAAGCAAGCACTATTTCATTAAACACATCGGGGTTTTGAGCGCATTTGTGAGCCACAACGGTACCCACACCACCGGCTCCGATAATAATAACTTTAGCCATTCTTATAGTTCTGAATTTATAGAGTTATGATTGTTGTTGATTAATTTTTCAACGAAGATACATCTTTTTGTTGAATAATTTATTTTTAAGTCAAAATATTTCACAAAACTCATTCAATAAAGTGCGAAATTTGGGGAAGATATGACACAATGAGATATAAAATTTTGTAGTTAATATACCTTAATTGGTCGGCAAATTATATCAATATGTAGTCAAATTATCCGTTAATATATACACTACGGCTATTTTTTTTTGAGCATTGGCTGGCGAAAGATAATTTTGTATATTGAATAAGACTTGATAAAGAATGAAAATGGCGGAAAAATTTATAAGTTTTATTAAATCAAAGCAACATTCATTGGTGAATCTTCTCATTCACCTTTCGGCTGTTTCTTTGTTTGTTCTTCCCGAAGTAATTACAAATATAGACGACCAACGACCTGTGCCCGATGGCATAATCATCAAAACCATCATATATTTGGTTATTTTTTATATCAATTACTTCTTGATTGATAGGTTTCTTGATAAAAAAGGTGGCAAATGGCACTTTGTTGGAATGAATATTGTGTTGTTAGTTGTAGCATCGGGTATTATATTAACTACATCTCATGGATATACCGATAAAAATTTTCACCCGGTGCCCAAACCTCCGATTCATGCACATGGGAATTTCCCTCCACAAAAGCATCACTCCATTGATGAGGCGAAGGTTAATCATAATTTCCCACCACCACCCAAATCACGAAATGTGTATCTCCATGCTGCGGGTAGATTATCGCGCGACCTATTGATTGCAATTCTTTCCATTGGTTTGGCTTTTGCGGTGAGGGTAACGGCTCGTTGGCTTGAAACACAGCGCAAGCAAGCTGCATTGATAGCCTCGCAACGCGAAACCGAACTTGAAAATCTTAAAAGTCAGATTAATCCACACTTCTTGTTCAATACGCTCAACACCATTTATGCTCTCATTGCAGTCAAGCCTGAGCAAGCCCAAAAAGCAGTTCATGAGTTGAGCGGAATGATGAGGTATGCTCTATATGATACATCTGAAATGGTGACTCTTAAGCAAGAAATTGATTTCTTGAATAATTTCATTTCGCTTATGAGAATGAGAATGAATGAAAAGCGACCTATTGAAGCTTCATTGTCATGCAATCATTATTGTGATTATAAGGTGGCTCCACTCATTTTTATCCCTATAATTGAGAATGTTTTTAAATATGGTAATACCGGAAATACTTCTCTTCCCATAAAAATAGATATTTCGGTAAATGATGGTATTGTGAGATGTTACACTTTCAATCATTTTGACAAAAATAATCATATGGATAAAAAAGACTCAGGTATAGGCTTTGCCAATTTGAAGCGACGCCTAAAAATTATTTATGGCAAAGATGCTTCATTCAGTGTTATCCAACAAGATGACACTTTCCAAGTAGAATTAATTATCAACCTAAATAACTCAAAATATAACCAAGATGATAATTCTTAAATGTTGTGTTATAGATGATGAGCCGTTAGCTGCGCAGCTAATAGCTTCGTATATTGAAAAAACTCCTTTCATGCAGTTGGTGGGTACATATTCATCGGCTCAAGAGGCTATAAAAACAATTCTTGAGAATCAAGTTGATTTAGTGTTTCTCGACATTGAAATGCCTCAGCTAAATGGATTGGAATTTGCCAAAATAATACCACCTACCACGCGTATTATTTTCACCACGGCCTATGACCAATATGCTATTCAAGGGTTTAAGGTCGATGCGCTTGATTATCTGCTCAAGCCGGTGAGCTATGAAGATTTTTTGGCGTCGGCCAATAAAGCTCAGCGTTGGATTGAGATACAACGTCATGGCATGAATCAAAGTTTGTCGCACGATTTTATTATCGTCAAAAGCGAGTATCGATTGATTCAGATTCCTACCAATGAAATACTTTTTATTGAGGGGTTGAAAGATTATGTGAAAATTTACACCGTTGATGAGCAAAAAAGCATTATGACGCTGATGAATATGAAGACGCTTGAACAGTCGTTGCCGGCATATTTCATGAGAGTGCATCGCTCGTTTATTGTTAACACTAATAAGATTAAAATTATAGAACGAAACCGCATTGTTTTCGGCAATAAATACATCCCCATAAGTGATACTTATAAACAAGTGTTTTCTGACTATGTAGCATCTCACTTGTTGTCGCAAAATCGTGAGGACGCAAATATATAGGTAAATTCTATAAATTGCTTTGTGGAATTTATAGAATTTACCTATAATTGTTGGGTGAATTTTGAAGACTTTGGCTTGTCGCTTTTATGTTGGTAAGTCAAAGTCTTTTGTTTCGCCCCTCCCTTTTTTCGACTCTTTGATGTTGTTTGTCTATGAATTTTAGGTTGCGTTAATTATCTATAAATAGATAAATGTTGTGCTTTTTTTTTAGTCTTGAAATGTGAAAAAAGTAGTAATTTTACACCATATTATAGGCTGTGAAAGCCTATATTGTTTAAGTATATCATACTCAACTTTTTATTAATTAATTATTTATACACTAACTTCAAATTACCAATTTATGAAAAAATTTTTCATTTCGGCAATGTTGTTGTGTTCAAGCGTTCTCGGATTCGCTCAATTAGTGGAAATCCAATCAATCGACAAGATTGATCTTCCCGAAGACGTATCGGTGAACCAAGCAACAATAAGCCCCGATGGTTCATTTGTGGTGTTCTCTCAAAACACAAAGGGAGGATTGCATAAGATGGACCTTGCCTCTAAAGAAATCAACATGATTTCGGCAAATGGTAACAGCTTCGATCTCAAAATCGCTGCTGATGGTACAGTGGTGTTCCGCGAAAGCCGCACTGCTGAAAACAAACTCCGTTACACTTCATTGAAAGCTGTTGACGCTCGTGGCGTGGAAACCACTCTCGTAGCTCCTACTCGCGACCTTAACGGTTTTGCTGTAAATGGTACTAACGTGATGACTGTTGACAACAACAAGGTTGAAGCTAAAAGCCTCAACGGCGGAGCAGCTGTGCAAATGCCTGTTGCATCTATCCGCTATGGTCAACTTTGTATCGACGGTGAAGTGATTTCTCCTAACGGACAAGAAGGTGCAAGCTACTTGTGGGCATCTATCTCTCCCAACGGAACAAAAGTGTGCTACTACCTTGTAACTAAAGGTTGCTATGTAGCCAACATCGACGGTTCTAACCCCGTTTACATTGGTCAACTCCGCGCCGCTAAATGGCTCGATGATCTCACAGTTGTGGGTATGAATGACCTTGACGACGGTTCGGTTGTGACTTCTTCAAAACTTATCGCCGCTTCAATCGACGGTCAAGTGAAACAAGAACTCACTGTAGACGAATCAATGGCAATGTTCCCATCAACAAACGGTAAGAGAATAGCTTACTCTACACCAATGGGTGACTTGTTTATTATTAACCTCAAATAAGAAGCGC
>JAZNGZ010000042.1:0-3180 GCA_045576735.1 Muribaculaceae bacterium
TCTCCTTTTTTTATTTTGCTAATTAAATCTTTTTTTCTGAGATTCGCTCTTTGGGGCTACGCGCCCCAACCGCTGGGCAAACCCGCGGTGTTTTTCATATTATTTTCACCGCTGGTGTCGCACTTCGGTTTGGAATCTTCAGTTTTATAGGATATATTGCCAATTCAGTAATTTATGATCAATCATTTCACTCGACTATTAATATTTTTCCGTTTTTAATTTCAATCAAATGTTGTTTATATAATAATCCTATCGCCTTTTTAAAATCTTTTTTACTGCACGACATTATCGATTTAATCTCTTCAGGTGAAGATTTATCTCCAAGTGTGGTCTCACCTCCATTAATTGAAATAAATTTAAGAAATCGTTCAGCTAATTCTTCTATTCGATTAACCGCTACATCATTAATCGAAACATCAATCTTGCCATCATCCCTAATTAGCTGCACATACCCTTTTACTTCATCTTCGATTTCAATATTTTTAAACACCTGATTCTTATATATTATACCCTTATGCAAATCATCTATAATGATTTTATATCCTATCTCATTTTCTCCACATATGAGACAATGCACTTTATCACCTTTAACGTAATTAGGAATAGTATTCCCCAAAAACTTTTCTATCTTTGAAGAAGCTACAACCCTCTTAGTCGTGTCATCAAGATATGTATATACTAAATATCTCCCACCTTGTTTCATTCGTGAGCGTTGTTCACTGAATGGGACTAAAAGATCTTTTATCAACCCCCAATCCATAAAAGCTCCCACTTTGTTTACCGACTTCACGTCAAGATAAGCAAATTTACCCACATGTGTTAATGGTTTTTCAGTGGTAGCGATTAAACGATCTTCTGAATCGGTATATACAAATACACTTATTTCATCTCCTACTTTGATATTCGGCGATACATATCGAGAAGGCAATAATATCGAAATTCCACTTCCTCCATCAAGGTAAACCCCAAAATCTACAAATTTTATTACTTTAAGGGTATTAAAATCTCCTATATTCAACATATATGTATTATTTTTGCAGTGCAATTTACTATAATTTATATTATGCGCCATTAAATATTTGCAAAAATTTAGCAAAATGTTAATAACTTATATTGTTGATATGAATAAGAATCCCTTTAGAAATTATTTTTTATTGATAATAGCTATTATATGCTCTTGTGGTTGCAATTCCTCAAGCGAACAATCTTTGCCCCATATCGACCTTAATACATATGAATATTCAGACAGTATTAAAAACATTAAAATCACGTTAAATCTTCCTCACGACAACATTATCTCTCCCTCTGAAAAGAAAGAATTTCTCAAAGCTGTATTTAAAAAGGAGATTAACAATATCGACTCAATCCTAAGCATTACACTTTCTGAGCACAAGAACTCCTCTACAGACGTAAATATTCTATATGTAGATGAAAAAGTAATTTCGGCAAAATTCACTATACGAAATTGGACTTACGGAGGCGACACTCTGACCGAGAATTCCTACATTAGTTATTTAAGGGAACCAAAAGCTAAATTAACTCTCGAATCTATCGTTAATTCGCCCGCCGAAATTGACATATTAACTAACATGATTAATAAAGAAGATAATTCAGATATATTTTTATCGCCTGATGTTAATATTTCTATATTAGGTGATAGCCTATCATTTCATTATAACAAATTAAGCCCAAATGGGCTAAAAATATCATTTGACATTGATGATATAATGGATAAGTTTCAAAAATTTAAAACTACATATAATGACTAATTCTATTTTAAAATATTTCCCCGAGATTAGTGATTGTCAAAAAAAACAATTTGAGTTGATGGGAACTCTTTATCCCGAATGGAATGCAAAAATCAATGTAATCTCACGAAAAGACATTGACAATTTATATATGAATCATATATTGCATTCATTGTCAATTGCAAAATTCATGACTCCCATAGATGGAACAACATTTTTAGACATGGGTACCGGCGGTGGTTTTCCCGGGATTCCATTAGCCACTATGTTTCCTAATTGCAAATTCCATCTAGTTGACCGTATTGGGAAAAAAATAAAAGTTGCAACAGAAATCGCCAACGAAATTGGACTAAAAAATGTCACATTCCAACACGGAGATATTGGTGAATGTCGTCAAAAATATGATTTTGTAGTGAGCCGAGCTGTAATGCGATTAGATGAATTATTGCCTTTAATAAGAAAAAACATTGCAAAAGGCAATAAAAATAAATATCAAAATGGTTTAATTTGTTTAAAAGGCGGCAACCTTGATGACGAATTAAATGCAGTAAACTATCCTGTGATTGACTTCCCTATCACAGAATTTTTCAATGAGCCCTTTTTTGAAACAAAAAAAATCATATACGTTCCTATGTAATTCTAAAAATATGAAAGTAAGTCGTTTTACATTTAACATGTTTGGGGTAAACACATATATATTGTGGGATGATATAAGTAAAGACGCAATTATTGTTGACCCTGGGATGATTGATGACTCAGAGCGTAAAACTCTCGATGATTTCATCAAAAAAAACTCATTGAATATATCTCATTTGATAAATACGCATATGCACATCGACCATTCTTTCGGAATTAGTCACATAAAAAATCAATACAATCTAAAACTAGAATGTAATATCGAGGATCAATTCTTAGCCCAACGGCTGAAAGATCAAGCATCAATGTTCGGGCTACTAATTTCTATTGAAGAGCTGCAAATCGACACCAACTTAAAAGATGGGGATAAAATTCATATCGGCGAAGAGGAAATATGCATTTATCAAATTCCCGGACATTCCCCAGGAAGCATTGTCTTACATGCTCCACAATCTTCGTTTATAATATCGGGAGATGTCCTTTTCAATTCTAGCATCGGTCGCACCGACTTGCCCGGAGGCAGCTATTCTCAACTTATAAATGCCATTAATAGCAAACTAATGACATTGCCCAACGAGACTATCGTATATCCAGGGCATGGTCCTGAAACCACTATAGGTCAAGAAAAACAAAATAATCCTTATTTATAAACATAACGGGGGTGTGTCAAAAATCAGTCACACCCTCATTGTTTCATAAAAAAAACGACAAAGCCCTGACTTTCTCAAGCTAGGGCTTTGCTATGTCCTAAAGTTTTTGTATCTTTAGGTAAACCTAAATAAATATGACAAAGGTA
>JAZNGZ010000043.1:0-43858 GCA_045576735.1 Muribaculaceae bacterium
CAATGACTTCTCCGACAAGTACATTAAAAATGTGGCAAAAAAATTAAACAATAGACCTCGTAAAAAATTAAATTTTTCAACCCCTAAAACGGAATTCTTCAAACAAATTGCTATTTTTGCACTTGCTAGTTGAATCTGCAGATAATTAAGCACTTATCTTTAAAAGTAAAAAAAAGTCAAAATTATTTGTGATATTAAAACAAGTTTACTACATTTGTCAAATAATATAGGGAGATTTTATAATTTGCACCAATTTCCTTAAATATGTTTAATTAGCTCATTTGGTGCAGTGGGTGTTTCTTATTATTTTTGTTTTATGGAAAAAAGTGAAAAAAGCTGGTTGACCACAGTGTTGTTGTGTTTCTTTTTGGGAGGTTTAGGAGTTCATAGCTTCTATGCGGGAAAAACAGTAAATGGTGTAATCCAATTATTGACTGCAGGAGGTTGTGGTATTTGGTCCTTGATTGACTTTATTATGTTGTTGACAAAAAAATATACTGACGGAGAAGGACGTATTATTGCCGACTAATAATTAAGTGAAAAAGAAGAATAAAAGTAATAATGTAGGGTTGAAGAAATTTCTAATCCTCATTATTGCTTTTTTTATTATATATTTTGTTTTAGATGGAATAACGTTTATAAAATGTCCATTTAAAATGATTACAGGCTGTGACTGTCCGGCATGTGGATTACAACGTATGGTTATGGCTCTATTTAAAGGAGAATTTAAAGAGGCTTTTTGGTTAAACCCATATTTAGCAATTCTTTTCCCTTATTTTTTTGCTTTAGTAGGAGCGGAAGTTTTTAAAAATCAAGTTACAGAACGAATTAAAAGGGTGCTATATCATCCTATTCTCATAGGAGTGTTAGTGTTATTAATGATTACATGGTGGGTTTTCAGAAACACAGATACATGGCACACTATTATATCATCGATGTAACAGCTCATTATCCCCTTATTAAAAAAAGCGTTTATTTATAAATAAAAATCAGGTGCGATATTTTTATGTCGCACCTGATTTCTTTATAGAGTAATTAATTATTATAGGTCGATTTGCATCACTTCGTCGAGGGCTGATTTACCCATTTCGAGTTTTGCGATGATGTTGAAGATGTTTTCGCTCCAACCACCTATCGTGTACACGTCTTTATCGCAAGAGGCAATGGGGGAGTTGCCATAACCCGCAAGGTCGAATAGATATAAACGAGCGTTAGGGTTCATTGCTTTGTAACGGTACCACGATTTGCGAAGTGTTGCATCGCCGCTGTAGGAGCTATCCCACAATTGGCAGTCGGTGAAGATCATGACTTTGTCGACGTATTTACGTTCTGCCCAAAGCCAATCAAGCACTTTGTAGCCGTTAGTGGCATATCCCACGCGTCCTTCCATTTGACGAAGTTTGTCGGTAGAAGCGAGAATATTGCTTGAAGGAAGGTCTACAACTTTCCAATCGGTTCCGAATATGCCAGTCGTAACGTTGTTATAACGTGATTTTAATAGCATTCCAAGCAATAGCCCTACGTCGTATAGCATAATCGAGCTATTTGTGCTTAAACCGCTGTACATTGAGCCTGAAACGTCACATGCTACAAGGATTGAATCATCAGAGTCAAAACCGTTGATATTGGTCAATGATAACAACACTGCGTCTTCGAGTGCTCGACGTATTGCAGCGGCGTTAGTTGAAATGTTGTTGCTCAATTCGCGATATGCGGCAAGGAAACGTAATGGTAATTGACGTGAGCGTGCAACTTCGGCGGCATTTGACAAACGGTTGCACACTGTTGACAAGCGGCTACCGCTTATGTTGGCATTTAAGATGTTGCGTAGGTTACGTAGCAAAGCCATGTAGCCAAGTGCTCCATCGTCGATGAGTTGTTCCCAAGCGGCCGCAAAGGCTTCGTTACGAGCCGCATCGTTGGCATATTCACGTTGTCCGATTTCTGACAATTTAGTTTCCCAAGTATAAGGCACTGCAAGAGTATCAGAGACAATGCGGTCAAATATCTCTTGTTGAGCAGCATCTTTAGCCTTAGGGTGAGTCAAAAATAAGGCATCGCGCAATTTTACCTCTAATGAGTTGCGGTTATATTTAGCGAATTGATATTCGTCAAAACGATTGAACGCACGTTGTAGCCCTATTCGCAATTGGTTAGAAAGACGAGCAAGTTTTTTTGCTCCGTGGGCGTTGTAAAGGTTACGCCATTGGTAGCAAGCAAGTAATTGCATTATCTCGTCGGCACGTAGTATTGTTTTGTCTACGGCACGGCTCACTAAGTCGTCACCATTGTGTACTCGCGCAAGCTCCACAAGCAAAAGTAAAGGGACAGAGCGGAGGTTCATTTTAGTGCGTGCATAAACTGCAAGTTTTGCGACAAATTCGGGTGATACTTCTTCAACCAATTGAGCTATACGTTCGGCGCGTTTTCCTCCTCGTTCATAGAAGTTGTTTTCAAGAAGAGTGGTAACGGTGGCGGTGTATAATTCTAATTCGGGAGTCATCACATATGCTGTTTCATCTTCGTAGTTGAAAGTTTTTTCTTCGGCAGGAACCTCAGGAGTAACAACTGTAGAATTGTTGATAGTAGAATTTATTCGTTTTAATATGTCGTTAAAGTTCATTGTGTATTAATTTAAATGGTTAATAAAAAATAGTGGTGCAACAATCGCAGAGAGTGAGCTGTTTAAAAGTCAGGTCCTGTGTCGGAGTAACTCTCAACTACGGCAACCACTATTATATCAATTTTCTTGCGCCTCCGTCCGGACTTGAACCGGCAACTTGTTTCAGCAAAGAATCGACTGCGGATTCTTTCTTTGTTTTAGATTAATATAAAAATACATAGCTTATATAATTTAAAAGTTAATAAAAAATAGTGGTGCAACAATCGCAGAGAGTAAGCTGTTTAAAAGTCAGGTCCTGGGTCGGAGTAACTCTCAACTACGGCAACCACTATTATGTCAATTTTCTTGCGCCTCCGTCCGGACTTGAACCGGAAACAAATGATTAACAGTCACCCGTTTTACCATTGAAACTACAGAGACAATTATGCTTTATTTGTCATCCCGCTGGGACTCGAACCCAGACTCCATAGATTAAAAGTCTATTGCCCTACCATTGAGCTACGAGATGAAATTTAGTCTCTCCGATGGGACTCAAACCCATTCCTGTAGATTCAAAGTCTACTGCTCTAATCAGTTAAGCTACGGAGCGAAGTTTATTTCTCTTGTGGAAGCAGAAGGATTCGAACCTTCGAAACGCGCTCTTGCGTTTTGCACCTTAGCGGGGTGCCGCTTTAAGCCTCTCAGCCATACTTCCATTAAACTCGGTTTGGTGCGACATTCGAAAAGAGGAATCAAAACATTTCCAACAAACGAAGCAACTCTTTTCTACGGCAACCGCGCCGGAGTTTGTTTTATGTGTGTGTAATTTATAGCATCAGGTTGATGTTGTTGTTAATTACACTGCAAAGATAGGGGTGTTAGTACGCAGTCTATTTGCGTAATCAAAACTTTTTTTGAGAAAATTTCGCGATTACGCAAATAGATTGCGCAGAAATTGTTATTTTTGCACTGTTTAACAAAAAATATAGATTATGCCGGTAAATAAAAACGCGTTAATTAGATATAAACGCATTGACCAATGTTTATGCAACCCTTATCGTAAATGGACACTTGATGACTTGGTTGAAGAATGTGCTGAGGCGCTATATGAATATGAAGGGATACGTAGAGGAGTGTCGGTGCGCACTGTTCAAGGTGATATTCAGATGATGCGTAGTGACAAATTGGGTTACGAGGCACCTATTGAGGTTTACGAACATAAATATTATAGATATTCCGACCCGGAGTATTCCATTACCAAGTTGCCAATATCGCAAACCGATCTCAAAACGATGAAAGAGGCGGTTGATATGCTACGACAATTTGAAGATTTTGATCATTTCACTGAAATGAGTGATGTGGTGAGCCGATTACAGGATAATCTTGCTATAGCCAATGGTAAAAGGTCGATTGTTGATTTTGAACGTAATAGTAATTTGCGCGGACTTAAATTTCTTAATCCGCTATACAATTACATAAATAATCGCATTGTTATAACGGTTAAATATAAGTCCTATTTAAGCAAAAAGGTGCAAAACTATACCGTGCATCCTCATTTATTAAAGGAATATCGTAATAGATGGTTTTTATTCTGTACAACGAACTGGAATCGTAGGGTGATAAATTTGGCATTGGATAGGATTGAGAAGATAGATGAAGAGGTACACATTCCTTATCGTGATAATCGTGAATTTAACCCCGAGGTGTATTTTAAAAATATGATAGGGGTGTCAAAAACAGGATATGTTGATAAAATTGAATTTATTGCATCAAAAGAGCAGGTGGGATATATCTTAACCAAACCCTTACATAGTTCGCAAGAGATAAAAGAAACTCGCGATGATGGCTCGGTAGTATTTGAAATTGCAATAGAACCAAACGTTGAATTCTATCAATTGATGATGAGTATAAGTGATTCAGTGAAGGTGTTATCGCCGCAACGGGTAGTTAATGAATTGCAGCGTCGACTAAACAAAGCTATTTCGCAATATGATTGATAATAAGTTGAGGGTGCTTCTATAAATCACACAAAAGAACGTTCCCAAATTCAATATAAAGTACAGAAGATATAGTAAAACCGGCCTTTACTATATCTTTAACCGTTGCATTATATATCGTCGCAATAGGTCGATTATAATACACACCGAGAGAACAGAAATAGCTATAGCCAATGATGTGATAGTGAATACCGGTAATGACAATTGCTCCCAAACATCTTTAATCCAGTTACAAAAAGGAACCCATATTAAAGGATTCTTATGTATTAAATAAGCTGCAAATGCCGATGGTGCGAAGTAATTAATTTCAACGTTGGTGAAGTTCATTGATTTAAATATCATAAAAAAGGAGATTGACGCCAAGATGACAAAAGGGGAGTTGTAGGCAAACGCCATAATCGATGAAGTATATAATGAACTTAGCAAAATCATTCCTGTGGAAATGACCCATGCAATGGATGCATATATGCGCATGTTTTTTATTTGAGGGGAGAATCTATTGATATATCGACCAATAAAGTATATCATTACAAGATGCAAAACCGTATAGCCGTTAGGATTGAATTTTCCTTCCCAAAACCATCCGGCGTATATGTTGAATAAGATAATTGCACCAAGACAAATGCTGTATTTCTTGAACGTGAATGTATCAATTGACCGGTTTATAAATGGAGTGAGGAGATATAATCCTAAGTAAGCGGGTATAAACCAAAGGTCGGTGTGGGTGAAAATCATAAAGCTTTCGCCAAACTCTTTCCAATTCCAGTCGCCATTTATTCCCATGGCAACAATACAATATATTGCTACAGAGTAGAACATACAATATGAAGCAAATCGAATGAATCCTTTCCACGATGGCTTTATTCCAAAATAACCCGAAATAAGAACAAAGCAATTCACTCCAATAATAGAGATGCTTTCAACAACTAATTTCCACCAATCACGAGCCGTTAGAGACGCAGTGTCGCCTAACGGTTGAGGTAAACCAATAGATGCTCCATCTATATGAACGATGAGAATGAGTAGCATACTCACAATTCGAAGTAGTTCGAAATTTGATTGTCGTTGCATGTCGCTGAGCTATATGTGCATTAAATCGCGGTAAATGTCGAGAGCGGCTTTTATATCTTTTTCCGATGCGATACAGTCGATGTGTATGTCTCCGATGCTTTTCAGCATTGTAAAGTTTATTTCGTTTGCCGAATTGTTTTTCTTGTCGTGACGCATAAATTCAATTAATGCAGGGTAGTCATCGCATGAAATTTTAAATGCTCCGTAGTTATTATATATATAGGTGGAAAGACGAGATAGCTCAGATGATGGGAATTCAAGATGCATATGTGATAGCACAAGTTCTACGATTAAACCCCAAGCAACGGCATATCCATGAGGAATGGGACGATTGCGATGCAAGGCAAGTGACTCAAAAGCGTGTCCGGCAGTGTGTCCTAGGTTTAGTGCGCGACGAATTCCTTTCTCAGTGGGATCTTCCTCTACTACGCGTTTTTTTACCATCACACTCTCTTCGAGTAATATTAGTAGCTCATTGACATCGATATTTGCCACATCTTTGGCTATTAATTTATAATATGTGTCGGCATTTGATATAAGCCCATGTTTGAGCATTTCTGCATAGCCCGAAATTAGCTCTTCGTTGCTGAGCGTCTTAAAAAAACGTGTGGATATAATCACGGCTTCAGCTTCACAAAATGCTCCAATTTCGTTTTTATATCCATGGAAATTAATGCCGGTTTTGCCTCCTACGGCAGCATCGACAGCGCTTAGCAATGTTGTGGGAATGTTGAAAAAACGTATGCCTCGCTTAAATGAAGCTCCGGCAAATCCTCCTATGTCGGTAATTACACCACCTCCAAGATTAATCAATACCGCTTTGCGAGTGGCACCTTTTTCAACGAGTTGAGTCCAAATATGCATCAATGACTCGATATTTTTATTGGTGTCGCCGGCATTGATAGATATTATATGCGCATTCCCAATAGTCGATGACTCACTAGCAAGTATGGGCAATACTAATTTGTGAGTATTCTCATCAACAAGGACAAACACTTTTGAGGGATGCATCTTCTCAACTAATGCGTCTATATGAGTTGCTACATCATTGGAAAATATCAAGTCTTGATGTTTCATTGAATTTATGAGATTGAGAGATTAAACATTTTTAGCACGAGTAGGGGTAACATTTCGGCACATTGTGGCATCGAGTCAAATACGATAGCCGCACCGGCGTTTATTAATTCTTCGCGTGGAATGGGGCCGGTTGTCACAGCAATGGTAAAAACTCCGGCATCTGATGCCGATTTAACTCCCAAAGGGGCATTTTCAATCGCAATGGATTGCGAGGGTCGCACACGTGCCATTTCCATTGCTTTGATAAAGGGCTCGGGATGTGGTTTGCCATGTTTCACGTCACGAGATGTCACCATCATGTCGGGGGAGAAAGCTCCGGGGAAGTCTCTTTCAAGTCGGTCGATTAAAGAACGTTGTCCCGACCCGGTGACCAAAACTCTGCGAATGCCGGTTTCTTTGAAAAAATCAAGCATCTGCGTTGCGCCGGGCATAGGTTTTACGGTAGGCATTTGAGTGAAGTATAAAGCCTTGCGGGCATATAATTCTTCAATCTCTTGAGCTGTAGCGTCACGTCCATAAGCACGATTGAATAGAATGTTGAGAGTAGAAGCACCAGTGCGCCCCTCATACATAAAAAATTCATCGCGAGTTGCTTCAATTCCTAACTCTGTAGCTAGTTTATGCCACGCATTGGCATGATTTCCCATTGAATCATATAGCGTGCCATCCATGTCAATGAGAGCAGCCAATGGTTGGAGTTGTTTGTAGTGTCTGCGTTTTAAAAACGAAGTTATTACCTCATCGTTTATCTCCATCATTTTTGCTTGATTTTGGAACTGATAGATTGATTAATTTTGTCGGGAGGCGTTAGAATTGGAGCAGGGGGTTGTGGTGGCTTAGGAATTAACCCTCCTTCCATATATAATAATGAGTCGGCATGAGACAATGTCTCGTTTTCATCAATGCGTTCAACGCTCTCGCCCGAATCAATGAGTTTCAGACGATTTGAGCGGTCTATACCATGGCGGAACACCCCTTCAATCTGTTCGAGCAAGTTGATACGAGTGTTTGTTGCTATTGCTATGCGCTCAGCAGCCATCTTGGTTTTATATTTAGCCCCTCCAAGCCGCACTTTCATTTTGTCGGGGTTGCCACTGATGTTTATTCCGAATTTAAATGGTATTGGAGATTTTAAAATCGACACATGATATTTGAAGTTCATTGCTAAGTCGTGGTATCCAAATATTCCTAGCCTATAGCGGTCCATTTTAAATTCAAATGGGAATAATTCTAATTGAGAGTCTTTTATAACTACTTCAACCGACATTTTGTCGATCATATTCTTTTTCTTGTTGCGGAATAATAGCCATTTCGACACAACCTTAAATGTTTCTTCGTTCATCAACACAAGGCTATCTCCTTCGATTTTCAATGCAGCATTGAGCGAAGGAATAACGAGGTTCATGTTGGTGTCTACATCAACAGTGGCGGCAAGGTCGGCATTTATAATGCCTTTTAGGTCTTTCATGAGAGGCATTATTGAATCTACTGCCGGCATGAAATTTAGGAACTTGTCGATGTAGAAATCATTGATTTTTATCCCAAACCCGAAATTCATGTCTTGCTTGGTAGGAGCGGTGTATAATGCCGAGAGGTTCACGCTGCCTATGTCGGTCGATGCTTTTAATTGGTCAAAACGTAGCGACCCTTTATATATTTGTACGTTACCCGACATGTTGTCGAGCATCATGTCGCCATAAATAATTTTGCGAGCACTAACACGCATTATCGCGTCGATATTCATCGGCACAAGCAAGGCACCGGCTTGAGTTGTGTCGGCTTGATTTTCAATAGATGCATCTAATTCCTCTTCATTTTCAATGTCGCTCATGTTGAGCGATGATGATTCGGAGTGAGCAGCTCCGGTAAACACAGCTTCGGAAAGTTGGTTGACGTCAATAGTATCGCTTCGAAGCATTAATGCCATTTTTAGAGGCTGATTGCTACGTCCGCTCAGAGCTTTTTTGATATTGCTTATAGCACCTTTTATTTTGAAGTCGCTTCGTCCCACTTTATAATCTACGTTGTTAAACGCTACACTATCGGTGGTAAATTGAATATCTATATTTGCGAGTCGGTTGCGTAGAGGGAAATAGGGGGTGAATAGACGGGCTCTCTTTGACTTGATTGAGCCTTTTACGTCCCATCGGTGAAGTAGGGCACGCGTGCTACGATCAACACCGAAGTCTACTGTTGACACCTCTTTTGCAATGCTGTCTTGTTTTGCTTTGTTTCCTTTGCGCTCGGCTCTCACTTGTCTGCGGGCCATAGCATAGGCCGAGTCGTTAGGGAGTGTTGGGTTTTCTTTAATGATTTTGTTATATGCAGCTTTGACTTGAGGCGACATTTTGCGACGAGGATTTAGATGAGCAGTGAAAGAAATAGAACTTTCTCGCAGATTTACCCTCATCTCTTTTGTGGCAGCCCCGGCTCGACCTGCATCAATGTTTAAAATCAATTCAGGCACTTTTTCCATGCTTTTGAAACGGCGTAGGATAGATACACATTCAATGTCTCTTAACCTCACCTTCATAGAATCTTCCTCTGAAGCAAAGTTGAATCGTTCAAGCACTATTGTGCCTCCAATGGGATTGACATGAGTTGTGTCGTGTGTTTGAGCTTGGTTGGTGCACCCTACACCGGCCTTAAATCCTGCTAGACGAATGTCGTATCCATCTTGGTCAAATGAACAAGTGTCAATTCTAATAGAGGCTGTCAAAAGACTATCGGAGCGATGAGAGTCGCGCACAAAACTTTCATTTGTGCCAAGGTCAAATTCGGCTTTCTTTACATATAGGTTGGTTAAAGCATCCGACGATTTGAAATGGAAATTGTATAGGTCAAGTCCGCCCCGAAGCAGAATTTTGTGAAAACGATTAGGGTCAAGGTCGCTTTGATGTAGCGAGAATTCGGTTTTTGCATTTAGCTCTCCCGATACTTTGCCTGCAATTGCTTGAGCTATGAAAGGAGGGAGCTTGCTAAGGTTGATTTTACCTTCGAGCGAGCCATCGATATATGGGTCGGTTAAAATTGAAGATATTTTAGATGAGAATGAGCAGTCGACACCTAATCCTTCGAGAGCAACTTTCTTAATGTCGATAATTGCTTTGTTTAGGTCGTTGCCATTAAGCGTTCCGCCAAGGTTGGCCGAAAATTCGTCAAGCACAAGATTGCCATATGAGAAGTTGCACTTAGGCACTGTTATGTTAATCTCGGCTGATGGTATGGTGTCAACATCGGGGTAGAAAGGCTTTTGTAGCTCTAAGTCGAGGTTTAGTGATGCGTTTGTTTTGATGCCGTTTAGCATCGATGAATACTCTTTAGGGATACGTGCTAAAACTTCATTATATTTAAATGGATCAAATCCTACACGCAATTTGTTTATTGCTAATCGGTCGCCAAAGTCAAACTTCCCGTCAATATGTGATTTCACAATGTCGAACCCAAAAATAAAGTTCTCAAGAGCTAGCTCGGTAGGGTCGGCTTGACTCCATTCTATACCACCATTTATGATGAACGTTGATTTTGTTTGGTTTATTAATTTTAATAATGATGATTCAATATTTCCTTGGAAGTCGATGGCATAATTAGGGGCCTCAGTACCTTTAACCTTAGTGTCTTTTATGTTGACGGTGAGGTCGATGTCATCGGCTAATGAAAAATATTTGATGGGCTTGGCGCCTAATAATGCAAATTGGTCGATTATTATATTAGGTAGCTCGGTCTTTGTCGTATCGGGGACTGTGTCGGGAGCCGATGGAGGTAATATGTCGTAGTTGGCCAACGTGCTATCAACTTTGACAAGGTTGACCATGGGCTCATGAAGCTGAATGTCATATAGACTTAAGTCATTAGCCAATAGAGCATAAAGTTTAATGCCTCCATGGAAATATTTGAAAGATAGAAGACTGTCGGGGTTTTCGGGTAGTTTCTTCCTTACTGAGTCGCTTAGCGATGATAGAGCGCGGCTTTTGACGGCAAGTGTGTCTATCTCGAGAGTTACATCGGGAAATGTTTTCCACACTGTCAATTCTACTCTTTCTACCGATACATCGGCATTAAGAGCTTTGTTGAGAAATTTTTCGGTCAAAGGGGTGAGTCGTTCGGGCGTTAGAATGCTTATTGTGGCTTGAAGTAAGCCTACGATAAGCAATATACATCCAACGATAACCCATGCTAAGGTCTTAAATACCTTAGAAGGTAAGCGCAGTTTGGATTTCTTTTTATCTTTTGTGACTTTATTCCCTTTTGACATATAATATTACTCTATTTTGATGGACGAACAGTGAGGTGGAAACAACTTTGTTTCGACTCATATTTCACGTAGCACCGACCTTGTGATTGAAACTCATGAAGCACTTCGGCAAGCAAGCCGGCTAGGTTTGCGTATGAACAAGAACTTTCAGTGTCATCTAGTATGAAATTGGCATAACTGATGTCGATTGTGGTGCCGTAGCTATGGGCTGAGTTTGTTACAGAGTTGGAGTTGACTTTCTGCAAATCTTTTATTGTTTCGGGGGTGCGCAACACGCTAGTAACTTTAATGCGGTATTTGCATTTAGCTCTATCCCAAAGCAATTCTTTAAATCGAGCTCCAATATCTTTCACTAATTGAGCGCCTTCGGGCACAAGGAATGGGAATGAGTGGGTAAGGTCTTCGAGATAATACTCCTCACAAGAAGCAATTAGCACGAGTGGGCGTTTAAGGTTCCATGCCGAAGCCATATCTGAGATAGGGGTGATACCTACCGATTCGGCGGCTGCTAATTGCATGTAATTACTATCATTGAACACCTTGGCGTAGTCTTCGTCCAATTTTACTTCCACTCTTTTTTGCGGCCCGGCAGAGTCGGATTGGGGTTTGTGCCAATTGGTGTCGGGTTTTTGATTTAAAACTGATACAGCTTTAGGTGAATTAGTTGTCACCGTGTCAATAATGATGCTAGGCTGTTGTTGTGCGTCTTTATCTTTGCCACAACTAAGTGTGAGCAATGAAAGAGCTAATAATGTGAGTATGCTTAAATTTTTCATTAATATCCTACTGTTTGAACTAAAATTACTCGTTGTGATTCTTTGAGCCCTAAAGCTTTCGCTAAGTTTTCGCCATCGAAACTTCCGCGAGTAACAGTGCCTACTTCATTGGCTGCGCACCACAAATATATGTTTTGCATTGCAGCTCCGGCATCGGTTCCGGCATAAATATCATTTTCCATAAGTGCTTTATCGCTTACAATAGCGATGTTGAGTGGCGCTTGTTTTGCAAAATCTTGCGCTGCCGAATATTCGCGTATGTCTTTGTCGGTGACTTGAATAAGCTTATTTTCTTTTGCAGCATAAAGCCAAGCTCCATTAGTAGTGATTACATATACTGAAACCTCTTGGCGATTCATCGCAGTGGGAATGGTTAGTTTATCTTCGCGGTTGTATCCGCATGCAGCCCATAGCAAGTCAGATAATTGTTGGAGTGATAACTTGCGGTTGCTGTCAAATTCGCGAGTTGACTTTCTTTTTGATAGCGCTTCCATTAGAGGCATGCCTCCTTCGCGTTGAGGTTGAGGGAGACTGATGTCTTGGGCAAAGCTAGAGAATGCTATCATTGCAATAAAAGTGAATATAAAGAAACGTTTCATTGGTTTTAAGTTGAATTAATTGGTAAAATTAACGTATTCTTACTTATAAAGCAAATTTCATCATTAATTTTATTATTAATTAAATGTTTGGATTGTTGTTTGGAATTAGATGGAGTTAAAAGGGGTGTTTCTAATTATAGAAAGAATATTAATGGCGATGTTGCTGATAGGTTGTTGTATGATAAAAACAAACAACGGCATCCGAGGAGGATGCCGTTGCTGATAGGAATATATAATCAGATTGATTATTTGCCTGAAAGTTTTTCTTTAAGAGCTGCAAGTTCTTCGAGGTCACCAAGAGTGGTTTTTTCGATTGCAGGAGCAGCAACAGTGTCTTCTGATTTTTTAGGAGCACGTTTAGCTGCTTTCTTAGCTTCAGCTTTTTCAGCTTTAGCTTCATCTTCGAAGATGCGGCTGTGAGAAAGGATGATGCGTTTAGAATCTTTGTTGAATTCGATAACTTTAAAGTTGAGTTTTTCTTCAACAACAGCGTTAGAACCGTCTTCTTTAACGAGGTGTTTAGGAGTAGCAAAACCTTCAACGCCATAAGGAAGAGCGATAACAGCACCTTTGTCAAGGAGTTCTACGATAGTACCTTCGTGGATGCTACCAAGAGTGAATACTGTTTCGAATACGTCCCAAGGATTTTCTTCGAGTTGTTTGTGACCGAGGCTCAAGCGACGGTTTTCTTTGTCGATTTCGAGAACTTGAACTTGGATATCAGCACCGATTTGAGTAAATTCAGATGGGTGTTTGATTTTCTTAGTCCAAGAGAGGTCGCTGATGTGGATAAGACCGTCAACGCCTTCTTCGATTTCAACGAATACACCGAAGTTAGTGAAGTTGCGCACTTTTGCAGTGTGTTGGCTTCCAAGAGGATATTTTGTTTCGATGTTTTCCCAAGGATCGTTTTTGAGTTGTTTGATACCAAGAGACATTTTGCGTTCGTCGCGGTCGAGAGTAAGAACAACTGCTTCGATTTCGTCGCCCACTTTCATGAAGTCTTGAGCTGAACGGAGGTGTTGAGACCAAGACATTTCAGATACGTGGATAAGACCTTCTACGCCGGGAGCGATTTCGATGAATGCACCATAGTCGGCCATAACAACAACTTTACCTTGAACTTTGTCACCAACTTTGAGATCAGCATTGAGAGCATCCCATGGGTGAGGAAGGAGTTGTTTAAGACCAAGAGCGATACGTTTCTTTTCGTCATCGAAGTCGAGGATAACAACGTTGAGTTTTTGGTCGAGAGTAACCACTTCTTCTGGGTGGTTTACGCGGCCCCAAGAGAGGTCGGTGATGTGGATAAGACCGTCTACGCCACCAAGGTCGATGAATACACCATATGAAGTGATGTTTTTAACTGTACCTTCGAGTACTTGACCTTTTTCGAGCTTAGCGATGATTTCACGTTTTTGTTGTTCGAGTTCAGCTTCGATAAGAGCTTTGTGAGAAACAACAACGTTTTTGTATTCTTGGTTGATTTTAACAACCTTGAATTCCATAGTCTTACCAACGAAGATGTCATAATCGCGGATAGGTTTAACATCAATTTGAGAACCGGGGAGGAATGCTTCGATGCCAAATACATCTACAATCATACCGCCCTTAGTGCGACATTTGATGAAACCTTTGATGATTTCGTCGTTTTCGAGAGCTTCGTTAACACGATCCCAAGAGCGTGAAGCGCGAGCTTTCTTGTGTGAAAGGATAAGTTGACCTTTCTTGTCTTCTTGATTTTCAATAAACACTTCTACTACATCGCCAACTTTGATTTCGGGGTTGTAGCGGAATTCGTTTACTGGAATAATACCGTCGCTTTTGTAGCCGATGTTAACCACTGCTTCACGTTTGTTAAGTGCGATGATGGTACCTTCGATTACGTCTTTGTCTTTAACGGTGTTGAGAGATTCGTCGTAAGTTTTGGTTAATTCTTCGCGAGATTTCTCTCCTACGGTTTCGCCTTTTTCGTAGGCATCCCAATCGAAATCTTCGATGGGTGAATTTTTCAATTCAGTCATTTAAATAGGTTAATAAATAGGTTAATAAAATAAACATAGACCACACAACGGTCTAATTAGCGTGCAAAGTTAATCATAATTTTCTATTCCACAATGTTTTTTAATACATTTTTTATATGTTGTAATGTGGCTTTTCTTTTAAAAGCATTTTTGCGCGCGTGAGAAAGCGGGTTAACATAGCAAAGGGTCGCATCATAAATTGACAATGATGCGACCCTTTGTGTGTACGTTGAATAGAAATATGAATGTTTAATTATAAATGTTTTTTTACTGTCGATTCGAGCTTAGAGATGTCGTCGACGCGTTCCACTAGTTCACCTTTGCGGTTGATAATAAATGTAGCAGGAAGGGCTCCCACATTATAGTTGCTTAGGTGTTTTGATTGCTCGGTGTAGGGGGCGTAGACGGTAATCCAAGGAAGGTTGTCGGCCGAAGATTTCCACACGGCTTCGTCTTCATCGACCGAAACTTGGAATATTTCTAAGTTGTCTTTGTTTGCTTCATAAATCTTGTTGAGTTGAATGTTGAATGCAGGAGAGGCTTGGGCGCCATAAATAGTGAAGTTGAGTAATACCACTTTCCCTTTTGCCGCAGTTTCGGTGAGACTGTGTAAAGTCCCTTTGTTGTCATATAGCTTAATGTCAAATAATGAAGTCTCTGAAACATTAAATGTCCTTTCAGAGTTGGTCGTTGAAACTCGGCGGTTCTCAAGGAATGTTTTTTTCAAAATTTGAGTGCGAGGATCGTTGGGGCGTAAGTCGTTGAATTTGTTGGCTACTGCACCTATAGTGCGAATGTCGCTTTTATTGGCCGGGTCAAAAATTAATGTATTGCCCACTCGCTTGTTTATAATATAATATGACACCAATCCTATATTGTCACCAAGAATCACTCCCGATAATTCTCGTTTAAGAACAGAATCGGTAGCAACTGCTTTTTCTCCGCCTTTTTTTGCTACGGCAGCAATTTTTTGGTCTATGGACATCATCATTTCGGCCGATGTGCTACCTTTAAGAGTGTAGGCCGAGTCGATTGCTGAGGCATATCCGCTGAAGGTTATAGTCTCGATGCTATCGATAGGGACGTAAACTATATGGTTGTTAGCTTTTATACGGAAAATTTCGGGGTATCCCATTGCCGGTTGGGTAAACTCGAAATTGTCATTGCCGTTTAAGATTACAGAATCCATAATATACCATCCGTTTTCGCTAAGAGCCTCAAGATATAGGGTGGTGGAATCGCACCCCTCGATAGACCCTTCGATGGTCCAACCTTTTTCACCGCAGCTGCATAATGCTGATGCGATTAGTGTAGTGCCAATGGCTATTGCAGAATATTTTTTCATAATCAATAATCAGTAAAAGTTATTAGTTGTTACTTTACTAGATGACTGCCGTTGCTTAAATCGTTGAGTGATGAGGCTTTGGTAATAATTACCTCACTCACACCAGCATCAATAGCTGCAAAAGCATTATCAAGTTTTGGAATCATACCTCCGTTGACGATGCCTTGTTCGAGCAATTGGGCATAGGTGTCGCGATTGATTTCGGCTATTACCGAATTATCGTCATTTTCATCGCGAAGCACTCCGGCTTTTTCGAAGCAGAATACTAAATACACATCAAATATCGATGCCAATCCTTTGGCACACTCACCGGCCATTGTGTCGGCATTAGTGTTGAGCATATTTCCTTTGCCATCGTGAGTGAGTGGCGCAATCACAGGCACAACTCCCGACTTTAGCAATGTTGCCAATGCTTCGCCATCAACTTTTTTTACATCGCCAACCCAGCCATAATCAACCGTTTTTACCGGGCGGCGGTCACTGAGGATAATATTCATGTCGGCACCGGTCATTCCCATTGCATTCACATTGTGACTTTGCAATCCGGCAACAATGTTTTTGTTGACCAATCCGCCATACACCATTGTCACAACCTGCAACATTTCGGCATCGGTGATGCGACGTCCGTCGACCATCTTTGTCTCGATGCCTAATTGTGCGGCCACACGAGTAGCTGAGCGGCCTCCTCCATGCACAAGCATTTTATATCCTTCAATAGTGGAAAAATCACGAAGCAACGCCGCAAGGGTTTCGGGCTCTTCTACAATTTTTCCGCCTACTTTTACTATTGTAAGTCTTTCTTTCATAAATAATCGTGATTAAGCATTTTCAGCCTCCGATGCGGCAAATTCCATAAGATATGCTTTAATGAAATCATCGAGGTCACCGTCCATCACTCCATTCACATCTGATGTTTGGTAATTAGTACGATGGTCTTTCACGCGACGGTCATCAAATACATAGCTTCGTATTTGAGAACCCCATTCGATTTTCATCTTGCCGGCTTCAACCTTAGCCTGCTCTTGAAGTCGGTGTTGCAATTCTTTGTCGTAAAGTATAGACTTCAATTGACGCAAAGCGTTTTCTTTGTTCTTTGGTTGGTCGCGGGTTTCGGTGTTCTCAATGAGGATTTCCTCTTTCTCACCGGTGTAAGGGTCGGTGAATTGATAACGTAGACGCACACCCGATTCCACTTTGTTCACGTTCTGACCTCCGGCGCCACCGCTTCGGAATGTATCCCATGAGAGCAATGCTTGTTCCACCTTCACCTCAATAGTGTCATCGACAAGTGGTGTGACAAACACTGATGCGAATGAAGTCATGCGCTTGCCTTGTGCATTATAAGGCGACACACGCACTAATCGATGCACTCCGTTTTCGCACTTTAAATATCCATAAGCGAAATCACCTTCCACGTTAATCGTACATGATTTGATACCTGCCTCATCTCCTTCGAGGAGGTTGGCGATTGAGGTTTTATAACCGCTTTTTTCGCAGAAACGCAAATACATTCGCATCAACATTGATGCCCAATCTTGGCTTTCAGTGCCACCGGCACCCGAGTTGATTTTCAACACCACTCCAAGCTTATCCTCTTCACGACGCAACATATTGCGCAATTCGAGAGCCTCAAGCTTGGTAATAGCATCATTATATAATTGATCCACTTCCTCTTCAGTCACGAGTTCTTCTTTATAGAAATCCCATGAAAGAGAAAGTTCGTCAACGATTTTTTCCACTTCTTTGTATCCTTCAATCCATTGTTGAAGGTCTTTGATTTTTTTCATTTGGATTTGCGCTTCCTTGGGGTGTTCCCAAAAGTCGGGCACATGTGTGCGCAATTCCTCTTCTTCTACTTGAATTAACTTACTATCGATGTCAAAGATACCTCCTCAACGCGAGCTTGCGTTCAACGGTCTCTTTTAGTTGTTCCTGTGTAATCATTTGTGTTTACTGGGAATTTATGTGTTAATAATTTATTTTACGATGCAAAGTTACAAAAAAATCCCTACTCTAATATTATTCCGTCGAGTACTTTTATATAGGTTTCAATTGCCTCACGTATTTCATCAAAACAAATGTATTCGTCGGCGGTGTGTGAGCGCGATGAGCTACCAGGTCCCAACTTCAATGATTGCCACGGCATTAATGCTTGATCGCTCAATGTTGGTGAGCCAAATGGCTCGGCACCCAACAGCTCTAATCGCTTAACAATAGGATGAGAGGGATTGATTGATGAAGGATTTAGACGAGTGGAACGTGGTGTCAATTCACATTCAGGCACTGCTTGGCGTATCATCTCTAATGTTTCTACATTGGAATACGCATCGGTCGAACGCACATCAACCACTATTTTACACTCATCGGGCACTACATTATGTTGCGTGCCGGCATTGATTTGTGTCACAGAGATTTTTACCGGCCCTAATGTGGGCGACTCTTTCTCAAATTTAAGACTGCGCAATGTGTCGATGACTGCAATTACTTTATAAATAGCATTCACACCCTCGTTGCGTGCGGCATGACCCGATACTCCTTTTACCACACCGTCAAGCACCATAAGTCCTTTTTCGGCAACTGCGGGCTGCATTTCTGTTGGCTCTCCAACAATAGCCACTGAAATAGGTGGTAACATGGGTATCACCGATTCAATGCCATTCTTTCCACTCACCTCCTCTTCACACGAAGCGAGCATCACAATATTATATTGTTGAGGTCGCTCACATAAATATATAAATGTGGCAAGTAATGACACTAAAGGGCCTCCGGCATCATTGCTGCCGAGCCCATAAAGCCGGTCTTCTTCCTCAGTGGGAGAGAATGGGTTGCGAGTCCACCCCGACACCGGTTTCACTGTGTCGATATGCGAATTTAACAACAACGTGGGCTTATTTATATCAAAATCGGGTGATAATGCCCACACATTATTTCCGTGTCGCTTTGGCTCAAATCCATTTGCGCGAAAAAAGTCACTCACCACATCGGCTGCCGCATTTTCCTCTCGCGATACCGATGGCGTAGAAATGAGTTGCTTCAACAAATCAACCGATTTATAATATAATTCGTCCATATCGTAATTATTATTTTCTTTATGATGCAAAATTAAGCCATTTTTTTGCATTATCCTCATCACTAACCAATTTTAATCACTCTTCGGCTTGTTTTTGGTCATTTTTTCACCTTTATTGCACACTTTTTCGGTTTTTGTGCCACTTCACAATCTTTGTTAAACTAATTCCAATTTAAGTCGCTAAATTCGCATATATGAATAAATATACCTACCTTTGCACCGTTTTTTATTCCGAACAATACTAAGATTATGCCCAATATACTCACCAATCTCATTGACAATCAAACTGTCAAGTATGGAGATAGAGAGGTTTTTCGCCACAAAAATTCTATTGACGGCGATTGGATTATAACCTCATGGACACAATTCAAACAACAAGTAGAGGCAATCGCATGTGCGATGGAGACTCTCGGCCTCAATCCCCAAGAAAATTTAGCGGTATTCTCATCAAATCGCCCTGAGATTCTCATCTCTGACTATGCTGCTTATGCTAATCGTGCCGTACCCGTATCGATTTATTCAACAAGTAGCAATGGCCAGGTCGAATATATCATAAACGACTCTAAATCAAGAATCTTATTCGTTGGCAATGCCGAGCAATACAAAATAGCGCGTAGCGTTATCAATAAATGCCCAAGCATTATGTTGATTGTAACATTCGACGATGTGACTCGCGATGCTGATGACGAAACCACTATGACATTCGCTCAGATGCTCAATCTTGGCAATAATGCAAGTGATGACTGCAAAAACGAGGTAAAAAAACGTCAAGCCGAAGCTAAAGAAGATGATATAGCTACTATCATATACACCTCTGGAACCACCGGTGAGCCTAAAGGTGCAGTGCTTCCTCACTCATGTTTTGATGCAGTGATGGAAATTCACAAAGAACGCCTCACTACATTGAGCGACGAAGATACCTCGGTGTGTTTCCTCCCTCTAAGCCACATTTTTGAAAAAGCATGGTCGAGTTTCTGCATGTTTATGGGCATGCGTTTCGCTATAAACTATGATACTAAAAATGTGCAGCAAACGCTCAAAGAGTTCCGCCCATCATGTATGTGTAGCGTGCCGCGATTCTGGGAAAAAGTATATACCGGCATCAATGAGAAAATCGAAGAAATGACAGGTTTGAAAAAAATCATGGTGAAACAAGCCATCAAAACCGGTTATCGCCGAAATCTCAATTATGCACGTTTAGGCAAAAAAGCGCCTTGGTGGTTGGAAACTAAATATCGTTTCTTTGAGAAAAAAGTGCTCAAAACGCTCCAAATGGCTATCGGTGTGGAAAATGGCAATATATTCCCCACTGCCGGAGCACCAATGTCGGTAAATATCACTGAATTCCTTCACGCATGTGGCATAAATATCGTAATCGGTTACGGTCTTTCTGAAACATGCGCCACCGTGACTTGTTACCCTAATCCCGGTTTTGAACTAAACTCAGCCGGCACAGTGATGCCAAGAGTACAAATTCGCATCGGAGAGCAAAACGAAATACAAGTGAAAGGTCCCACTGTTTTGCGTGAATACTATAACAAGCCTAAAGAAACGGCCGAAGCATTTACCGAAGATGGTTGGTTCCGCACAGGCGATGCAGGTCAAATCGACGAAAACGGCAACCTCGTCATCACCGACCGTCTTAAAGACCTTTTGAAAACTTCTAACGGCAAATACATTGCTCCTCAAGCTATTGAAACTCGCCTTGGCGAAGATAAATACATTGAGCAAGTAGCGGTGATAGGCGAACGACGCAAATATGTAACTGCAATTATCATTCCCGCTTTTGAAGCGTTGAAAGAGTATGCCGAAGAGAAGAAAATCCAATATCGCAACCTCGAGGAATTGGTAAAAAATGCCGACATCAAAGCGATGATTCAAGAGCGCATCGACTCTCTTCAAGCCGGATTTGCCAACTACGAAAAAATCAAAAAATTCACTCTACTCCCCAAAGCATTCACTATGGAAGCAGGTGAATTGACCAACACCCTCAAAATTCGCCGCGCAGTAATCCGCACCCGCTACGCTCGCGAAATCGAAGCGATGTATTGCTAACAAATATTAGGAAATTCTATAAATTCCCTTCACTAAAGCAAGAAGATGCAATCTCTTAGAGGTCGCATCTTCTTTTGTTATTTACGAGTGATTTTTGCGAGATAGTCGTAATGCTCTCCTTTTATAATTAGTTCGGCTTTAAATCCGTTTTCTTCGGCATGATAGGATAGGGTGTCAAAGTCGACGTAGAGCCAGTCAAACGGGAGACCTTTGATGTTTTTGTATTGCATGGAGTAGTCAACTTCGCCATAGTAATTTGATGCTATGTCAATATCAGCACCCCCGTTTTCATCTTCAAAAAGGAATATCAAGTCGCTAGAGTCGAGCAACACTTGCCCGTCAGGGGCGAGAAGTTGGTCGATGCGGTTGAAAAATTGGGGCATGTTTTCGATTTTGCCAATAAATCCCGAACCGTTCATCAACATTAAAATTGTATCGTATTGGTCGTTGAAAGAGGGATCGTAAAAGTTAGTAAGTCGAGCATCGACAATGCCACTGTCTTTCATTACCTCAACTGAAAGTGGCGACACGTCAATGGCGGTTACAAAGATTCCCTTGTCTTGCAGTGCGATAGAGTGGCAGCCTGAGCCGGCTCCTACGTCGAGCACTTTGCCATGAGAGAGTTTTAGTGCAGTCTGTTCAATTTTGTTCATTTCGTCTTCCTCGCGAAATAGATGTTCCACAGGCATTTCATCTTCGTCGAAAAGCGATGACATTACTCTTAGACGTCCTGCTACACCATTTTTGTAATAGTCGGCAATTGCCGCGCCCATAGGGTCGTGGCGAGAATCAAGAACCATTGCATTGTTTGTTTTGGTATTCATGTTGCAAAAATAACGCTTTATATTCAAAAAGGGAAATAGGAAATGTATTTTGTTATGCCATAAAATAATCATCCTCCATAAACGATTGGTTCATGGAGGATGGTTATATGATTGTTAATAAAGGGAATTATTTCCACAAAGTAATTTATAGAGGTTCCCTAAAGAGCTATTTACTTTTTGGAACCATATTTAAGTAAGCGGTCATATTCCTCTTTGTTGTTGATGAGTTCAAGAGCTGCTTTAAATGAATTGTCGGTTGGATTATAAACTTTGTAGAACGCTTCTGAGCTATATACATCGCTGGCAATGTTAGCTTTCAGAATTGTCTTAATTAAATTTTCGCTACGACGATATTGTTCTTCGTTGTATTTAATGCTATCATTTTCACATTGAGCAATAAAATCTTTCATCATATCCTCGGTGATGTTGAAGTTTTTTACAAAGTCATCATCGGTGGGATAGGCTTTTTTAATATCGTCACGGTTTTTATCTACATATTGTAGACAGTATTTATGCAAGTTTCCACTTCCAACCATGCGTCTATAGTAATCACTGTTTTCGGTGGTGTCGATAGGTACGAATTTGTCGGGCATGATGCCACCTCCACCATATACCACACGTTTGTTTTTGAGTGTAGTGTATTTGAGTGAGTCGGCAAAATGGATGCTATCTTCGTTCATAAATTCACCTGATTCATAGCGATTCACCATATCCTCTTGATATTCTTCTTCATCGCCTAATGTATAAGGCTTTTGAATGCAACGACCCGAAGGGGCGTGATAACGAGAAATAGTGAGTCGAATCATAGATCCGTCGGGGAATGGGAATGGTCGTTGAACAAGACCTTTGCCAAATGTGCGGCGACCAACAATGAGACCACGGTCGTTGTCTTGGATAGCTCCGGCAACAATTTCACTAGCCGATGCAGAGTATTGATTAGTGAGAATAATCAAACGACAGTCAAGAAGGTCGCCATTGCCTTCGGCTCTGAAATAATATGGCTCGGAATTGAGTCCTTCGGTATACACTACCAAATCGTTGTTTCTCAAAAAGTGGCTGGCCAATTGATAGGCAGTGCCTAGATAACCGCCGCCATTGTCGTCGAGGTCGATTATTAGGTTTTTCATTCCTTTCTTTTTGAGGTCTTTTATGGCTTTTTTGAATTCATTGTCGGTGTCTTCGGCAAATCGTGAGATGCGGATATATCCGGTTGAGGCATCGGCCATGTATGCGGCATCGATACTATAGATGGGTATTTCTTCGCGTATAACACGAAATGAAAGCAATTCGGGTTTTCCTTTGCGTTTTACTTTAAGGTTGACAACGGTGCCTTTAGGGCCGCGCAATATCTTCGTGATATCGTTGTTTTTCATTTTTACGCCCGAGATGGTTGTGTCGTTGGCACTGATGATACGGTCGCCTGCCACAATGCCCACTTTGTCACAAGGACCGTTGGCAATTGTTTGCAACACATATAATGTGTCACTTTGCATGTTGAACGTGATGCCGATACCGCTAAATTTACCTTCTAAAGGTTCGGTCAATTCTCGAGTCTCTTCGGGAGTTGAGTAAGAAGAGTGAGGATCGAGAGTTTTCAACATAGCGATGATAGCTTCGTCGGTAATTTTTGTGGTGTTTACAGTATCTACATAGTAGTTTTCGATAATCCCTGCCGCATAGCGTAACTTTTGCGAAGGAGACATATTCATGCTTTGTGCAAATGTGTTGAAACACATCGACAAACCAATGAGTCCGGTTAAAAGAAATTTTTTCATTTTATAGATGATTAATTAAGTTTTAATATTGATTTATTCACAAAGATAAGTTGTTGAATGCTCATATTTATAAACCATAAGTGGTTTTTGTTTCCAATTGATAGTTTCTTGTGATGAAGTGACTTGTTTTGATGATGAACTCAATCGCTATTGTTCTTGTGGTACATAGGGGCTTACATCATAGCCGTGGCTTTGCAAATCTTTTACCATTGTAGAACTGATATAAGATAATTCGGGCAATGTGTATAACAGCACTGTTTCAATGCCTGTGAGGTTGCGATTGGCATATGCCAAGTTTCGTTCATACTCATAGTCGGCCACTGTTCTCACTCCTCGCAATATAAAGTTGGCTTCATACTCTTTAGCTGCTTCAACAGTGAGATTGGTGTAACTAATCACTCTCACTCCGGGCATATTGCGCGTAACCTTTTCGATGTGGGAGATACGTTGTTGAATTGTTGATTGATTATGTTTGGCTCCATTTACGCCTATTGCGATAATTACTTCGTCGAAAAGTGCCAATCCGCGTTCCACTATTGAGAAATGCCCAATGGTGAAGGGATCAAATGTGCCGGGATATAATGCTATTCGTTTCAAAATATTATTATGTTTATGCTATTTCGCTATCATCTTCAACAACAAGATTGTCGATGATAAAGTTTTGTCGTTCAATAGTGTTCTTGCCCATGTAGAATTCAAGCAACTCGGCTACACCATCCTCCTTGCGCAAGGTTACTCGGTCGACACGCATGTCGGGGCCGATGAAATCGCGGAATTCTTCGGGTGAGATTTCTCCAAGACCTTTAAATCGAGTGATTTCGGCATTGGCTCCAAGCTTGTTTATCGCATTGATGCGTTCCTCATCGGTGTAGCAATAATATGTGTCTTCGGCGATACCCGATTTTTTTGATGTCTTAAAGCCTACACGTTTGGCAGTTTTTTTGTTGCGCACGCGGAAAAGAGGTGTTTGCAACACATATACATGTCCTTTCTTGATGAGGTCGGGGAAGAATTGCAGGAAGAATGTAATCATCAACAAGCGTATGTGCATCCCGTCGACATCGGCATCGGTTGCGATAATCACATTGTTGTATCTCAATCCGTCAAGTCCATCTTCGATATTGAGTGCGGCTTGGAGGAGATTGAACTCGTCGTTTTCATATACCACCTTTTGAGTTAAACCAAAGGTGTTAAGGGGTTTACCGCGCAAAGAGAATACAGCTTGTGTCTCCACATTGCGAATTTTTGTGATTGAACCGGCAGCAGAATCACCCTCAGTGATAAATATCGATGATGCGAGCTTCTTTTCGTTATCGCCTTTAGCATCGTTGAGGTGAACACGGCAATCAAGTAGTTTTTTGTTGTGAAGATTTACTTTTTTTGCTTTTTCGCGGGCAAGTTTTGTCACTCCTGCCATAGCTTTGCGCTCTTTCTCACTCTCTTGCACCTTCTTGAGAATTACTTCTGCTGTGTCGGGGGCTTTGTGAAGATAATTATCGAGTTCTTTTTTTATGAAGTCGCCCACAAACTTTGCCACAGTAGGACCCTCGGGCCCCATGTCGCGTGAACCTAGTTTTGTTTTGGTTTGAGATTCAAATACAGGTTCCTCTACTTTTACTGATATGGATGCAACCATACCGTTGCGTATGTCGGAGTATTCAAAATTGCGGTTAAAGTGTTCTTTAATTGTACGCGATACCACTTCTTTGAATGCGGTCAAGTGGGTGCCACCTTGTGTGGTGTGTTGACCATTGACAAATGAATAATATTCCTCGCCATATTGGTTGGCATGAGTTATTACCACTTCTATATCCTCACCTTTGAGATGAATGATAGGGTAGAGTGGGTCTTTGGTCATGTTTTCTTTTAACAAGTCGACGAGACCGTTGCGCGACACAAAACGTTTGCCATTGAATATTATTGCTAATCCGGTGTTGAGGAATGTGTAATTTTTCAACAATGGAACAATGAAGTCGTCGCGATAAAGATAGTCGCGGAAAATATCGTTGTCGGGGGTGAATGTCACCATGGTGCCGTTGGGTTCATCGGTGGCGCATATATCGCGCTCATTAGTGATTTTTCCCATTGAAAATTCCACATGCTTGCATTGTCCATCGCGAACACTCTCGATGATGAAACTTGTTGATAATGCATTCACGGCTTTTATACCCACGCCATTTAGTCCCACTGATTTCTTAAACGCCTTAGAGTCGTATTTTGCTCCGGTATTCATCTTTGATGCCACATCGACAACCTTTTCCAACGGAATACCGCGGCCATAGTCGCGAACCATCACCTGTCCATCGGCAATGTTAACAACAATTTGCTTTCCAAATCCCATCATGTATTCATCGATGGCATTGTCGAGCACCTCTTTTAGAAGCACATAGATGCCGTCGTCGGAGTTTGTGCCATCGCCAAGTTTGCCAATGTACATACCGGGACGTCGTCGTATATGTTCTTGCCATTCAAGTGTGATAATATCATCACCGCCATAATTGGCAGTACCAGTGTTTTCGTCGAGAGGTAATTGTTCTTCTGTTGCCATAATAATATTAGTGGAGTGTTATGCTGCAGCTTGTGCAGTTTTTCGCACCACAAATATAATCATTTTTTGTGTCAAAATCAAAAAAATACCCTCAAAGGCTTCCATATCAACCATTTTTGCTATGAATTATAGATGTGATTACATAGAATAAACACAAATGCAGTAGCCCATTCAACTAGCCACTGCATCTGTGTTGTATTTAAAGAGAGTTAATATGAATTTCCTAAATATGTTTTTAGGGGGTGATAGTGTTGTCTTCACCTTTTACCGGTGTTCCTAATCCTTGATCGGGAGCGGGAACTGAAATTTCTTGTGGTTGAACATATTTCTTATTTAGTCCAACGATGATTTCATCGGTGATGTCAAGAGCCGGGTTAAATATCAAACCTGCCGATTTATATAAAATTGCATCATATTTATGAGTAATATTATACTCATTAAGATATGCTATAATTTCATTTTGAAGCGCTTGTGAACGAGTAGCATTCTCAGTTTGATATTCTTTTGTGAGCTTTTCTTCAAGCTTTTGTGCCGATTCTACCATTGATTGATATTTCTTCACATCAGCGTCATAGGCTTGTTTTGATTTATATTGGTTGTTATTAAGTTTCTTTTGGCACTTAGCCTCAAAATCTTGTGCAGCCTTATATTTTTTTGTTAATACAGTTTTAATGCTATCTGATTTTGCTGTAGCCCATTCTCTATATTCTATAGCCTTAACAAACTTCATTAATATCAAATCAGAATCAACAACTCTTATGTTTAATGAAGGTGTAGCTTGTGCTACCGGCTCTGAAATAGGCATTACAGCATATTCGTCTTGAGCATATGCTGATGAAGCACCGCTCATAAATGCTAAAGCCATCAAAATGGCTTTTGTTGAGAATAGTTTCATTTTAGTATGATTTAAATTATTTTTATCGATTGTATAGATTTATAACATGTTTTTTAACAAAATGTTTCACTATATAGTGATACGTTTGGTTATGGCCCCGGCTTTGAGGATGTATATGCCACGAGAGGGTAGGCGGAAACGTGAAATGCCGGGCTGTATTGTTTCTTGTGAAATAAGTTGCCCTAATATTGAAAAAACTTTTACCGTGATAGTGCGAGAGGTTGTAACATACACATATCCTTCATTTACTCTTATTTCGGGGTTGTCGCCGTCGAGCCGTTCGGTGTTTATTTTTCCACCGGTGCGTTCCCATGCCGATGCGGCATTTGCTCCTAAGCAAACGCAACACAACAATGCAAATATAAGGATTAGACGACGCATTTTTTACAACAGATTTGTTTTCACGGGTCAAATTTAATCATTTTTTCGCTTATATCAAAATTAAGGAACTCCTATAAACTTTTTTGAGATGTATTAATTATTTTTATTCGAACCGATTTTGTAGGAGTTTCCTTGAGGGTGTAGAAGTGGCGTAATAAGGGAGATTGATGACAAAATTAGCAATTCGCTATCGTGCCATGTCGCCTATTTTTTTTGCTGCCCACGATAGTTTAATGGCTTCACCTTTTGACTCGCAAAGATATTTCTTGGCTTTTTCTCGTTCTTCGGATGATAACTTGGGGATGTCGGCTACGATACGCACCACATATCCATTTACATAATCTTTTTCTAATCCTGAGAATATTGAAACTAAGCAATCAATGTTGCCATTGTTAAGTTGAGTGAACATTTCTTTAAATCGTGGAGACTTAACCTCTGATGAAGACCATGCGTCAGATTCTTTCATATACTTAAGATCTGATTTTTCAGCTTCGCTCAACGACTCGTAGCTACCGAGCGATTGGTTGCTCGACGATGCTTCGGGTTTCGGACCTTCCGTTTTCGGTTCTTCTTTTTTGTCTTCGGCTTGAGTCTCGGTTGGTTCTTCTTTAACTGCAGTTTCGGCTTCGTCCTCCTCTGGATTGATTGTTTCTGCGTCATTTTCGGCTATAGCTTCGGTGCCGGCCGATGAGTCATCGGGCGAGGCAATTGAACGCTCAAGGATAACCCCAGCGGCTACACCTACAACAAAAATTACTGCAGCAATACATATTCTATTCAAAGGCTTATCTAGTAATCGTATCATATGTTTTGATGTCGTTATATAATGATTGAAAAGGGAATTATATGACTTTTTGCAATAAATGTTTAATTTTATATTTGCAAAAATAGTCTTTTTTATTTTTCTTGTCAACTATTGTGGAGTTTTATATTACAAAATATTCAATTTAAGTGATATTTTAATAGAATTTTTAGAAATTGCTTTGTGATAATTTATGAATCTTATAAATCAAAAGAGACGTTTCCTATAACTAATGTATAACGATTCTTGTGGGTTGAAAGATATTTCCTAAATGCCAAATGGAGCCATACCCATTCCTTGTGGGCATAGCTCCATGAGAGATTATAAATAAATTATTCTATGTTATTCTATTTTGCGACCTATGATGTCGTCGTTAGAAATTGATTTGCTTGTTTTCTTCACCTGAGCGTTGACCGAGCCGAATCGATAGGCTACACGAAGCATTGCCATTTTACCAACGTTTAGCATTCGCGTGTCGGAATATCCGGTATAATCGCCATTGACATAATATTGGTAGGTGCTGTTAACTTTCGAACCAAATGGATTTAATACATACACGCTCACCGACAAGCGGTCTTCTTTCAAGAACGAGCGTTGAAGTGAAAGGTAATAGTTCCAGCCCGAATTTGTTTTTGGTTCGGTGTAGCTATACACATCATTTACATACACTTGATTTTTGCCTCCGGCGAGCTCAGCACGTAATTTCCAGGGCAATTGATGACTTAATCGGGCAAATCCACCCCAACCCCAACGAGCGAGGCTCAAGCCTTGACGGTCGACTTTATATTGAGACCATGAGGCCATACCATTAAGCACGAATTGAGTTTTGGGCGTGAGTGACCATTGCATATTGGCATTGACAAAAAAGTGACGACGGTCGCCTACATTACCATAGGTTGAGAATATGTGGTCAACTCCATCGACTGACTCAACTGTTTTATATGCGGCAATCATGTCGTTAGAGAATTCATAATTGGCCGATAGGTTGAGGTTGAACAATGGTTTGATATACATATATGTCAACTTTAACGAGTTGTGGCGTGCGCTTGCTAAGTCGGGATTACCTTGACTTGTAGAATTTACGCCCTCCTCAATAGCAGGGTTAAGATAACTGATGCCGGGACGATTAATGCGTGTGGCATAGTTGAATGTAAAGCTATTGGCATCGTTGGCTTGCCATGATATCGCAGCCGATGGCACCCAGTCATTGAGATTTTGGCTAAATCCCGGTTGTGAGCCATCTTTAAAATCGGCTTTGAGATAAGAATACTCATATCTGATGCCGGCCTTTGCGCTCCAACGGCCTAATCTCAATCTATATTCGCCATATCCTGCCAATACTTGGGTGATGTGTGAGAAGTCACTGAATGTTTCACCCACCCCGATATATTCGTTTGTTGTGGTGCTGTGATTGTCGCGATAGATATATTTTGTGCCCACGTCGAGAGTGTGGATTTTGCCAAATGGACGAGTCCAGTCGGCTTGGAACGTGTGTTCGATAAATTTGAGGTCAAACACCGAGTGTGTGCCGGTATAATTCACAGGCATATTCACCATGTCGAAGTATTCTTGCGATTGGTCACGGTCTTGGTCGGTTGTTGACACAAGATATGAGAAGTTGAATGTTTCACCCTTTCGATGTGTGGAACGTTGATAGCTGATATTTCCGGTAAAGTCGAGATAACTTTGAGGATAAAAATATTTTGAGTTATATGAATACATTGTCGAGCCATCGGCCGCTGTCATAATTGTTGAGGTTGAGCCGGGCACATCAAGGTCGTGCCAATAGCCGTTGAATGAAAGGTTGAATAGATTGAGAGTGTCGGGCTCATAGCTCGCATCTACTCCAAACCATGTGACCCCACCTTTATTTGTCCCTTTCGAGATGTAGTCCATTGCCGAGCCACTTTCTTTATAATCATAATGGGTGAATGTTTCGCTATCGGTCAATTTAGAGTTGAGATATTGTCCACCTGCATAAGCCGACATTGTCACCTTGTCGATTTGAGAGGACAGCCACAATGATCCTTGAGGACAGCCCAAACTATTAATCTGAGCCGACACATTGCCCATCACGCCTTTAATGGCGGTGTCGTCATTGGTCACAATGTTGAGGATTGCGCCTACACCTTCGGCATCGTATTTCGCCCCCGGTTCGGTAATTACCTCGATGCGCTTTATCATTGAAGCAGGGATAGCCGACAACACCTCTTTGGGATTGTTTGTGAATGAATTGTTGGGACGTCCGTTCTTATATACCTTGAAATTTGTAGAACCTTTAACCGTGATATTGTTTTGAGCATCAACATTCACCATAGGCACCTTGCGAAGCATCTCAATGATAGAAGAAGTCTTTGAACTCTCATCGGCTTGCACATCATAGCCTATGCGGTCGATATCTTTGGTCACGAGGGGGCGTTGAGCCATCACCGTTACTTCGCCAAGCATTTCAGAGTCGTCGCGCATCACCATTGTTCCTAAATCGGCTATCGGATTATTTGACTCAACTGAGAAATTGCGCACCAATTCATGGCGTCCCACCGAATTAATAGTCATTCGATATTTGCCACTTTTGCTCAATGCTTGAGAAAAAATGCCATCTTCATCGGTCACACACATCGCAGCCGGCTTTATCGTGTCGGGCAATGAAAACACCCTCACTGTGGCATACATTTCACCCTCGCCTATCGAATCGACAACCACACCTTTAACCTGATAATCCACGGCAAAAGCAGTTGTAGATAACATCAAGCAACATAATATTACTATTTTCTTCAAAAAATCCATTTTTGTCAATAATTTTTCTTGTTTAGTATAAAATAACTCTGTTTTTATCGCGATTCAATCATTAGACGCACACATCACCCATTTTGTTGCATCACCCCCTCATTTTTTTTATACGATTGATAGATTTTTGAGAAATTCGATAAACCGCTTAGTGGAAGCGTATGATGTTTTTGTTATTTTTAGCCTTGCAATGGAGTGGAATGTGATATATGTAGGGTTTTTAAAAGGACAAAAAATAGGTAAAATGGGATATATTGTTTAAACTTGTGGGATTATGTTTTGGCAGTTAGTCAATAAATTCGTAACTTTGCAAGTCTCAAAATTGTTACGTTAGAGATACTTGTAGAAAAATCATTATAATTCCTATATAAATAGATTACAAAATTATGAGTAAAGAAAAGAAATTCTTGACCTGTGATGGTAATCAAGCTGCAGCACATATCTCGTATATGTTCTCAGAAGTGGCAGCTATTTATCCCATCACACCATCATCAACAATGGCTGAATATGTTGATGAATGGGCAGCCGCAGGACGTAAAAACATCTTTGGAGAAACCGTCCTTGTACAGGAAATGCAATCAGAAGGTGGTGCAGCCGGTGCTGTTCACGGATCGCTTCAAGCAGGTGCGTTGACATCAACTTATACTGCTTCACAAGGTCTTCTCCTTATGATTCCTAATATGTATAAAATCGCGGGTGAGTTGCTCCCATGCGTGTTCCACGTATCGGCTCGTACACTCGCATCACACGCATTGAGTATCTTTGGTGACCACCAAGATGTGATGTCGGTGCGTCAAACAGGTTTCGCAATGCTTGCTGAAGGTTCAGTACAAGAAGTTATGGACCTTGCCGGTGTTGCTCACCTTGCAACTATCAAATCACGCGTTCCTTTCGTGAACTTCTTTGATGGTTTCCGCACATCTCACGAAATCCAAAAGATTGAGATGCTCGAAAACGAAGACCTTGCTCCACTTTTGGATCAAGAAGCTCTTGCCGATTTCCGTGCTCGCGCATTGAATCCAGAAGCTCCTGTGGCTCGTGGTATGGCTGAAAACGGTGACGTATTCTTCCAACACCGTGAATCATGTAATAAATTCTACGATGCAGTTCCTGAAATCGTAGAAGAATATATGAACAAAATTTCAGAAATCACCGGTCGCAAATATGGCTTGTTTAACTACTATGGTGCTGAAGACGCTGAACGCGTAATCATCGCTATGGGTTCAGTGACTGAAGCTGCTAAAGAAGCTATCGACCACATGGTGGCTAACGGCGAAAAAGTGGGTCTTGTTTCAGTTCACTTGTATCGTCCATTCTCAGCTAAGCACTTCCTCGCTGCAGTGCCTAAAACAGCTAAACGCATCGCAGTGCTCGACCGCACAAAAGAACCAGGTGCAGTGGGCGAACCATTGTTCCTCGATGTTAAACAATGCTTCTATGGCAAGGAAAATGCTCCTGTTATCGTAGGCGGCCGTTATGGTCTTGCTTCAAAGGACACTACTCCTGCTCAAATTATCTCAGTGTTTGAAAATCTTGCTCTTCCTGAACCAAAAGATCAATTCACTGTAGGTATCATCGATGACGTTACATTCACTTCACTTCCTCCAAAAGAAGAAATCGCTCTTGGTGGTGAAGGCACTTTCGAAGCTAAATTCTTTGGTCTTGGTGCTGACGGTACTGTAGGTGCTAACAAAAACTCTGTGAAAATCATCGGTGACAACACCAACAAATATTGTCAAGCTTACTTCGCTTACGACTCTAAGAAATCAGGTGGTTTCACTTGTTCACACCTTCGTTTCGGTGACGATCCTATCCGTTCAACTTATTTGGTTACTACTCCTAACTTCGTAGCATGCCACGTTCAAGCTTACCTCAACATGTATGATGTGACTCGTGGTCTTCGCAATGGTGGTACTTTCTTGTTGAACACAATTTGGGAAGGTGAAGAACTCGCTAAAAATCTTCCTAACAAAGTAAAACGTTACTTTGCACAAAACAATATCACTGTTTACTATATCAATGCTACTAAGATTGCCCGCGAAATCGGTCTTGGCAACCGCACCAACACAATCCTTCAAAGTGCATTCTTCCGCATCACTGAAGTGATTCCTGTTGACCTTGCTGTAGAGCAAATGAAGAAATTCATCGTT
Source organism: Muribaculaceae bacterium (assembly GCA_045576735.1). Lineage (GTDB taxonomy): Bacteria > Bacteroidota > Bacteroidia > Bacteroidales > Muribaculaceae > RGIG4079. Next base: position 33,034 of record JAZNGZ010000043.1, read on the forward strand.
AAGAGCTACGGTAAGAAGGGTCAAGACATCGTTGACAAAAACTATGCTGCTGTTGACCGTGGTAACGAATACAAAACTCTTGCTGTTGATCCAGCTTGGGCTAACCTTGCTGATGATGAAGTTGCTGCTAACAACGATCCGGCATTCATCAACGAAGTGGTTCGTCCTATCAACGCACAAGATGGTGACCTCTTGAAGGTTTCTGCATTCAAAGGCATCGAAGATGGTACTTGGGCTCAAGGTACAGCTAAATATGAAAAACGTGGTGTAGCTGCATTTGTTCCAGCATGGCTTTCTGAAAACTGTATACAATGTAACAAGTGTGCTTACGTTTGTCCTCACGCTGCTATCCGTCCATTCGTTCTTGACGCTGACGAAATGGCTGCTGCTCCAACTACCGACGCTATCCCTGCTATCGGCAAACAATTCGCAGGTATGCAATTCATTCAAGCTGTTGACGTGCTCGACTGTCTTGGTTGCGGTAACTGTGTTGACGTATGTCCGGGCAAGAAGGGCGTGAAAGCTCTCGAAATGAAGCCTCTTGAAACTCAACTCGAAGTTCAAAAGACTTGGGAATATTGCGTAGAAAAAGTTGAATCAAAACAAAACCTCGTTGACGTTAAAGCAAACGTTAAGAATAGCCAATTCGCAACTCCATTGTTTGAGTTCTCTGGCGCATGTGCTGGTTGTGGTGAAACTCCTTATGTGAAACTTATCTCTCAACTCTATGGCGACCACGAAATGGTGGCTAATGCTACTGGTTGTTCTTCAATCTACTCAGGTTCTGTTCCTTCAACTCCTTATACTACTAACAAACGTGGTCAAGGTCCTGCTTGGGCTAACTCACTTTTCGAAGACTTCTGCGAATTTGGTCTTGGTATGACTATCGCTAACGAAAAGATGCGTGCTCGCCTCGAAGGTTACATGAATGACGCTCTCAACTGTCCAAAATGTGGCGAAGAAATCAAAGCTCTCGCTGCTGAATGGCTCGAAAACAAAGAAGATGCTGCTAAGACTCGCGAAATCGCCGACAAACTCGTTCCTGCTTGCGAAGCTTGCGGTTGCGACACTTGCAAAAACATTCTTTCAGTAAAACAATATATCGTGAAACGTTCACAATGGATTATCGGTGGTGACGGTGCTTCTTACGACATCGGCTTCGGTGGTCTTGACCATGTGCTCGCTTCAGGTAAAAACGTAAACATTCTCGTTCTCGACACTGAGGTTTACTCTAATACCGGTGGTCAAGCTTCTAAAGCTACTCCTATCGGTGCTATCGCTAAATTTGCCGCTTCAGGTAAACGTGTACGCAAAAAAGACCTCGGTTTGATCGCTTCAACTTATGGTTATGTTTACGCTGCACAAATCGCTATGGGTGCTGACCAAGCTCAAACACTCAAAGCTATCCGCGAAGCTGAAGCTTATGATGGTCCATCTATCATCATCGCTTATGCTCCATGTATCAACCACGGATTGCGTGCAGGTATGGGTAAATCACAACAAGAAGAAGCTAACGCAGTAGCATGCGGTTACTGGCACCTCTGGCGCTACAACCCAGCTCTCGAAGCTGAAGGTAAAAACCCATTCACTCTCGATAGCAAAGAACCTAATTGGGATGACTACGAAGGCTTCCTCAAAGGTGAAGTACGTTACGCATCAGTTATGAAGCAATATCCTGAAGAAGCTGCCGAACTATTCGCTGCAGCTAAGGAAAATGCTCAATGGCGTTACAACAACTACCGCCGCCTTGCTCAACAACAATGGGGCGTAGATCCTGAAAGCAAGTAATCATCAACTTGTAATATAAAAGCACCTCCCGGGAATTCCTCCCGGGAGGTGTTGTTTTATATCGGTTGCTATTATACACTATATTCTTTTCGGGTTTTATCGTAGCCAATAAATTAAATCAATGATAATTTTTGAGAAATCAAATATTATTGATAATTTTATACCATCAAAAAAACGATATTTTTTAATGTTTTTTTTGCTTTTTAAGATATTGTGTACATTGACAAATTTTCATACCTTTGCACTCGCAAAAAATGAACGTCTTTTTTGCTAATTTTATGGGCAAAAAACACCTTTGGCGATGTAAGTATCTGAAAGTCAATTGGTGTCGCATTTTCCTCTCAAAGAGCATATTCCATTAAAACAAGGATTAAGACAAGAATTAAGATCCACCAATCCTTCTAATTTAGAAGCGCTCAAAGAGCATATTCCATTAAAACAAGGATTGATGTTTTAGTATAAAAGGGTGTTAGAGGATGTGGTTAAATAAGAGTTGTGAATGTATTTGTTTTGATTGTCAGTAATTTATGCTTTTTTGTGTGAGGCAAAATCTTACTGAGTAACAACTGAAAATATATTTGAAAGTGAAAGTTGAGTAGGGAATGATTATGAATTGTGGATTTAAAGTGGTAACTTTGTGGGGGTATGGCAGATAATTATTTGGAACGTAAAATGGAGGATTATCGCTCGGGAAAGGGCGGTGTTTCTAAGGTGAAAAGAGTATCACCGGGTGCGAGACCTGGAGAGATAAGTGTGAAGTTTCCACCTCGCAGGGTGTTTGTGACAGGTGGAGCTTCGGGAATAGGTCGTGCGATAGTAGCGGCTTTTCGTAAGGCCGATTGTCGTGTGGCGTTTTGTGACATCGACCGTAAGGCCGGTGCGGCAACGGCGCAGGCCACGGGGGCGCAGTTTCATCCGGTTGATGTGCGCGATGTTGAGGCATTGGAGGCGTGTATGGCTCGGCTGCTTGATGCATGGGGTGATATTGATGTGATTGTGAATAATGTGGGACTAGGTTGTTTTGTGCCTCTCGTTGAGTCGACGATTGAAGATTTTGATAATGTGTTATCGCTAAATCTTCGTCCGGTGTTTGTCACAGCTCGTCGATTAGCTATTCATCGCACAAATAAGGGAGGCGAGCCGGCATATGGCCGCATAATAAATCTTTGTTCCACTCGATATAAACAGAGTGAGGCCGGAACCGAGGGTTATGCCGCATCAAAAGGGGGAATAGCATCGCTGACACATGCGTTAATGATGTCGCTTGCACCTCTAGGCATAACTGTTAATTGTATATCCCCCGGATGGGTAGAGAATGCTCAATATCCGGCGATGACAGAGGAGGATCATCTGCAACACCCATCGCGACGAGTGGGAAAAGTTGAAGATATTGCGCGAATGTGTATGTTCCTTGCCATGCCCGAAAATGATTTTATCAATGGCGAAAATATCATAATCGATGGTGGCATGACTCGTAAGATGATTTATGTGGAGTAGGGTGATTGATAAGTCAAAAGGGATTTGTGAATTAAATAGAATAGATGTATATACAAAGCGAGCAACCATTTAGGTCGCTCGCTTTGTACTTGATTGAGAGAGGTTACTTAATATATACTTTTGATGCTTTGTGTCCTTCGGTTTTGATAAAAATTCCATTAGAAGGATTTTTTACTTCCACACCATATATATTATAAAATTTTGTTTCAATATTTTCTTTTTCGGTTCTAACTGTTTCAATGCCGGAAACAACATCTCCTGTGTATGTGGCAGATAATGGAATAAGAACATCATTGGCATACGTAGATGAAATGCGAAGAACGGCATTGTGGCTTTCAGATGTGGGATTGACCGGCTTATAAGTGATATTTATGGTTGACGAGTTGGAAAGTGCATTGGCGTTTTGGGCAGTAACACTGAAAAACTCTGCGTTGTCACCGGCAACAGTCACCGACAAATCACCTTTTAGGTAGTCGTTTGTGAGTATTAGAGTCTTGGTCTCAGTTGTGGCTGTGTTGAATGATAAAGATGTTGCATCGGGGGTTGATTTGCCTTTTGTGAGTGGTAGTTCTACACCCCAAGGCAACCCTGCATCTTTATAGAGGTTGGTATATCTGATTAAGTTGACATTTCGGTCACCACTGGGACCATTGGCGATGCTGAGATACATATAAGGACGTCCATTTGAAGCACGTCTGATTTTAATACCTTCAGGTTCTCCATGTGACATCGACATGATAACAGAGGCTTTTACTTGTCGGCGAAGGTGTGATTTGCCGGTGCGCCAATTGTAGGCATGGAAAATGACGGTAGGTTTTTTGTCAATAGAGTTTGCATGCTCGACACCGCAACCTTCCATGAAGTAAATGTAATCGCCCGAAATTGTAAACCCTTGATGATCCCATGTCCAGAATCCGGCATCGCCAGTTATGCCACTATAAGGATCGGCACCTTTATCAATTTGAAATGTCTTAATTAAAGCCGGTCGTGCGGCTCCATTAATAACATGGTCGAGAATTTCATCGAAGTGGTACACTTCCACGCACATCGGTCCGCCTTTTTTGCGTGATAATACTGCCAGATATCGAGAGGTTTCATCAATCGCCGGGAAATGGTTATACCATGAGGCATCGCTCCGTTCATTGTCGGTGACAAAATGGTAAATCGGACGTGAAACATTGTTTATGTCGGTAAAAGATGTTGTTCCATTACTGCAATCAACCAAAGAGGGGTTGTCGGCTTTCAAATTGGCACTATGGTATGGGAAGATTGAGATGCCGTTTGACAAGCAACTTTCGCCGGTTGAATTGAGTTTGCCATTACCTCCACAGCACACCCAATTTTTTCCACCATGACGAAATATTACTGTGTTTGATCCGTGTCCGGCATGAATTGCATCAACATGCGCTCGTTTTTCGGTAGTTGTGTTTGCACCTATAACGCGAGTGATAAGTTGTGCTTCAACGCAGCCATAAGTTGATAGGTTGTTTGCGTCACTCAATTCTTGTACGTGATTGAAAAAGTAGTATGGGACGCCATTATCATCAAAATCGTATTCGCTCACATCAAAACTTTGTGCAACTCGGCAACTGCGAACATTTTCCCAACCGGTTAGTACTTGCTCGTATGCGACATTTTGACTCGCTCGAAAATCATAGAACCCAAAACTGCTTGAGAAAAATCGTTCTTGCTCGGTTTTTCCCGGCATTTTGATGTGAGCCATACACATATCGCTATTGTCGAAGTAGTTATAACGGGCGTCAACCGTAACATCTCCCATATAATCCTTGTTGCAATATAGTACATAATTGTAGTTGTCGTCGGTATAGGTTGTTTTGCTCAAAAATACATTGTGATTTATTTTTGCTGTAGTATTTGCAGGCACAACATAAGTCTCGGTGTTATTTTTGTCACCTTGATAATATCTTATAAGGGCATATAATGTTTGGCGACCTGTACATTCATTGAATCCATTATGTGACACATCGATATTGGTTGTCCCCGCTAAAGAGTTACGGTTTAAGTAAACACAAAATGCGCCACCACGAGCATTAGCCGCTGCGCTTGCGTTGTATAAAGATTTCCCTACTTGTTGGAATTTGTTGTTGGTAATTTTAATGTTGCCACGGGAGTTGCCCACCTCGATGCTATTCCCTCCATCGGTGAAGGAGTTGTCGTGAATAGTAATATTTCCATATCCGCCCCCTATTACAATAAATGGGCAGAAGTTAGTGGATTTGCTTCCATCAAAGTCGTTGTGAGAGATGGTAATGTTCTCATATCTTAATTGTGAAATATCGGCTTTGGCATCGGTGTTGCTATATATTTTGCCCAACGCGAATACGGCAGTCGAACTGCCGAGGGTAGAGGCCTCAACAAGGTTGTATTTTAATGTGATGTTTTTTAAAGGAGAGCCATTGGAGGCAGTCGTGTTAACTACGCGACCGGCACCGGAGAATTTAAGACCGTTTAGAGTGATGCCATCGGCATTAAGTGTAATGGCTCCGGTAATTATAGATTCGTTAGATGTGTCGCGTTTTCCTGAACGAACATCTTTCCAACTATTATGTCCAAAAATAGAAATATTGTCAACATCAAGAGTGATATTTTCGGAGTATGTGTTAGCCGACAGAAATATATTGTCACCGGGTTGAATTTGATTAAGAACCTCAGATATCGAAGAGAATAAGGTAACACCCGGGATAAAAAGACGTTGTTGATATTCAGTGACGTTTCCTGGAGTATAATTAGTTGATACTAAATAGTCGGTGGCATTTATGCTGAAAATGCTGCATATAGAAATGATTAGAGTGTAAATCTTTTTCATAATCAGTGATTAATATGAATAAAAGCACAATGTAGTGATTTTTTATTAAACAAATTAAATATGAATAAAGAAAAGAGTGAATACATAAGATTTTTATGTAATTTTATAGGTATTGTGCAATAAAACAGCACAATTATTAGATATTGGATAGATTATAAATGACGCGAGCATCCATATAGGACGTTCGCTTATTATTAAGAGAGAAGAATAAACAAAAGAGAATTTATTTGGCGGGGAAACGTCGCCAAATGAAATGGGGGATGAGATGCCAAAATGCGACAACCAATCGCCATTTCCAGTCGATAATAGATACTCGTTTGCGATGAAGTATCGCTTTTACGATGCGAGGTGTTGCATAGTCAACGCTCATGAGCATGGGGAACTTGCGACAGTTGTTGAGTAGAGGGGTGTCGACAAATCCCGGGCGAATGTCGGTAAATCGCACATTTACTTTTTCGAAATGGGCGAGTTGTTCAAGGGCGTCGATATAGTGACGTTGATAGCGCTTTGTTGCGCTATATGAAGGAGCTATGCCGAGTCCCATTGTGCCGGCGATAGATGATATAACGGCGATTTGTCCCGGCTCATCGTTGTGTGAACGATTGCGGAAATAATTAAAAGCGGTGTCGACAATATGGGTAAAACCGAGGGTATTTGTTTTTACGGTGTTGAGCTCTATGTCAATGTCGAGCGATGGATTTTGAGACCCGATACCCGATGATAGCAAAAGTGTGTCTATTCCACCTGTTTTCTCAATCAATGACAATAGTTTATTTCCGGCATCGGGGGCTGTTACGTCGATTTGCTCAGTGGCAATGATTGATTGGGGATATTGTTTGCGTAGTTCTTCAAGCGCCTCGGTGCGACGGGCAGCAATGCCTATTGTCCACCCCATTTGAGCAAATTGGGCAGTGATGGCTTTCCCTAACCCCGATGAAGCTCCTATGATAATGATGTGCTTTGACATATATCTCGATTAATGATTGTTGTGACCATCTTCCGAGGGGTGAGGATTGTCGGAGGAATTGCTAGGAAGAGTCGGCGATTTCTTTTTGCCTAGAGGTATGGTATACATCACGTTGAATGCGCCAGAAATAGCCGACCCTCGTGAACCAAATCCGGGAATATACCATGGTTCGCCATAGTCACACTTGCTTTCGTGAAGAATGGTGTGATATTTAAAGGCCCATCCGAGCGACCATTCTTTGTGTATTTGCACTTTTATGCCAAGTACTATTTCTCCATATCCGGCAAGTACATTTTGTGAAGGGATATTTGTAGGATACATTTCATTCCAATAAGGATTGTCGATTGTCACATCGCTCACCTCAAAAGAGAATGGGGTTACACCATATCTTAAACCACCATATATCTGATATTCTTTTGTGTTGTCGTATAGGAAATTATAATTAGCTCCGATTTTGAAATAGGGGGCAATATTGCTTTTATATGTGTAGTTCCCGCCGTCGGGAGTGTGGGAGGCTTGCCCTAGTCCTAATTCAAAGATTGGTTTGAAACGATTGTATAGGCTCAGTTCGCCCCACACGTCGATAAGACCATAGTGTTGACCGAAACATCTCATCACCGGGCCCCAAACGTTTACCCCAATTGTAACTTCGTCGTATAAAGGATATATGAAATCGGCCTTTTTCTTAATCTTAGTGGAATCGATAAATTCTTTTCCGGTAATCGTGTCGACATATACCACATTGCCTTTGTCGTCATGAAAATGAATGAGGTTGGGCATCTTTGACGGGTCGGGAGCCTTGGTAGTGTCTTTGGGGTTGAGATTTACTGCCTTTGTTTGAGTGGCTGGTGTCTCAACCGGAGATATGCGTCGTTGAGCGTTTAGAGAGAACGCGCTCAATGTCAAGCAAAATAATATGATATAAAATATAGAGTGTCGCATTAGTTAATCTGGTTTTAGTTGGTTTTGAAGTATATTTTAATGCGTTCCACATCTACATTTGTGATTTCGGGGTCGGTGATGGTGACTGAATCGATCAAGATGTCGGTGTGTCGAACAGATGTGATTTTGTAACGAAACATTGCGCCACATTCTTCCGAAGCAAAATAGGGTGTTGATTCATAATCAAACCATATAGTGTCGTTATATGCATTTGTTTCACCAAATTCGGTGTAGTGAAAACAAAAGGCAGTGTTTTTTTGAGTGGAGCGAAATGGGAGATATGTTTGTTTTGTTTCGACTCCATTGGTGGTGAGTAAAGAGTCGCCTGAGGCACCGATGCCATAAACTTCTAATGAATTAAGCACGATGGCTTGTTTGCTTTCGGAGTCATAGAACCCTGCTAATGGAATGCTACTTTGATTCTCAAGACAGCCATCGCTTGAGCAAGAGCATAACAAGTTAGTGGCGAGAACAATTGCGAATGATATGTGCTTTAGAAACTTCCCCATTTTATAATATTTTCTATATCTTTTCTGCTTTTAGGCGCGATGACGGCATCTTGTGCGGGATAGCCGATAGGGATTATTGCAATGGGTTCATATTGCGAGGGAATGTTTAATGCCGATTTGATTTTGTCGACATCAAAGTTACATACCCAGCATGTTCCCAGCCCGTTGTCGGTTGCAGCCAAGCATATGTGCTCGATTGCGATTGATAAATCCACATCGGTATGGTCCTTGTCATCAGCGCTTCGGTGCCATGCTTCTTCGTGGTTGCCACATGCCACAATATAAGCCGGAGCGGTAGCCATCCATTGGCGGTTGTAGCTTTCTAAAATCGCTTGTCGGCACGATGCGTCGCATTGTTCATCGATAACAACAAATGTCCATGGCTGACGGTTGCATGCCGATGGAGCTAATCGAGCCGCATCGATTACCGATGAAATAGTGTCGCGCGACACTATGCGGTTGCGGTCGAAGTCGCGACATGAATATCTGTTGTTGGCAAGGTCTAAGAAGCTCATGTTAGAGAGATTTTATTTGTCGGAATCGTTATTGACGTTTAATTCTTCTTCAATCTCGTAATCGTTGCGACGAGGCGAATTGCGCACGACTAGTTCTCCAATAAAACCGGTGAGGAATAGTTGAGTGCCGAGAATCATCATCACAAGCGATAGATAGAAATAAGGTGAATCGGTAACAAGATGATAAGTGTTGCCACTATACATGTTATAGAGTTTCATGCCACCTACTACCATCACAGCTATAAGACCAAGGATAAACATTAAACTTCCGAGCAATCCAAAGAAGTGCATTGGTTTAACGCCGAATTTGCCTGTAAACCACAGTGTAGCGAGGTCGAGATAACCATTTACAAAGCGGTCGAGACCAAATTTTGTTGAGCCATATTTGCGAGCTTGGTGTTGTACCACCTTTTCGCCTATTTTATTAAATCCGGCCAATTTGGCAAGGTAGGGGATGTATCGGTGCATGTCGCCATAAACCTCGATATGTTTCACCACTTTCTTGCGATATGCTTTTAGTCCGCAATTGAAGTCGTGAAGGTTTTTTATTCCGCTCACTTTTCGTGCTGTTGCATTGAAAAGCTTTGTGGGGATAGTCTTAGATAGTGGGTCATAACGTTTTTGTTTCCATCCCGATACCAAATCATAGCCGTCTTCGGTAATCATACGGTAAAGTTCGGGTATTTCGTCGGGACTATCTTGCAAGTCGGCGTCCATTGTTATAACCACATCGCCTTTTGCACGAGCAAAACCGGTGTTTAGAGCCGGCGATTTGCCGTAGTTGCGACGGAAGCAAACTCCTTTAACTGCAGGATTGTTTTTTTGTAAAGATTTAATGACATCCCACGATTCGTCGGTGCTGCCGTCGTTGATAAACAAAATCTCGTAGCTAAACTTGTTTTCGTCCATCACTCGGCTTATCCACGATTCGAGTTCGGGAAGTGATTCTGCTTCATTGTAGAGAGGTACTATTACCGATATATCCATAGTGTTGAAAATTTATATCTGATTAGTTTGGTCATTGTCGTCATTGTTTTCCTTTGGACGGAAATGACGAATGATAGGTGATAAGATTAATGATAGAATAGAGCCACTAAACACACCAAATGTAATCATGCTCCAAGCCATTGAAAGCGGGGAGGGGAGTGCGCCCTCTTTCATCATAAGTTCAAGGCCAGAGGCAATGGTCTCTTTATCTATCTGTCGATATGCTGTGATTGCAATTTGACATAGCTCGTTAATGAAATTGGGATTAATCCATGTCATGTATGCAACCATTGTTGCCGCCAAGATGAGCGTTCCACAAAGGAACAGGACTATGCCGTGAGTCCACACCTCAGAGAAAGTGTAGAAGTATCCGTTTTGCACAAATCCCTTTCGCAACGTGATATAAGTATAAACCGGCACCGGCACCGCCAACGCCATAAGAAGAACAATGCTGCCCAATAACGGGACATCAATAGCGACGGCATAAAATATGAAAAGTAGGCTCAAGTAAATCCCAAAACCCAATCCATCTTCGGCACCACGTCGAAACACTGATTTATGCTTAAATTTCTCCATAATCTCAATTCAACCTACAAAGATAGTGCAAGCCGAGCGCAAATGCAAATTAAGCTAAGTCGGATCGTAGCCATGTCGTTATGTGAGCCAAGGAGTTGATTTATGACATTGTCTTCCTAAGACCCGCTTGGCCTCCGACTTGCACCACGTCGAAACACTGATTTATGCTTAAATTTCTCCATAATCTCAATTCAACCTACAAAGATAGTGCAAGCCG
>JAZNGZ010000044.1:0-25237 GCA_045576735.1 Muribaculaceae bacterium
ACTCCTTTCTTGCCGTTTTTTACGACTTGTTTTGAGCCACAGAAAAAGCAAATTTTTTATTCATAAATTTTCAAATACCCAAAGTTAGTCATTTTCAACATCTTACAAAGAATTCATCCTGAAATTTGACCATTAGGCCTACCTTTGTGATATAAATAATAACAATTTAAATTAATAAGATTATGAGACATAAATTCTTTAAAATATTATTAGTGGCACTTTCGTTAATGTGCGGAATGTCGGCAATGGCACAATCTTATATTTCTGGAGAATAGTTAAGGGAGAGGGTGCCTAAACAATTACGCGATAAGTATGACTATGAGAATTTTGAATTGGCCGTGTATAAAAAATATACAATCAATAAAAATGTGAAGTTGACGGTATATGTGGCTCATCCCGATGGAGGGGGTGATGACTGCTTTATGCTTGTGACAACAAATAAAAAAGGGAAAGTAATTGATATTATTGAAACAGAAATGTGGGAAGAGTTTGCATATTCAACAGCATCTTTTTTTTATGAGATCTCCTTTCTTAGCGGTGTTTGATAAAAATGAGACTGAACTTACCCCTGAAAATGTGGTATCATCACATTATGGGTATAATACAAAAAGACCTGTTATAAAAGGAAATAAGGTTACAATCTATGCGAAGTATATGGTGGGTATTCTTAAAGATGGAAGTGATTTGTATCAAACCCATAATAATCCTAATAGTATGAAATATTTTGATACATATGTAATCAATGACCGAACAATACAATATGAAGTGACAGCAAAGGGGTATTTTAAACATGTGAAAACAATAAATAACCCAAATGATATAGCGCGATTTAATAAGAAATATAAGGCATATCGTGAACAGGATTTTAATTTAGAAGATTTAGAAAATATATCTATTGGGGATATATTTAAACCATATAAATCTCCGATTTTACCACAAAATTATTGGTGACAAATAAAAATGAGCAATGTCTTTATTGAAAGGCATTGCTCATTTCCTATGGTGAAATATGTTATTTCATGTTTAGAAAGTCCATTTGGCGGCGAGGGTGGGGATTACGTAGAAACGATTGTTGATGCCATCGGAGGGCCACACAAGGTTGTTGCATATTTCCACTTCGGCACCAACGCTTAATTTGCAATTATCGTCAACCCAACTTAATGGAGCGAAATTGAACCAGAATTGAGGTTCGCTACTCAATACCAATGAGCCGTTTACGGCATTATCGTGCCATAGGTCGGCATATCCGCTAAATGTGCAAAGCCCTTTTGCGAAATGAACACCCCACACTGCAGTTAATTGCCAACTGTGGTGAGTGCCCACTTTTTGTTTAGCAAGATATTTATACATCGCTTGGAGAGAGAATGTCTTGCTGTAATTGCCGTTAGCCCAGTTGTAAGCAGCACCGAGAAGATATGCGTCGTTGTAGCTACCTGTTTTGCCCGATACACCACCATTATACTCGAGGTGAATAGCTATGGGAACTTTCCAAAAACGCAATTCACGAGCGAATTCGCCATATACGCTATGCATAGAGTTTTCAGAGAAATTTCCATCGACAAAGAAATAGGTGCTACCCCATTTGTCGGCGCTAAAATTTTCTATAGTGGCAGTCCAGAGAGGACGGTTTGATAGCTCGCTGCCATAGAAAGCACGCCCTGCATCGTAGTGGAATTGCACATTGAGCTGAGCCGATGCCGTGATGGCACTGATTAAGAGCGCAAAGAGAATTACTAATTTTTATCATAAATTGAGGATTATAGTAGATGAATAAAGAATTTAAGAACGAAGAATGCAGCAAGGATATACATTCCTACCGTAACTTTTTTCCATTTGCCGCAAAGAGCGTTGAGGATAACATAACCAAGGTGTCCCATAATGATACCATCGGATATGCTATAGCATAAAGGCATGCAGATGATGCAAAGGAAAGCGGGAATTGCTTCGGAATAGTCGTTGAAATTAACTTTAGTTACCGATGCCATCATCATTAATCCCACAAGCACAAGCACAGGAGCAGTAGCAGAGGCGGGTATTGCGAGGAAGAATGGAGCAAAGAAGATAGCAAGCATGAAGCACACGCCGGCAACAAATGCAGTGAGACCACTGCGACCACCTTCTTCTACACCTGCAGCACTTTCAACAAATGTGGTTATGGTACTTGTTCCCATTGCTGCACCGGCAGTTGTACCTATAGCGTCAACAAGGAACGCTTGCTTGATGCGGGGGATTTTGCCATTTTTTATCAATCCGGCACGAGATGAAACGCCAATAAGAGTGCCAATAGTGTCGAAGAGATCCACAAAAAGGAATGTAAACACGATTATTACCATATCGGTAGTTAGGATTTTGTCCCATTCAAATTTGAAGAAAATAGGCTCAATTGAAGGGGGTGTGCTGATAAATCCGTTGAATTGTGTAATTCCCATAGGGATACCTATAATTGTAGTCAATAAGATGCCAAAGAGAAGTCCACCTTTTACTTTTTTAATAAGTAAAATTGATGTGATGATAATCCCAATAATACCCAAAAGGGCCGCTCCCGAGGTGATATCTCCAAGTTTAACTAATGTGGCTTCGTCGTTGATGATGATATTGGAACTTTTAAGCCCGATAAATGCGATGTAAAGCCCAATGCCCACACTAATGGCATTTTTTAGAGTTTCGGGGATAATATCAACGATTTTCTCTCGTAGATTGGTAATGGTAAGAAGGATAAATATTAGCCCTTCAATGAATACGGCAGTGAGCGCAAATTGCCAAGAATATCCCATAATCATACACACAGAATAGGCAAAAAAAGCATTAAGTCCCATGCCTGGAGCAAGAGCAAATGGAAGTTTTGCATATAAGCCCATAAACATTGTAATGACAGCCGAGATAACAACAGTAGTGGTGAATAACGCACCTTTATCCATGCCTGTCTCGCTCAAAATGTTTGGGTTAACGGCAAGGATATAAGCCATGGTGAGGAATGTAGTTATCCCCGCCATAATTTCGGTTTTTACGGTTGACTTTTTAGGGTCAAACCCAAATAGTTTTTGTAACATATCTTAATTGGTTAGTAATTTAAAGTTGTATAAAGTGCAAAATTAATTAATATTATCAAAAAAGGCTTAAAGCGGACTAAATAATTTTAAGGAAATTTTAGAGAGATAAGTGAGGGTTGTTGTAGAATGCAAAAAAAAAGCAGCACGTCATTTTTGACGCGCCGCTTTAGTTTTGCGTTGAAAGGGATTAGTCGAGAATAAATGCAGCTAATGTTTGTTGAAGTAGTTTTACATTAATTCCGCGTTTAAATTCTTTTTTGAGAGGTTCGGCCATTCCTTTAATCCAGAGTTTCATTTCGCAATCGCCATCAAATGTTCCTGCAGTTTCAACACTGAATTGATTGATTGAACTATAAGGGATTGAATGATATTCGCGTTTGCTGCCGGTTATGCCTTGAATGTCAAGCATAATGAGGCGTTTGTTGGTGAAAATCCATTTGTCGCGAAAAATTCGGAATGCAGCTTGAATTGTTTCACCTTCAATAAGCACTTCGCTGAATTCTTTTTGTAGGTCTTCAGCGCTTACTTCAGTAGCATTTCCAAAAATGTGATTGAATAAAGCCATAATTATTAGTATTTAGAGGCTAATAGCCGGTGTAACTATGAGGAGAAAGTTTTTTAAGTTCAGCTTTCACATCATCGCTCACGTTGAGGGTGTCGATAAATGCAGCGATGCTTTCGGCAGTCACTGTAGTGTTGACACGGGTGAGTTCTTTGAGAGTTTCGTAGGGTTTTGGATACCCTTCGCGACGGAGGATTGTTTGAATGCCTTCTGCCACAACGTTCCACATTGCATCTAGGTCGGCGCTGATTGCTGCTTCGTTGAGAAGGAGTTTGTTGAGCCCTTTGAGTGTGCTATGCATTGCGATAAGGCCATGAGCCAAGGGTACGCCTACGTTGCGGAGCACTGTAGAGTCGGTCAAGTCGCGTTGAAGGCGAGAGATAGGCAATTTCATTGCAAGGTGTTCGAGAATTGCGTTAGCGATACCGAGGTTGCCTTCAGAGTTTTCAAAGTCGATAGGGTTTACTTTGTGAGGCATTGCGCTTGAGCCTACTTCGCCGGCTTTGATTTTTTGTTTGAAATACTCCATTGAAATATATTGCCATACGTCGCGGTCAAGGTCGATGATTATGGTGTTAATGCGACGAAGTGCGTCGAACAATGCCGCAAGGTTATCGTAGTTTGAAATTTGAGTGGTGTATTCCTCGCGCACGATTCCAAGGCTGTTGCTAAGGAATTTTGCACCAAATTCGCGCCAATCGATAGAGGGGAATGCGGTGAGGTGAGCGTTGAAGTTACCTGTAGCTCCGCCAAATTTGCCACTGATAGCGACATTGTCGAGCGCGTTGAGTTGTTGGCGAAGACGATATGCAAACACCATGATTTCTTTACCTAAGCGAGTGGGAGATGCCGGTTGACCGTGAGTTTTAGCCAACATAGGGATTTTGTACCAATCATTGGCGCGAGCTTCGAGGTGCTCAATTAATTCTACTAGCACAGGACGATATACATCGGTGATGGCTTCTTTGATTGACATAGGCACCGATGTGTTGTTTATGTCTTGAGAAGTCAACCCGAAGTGGATAAATTCTTTGTATGGTTCAAGGTTGAGAATGTCGAATTTTTCTTTGATGAAATATTCCACCGCTTTCACGTCGTGATTAGTGACGCTTTCAATCTCTTTGATGCGGCAGGCATCGGCAACAGTGAAGTTGCGGTAAATGTCGCGAAGTGGTTCGAATTTGTCGGTACCCACTCCTTTTAATTGTTCTAGACCGAGCTCGCATAATGCGATAAAGTACTCAATTTCAACTCTCACGCGATAGCGAATGAGGGCATATTCTGAAAAATATTCGTCGAGACGTTCACACTTGCTGCGATAACGGCCGTCGACAGGAGAGATTGCTGTTAATGAAGTTAATTCCATATAATGTATATAAGTAGTTAATAATATGCGTTTAAAAAGCTATTGAACCACAAAGTTACAAACAATAAGTGAAATTTTTGCTGATATTTTTTACTTTTTTGTTTGGTAGATTAAAAAAAACGTTGTACCTTTGCATCGCTTTCTCAGAGAAAGGGCGTTTAGCTCAGCTGGTTCAGAGCATCTGCCTTACAAGCAGAGGGTCGGCGGTTCGAATCCGTCAACGCCCACAACTCAAAATTCCTTCTCAAGAAAGCAACCCAATTAGGGCGTTTAGCTCAGCTGGTTCAGAGCATCTGCCTTACAAGCAGAGGGTCGGCGGTTCGAATCCGTCAACGCCCACTATCCTTAAGACCATTTTCAATTGTGAAAGTGGTCTTTTTTTATAATTTTGTGATATATGAAATCAATGGAAGGCATAGAATGGGTGTGGGTTGACCTTGATGATACCGTGTGGGATTTTAGTGCAAACTCCTGGGATTCGTTGGGTGAACTATATTATCAAGAAGGGTTAGAGCCTTATTTCTCGTCGGTCGATGATTGGCGCGAAAAATATTTGGTATGCAATCATTCATTGTGGCCATTGTATAATGAAGGAAAGATTACAAAAGAGTATTTGCAGTTGGAGAGATTTCGTCGAGTGCTCGATGAGGCCGGTTTCCCTCAAGAACAACTTTTGGAAAAGTCAAAAGCTCTCGATCCGTTATATCTGTCGATACTTGGCACAAAAACACGATTGGTCGATGGTGCTCGCGAAATGTTGCAATATCTCAAAGATAAAGGCTATAGGATAGGAATGATAAGCAATGGCTTTTATGAGGTGCAATATCGAAAGATGCGTTCGTCACAGGTGGACCATTTCTTTGAAGTGGTGGTGTTGAGTGATGACTTGGGGGTGAATAAGCCCGATCGTCGCATTTTTGATCATGCACTTAAAAAAGCCGGAGCTACGGCTGAAACATCGGTAATAGTTGGCGATAATCCCGACACGGATATTGCCGGTGCATTGGCAGCCGGATGGCGAGCCGTGTTTTTCAATCCCAAGGGGGAGAATGATGTCAACAATGATGCTATAGTTATCACACATTTAAATGAAATTGAAAGTATACTGTAAAAATAAGTTAAAATGAGCGTTTGATATGCGAATTTAAGAAATAATAATTACCTTTGTGCGAAATTGACAATAACTAATTAAATTTTATCTGCTATGAAAAAAATAATTACATTGGTTGTCGCAGTTTATTTAGCGACAATTTTTGCTTGTTTGTTTGCTCAGCAAGTGCTTCCTATGGACTCGGCTGTGCGCTATGGGAAATTGCCTAATGGATTGACGTATTATATTCGTCATAGTGATTCAAATAGTGGCTATGTAAACATGTATTTGTTGCAAAATGTAGGCTCGGTATTGGAAGAAGAACATGAGCGAGGATTAGCTCATGTTCTAGAACACATGGTTTTTAATGGGACATGTAATTTCCCGGGACTAACGATGCGAAATTATTTAGATAGTAAAGGCTTATCATTTGGAACCAATTACAATGCGTCAACATCTTATGATGAGACAGTGTATAAGTTTTTGAGTATTCCTACCGCAGATAGTGTGTTGGTGGATAGTTGTATGATGATACTTAGGGATATGTCGAGCTGTCTCACTTTGGATGATGAAATGATCGCCAAGGAGCGATTGATTGTTGCGAGTGAGTGGTATAATTATGATACCCCCGAAATGCGAGCACGGTGTAATAATATACGAAAACATTTTCCATATGGAGAACAATATGGTACACATTTTACTATTGGCTCGATTGATGTGATTAATAATTTCAAACCGGAAACATTGCGAGAGTTTTATCGCAAATGGCATCGACCCGACTTGCAAGCAGTGGTAATAGTAGGAAACGTAGATGAGGATTGGGCTGAAACGCGAATTAAAGAGTTATGGGCCGATATACCGGCGCGAGAAAACCCAGTTCCACGCCTAGACGTGGAGGTGCCGTTGCATAAAGGGGTGTTGCCTATTGTTGAAATTAATAAACAAGAGCTATATAATACATTGATGTTGGAATATAAGATTCCCGATGTGCCGTTAGAGAAAAAAGGGACGTATGAAGATTATAAATTGGTAGTGGAGTATTTTATGTTACTCCATGTAATGAAGATGCGTTTGTTACAAATGGATAATAACAATCAGTCTATATTCATGGGGACAGAATTTTCTCGCTCAGAATATTATGGTGCGCGCTGGATTGATGAGAATTATGTGATATCGGTTGTATATCCTGATAAATGGCAAGACGCAATGAGATTGTTGGTTAAAGAGATTAAGCGAATGCGTGAATATGGCGTTGGAGAGAAAGAGTTTGAGCAAGCCAAGGAAATGATGTATAAAACGTTTGAGTCGGCTAGGATACAAACCCAAAATCAAGTAAATAGTGATTTTTATGAAGATATAAAAACGAATTTCTTTAGTAAGGAAATACTGGTAGACCGCGCACAATTTTATACGGTTATGATAGATATATTAGACACGTTCACCGTGGCCGATTTTAACAAGCATGTAGCCGAGGCATTTAGTGATGATAATATTGTAGTATCATTGAACGGCAATGAGGAGTTGACGCCTATACCTACCGAACAGCAATTGGCTCAGATGTATGTAGATTTTTATGAACAAGCCGAAGTTGAGGAAGTGGATGATGAGTTGGTTCCATTGAAGCCTGCATCTAATTTGCGCGATACTTGTGAGATTGTAGAACAACATGTAGATTCAACGACAGTCAATTATTATCCTACTTATCATATGACATTGTCAAATGGCGCAAAGGTGATATTGAGGAATTGTGATATTGAGACCGATAAAATAACGTTGGTGGCATACCGAAAAGGTGGAGCAGCAATGTATAATAAGGACTGCTATGAAACATATCAGTATTTAGATGAAATATCTAAATGTAATGGATTGGGAGAAAACAAACGTGACGATATTAACCGATGGTACATGAATTCAAAACATCAATATTCAATTGATTTTGGGGATAATTGTGATGTTGTAACAATGGAGTCGACCATAAATGGAATGGATGATATGTTGACACATCTGCAATTGTTGTTTTGTGACCCGATAAAAGATGAAGCTCGTTTTGAACAATGGAAAATTGGAAGTCAACAAATGATAGCATCGTTGGTTCGCTCTCCTGAGGGCATTTTTAGAGACTCGGTTTTAGTGGCAGAATTTGGCTATGACAACCCCTATATGCCTTTATATACACGTCAACCATTAAATGTGGATTATCAAAAAGCATGTGAAATGTATAGTGATATATTCTCTAATGCCTCCGATTTTACATTTATTATGGTAGGAGATATGGACGAAGAGCAGATGAAGGAGTATGCAATAAAATATATAGGAGTTATTCCCGGAGAAAAAGGCGATTTGGCTACTCTAGAACCTATGGTACTAAAGTCATTGCCTGGTTCAAAGGTGATTGATTTTGAATGTGAAGGCTATGATAATGAATTGATAAAGGTTGATTATAAAATAGTGGCTTCAATAGACTACTCAGGGGCAAATAAAGTCGCAGCAGATATGATTGAAGGCCTACTTGAAGACTATCTCATAGCTGAGCTACGAGAAAAACGAGGTATAGTTTATACGCCTAATGTATCGGTGAGTCTTTATCGAGAACCTAATAACGAAGTGTCGCTTCATGTGCAGTTGGATGTTTCACCGGGATATGAGACCCTTTCGGTAAATGTTGTCGATGAGTTTATCGAAAAATTAAGCAAAGGTGAAATCCCAATGGATAGATATAATGCAATAAAAGAACTTTTGCAACGAAATGCTGATTATACACTCGATACGGCAAATTATCCATTGAATACGGCCTTAGAAGAGGTTATGTATGGCACATCATATGAACGAGATGAAAGATGGATAGTTGTTTTTTTAGAAGAGGAAGATGTTGTAAAAGTGGCCAAAGTGTTGCATGAATCCGATTGTCGCAAATTGGTTATAATGCGTCCTTCGGTAAAGAAATAAGACCTTAAAAATTCATAAAAGGAGGGCAAAATAGACTATTTGTAGATTTTGCCCACTTTTTATGCTAAAAAATGTTGTATTTATTTGTGGCAGTGAAAATATTCGTGTAATTTTGCGTTATATATATAATTTAGGTGTAAAAGTTTACCCGTTTGAGGGAATTTGAAAGATAGAAATAAACAAAAACCTTATAGAAACAAAACCATTTTTTTAATGCCGCGAGGCTTTATGTATTTTTAAATATTGAATTATGGATAGTATTGAGAAAAAACCAAAAAGACCAAGAATTGGAGAAAATCGCAATGCATCGTTTGAAAGTGTAGATGGTGCTACTCGTTTTGAAAAGGTGGAATTTTCTTCGCAAAACGACTCGGAATATCAAGGAGAACGCCAATATTCGCAACATCGTTCGTATAATCGTCAAGGAAATTACAATAATCGATATAATAACCATGGTGGTTATAATAATTATCGCCAAGGTGGTTATAATAATAACAGATATAATAACAATTATCAACAACGTTCATATAACGCGCAAGGCGATGGTGAAATGAACGACGGTTATGACCAACAAGGCGGTTATAACAACTATCGCCAAGGTGGTTACAATAACAACCGTCAAGGTGGTTATCGCCAAAATAATTATCGCCAAGGTGGTTACAACAATAATCGCCAAGGTGGCGGATATGGCAACCAAGGTGGTTACGGAAATCAAGGCGGATATAACCAAGGTGGCTATCGTCAAGGCCCCGGACGTCCTAATCCCAATCAACGTCGCAAAAAACAAAACCCCAACCAAGGTGTGATGCCTCGTAAAGGTAAAAGTTTTACTCCACGTCCCAAGCGTGTGGAATATGAAATGCCTATACCCGATCCAAACGAACAAATTCGTCTTAACAAATTTATGGCTAACGCAGGTATCTGCTCTCGCCGTGAGGCTGATGAATTGATACAACAAGGCCTTGTAAAAGTGAATGGCATTGTCGTTACTGAATTGGGTACAAAAATATCACACAGTGATGTGGTTGAATATGATGAAAAAGTAGTTGCACTCGAAAGCAAATGCTATATCCTTCTCAATAAACCAAAAGATTGCGTGACAACAAGTGATGACCCCAATGGCCGCAAAACGGTGATGGACTTAGTGAAAGGTGCTTGCGATGAACGCATCTATCCGGTGGGACGTCTCGACCGCAACACTACAGGTGTGTTGTTGTTGACCAACGATGGCGACCTCGCTTCGAAATTGACTCACCCCAAATATGTGAAGAAAAAAATCTATCATGTGTGGTGCGACAAAGATATTGCTGAAGAAGATATGCAACGTATTGCCGATGGTATCGAACTTGAAGATGGTCCTATCCATGCCGATGCTATCAGCTATGCTACCGAAAAAGATCGCAACCAAGCAGGTATCGAAATCCACTCAGGTCGCAACCGCATTGTGCGTCGCATATTCGAATCGCTCGGTTATCATGTGACTAAACTCGACCGTGTTTATTTTGCAGGTCTCACAAAGAAAAATTTGGCTCGCGGACGCTGGCGTTACCTCACTCAAGAAGAGGTTAACTACCTTAAAATGGGTTCGTTTGAATAATTATAAACCTTAATAACGTATTCTTGTAATGAAAAGAACTAAAATTGTAGATATATTTGACCCACAACTCATTGGCCAACAAGTGAGTGTGAAAGGGTGGGTGCGTAGCCGTCGTGGTAACAAACATGTGCAATTCGTGGCACTCAACGATGGTTCAACTATCAAAAACATTCAAATCGTTTTTGATATGGCGAAATTTACCGATGAACAGTTGAAACCTATCACTACCGGTGCAAGTCTCCACGTGATTGGTCAACTCGTTGAGTCGATGGGTAAAGGTCAAACTGCCGAGATTCAAGCTGAAACACTTGAAATCTATGGCACAGCCGACCCCGAAACTTATCCAATGCAAAAGAAGGGTCACACAATGGAATTCCTTCGTGAAAAAGCTCACTTGCGTCCACGTACCAACACATTCGGTGCAGTGTTCCGCATTCGTCACCACATGGCTATCGCTATTCACAAGTTCTTCCACAATCATGGATTCTTCTATTTCCACACACCTATCATCACAGCTTCGGACTGCGAAGGTGCCGGTCAAATGTTCCAAGTGACAACAAAGAACCTCTACGACTTGAAGAAAGACGAAAACGGTTCAATCATATATGATGATGACTTCTTTGGCAAACAAGCAAGCCTCACCGTTTCGGGTCAGCTCGAAGGTGAATTGGCTGCTACTGCTCTCGGTTCAATCTATACTTTCGGCCCTACATTCCGTGCCGAAAATTCAAACACTCCTCGCCACTTGGCTGAGTTCTGGATGATTGAGCCTGAAGTTGCGTTTGCCGACCTCTCTGACCTCATGGATCTCGAAGAAGAATTTATCAAATATTGTATCAACTGGGCTCTCGAAAATTGTAAAGATGACCTTGAGTTCCTTAACAATATGATTGATAAGGGCTTGATTGAACGATTGAAAGAGGTCGTTTCAACTGAATTTGTTCGCTTGCCTTATACTGAAGGTATCAAAATTCTTGAAGAAGCAGTTGCCGGTGGCAAGAAATTTGAATTCCCTGTATATTGGGGTTGCGACCTTGCCAGCGAACACGAACGTTATCTCGTGGAAGAACACTTCGAGAAACCGGTTATTATGACCGACTATCCAAAGGATATCAAGGCTTTCTACATGAAGATGAACGAAGATGGCAAGACTGTTCAAGGTACCGACGTGTTGTTCCCACAAATCGGTGAAATCATTGGCGGTAGCGTGCGTGAAGAAGACTATGACAAGCTCATGACTCGCATCGAGGAAATGAATATCCCAATGAAAGATATGTGGTGGTATCTCGACACTCGTCGTTTTGGTACAGTGCCTCACGCTGGTTTCGGTCTTGGTTTCGAACGCCTATTGTTGTTCGTTACAGGTATGACCAACATTCGCGACGTGATTCCATTCCCACGTACTCCAAACAATGCTGAGTTCTAATCGATAAAACGACTATCAAATGGCTGAAGAAATCACAAAATGCCCTAAGTGTGGCGGTGAGTATGTTTACTTTGATGGGTCGCTTTATGTTTGCCCCGATTGTGCTCACGAGTTTAACCCCGATGATGCCGAAGAGGCTGCCGATGTGGCAAAAGATAGCAACGGCGCAGAACTTTTCGATGGCGATGCGGTAACTGTTATCAAAGACCTCAAGGTGAAGGGCTCGTCAATGGTAATCAAACGTGGCACAAAAGTGAAAAGCATTCGCCTCACCGATAACCCCGAAGAGGTTGACTGCAAAATCGACGGTAGCAGCATTGTCCTCAAAACCTGCTTCCTCAAAAAATAGAAACCGATTTAATGCGGAATGTGGAATTTTCCGTTGACATTCCAATTCACATCTCACAAATATAACAACGGCTACCAATTCCCGGTAGCCGTTGTTGTGTTATAACTTAGTTAATAAATATATCTGAATCTATATTTGATGCTTACAATCCTTCGGGCAAGGGGAGGTTGAGGGCTTTGGCTACACCTATGCCGTAAGCGGGGTCGGCGCGGTAGCAGTTTGTGATGTGGCGTTCTTTGATGAAACGTTCGGCATCACCCATGGCTCGTGCTGTGTTTTCGAAAAGCAGTTGTTGCTCTTCTTTGGACATGAGACGGAATAGATTGCCCGGTTGGGTGTAGTAATCGTCATCATACTCTCGCTCGTTGTAGTTGAACGCATCGCCATGAATCGCCAATGGCGGTTCTTTGAGGTGTGGCGAGTCGTGCCATTCGCCATAACTATTGGGTTCATAACTGATAGCGTCGCCATAGTTGCCATCTACTCTCATTGCGCCGTCGCGATGATAGGCGTGGAATGGGCATCGAGGTCGGTTGACCGGGATTTGATGAGCATTAACTCCAAGACGATAGCGTTGTGCGTCGCCGTAGGAGAATAAACGCCCTTGCAACATCTTGTCGGGCGAGAATCCTATCCCCTCTACAATGTTCATGGGGTTGAAGGCCGATTGCTCTACCTCGGCAAAATAGTTCTCGGGATTGCGATTGAGTTCGAGGATTCCCACATCGTGCAATGGAAAGTCACCGTGAGGCCACACTTTGGTGAGGTCAAAGGGGTTGATATGGTAATTCTCGGCTTGCTCTTCACTCATGAGTTGTACTTGGAAAAGCCAACGTGGATAGTCGCCATTTTCGATGCTGTTATAAAGGTCGCGGAGATGCGAATCGCGATCCTTGGCAATAATGGCTTCGGCCTCTTGGTCGGTGAGGCATTTAATGCCTTGCAGTGTGCGAAGATGAAACTTAACCCATGTGCGTTTGTTGTCGGCATTGTAGAAACTATAGGTGTGGCTGCCAAAACCGTGCATGTGGCGATAGGATAACGGAATGCCTCGCGGACTCATGGTAATAGTGATTTGGTGCAACGCTTCGGGCAACAGCGTCCAGAAATCCCAATTATTGTTGGCACTACGCATGCCGGTTTTCGGGTCACGTTTTATGGCATGGTTGAGGTCGGGGAATTTCAGTGGGTCGCGCAAGAAAAACACCGGGGTATTGTTGCCCACGAGATCCCAATTCCCCTCGTCGGTATAAAACTTCATGGCAAATCCACGAATGTCGCGCTCGGCATCGGCGGCACCTCGTTCGCCTGCCACGGTAGAGAATCGCACGAAACACTCCGTCTGTTTGCCCACTTGGCTGAATATTGAGGCACGAGTGTATTGTGTAATGTCGTGAGTCACGGTAAACGTGCCGTATGCCCCTGCGCCTTTAGCGTGCATGCGTCGTTCGGGAATCACTTCGCGATCGAAATGACCGAGTTTTTCGAGAAACCAAGGGTCTTGCATCAACACCGGTCCGCGCACCCCGGCAGTCTGAATGTTTTGATTGTCGGCAATAGGTCGCCCATTGGCCGACGTGAGACGTTTTTTATCCATAAACAACTATATTTAGAATCACAAACCAGTATTAGCATTTATATAGTAGCCCGGCAGAGTTGAAATGATTTTTGAGGTTTTGGGCTGCCTGATTGTAGAAGTCGGTGCATTGTTGACGTTCAAGGTGTTTTTCGTTGTCGTCACATTCGCTCAAATTGATTTCGTTGTGACATTTATCAATGATGAAGTTCATGGCAGTGTCGATGGTCGATTCGCATATAGGGCATTTGTGGCCCAACGCATTTACCACGAGAATGTCAAACATCTCGGCACACTCATCATTTTTTACAATCTCATCAATTTCGGGAGCAATGAAACGATTGCTCATGTCGTTACTTTGAGTGAGAAATTCAAGGAAAATACTCCCCATTCGTGCTTCCTTTGCCATAACTGATATTTTTATAAGTAACAATGTTTTAACTCAATCTATGCAAAGAAAACAAAACCCCCATTAAAAAAGTTCACTAAATTCTAATGCGGAGAGCCTATTTAGTGCGGAATGCGGAGTGCGGAATGCGGAATTATGACCGCCTCCCCCCTTCGGGGTACTGACTATGTCTTCAATGGGCTGCACTCGGCAATAATCAAGCGAGCTTGATATATTGCTCTCATTTGCTCCATTGTTCCTCCTATTTTTCTTCGAAAAACAAGAGGAGAGTTGCAACTCTCAATTGCTTCGGTCAAGCCTCGTTGAGCCCTTCGGAGGGAGTTAATTCATAATTTTCATGCGTCAGCTTTTATGTTCATTCTGTCCTTCTGTCTAATTCTTTTCGGACACGGTACGCCGTGTCCCTACA
This sequence comes from Muribaculaceae bacterium, assembly GCA_045576735.1. Taxonomy (GTDB): domain Bacteria; phylum Bacteroidota; class Bacteroidia; order Bacteroidales; family Muribaculaceae; genus RGIG4079. Next base: position 14,781 of record JAZNGZ010000044.1, read on the forward strand.
AAAAACTCAATTCCGCATTCCGCATTAAATTAAAGGCACATTTCGAAGATTTTTTCGACGTCGGCAGGGGTGAGGTGTTTGAAGCCGGGGAGGATTTTGCCGCCGCAGGCTTTTCTTGCCATGATGGGGAAATGTTTGGCAGTGATACCTATTTCGGTGAGGGTTCGACTCAATCCCAAGGTGTCGAAAAGGAATTCCGATAGGCGGTCGATGGCCTGATGTGCTATGGCCATAGGTTCTTGGTTGGGGTCGATGCCAAACACGTTTACGCCAAATTGCACATATTTCGATACTGTTGTTTCGTCGAGGCAATATTCGAGCCAACGAGGAGTCACGATCGCCAAGCCCAATCCGTGGGTGATGTCGTAGATGGCCGACAACTCATGTTCGATGGGGTGGCAACTCCAAGCCAATCGTTTGCCTCCATTCACGAAACCGTTGATGGCCCATGATGACGCCCACATTAGGTTGGCGCGTGCTTCGTAGTCATCGGGTTTCTCAATCGCCACAGGGGTGAATTTGATGATTGTTTTTAGAAGTCCTTCCATAAAGCAATCGAGCATGTAGAGGTCTTGCTCCATGTTGAAATACACTTCAAGAATGTGTGAAATCATGTCGGCCGAACCGCAAGCCGTTTGATAAGGACTCACTGAGTAGGTGAGGGTGGGGTCGAGGAAAGACACTTTGGGAAGCATTGGCGCAGCCAGGCGGCCGATTTTGTCTTGAGTCTCGGGGTTGCTTATAACACCGCCCGGGTCCATTTCAGAACCGGTAGCCGATAGCGTGAGTATAGTGACGATGGGCAATGCTTTTGTGATAGGAGCCCATTTTTCGCTTAAGAAATCCCATGGATCGTGGTCGACGCATGCGCCGGCAGCCATGAATTTAGTGGCATCGAGAGTGGAGCCTCCACCCACGGCAAGTAGCACATCGATATTGTGGTCTTTACACATTTGAGCACCACGACGCACCGAGTCGATGCGAGGGTTGGGTTCGATGCCCGAAAGTTCAAACACTTCAAGCCCGGCACGTTCTATCTCGGCAATAACCTTGTCATAAAGACCGATTTTCTTGATAGAACCACCGCCATAAGTGAGCAACACGCGAGTGCCAAATTTGCTTAACTCCTCGCCAAGATGTTGTAACTGATTTTCTCCAAAATATACCTTTACCGGTATGTCATAAACGAAGTTATTCATATTGAAGTTTCCTTAAATGATTATGTGAATATTTTAATGTAAAAGTAAATATAAATGTTGTATTTTTTGCGTAATTTTGTCGAAATTTTTTTACAAAGAATGAAAAACGATAATGCTAAAATATTTGCTTGGTTCGCGTTTGTCGTCACAACTTTTTGGCTATTAGGGCAATTTGCGATATCGGTAGGCGATGATCTTGGATATATGTTTACCGATTCGGCATTGCACAAGGGCGATGGGGCGATGATTACCGGAGTGTGGGATTGTTTCACAACTCAAGCGAAGCATTATTTAAGCACCAACGGGCGTTTTTTGGTGCATGTCACCACTCATTTTTTTACTGCCATAGCCGGAATGAAAATCTTTGCGGTGGTCAATGCTCTTATGTTTGGGGTGTTATGGCTATTACTTGTGAAGTTTGTGGCACGTCCTGTCGATAGAGGTGCTTTTGCATCATTGTTAGCGCTTTTTATGCTTTGGACTTGTATCCCTGATGCGGGGACAATAATGCTGAGTTTGGTGGCTTTTGCTGTCAATTATATGTGGACTGCGGTGGCATATTTGGCGTTTATTCTATTGCTGAAAAAATCGCGAGATTCAAAAAAAGAGTTCCGGCGCAATTATCTTTATTATATAATCTGTGGATTGGCTTCAATCGTTGTGGGCTCATTACAAGAGAGCTATTGCTTGCCCATTAGTGCATCATTGTTCCTCTTAGGTATATTCAATTTAAAACGCATCAATTCGTTGTCGATGACAATGATGATATGTTTCTTTGTGGGCAGTTGCGTGTGCGTGTTTGCTCCCGGCAACTGGAGCCATGCAGCGCAAGGAGGAGGATTTACTATTGATAGTATTTTGCGAAAGAGTGGGGTATTGTCGGCCGAATTGTTGGTGTCGGTAATCTCATTATTGTTGCTCATATTGGTGGCAGTTATTATCGTTCAACGCAAATATGCGATGCGAATAATTCGCGAAAACGCATTTTTCCTTATTGCGATATTGGTGTCGCTTATGCTCGCCATGTTGACCTTCACATCGTCGCGCCAGCTATTCTGCCCGTCGCTATTCTCAATCATTGTGATAGGGCGAATTATAATGCGTTGTGAGAGCCATAAATTATTTAGAATCGTTTCGGTTGTAGTGATGAGTGTGGCAATGGGGGTGATACTCATAGGAGGATATATGTTGCGCAAAAACACTTATGAAATCCATAGCAAAGTATTAGGACAATTAGGAGGAAAATCATCGGTAATCATTGCCGATGCTACAAATGCAAACTACAACAACGAAAATGCAGGTGTGAGATTTTTAGCACAAGAATACGCTCCCGATCCATTGGCAAATGAAACATTACATTTGCTGTTTGACGGATATACAAAACGAGGATTGTCGCGCATAGGTTGGAAAAATCATAAATCAACCAATATAAAAAATTTCATTCCATATCCACTGAAAACAATCGAACAAAAATTTGCCGACTATCCCGAGCCTCAGCTTATCGAGAAAACTTCGAAATATAGAGCAAAGACTGTTGCGCTTGATGCAAAATATAAATCGGTGAGGATTTCCAAATCAATAAAGAAAGCAAAAGATTATGCTCCATTTGAGGCGGAGAAAAGCAAGAATATGTTGCCCTATGAGAAAGTTGAGCATAATGGCTATTTCTACTTTGTGATAATGAACACCGCCCCCGACACAATAGTGCTTCGATGAGCTCACTAAACGTCACATTCTAATACGCCACTTTGTCGATGATGCCGGTGAGGGTGGCGATGGCGATGCCGTAGTTGGTGATGGCTATGTTTTGTGCTTGGGCTTGCGCCACGCGACTCATCACGAGCCGACGGTTAAACATGCATGCACCACAATGTATCACAAGGTCATATTGCGATAGGTCGGTGGGGAAATCATTGCCTCCAACGATGTCGATTGTCAAGCTATCGCCAATGCGTCGGCGAAGCATTCGGGGCAGCTTTACCCGACCTATATCTTCGTTTTGTGGGATATGGCTACAGGCTTCGGCTATTAATATGCGAGAAGAGGGTGTGAGCGAGAGTAGTTTTTTTCCACCTTCTACAAATGTGTTTATATCACCCTTATAGCGAGCAAAAAGGATGGAAAACGAGGTGAGAAGTGGATATTGGTGACGTTCCATTTGTTGTCGATATCCTTCGACAATCTCGTTGACTGAGGCGAATACTTGCGAGTCGGTGATGATGAGTTGGGGCGGAGTATTGAGGGCGTTGAGCGATGCTTTCAGTCCCTCGGGAGTGCAACAAAGAGTGTTGCAGCCACGGTCGAGCAGTTCGCGCAACACCTCCACTTGAGGTTTTATCAATCGTCCTTTGGGGGCTTGGGCGTCTTGAGGCATCACGAGCACCACCATGTCGCCGGCCGAGCATAGTCCTTCGGTGATAAGGCGTGTTTCTTGTTGCGATAATGAGGCAAGTCGGGCCAATAATTGTTCGATGCCTTCTCTTGTTGTGGCACTTAAAGCGATAGGCTCTGACCCGATAATATCATTAACTTTTGCAACGAGCGATGCACGATTTTGCATGGTGTCGCACTTTGAAATGACACCGATAATAGGTGTTTTTCGTGCTGAGAGTTGAGTGATTAATGCTTCTTCAACAGAGGTGTCATCGTCATGGAATAATACCACGGCGATATCGGTTTTGTCGAGTGCTTTAAGTGATTGAGCCTTGCGTTGATTGCCGAGCGGTGTGTTGTCATCGAGCCCCGGGGTATCAATCAATATAGTAGCACCCACTCCGGGCAGTTCGATAGGTTTCAATACCGAGTCGGTAGTGGTTCCCGCCATTTCCGACACAATCGCCACCTCTTGCCCCGTCAAGGCATTAATCAACGACGATTTACCACTATTGCATCGCCCAAAAAACGCGATATGAACACGATGTGAAGAGGGAGTTTGTTGCATTAATGTTATAAATTTTCGTTTTTATAATCTTCAGATAGGGCAATCATACGTTGCACTTCTGCTATTAGTAATTGTTTATTTGGGATGCAAAGAGTATATTTTGATGCAAATATCTGATTAGACAACCCTCCTAATGCAAATTCAGCAGTAAGACTATCTTTATCTGTGCAAAGAATTATTCCGATAGGAGGATTGTCGCCGTCGTCGTTAATTTCTGATGCATAATAGTTTAGATACATATTAAGCTGACCTGCGGCTTCGGGTGTTAGTTTGGTGCGTTTTAATTCTATTAATACGTATGCTTTAAGGATTTTGTTGTAAAATACCATATCAACGTAATAGTGTGTATTGTTTATGGTTATACGTTGTTGAGATCCTACAAACATAAACCCACGGCCAAGTTCCAATAGGAAATTTTCTAATCCTCTGATTAACCGTTTCTCTAAATCACTTTCCAAAATTGGCTTGTTCTCAGGCATGCCAACAAATTCAAAAACATAAGGGTCTTTTATTATGTCTATAGGAGAATTTATTTCAATTCCTTTAGATGCGAGTTTTAAGACTTGTTCTTTGTTTGTTTGTCCGTTAGAAAGAATTAGTCTTTCAAAAAGCGAACTATTAATCTGTCTCTTTAATTCACGAAATGACCAATTCGCATTAATGCATTCCTTTTCATAAAAGGAGCGTTTGTCGTCATCAGATATTGTAAGCAATTCGCAATAATGACTCCAACTTAATTTGTTAGACAGTGTCTGACAAATTGGGTATTTGAGGAATAATAGTCTCATCCATTGGAGGTTGACGCGAGAAAATCCCTTGCCAAACTCTTGGGTTAGCCTTCTTGATAGATCTTTTAAGATGCCTTTCCCGTATTCTGCACGTTTAGCATTTTGTTGCTCTTTTTCAATTATTAATTTACCAATGTGCCAATAAGTATGTAGTAAAGTCGTGTTAACCTGAATAGCGACATTGGAACGAGCCGATTGTATAAGATTTGCAATTTGATTAAAAAGCTCATTATGCTCGATGTTTTGAGAATCTATAATAGCCATATGGTAATCTTTTAATATCCGTCAACAAAAATACAATAAAGAGAAAAATTAATTGCATTTTTATTGAATATTTCTTTTAATATTATTGTGATTTCGTCAAGGCATTAATCAACGACGATTTACCACTATTGCATCGCCCAAAAAACGCGATATGAACACGATGTGAAGAGGGAGTATGATTCATATATGTTATAGTAATTTTTAATAACTAATTCTCTATCTACTATTGGTGTTTTTAATTGTCAGCCGATGGCTGGCGATTTATCACAGGCGACCACTCTTCATAGAATGAACGCATATTTGCCAATGCCATAATAAAGTGATAATTGCTCTTTGTTTGCAAGCAACGTAGCACGATATTGACATTGCAATATAGATTCATTAATAATCCTTGCGGCCTCGGTATGAGTCTGTAACTTACTCACATTATTTAGATATTAGATAATATATCAGAATAATGATTGCATCGATTATCATAAACCACAAACAGAACATTCCACAACCATCTCCATTTTCTACTTTATATACCTTTCCAGATACATGCTGTGGAGTAATACTTGCAATGTATTTTGCCGATTTCCCTATGTTATTTTTGACATTGTCTTTTACCCTTTCTACTGGAGTTTGTGACAAAAGTCGCTCCAATTCTTTTCTTCTAGCGATTTTTTTTCGATAATCATCTTCCAAAAGTTGTCTAAATAAACTAATCTTTTGCTGAATATCAAATCTATATGAAAGTTGAAACTCTGATGGGTGTATTCGTTTATACAACTCTAATATTTTTGCATCTGTTTGGCTAGAATCATTAAATAAATTATCAAGGACCTTTATTGTATTAGTAATCTCCTTAAGTTCTTCTGCGTATTTGATCTGTTCTTCTTCGTATGTCATCTTATTTTACTCCAAAAATAGCCATTAAAATTAGAAAAATAACTACTACAATTGCAATTTTGATTGCCAATGTTACTATGCAACCTGCAGTTTCCTTTGCAACCTCACCTGTTACATTTCCGACTGCTTTTAGTTGATCAATGTTTTTTTGAATAGTAGTCCTTGTTTCAATCCCTTTTTCGTGACATTTATTTTCTACGTTAGCTTTTACCTTATTAAAAATTTTTATGCGATATGCGTAATCCATATTCATATTTTCAAGTTTTCTACAAATACGAAGTGCTTCTACTAGAATTTCTCTTTGATTTACATAAAATTTTACAGTTTCTGAGGTTGACAATTTGTCAAGGATGTTATCCTCAGATGACAAGTTTATGTAGGCAAAAACTCTATTACATATCACATTTACTATTTTTGTAGAAAGATTAATGTATTCTATAGAGTTTTTTCCAACCTTTTGTTCAATAGATGCCAAATGATGATTAACGCGTTCTAAGAAATCAGAAACATTGAGATTGGTGGTATAATGAGCTTGGTTGAATAGATCAATCTCCTCATTGATGATTTTCATTTCCCCCTTAACTATATCGCAATATTTTTCGTCCGAATCGCTATATTTTGGTAAGATAAGCATAATACTTTTTTTACTTATATATTGTGAAGTCTCTACAACCAACAACAAAATTAGTAAAAATCGTACAAATTAAGTACTTTATGAATGAATTATTACGACTTTGGTATATTTTATTGCACGCTCCTTCAACGTAGGTCTCTATTTCTTGGTAATCCAAACACAACATAAAACACAATTATAATAATTTAGGTGCTACAGGTGTTTGATTAAAATCTGAAATCTCGCTTGCCGTGGGTGATGTCGTTGAGGTGAGAGAGGGTGATGCGGCGTATTTTTTCGGAGTCGATGCGTAGCACTTCGCGGGCTATCGCTTCGTTGCCCAACTGTCGGCAGAGGGGTGAGGCGTAGTCTTCGAGATATTCGCGAAGTGTCATCAGTGCGTTTGGAGCGCAACAGTTGCCTATCATGCCACGACGGGCAAGCGACATAAAACGGTCGCCGGTGCGTCCTTCGCGATAGCAGGCAGTGCAGAAACTGGGGATATATCCCAATTGCAATAACCAGGTTACAATCTCATCGAGGGTGCGATTGTCGTCGATGTCGAATTGTGCCGATTTGTCGGTGTCGATGTCGTCGGAGGCATATCCTCCCACGCTTGTGCGAGAGCCTCCGCTGAGTTGCGACACTCCCACATCGAGCACTAATTCACGGCATTGTTGCGACTCGCGAGTAGAGACAATCATGCCGGTATAAGGCACGGCAATGCGAAGAATTGCCACGATACGACGGAACACCTCGTCGGTAACGGCATCGGGGAAGTCTTCGGGATTTATATCGTCGGCAGGACGAATGCGAGGCACGCTGATGGTGTGTGGCCCCACTCCGTAGGTGGCTTCAAGGTGTTCGGCGTGCATCAACAACCCCACAAAGTCATAGCGATAGTTGTATAACCCAAACAACACACCTATGCCCACATCGTCAATTCCCCCTTGCATGGCTCGGTCCATCGCCTCGGTGTGATAACACCAGTCGCTTTTGGGGCCGGTGGGGTGGAGGCGTTGATATTCCTCGCGATTATAGGTCTCTTGAAATAGGATATATGTGCCTATCCCGGCATCGCGGAGTAATCGGTAATTCTCAACCGTGGTGGCTGCGATATTCACGTTCACACGGCGAATGGCTCCATTGCGATGATGAATAGAGTAGATAGTGTCGATTGATTCAAGAATATATTCAATGGGGTTGATAGAGGGGTGTTCGCCGGCTTCGAGGGCAAGTCGTTTGTGTCCCATATCTTGCAAAGCAATCACCTCACGACGAATCTCCTCTTGCGTCAACTTGCGACGAGGTATCGTTTTATTTTTAGCATGGTAGGGGCAATAAACACACCCATTCACGCAGTAATTTGACAAATACAATGGGGCAAACATCACAATGCGGTTGCCATATATGCGTTGTTTAATGTCGCGGGCAAGCGAATAGATGCGATTGATGATTTTGGTGTCGGTACATTCGAGCAGCACCATCGCCTCACGATGCGACAGCCCTTTCCCTTGTGCCGCCTTATCGAGAATCTCCTCAATAAGAGTCATATCCTCACGATGTTCCGAGGCATACTCAAGAGTAGCCCTAATCTCGCCATCGTGAATAAACTCACCCGCCAAATGTGATGTTGCACTATAATTGCTCATATAGATATACCTGTGTATTAATGTGATTTTTTCTTAAATCGGATTCTATTTGTTTTAGTTGAGGGAGAGATTTATTGAAGATAGAGTCATTTAGAGGTTTAATGTAAATAACTTTGTTTGTTGTTTGTATATTCTCGGAAAAATCGTCACCATATAAAACAATTGCACCTAAATTGTTATAAATTAAAGCAGAATCAACACTTAATATATCGTATCTTCGTATGTATTTTTCAATAAATCCATCTTTTAGATATAATGCACAATTAGGGTAATCTAATAAGCCATAATATCCGGTTCTAATAATATAATCGGTGGTTTCACAGTGTTTTTTCAATGGAAAAAACATCACATTAGATCCTGGTAGTATATATAAGCAAGGTATGACACAAAAAGAGAAAAGCCACCATATAAACGAATATAATTTTATTAAAACGGATTTCCAATATTTTTTTACTTTCCAAAAGATTAAAGGCAATGCCGATAGAATAGTTAGCCATAAAAAGAAGTAACCCAAATTCCATCTAATATGGTCGTAAAAAGGAAGACATAATAATATAATAGCACAAATCGCAAGCCCAATAAAATGGATAATGGCAGATGCTTTAATTATTTTAGACGTCATAAATATAAATTATATCTAAATTATAATATTAACATAGTCTTATGATATAGGAAATCTTGTGAGGTTCTATTGATTGAAAGATTCGTTTTCTTGTTGCAAACGAAAAATCATTTTTTGATGTTCAATTTCTTTGGTTAGTTCTTCTTTTGTAGGCAAGAATGTGAGATATTTTGCTTGGAATAAGCGTTCGTTGTCGTGTAAGATAGAATAACGAGCCATATCCTCACTTGTCTCAGAACAAAGAATAAGACCAATAGTGGGGTTATCTCCCTCTGTACGTTTTATGTTATCATACATTCTTACATACATATCCATCTGTCCAACATCTTGGTGAGTGATTCTTGATGTTTTAAGGTCTATTAATAAGAAGCATTTGAGAATGTAATTGTAGAATACTAAATCAATGAAATAATCGCCAATATCGGTGCGTATATGTTGCTGACGAGCAACAAAGGCATATCCTTTGCCCATCTCCATTACAAATTTTTGAATATGTGAGATTATATACGACTCAAGTTTAGTTTCCGAGAAATCAGAATTAGGAGATAATCCCAAAAACTCAGCAACAATAGGATTTTTGATAAACTCAAATTTATCTTGCTGATAGTGGGACGTTATTTGGTGCATCTCGTCTTTTACAAGTTGTTTGTTCTGAGACTGTAATAGACGATAGTAATATTGTGACGCAATATTTCTATCAAGAGTCCTTGCACTCCACATCTCATTAATTGCTTCCTTCAGATACCAATCTCGAGCATCTTTGTCTGTAACTCTTAGTAAGTTGCGATAATGAGTCCAAGAGAGAATTTTGGATTTTCCACGCATTGAGTGGAAAATGTTGGGGTAGCATTTGAAAAATTGAACAAACTGATACAAGTTGCTCTTTGTGAAGCCTTTGCCATATAAATTAGAGAGGTGATCGGCAAGTTTTTTTATGATTTCCTTACCATATTCGGCTCTATTTTCTCTTTGCAATTCTTCATCAGCAATACGCTTGCCAAGTAGCCAATTTCGTTGAACCATAGCTACATTTACAGCTTGATAAGCGTAATTGCGCGTTTGCTCAATGATATTTTGCGCATCAATGAAAATATCACCGGTATTGCAATCTTTTAGTATCTCAATATTTTGTTTCATTATACAAAGGTGACGTAATTAGATTCCCATTTACAAAATTAGTGCATTTTGTTGAAATCGCAGGCAGAATGAACATAAGAATTCATAATGACAGAAATTATGTTTAATCGGTCAGCCAAAAAAACTATGAGTCGAATCTTATCTAAAAAGGAATAATGCCGGGTTATAAATTAAAAGTCCAATCAACCAATTCACGAGGGAGAGAATGAGGTAGTGTAAATTGAACTGTGTCAAGGCTGTTTCTTATTTTATTATACTCAGCAGGAAAACACGCGTGTTTTCCTGCTGAGGAGCCTTTCGGATTGCAAAGTTACATGAGTTCAAATCTATCACCAAATTTAATGGCCAAT
>JAZNGZ010000045.1:0-11941 GCA_045576735.1 Muribaculaceae bacterium
CCAAGCCTTTAAATGCGCCGTGAATAGTGATGGCTTCAATCGCATATTGCGAACAGGATGGCTCAAAACGGCAACAGGCTATTTTTCGTGGAGAAATAGCGGTTTGATAGAACCTTATTAGTTTAATAAGTAGTTTTTTCATTTTTCAAGTTTTTAAAACACCGTTAGAATTTAATATTTTAAACTACCAGCCCCGAGTTGCATGAATTTATAAAAATAAAATGATGTAGATGTGATTTATATTTGTTAACTGCGCTCAGATTTGAAATCGTAAATAAATAAAAGATTGTTAGAATTAAATTACAATTGCAATGCCGGATGGTCTTAAGGGATTATTCTCAAATGTATATTGGATTAATGGTTAAAAATTCAGAAGTGTAACTATTTTTGGATACTCCTCATGGTATAAAAATGTAAATAGAAGTCCAATAAAGCCATTTAGATTTCTTTACACAATATGGTAATAAGGCTATAATTAGGCGATTAGCATAATGGTTCTTAAGTGAATATTTAAACTTATGTGCTTTTGGGTTGGTTGGTAGAATTTTGCCACATGTAATTAGTTGATATTTCGCTAAATATATATAAGTATATATATCTTTGCTTTAAGTTTGTTGTTGATGTTTGTGTATCTCCCCTACTCCAGTTGTTACGAATGTAAATTTAGTTTTTTCACCATTTTATAAATAAAAATTTGCTAATATCAATTATTATAATTACATTTGCATATCTAAATAATTACAAAAGTAAACATGTATTATGGATATAGTATCTCGTTTAAAAATGTTTATGACATCATTAAATATTGCAAATTCACAATTTGCAGATACTTGTCGTATTCCTCGCCCTACAATTTCACAAATACTTAATGGTAGGAATAAAAAAATCAGTGATGAGCTTATAAGCAAGATTCATGAAGCATATCCTCAATTATCTGTTATGTGGTTGATGTTTGGCGAAGGAGATATGTTAACCGATTCAAATTTTAAAATCTCTGAGCCTAAAAAAGGAGATAATGTTGACTTTGGGAATAATCAACATGCAGTAAACGAGTCGATTGTAAATCAGTTGGATTTTGATTCTATTGTACAAGAAGATAATTCAGATAATTTTTCTATGCAATCAAAGTCTCAATCGAATCAGATTGAGCAATATAATGAGGTAGAAAAGGTTGTAATGACTAAACCTATTGAAAAAACATCTATGTCGGTAAATACATCTTCTGCATCTAAGAGAGTTATTGAGATTCGAGTATTTTATAATGATAATAGTTATGAAATATTTGTACCTCAATCACAAATAAAATGATTTTCATAAAATAAACAGTAAGGAGTTTAAATTCGAGTAATTAAGCCTCTCATATAATCTTATTTTTTCTTTGCTTCATTTTTTTGAGAACTATTTTTCAAAAGTCGAATATAAGATTTATCTTTGTAATATCTAAAGATAGGAATAGTGAAGCGTTTTTTACTTGGAGTAATTTACAGTTGTGCAGTGGCCTTATTTTATAATAATGCCTATGGGGCTATGCTTAATGATTCGCTTGTTGTAGTGTTAGCCCAATGGGACAAAAATGAAAGGCATGTCTATCGTTATTCTCAATATGAATATGTAGTTACAGCTGGTGACACTATTATAAATTCTAGATTTAATCGTGATTTTGAGGTAGTGGTTGATGATTCTACTGAACATTTGTTTTCTTTAAAGTTTAGTCGATTGACTCTTCCTTCGCAAGCTGATTCAATAGCCATTGATGAAGTACCATTGCGGTTGATGACTAACCGAAATGGAGCCTTAATAAAGGTGCTAAATTGGGATGCATATTTGGCTTGGCGTGATAATGATGTTGAATTAACCTCTGATGATCTCATGCCTTTTGTTTCAATGTTGTCCTTTAATGGTAAAAAGTTGCATCTTGGATATGATTATCAAGGCTCGCAAATTATACCTGGTAATGAGATTGAGAGGAATGACTCGGTTAAATCCACCTCGCGGATGTCAGTAACTCGTGATTTTATTAATAGCGGTGAATATGGCTTGATAACAATAAATACAATTACAAGATATTTTACATTAGATAATGATAGCCCTCTTCCTATATTTGATAAATTTACGCAGATTGTTGATTCGGAGAAAGGATGGACAATAGCAACCTATTCAGAGCGTAGGCGTAAAACTGCAAATGGTGAGAATGTAACGGCTTGGACTATAAAATTGCTTGATTGAAAAGAATATTGTATAATATAACATTAAGTTATGAAGAAATATATTTTAGATTTAAAGGTTGTGGAAAACCGTCGTATTCATGAGTTGTATACTTTGCTTATGCTTACAACTCATGATGGTTCGGTTTTGCCCGAAATGTTACCCGGTCAATTTGTGCAGGTGGCAGTTGATGGTTCGAAGAACACTTTTTTACGTCGCCCTATTTCTATCAACAATGTTGATAGATTGACAAATCAATTATGGTTGTTAATAAGAAATGCCGGAGAGGGTACTCGTGCGCTAATGGCATTAAATGAGGGTGAAATTTTAAATGTTATGTTACCTTTAGGGAACGCATTCTCGTTGCCAAAGACAACTGAAGACAGTGTGTTGCTCGTTGGAGGAGGTGTAGGTGTTGCTCCGATGTTGTATTGGGGCGCTCAACTCAAAGAGAAAGGTTTTGCTCCTCGATTCTTAATTGGTGCTCGTTCTGCAAAAGATGTTCTTCAACTTGATGAGTTTAAAAAAATAGGAGAAGTGTCAGTTTCTACTGAAGATGGCACTATGGGAGAACAAGGATTAGTTACTACAAATAGCGTCTTGTCTACCTCTATAGATAAGATATATTGTTGCGGGCCTGCTCCTATGATGAAAGCTATCGCAAAAGTGGCAAAGGAACATGAGATAGAGTGTGAAGTTTCATTAGAGAATATGATGGCTTGTGGCTTAGGAGCGTGCTTATGTTGTGTAGAGAATACTGTTAGAGGAAATGTATGTGTGTGCACCGAAGGTCCGGTGTTTAATATAAATGAATTGACATGGTAAATTTAGGTGTAAACATTGGCGGTCTTGAACTTAAGAATCCGGTATTGACCGCATCAGGAACATTTGGATATGGCGAAGAATTTGCCGATTTTATTGATTTAAATCGTTTGGGTGGTTTTATTATTAAAGGCACTACGATTAATCATCGTGAAGGAAATCCTTATCCTCGAATGGCTGAAACCCCTTCGGGAATGCTTAATGCTGTGGGGTTGCAAAATAAGGGGGTAGATTACTTTATTGAAAATATATATCCTAGAATTAAAGATGTAGACTCTCATGTAATCGTAAATGTTTCGGGAGCTACTATTGATGATTATGTAGCAGTGTGTGAAAAATTAGCTCCTCTCGATAAGATAAATGCTATAGAGGTTAATATCTCGTGTCCGAATGTAAAACAAGGCGGTATGGCATTTGGTACAACATGCGAAGGGGCTGCCCAAGTGACAAAGGCTGTGCGTAATGCTTTCCCAAAAACAGTAATTATAAAATTATCTCCTAATGTTACCGATATAACTGAAATTGCTCGTGCGGTAGAAGCAGAAGGAGCTGATTCGGTATCATTGATAAATACCTTATTAGGTATGGCTATTGATGTGGAACGTCAACGTCCATATCTATCTACCATTACAGGCGGATTGTCGGGACCTGCAGTGCGTCCGGTTGCCGTAAGAATGGTGTGGCAAGTAGCTAAAGCTGTTCAAATTCCGGTTGTTGGTCTTGGTGGTATAATGAATGGTAGAGATGCTATTGAATTCATGTTAGCAGGAGCAAGAGCTATTCAAGTAGGAACGGCTAATTTTGTAGATCCGTCGGTGACAATGAAGATTATTGATTATATGGAAGATTATTGTCAACGTCACGGAGTGGCTGATATTAATGATTTAGTAGGAATGATTAATCAATAGTCGAAATTTATAATCTCATAACCGGAAGGGCTTGCGCTTATTAGCGTAGGCCCTTCGCTGTTATTGAGGTATAGATTGTGTTGTTGAAGGTAATTCATGACGTCATTAATGTTGATGTAGCACTCCCCTATTTTGGGAATACTATTTAGATGGTCCCGAATGTAAAGATTAGCAATAATGACAATGTTTGAAATAAAACGAGTGGATTCACATTCTCGTTCAAATGGATAAATTGCAATGTCGTTAAAGTTGTATGATAAAATATGATTGCGATATATTTTGTGTTGATGAATTATCGCTAAAGGAAGTAATTGCATATTAATTATTCGTGCCGTTGCTGCTGTTTTTGTTTGATTGTGAAGGCTTAGAATCTATTGAGGAATTAGTTTCCTTCTTGGATTCGCTTGACGACGGACGTGTTATTTTTATAGGCTCTGTTGGTTTATCTGATTTACTTTTTGTTTCTTCCGATTCTTTGTTGTCTTCATCTTTCTTTTTGTTTTTGCCATATTCAAAAAGTCTTTGCTCCGAACGTTGACGATACACATTACGGTCTACACGCATTCTGACTAGTGTTATACTATCAATAAATAATTGTTGGTTTTCACTAGGAGTGGCATAAATGAAGCCATAAACTTTATTAAGAGTTTTAGTGGAGTCGGATATTAATTTTATATTATTCCATCCTTCGTTAGACGCAGTGGCATTGATATATTCAGTTGTGCCATCAGAATAATCTGCAGCAATGCCCCATTTAATAGGTGATGGGTTATTGATTAATTTTATTTTCCAAGTATAATAATCTCCATTTTGAGAATGTTGGTCTTTGGATATAGCAAATGTGATATATTGTGATGCTGATTTATTATTTATTGCATAATGGCGGAGACCTTGCCATATGTCGGTTGAATCACCTTCTTGAGTTACATTTACTTTTTCTTGTAGGCCGGCGCCAATATCGGTTAAGTCATCATTTAATATTTCTATTACTCTATCATATACCGCAATGTATTCCTCAATATTTCGTCCATACCAAGAAAATGATGAATCCAGTTCTTCTTGTGTAACATTGTGTTTTACTAGGATGGACTGTTTGACTGTTTTTTTGAGTGAGTCATTATAGAACTTGGTGCGATCAACTTCTACCATGCTTTCTCCAATATGAATGTCAGCAAGCAATTGTGCCATTTTTTCTTGAGGCAACACCTTGTCGGGTGTACTACTACACCCGACAAGGATTGTTGCAACAAATGTAAGTAAAAATATATGCTTGCTTATATTCATTAGATAATTATTATTCGATTATTCTTCAGTTGGTTGTGTTTCTTCTTCTTTTTCTTTTGTAGATGAGCCTAGATACTTAGAATAAAAGAATATTAGACATGCGATGCCAACAGTAATGGCCGCATCGGCAAAGTTGAATATTGGTTGGAAGAATGTGTACTCTGTCCCACCAATAGTGAAGTTAAACAATGGGAAATAGAACATGTCTACTACTTTGCCGAAAAACAATGGTGCATATCCTCCTGCCTCAGGCAAAAAAGTAGCCATTTCGGGGGGCATGGGGTTATTGAATAATACACCATAAAATAAGCAGTCGAAAATATTTCCCGCAGCACCGGCTGTCACTAATGAGCAACATACAACATAACCTTTGGGTATATGATTAAGTTTAATGATGCGTGTTATGTAATATATTAATGCAGCTACTGCGACAATGCGGAATAATGTAAGGAATAATTTGCTCCCCAATTCCATGCCGAATGCCATACCATTGTTCTCAATAAATACTAATTGAAACCAATCGGTAATATGGAAACTTTCGCCAAGGTAAAAATTTGTCTTGACCCAAATCTTAAGAACTTGGTCAATAATTAGCACTCCCAATATAATAATGAGAGAAAGATAGCCTTTTGATATTTTCATTAACTATTTTTTGCCTAATTTTTGGTCGATACCTAATGTTGCATGAGGTACTGCGCGGAGGCGTTCCTTAGGAATAAGTTTGCCTGTTTCACGACAGATACCATATGTTTTGTTTTCAATGCGAATAAGTGCATTCTGAAGGTGTTGAATAAACTTCATTTGGCGTTGAGCAAGTTGCCCTGCCTCTTCTTTGCTAAGGGTGCTAGCTCCTTCTTCGAGCACTTTGAATGTGGGAGATGTATCGGAGATGTCATTCCCGTCAGTATTCATTATGTTCGATTTCAACAATTCATAGTCTTGTTGAGCTTTTTCGAGTTTTTTAAGTATTATTTCCTTGAATTCTTGTAATTCTTCGTCGGAATATCTTGTTTTTTCGCTCATGGTTATAATATTTAGTGTTAATAAAATTGTTTTTATTTAGTGATGCTTACATCAACTTTAATTTCGTCAATTTCAAGAGTTTCAACTCCTTCTGCACCATTGATGTCGCCAATAGTAATGTTTGTAGCAAGTACTTGACGAGCAATGTAGTCGCTATATGCATTTATTGCTGCATCAGTGTCGGCATTAGGTGCAAATACGAGTGAAATTTTGTCGGTTATATCATAATCGCGACTCTTGCGAATATTTTGAACACGATTTACAATGTCGCGAGCTATACCCTCTTGTTTCAATTCGTCGGTGATTGTTACATCAAGAGCAATTGTGATGTTACCTTCATTTGCAACTAACCAACCGGGAATATCTTCTGAAATAATTTCAACGTCAATAGCTTCAATCACTGCATCATTGCCATCGATATTGAGTGTGATATTGCCATTCTTTTCAAGTGATGCAATATCTTGTTGACTCATTGATGTGATAGCTGCAGCAACGGCCTTCATTGTTTTGCCAAATTTTGGACCAAGTTTCTTGAAGTCGGGTTTAACACGTTTTACCAATACACCGGCCTCGTTATCAACAAACTTGAAGTTCTTAACGTTTACTTCGTTAAGAATCAATTCGCTCATTGATTCGATAGCTTCACGTTGAGCATCGTCCATCACAGGGATCATCAATGTAGAGAGTGGTTGACGCACCTTGATGTTAACTTTGCGACGAAGTGAAAGAACCATTGATGTAATCACTTGCGCAATATTCATGCGATTTTCAAGAGCTTTGTCAATAGCTGATTCGTTAACTTCGGGGAACAATGCCAAGTGGACCGAACCGGCACCGGCGAGGTCTTGATATAGCTTATCGGCATAGAATGGAGAGATTGGTGCGATAAGTTTAGCGATAGTTTCAAGACAGGTATATAATGTTTGATATGCCGAGAGTTTGTCTTCATTCATTTCGCCACCCCAGAAACGTTTGCGGTTCAAGCGAACATACCAGTTACTTAAGTTGTCGTTTACAAAATCATTGATTGCACGAGCTGCCTTTGTTGGTTCGTAATCGTTGAGGGATTCATCTACATCTTTTACGAGTGTGTTGAGAAGTGAGATAATCCAACGGTCAATCTCCGGACGATTTTCCAATGCAACTTGAGGTTGGCTGTTGTCAAAACCGTCAACATTTGCATAAAGTGCAAAGAATGAATAAGTGTTATATAATGTTGCAAACAATTTGCGGCTCACTTCTTGCACCCCTGCCGGGTCAAATTTCAAGTTATCCCATGGTGATGAGTTTGAAATCATATACCAGCGCACAGGGTCAGAACCATATTTTTCAATAGTTTCAAATGGGTTGACTGCATTGCCAAGACGTTTTGACATCTTGTTACCATCTTTATCAAGTACAAGGCCATTTGAGATAACGGCTTTATATGCTACCGAGTCAAATACCATTGTGGCAATTGCATGAAGTGTGAAGAACCAACCACGAGTTTGGTCAACTCCTTCAGCAATAAAGTCAGATGGATAAAGTTCACCCGAATCAAGACCTTCTTTGTTTTCAAATGGATAGTGGATTTGAGCATAAGGCATTGAGCCTGAGTCAAACCACACATCAATCAAGTCAAGTTCGCGATACATCGCTTTCCCCGATGCCGATACCAATACGATGTCATCTACGTATGGGCGATGAAGGTCAATCTTTTCGTAATTTTCTTTGCTATAGTCACCGGGAACAAATCCTTTTTCTTTATATGGATTTGCTGTCATAATGCCGGCAGCTACCGCTTTTTCTATTTCGTTGTAAAGAGTTTCTACGCTGTCGATACACAATTCCTCTGTGCCATCTTCGGTGCGCCAAATTGGGAGTGGAGTACCCCAATAACGGCTACGTGACAAGTTCCAATCTTGAAGATTTTCAAGCCATTTGCCGAAACGACCGGTACCGGTTGATTGTGGTTTCCATTTGATGGTTTCGTTGAGTTCCATCATTCTCTCACGAGCGGCTGTTGTTTTGATAAACCAGCTATCGAGAGGATAATAAAGCACAGGTTTGTCGGTTCGCCAGCAGTGAGGATAGTTGTGTACATGCTTTTCAATCTTGAAAGCTACACCCTCTTGCTTCATTTCCATACAGATAACCACGTTGAGGTCTTCGGCTTTTTGAGCAGCTTTCTCGTCGAATTTTCCTCCGGGGTTATATTGAGGATCATAAGCATTCTTCACATAATCGCCTGCGTGATTTGAATAAGCATCAATGCTCACACAAGTGTCGATAAATTCTTGAGCACATTCATCGAGAGTGTAATATTTACCGGTGAGGTCAACCATTGGACGGGTCTCCCCTTTCTTGTTAATCATAAACAATGAAGGGATTTCGGCAGCTTTAGCCACCTTGGCGTCGTCGGCACCAAATGTAGGTGCGATGTGAACGATACCGGTACCATCTTCGGTAGTTACATAATCACCGAGAATTACGCGGAATGCTTTTTCTTCAAGTTCAACGAATTTATCGTTACCTACGGCAAAACATTTGTCGGGATTTGCTTCGGCATATTCCTTAACGAAAGGAGCTGCATTAGCATCAACTTTTTCAAGAGGTTTTACCCATGGCATGAGTTGTTTGTATTGCATACCCACAAGGTCGCTACCCATATAGTTTGCAACAATGCGATAAGGCACCACTTTGTCACCTTGTTTGTATTCTTCCATTGGGAGTTCTGCACCTTCGGCTTTGAGATAAGACTTAACCAAGTCTTTAGCCATCACGATGCTGATTTTCTCGCCATTATAGGGATTGTAGGTTTGCACACACACATATTCAATCTTTGGGCCAACACACAAAGCTGTGTTTGAAGGCAAAGTCCAAGGAGTAGTAGTCCAAGCCACAAAGTAAGGTTTGCCCCACTCTGCCATTTCGGGACGTGGATTAACCATAGCAAACAATGCTGTCACTGTTGTGTCCTTAACATCGCGATAGCAACCGGGTTGGTTCAATTCGTGAGTACTCAATCCGGTACCTGCTGCTGGTGAATATGGTTGGATAGTGTAACCTTTATATAGATAACCTTTGTTGTAAAGTTGGCTCAACAACCACCACACCGATTCGATGTAACGATTGTCGTAGGTGATATATGGATCGTTCATATCCACCCAATAACCCATAGAGTTGGTCAATGTTTCCCACTCTTTGGTGTATTTCATCACCTCTTGACGGCAAGCGGCATTATAATCGTCAACCGAGATTTTTTTGCCGATATCCTCTTTTGTGATGCCGAGGGCTTTTTCCACACCAAGTTCCACAGGAAGCCCGTGAGTGTCCCACCCTGCTTTACGTTTCACATGGAAGCCTTTCATCGTTTTATAACGGCAGAAAATATCTTTGATAGTACGAGCCATCACGTGGTGAATACCGGGCATACCATTTGCTGAGGGTGGCCCTTCGTAAAACACAAATGAAGGATTTCCTTCACGCACTTTCATACTTTCTTCAAACAATCCGTTCTTGTTCCATTGCTCAAGAACCTCTTTATTCACGTTTGAAAGGTTAAAACCGTTATATTCGTTGAATTTCTTATCCATTGTTACTATATAGTTACTTTTATTTTAAGGTGCAAATTTACAAAATTCTATGCAGATATAAAAGAAACACAGCAACAAAGATAAAACAAAGATAAAATCATACGAATATTTTACGTATAAATTCCCCAATAATAGAGTTGCCTATATAAAATCTCAAGATTTTGTTTACATTTACACAAAAGTGTCCATGTTGGATTAATTCTGTTTTACCGAACAGATTAATGCCAAATTACCGAAAAATATTGCTCCATCTTGCCGAATAATAAACAAATTTGGCAAAAAACGAGTTGTATCGTCTTTAAGATTTTATAATATTACAAAAGTTCAATTAGAACGAATCAAAAAGTATTTTAGCAACTTTGAGTAACAACAAAATTTCTGTTAGATTATAAAAAATAAAAGAGAGTAAGTTTCCCGATAAAACATACTCTCTTTTTTATCTATTTGAATCCTCTTTGCATTTGAAAACTCATCAAAATTTCAAAGGTCTAATGACAAATGAATATTCTATAGATAGAGTAACTCTTAGACAACTGATGTCCATGTTGATATGAGACAGTTTTTCATCAATTGTGAATCTTTAGAGTTTGATGCTCTTATGCAATGAATAGAGGGTCTATAAAAACAAGCTCCTAAACATTGTCTTTCATCCATTTAAGCAAGTCTTCGTCAATACCGTATGTTGCCCATGCAGAATCTGTAATATTGACAACTACAACTTTCCCTTTATTCTCAATAGCCTCAACCAATTCATTTCGGACTCTTCTTGATGAATGTGACGTTTTTATAATCCACGCACGGCCAAAAAGTTTAGCCCAATTAGGAAAACGCTTTAATCGCGAACTTATTTTTTCATAAGATTCCGAAGAATTATCTAATGAGTATGTAATAAAAAAGGTATTCATTCTTTGGAAGCCTTAAAATAGTAACCAACAATAAAGCCAAGAGGTCCAGAGAGAACTCCTGACACTGAAATCAGCATATCTTTATAACCATCAACCTCATAACGTTTGAACCACCCTGTTATGAAGACCAATAATACTACAACAAAATATGCGATAACATATATTTTTGCAATAGTACTTCTTGTTGATTCTTTTGGATCAGAATTGCCGCTTTGATTTAATTCTGATTTTTCATTTTCTACCATATAGTCTAATTTTATAATGTGCTATTTGCAAATTTACGGAGAAAAATCCAAAATACAATTATTTTAATCAAAATAACAAATAGACGGTCTTATCAGTTATAATGTTATTAGATTATATAATAAAAATTACATAGTTTTAATTTGAATATTACGACTTTTTCATTTCATCTGAAAATACCAAATATGTATTACTCTTGATGTATTGAGCAATCTTAGGTTTATTCTTCCAAAGTTCATTGAATAAATCTTCTCCAAACGAAGATATCCAGTTTTGCGAACCCTCAATAGGTTGTATTCCGCAATCTAAACAATCCACATAATCTGAGGATGTTAAGTATTCAGTATGCAATATAACGATACAAGCAATGTGAAACTCGAAAATAGATGAGATACAAGTTAACATTGATGATAGATAAGACTCTCTTCCTTTTAAATAATAGTCGCTACTATTTACGAGCATGTACGCAAACTTGTTATAGTGTAAATTTGCATTACATTTTTCCTTTATTTTATTATAATATCCATCTGACTGTATATCATAAAATTGTCTTATACCATCTAATATATGTACACGATTAAGATACTTAATCATATTCTTGTATTCAGGCAATTTATCTTCTCCTTTAAACCATTTTTCAATTTGCTCTACATACAATGATTTGAATATATCGTGTTTTTCTATTATGTACACAGACTTATATATGTCAATTATTATCCCTTCATAATATTTGCGGACTAATGCGAATGCATCATTTATTCGACCATTATTAAGAAGAAATTTTATTGATTCCAATGTTCCTGTTAAAGAAGAGTAAATAATACTATCAATGTTAGTTATAGATGATAATCCCCTTTGAATATAACTAGATGCCGATGTTGAAAGGTTGTCATAATTCTCAATAAAGAAATCTATTTTTCTAAAAATATCGTGATTAAAGTATTCTTTTGATAAGTGCATATAAATATTAAATTAC
>JAZNGZ010000046.1:0-45639 GCA_045576735.1 Muribaculaceae bacterium
TTATGCATTATGCATTATTTCACGAGAACTTTAGAAGCTTTGTTACCTTGAACTTTGATGTAAACACCATTTTCAGGGTTAGCAACTTTCACACCTTGGAGGTTGTAGTAAACAGCAGGAGCATTGTTGTCGATTTCAATATTTTCAACACCAGCTTCACTTGCTTTCACAAGGTTGAATTTTGCCCATTTAGCATTGGCTTTGAATGCATCAAAAGCAGCATCGGGGACGATGATTGTGATGTCGGCAAATTTAACATCAAATTCATCTAAAATAGACACGTAGGCAGGAGCTTCTACACCAAAGTAATTACTCCAATCAATTGTTTGCATAGAGGTGCAGTCATCAAACATATTTGAACCGAGTTTCATGCCTGGAGCAAAAATTGCTTTTGTGAGCGAAGTACAACCTGAGAATGCATATTCAGTGTCGGTGAGGCTAACACATCCACTCAAGTCAATTTCTTTCAATGCAGAACATCCAAGGAATGCAGAGTTGAAGTCTCCAAATTTAGCAGCTTCAGTAGCTGTAGGCATAATTACAGTGTGAAGAGCGCGACAGCCAAAGAACACACCTGTTTTAGAGAAACCGGCAGGAACATAAAGGTCGGTCAATGCTACGAGGGTAGCTTGGCTCATGTCAACAACTTCAAGAACGTCATTGCCGGCTTTGGGCAATCCCATATTATTGCCTATTGCATTTGTTAAAGCGGTAAATCCGGCAGTATTCCATTCACCGGTGAGAACAATCTTGCGAGCATTGGCAAGTGATGAAGGGATGTTGTTTGCTCCAAATTTAAATACTCCTTCTTCGGGTTTTGCTATTGTGAGTTTATTCCATTTGGCATCAGCGACAAACGCATCGTAAGCGGCAACAGGGACAGTTACAGTAATCGCTTTCAAATCACTGATGTATTGGAATGCATCGCTACCCATTGCTGGAGCAGTTGTGCCAGAGTAAGAAGTCCAATCGATTGATTTAAGAGATTGGCAATCGCCAAACATAAATTTACCAATAGAGATATAAGCAGGAAGGACAACGCTTTCAAGAGACATACATTTGTCAAATGCGCTTTCGGTACCTGTTGTGATTGATTCACAGTCAGAGAGATCTATTGATGTGATTGCACATTCATAGAATGCGTCAACGATAGATGTTACGTTTGAGCAACCTTTCAAGCTGATGTTAGCCAAAGAAGAGCAGTTTTGGAATGCAGAACGAAGACTTGTAAAGTTTGCGGCTTGGTCTTCAACAGGCATAACCACAGTGTGAAGAGCCTTAAGCCCACGGAATGTGCCGTATGAACCTGCGCCTATTGTTACGTATAATGATGTGCCATATTCAATTTCAGCTTGGCTCATGTCAATTTCTTCAATAGTGCTGTTACCTGCAGGAGGCCATCCTGTGTTGTTGCCGATAGACGCCGAAAGGTTAGTGAAATCGGCAGTAGTCCACATACCTGTGAGAATGAGTTTCTTTGCCGAAGCAAGTCCCGAAGGAATGCTTTTTGCGTCGAAAGTATAAATGCCATCACCGGTTTCTTGACGTTTTTCGCCAACGGCTATAGGAGATGTAGCAAATGTCATTTGGTCTTCTGAAGAGTGGTCGCCAAGTTGTCCCGCACGGTTGTTACCCCAACCAAGAAGTTTCCCTTCTTCAGTGAGGATTGTTGTGAATCGTTGTCCCGATGCGATGAGTTTTATTGTTACATCACCAAGGGGAACTTCTATAGGAGTTGTTTCAAATGGGATATTGCTCAAATCGGCAGAAACGCCTTTGCCATCACCAAGCGCTCCATCAGCATTAGACCCCCAAGCATAAACTTTAGAGATAACACCATTTTCGCCAACGCCTACAACGCGTACGTTTTCGCAACCCGACATAGTGATAACCTTGCCGGGAATATTGACTTTAACAGGAGTTTGAACATAATGAATTGATGTATCATTGAGACCAAGCATATTATTGTCGTTAGCACCCCAAGCCCAAAGAGAACCATCGGCTTTTATGCCATATGAACTACGGTCAACAGCAAATACTTCAACCCAATCGGTTTCAGTGCCTATTTGAGTGGGGACTTTCACATTTTGAGGAAGAGAACTCAATTGATCACAATCATTGAAGCCCCAGCCCCATAATGAACCGTCGGTTTTTAGGGCAAGAGTGTGTGATGCTCCTACTGTAGCTTGTTTCCAATCGGTGTCAGTGCCAATTTGCTTAGGAGTTGATTGGTTGGCGTAGTTGCCAAGCCCAAGGGCACCCATTTCACCTTCGCCCCAAGCCCAAAGGGTTCCATCTGCTTTTAATCCGATTGCACTACGACCAAAGAAACGAGTAACAGCAACCGATACCCAATTATTATCTGTTCCAATTTGTGTAGGGGTTTTATGACTGATTCCGTCACCAACACCTTGAATACCTTTAGAATTGTCGCCAACAGCCCATAATGTGCCGTCTTCTTTGAGGAAGAATGCGTATGCTTGTCCAGATACTACACTTTTCCAATTAGTATCTGTTCCTACTTGTTGAGGAACAGCCGTTTTTTCTGGACCATCAGCGCCAATGCCAAGTTGGCCACTTTCATTCCAGCCCCAAGCCCAGAGAGAACCATCGGCTTTAATAGCATAAGTACTACCATCGCCCGCAGTTACAAACTTCCATGTTTGAGTTTCGGCCGATGTACTTAATGAGATAGCCAAGCCACAAAGGGCAAGACCTAATTTTTTTAATTTTTTCATACGACTGATTATATATTTAGTTATAAATTATTTTATTGCGATTTTTTGAGCGTTTCCACGCGGATCTTTCACAACATATACTCCGGCTGCGACATTTTCGAGTGAAATTGAAGATTGTCCTTCGGTGATTTGTTGAGAAATGATTACTTTTCCGGTGAGGTCAAAAATGTTTAATTCTCCTGAAACAGATGAATTGATATTAATTGTGCTGCCGGCAACCATTACTTCAAATTCATTGTCGGTATCAATAGCAATGCTTTCAACACCGGCCTCAGAAATAGCCGAGCGAATCACTGGGCATATAGCAAATGTGGCATTACCACCACCATAACTTGCCACAGGACGCATATAATCGTTTTCGCCATTTATGCGGGCGAATGAGTTGTGTGAAAGAAGGTTGCTTTGTTCTACTTCATCCATTTTCTTGCCCATTAAGTCGGTCAAGAGGCATAAATCATCGTTTGCGGGGTTATTAGAGAAACCTTCAACCGAGATAAAGAAATAAGGTTTTCCATAAAGGTCGATAGGTTCATCAAGCACAATATTCCCAACGGCACCATCATAAGTCAATGCCCATGCTCCATTTTCGCCGTCAGCTTTGATATCGGTGTATTTGAGGTAGGCACCATTTAAAGGTAGGCTTGTCAATATCATTGCTGATTCGGTGATAGTGGGCAACCACACTTGAACGGTAAGTTTTGCGCCTTCGGCATATTTTGTCGGTTTTTTATAGAAATAAATGTTTATGCCATCGAGATAGGTGTCATCTTGTCCCACCATAAATAGGTTTCCCCAACCTTTAATATCTTTGGTGTTGGAACCGCCAAGGAATCCTTGACCATCGCCATACGACATAGCTCCTAATGAATAAGTGGCATTTTCGGGGATTACATAATCTCCAACCGCTTGTCCATGTACACGCATGTCAATTGTTGTGATTTCAGCGATACCTCCGGTTTTTACTTTTTCATTACCTCCGGCCGAGGTCATTGACATAGATGGGGTAAATGAACTTGTACCGTTGGCAGTGGTTACTGTGAGAGTAGGCATGTCATAAAGACCTGCTTTGTTGTATTTTACTACTGCGTCTTGTGTTGTCAATGTTGCATTGTCCCCACCGGGCACTGACCATGACCAAGCAGAAGGGACGCCTGTTGATTGATCTTTATACACAACATCGGTTCCTAACGGAGCCCACAAAAATGCACCTTCGTTTATTGCCTTGTGGCGAGCCAACATATTGCATACAGGAATGCTTTCTGAAGAATGAGTCCCCAAATTGGCTAATACTGCCGGCATTGCATAATGTGCATCGCTTATAGCATAAGTTGTCATTGGTACTTTTGTTTCTGCTTCTTTAGGTTGACTCTGAAGCTTTGTGACAGAATAGTCTTGAGCCGAAATGGTTGGCATTGATGCTACTGCCACCGCCATTAATGATACGAGTAATTGTTTTTTCATATATAATTATTTATAGTTATTGCAATGAGTAAAAATTGCATATATATGCAATTATGTAATAATTCGATTTTTATGCGCCAAAGATAATGTATTTCGTGCTTTTTTACATACATTTTGATGTAAAAAATGTATAATTGTGATGATTTTTTATAATTTTGATCATTGACTCAAAATTCAATTGATTCAGATTTTTACACAACAAAAGCAAGCAGCCCATTGGACTGCTCGCCGTTACTTGCCCGAAGGCAGTTATGAATTATACATTATGCATTATTTCACGAGAACTTTAGAAGCTTTGTTACCTTGAACTTTGATGTAAACACCATTTTCAGGGTTAGCCACTTTCACACCTTGGAGGTTGTAGTAAACAGCAGGAGCGTTTTCTTCAGTTTCGATACCTTCTACACCTGATGCTTCTTTGATAGTGATTGTGTTGTTGTTAAGATCTACAGTAACTGTATAGTCTTTACCGGTTTCGATGTTAGCTTTACAGTTAGTGTCGGCATATTTGTAAAGAGCAGTAGCTACGTTGAGTTCTACAGTTTTGTCTCCATCAATACACATAGCCTTAGCATTGAATTCATCCCAAGTACCTTTTGTTTCAGAAAGTTTGAATTCTTTGTTGTCAAATTTGAGAGTAGCTTCGTAAACGCCAGCTTCTTCTGTCATAGCAAGAACTGCAGGATTAGCAGGATCCCAAGCGTTGTCGTGACCTACTATGTAAAGCTCAGCAGGACCTTCGAATGGTTTAGCAGGAGCGAATGTGTATTTACCAGCGAATACACCAGGAATGAAGCGGTAGATAGCAACAGCTTCTTCGTTGATAGCTTCAACTGCGATAGCACCCATTTGACCCATACCGGTAGCAATACCTTCAGGAACATAAGTAGCGTGGAGTTTACCGGTTTCATCGTAAACACCGATAGCAGCACTACGAGCAGAACCGTCGAGAGACATAGGAACAGCGAAGTAAGTTACATCACCAATTTTGAATGTAGCGAAACCTTCAGCACCGGCACCCTTAGTAGTTACGCCGTTAGCATCGTTTTCAGTCAATGAAAGAACAACTTGTTTAGTAGCATCTTCGTTCCAACCATACATTGATTGAGCAGAACCACGGTTGCGTGACCAGAATGAAGCAGAAAGGTTAGCGTTTTCGTCCATAAGGGCGTCGATTTCTTCAACTGTGAATAGAGCAGGTTGAGCAAGAGTTGAAGTGTTCATTGCAACATCCACGTTTTCAGAAGCTTGAGAGTAGTCTTCTACTTGTTCGCCGTTAGCAACTTTGATAACAGCAACTTTAGTTTGACCATTGATAGCCAACCATAAGTAAGCACCTGTTTCAGAAAGGAGGTCACCAACTACTTTACCATATTGGTCAATACGTCCGGCGCTTACACCTTCAGGAAGAGTGATTTGAAGTTTGTAAGAGTTCTTGAGGTCAGCAGAGATGATGATGAAGTCAGTAGAAGAACCTGCGTTAGGGAAGTTTGTACCAACGAGGATGTTACCTGCGTCGTCAACAGTAATACCTGTAGCAGCACCGGGAACTTGGTGAACAATTTCTATTACTGTTTCTTTTACATAAGTAGTATCGAAAGTAGTGTCATTGGTTTCGCTTACGATAGTGTCGATTTTTTCGATAACGTCAGTGTCAACTTCTTTTTCAACTTCTACATCAGCACCATAGTGAGTATCGATAGCAGCAGCAAGGTCGAAGATAGCTTCTTCAGCCATACCGTTTTCGTCGATAGCCATGATTTTCTTGTTAGCTTTGTCAGTAACAAGGATTTTGCCGTCGCGAGCAGTAGCGAAACGGAATTCACCACCTGAAGCAGCTCCTGGAACGCCTGTAGTTACTTCCCAAACTTTGTTAAGACCTTCAGGAATTACAACTGGTTCTGGTTCTGGAGTAGGTTCTGGAGTTTCAGTAGCGAGAGTTAATTTGAGGTTAGCGATGTCAACAGTGATATCCCAAACGCCAGCATAAGGAACTTGGATAGCGCCAGCGCCTTTCACGATTTCGTTTTCACCTACAACTGCTTTAGCGTTGTCAGTAGCGAAACCATAACGGTTAGCATTTACTTCGTCCCAATTGTCAGATTTTACAGTAGAAAGACCGAAGTTACCACCTTCAGCAAATTCAATGTCTTCGATAGTGTAAACACCGTCAGCATAAGTCAATTCAAGACCTTCAGCAGGAGTCCAGCTATTGAATGAACCGAAGATATAAAGAGGATCTGCAGCAGGAGCTGGTTCGGGAACTGTGAAGAGGTAAGTACCTACAACTGTACCTGCGATGAAGTGGCTGATGTGAACTGAAGTTTCGTCAACTGGTTTCACATAGAAGCCGCCCATACCTTGACCTTTGCCTACTTGAGGATTTTCTTCCCAAGTAGCAACAAGTTTTTGGTCAGAAGCACGATAGATACCCCAGTTTGAACCACGACCGTTAGTAGTACCATCAGTTGTCATAGGAACTACGAAATAAGTTTCACCTTGAAGGTTGATAACTTCAAACCCTTCTTGAGAAGCGTTTTTAGATTGAGCACCTTCTGTAGCTTCTGTGAGTTCGATGATATTAGCAGCTGTGCCATCTTCATTCCATTGATATACGTATTGTGGATTTGAACGGTTGCGCAACCAGAAAGAAGGAGTCAAGTCGTTTAAGTCGTCCATAAGGGCATCAATTTCAGCAACTGTGTAGTAAAGAGGTTGAGCTACACAAGATGTAGAAAGATTGAAAGTGAAAGCAGTAGAAGCTTGAGTATAATCCATATCTTGAACTCCTGCAACGACTTTAACGATAGCTACTTGAGGAAGAGTGTTGTTTATGATCCACATGTAAGCACCTTCATCGCCGAGCATGTCACCTACGATACGACCCATTTGGTCACAACGAACAGCAGTGAGACCTTCAGGCATTGTAAGTTGAAGTTTATAGGTGTTTTTGAGGTCAGCGGAGATGATGATGAAATCAGTTGCTGAAGCCGCATTGGGGAAACCGGTGTTAACAAGGATGTTGCCGGCATCGTCAGTTGCGATAAGAGTACCTACAGAAGGAACTTGGTGAACAATTTCTTTTACTGTTTCCTTTACATAAGTAGTATCGAAAGTAGAGTCATTAGTTTCGCTTACGATAGTGTCGATTTTTTCGATAACGTCAGTGTCAACTTCTTTTTCTACTTCTACATCAACACCATAGTGGGTGTCGAGAGCTTCGTTAAGATCATAGTAATCTTGAGCACCGAAAATAGCGTTGAATGTTTTAATCTTGTTAGTAGATTTGTCATTAACAAGAATCTTGCCGTCTTTGTCACATGTCATAAAACGCATGTCACCACCTGCGGCGGAACCGGGAACGCCAGAGTTCTTTTCCCAAACTTTTTCAAGAGTTTGAGCTGACGCACCTGTAGCAAGGAGTGCAGCAGCACCCGCAAGCATCAAATTACGTAAAATTTTTTTCATTTTGATATAAATTTAGTTAAACAAAAAAAGTGATTTTTCCTTTTATTATAATGTGTTATGGTTAGTTTTTAGCTAAAAAGCTACAAATAGCCAATAAAACATGGTAAAGGTAATTCTTTTTTTGTTGATGACCAAATTTTTAACCAAAAATTAGTGTAAAGAGTGAGGATTTGAGTGTTTTTGACACTCAATAGCAAGCGATTTAATTCAAAATGCAGAATCTATTAAAGGGAATTTATAGAATTTCCACTAACTTAACGAGAGATCGAAGCGTTCCACGAAAGTTTTCATGTTGGGGGATTCTTGCACCATGTGAGCTAGAACTTCGCGGGCGTTCCACACATGAGGAGAGCTTTCATCTTCGTTAATGATGATTTCAAATGAAATATGGTCGTTTGAGAGTTGATTAGCAAGATATGTTATAATATCGGGCATTGCGTTGTTCATCAAATCGACTTGCCCCGGGTTCTCTACAGTAATGACAAAGCGGTTCCCCTCTATGCGACGCGGACGTGCGGCGCGCATTGTGTTTATAAGAATGTGGGCTTTGGGGTGTGACGAGATATAAGTCTCCCATGCGGTGTCGAGAGCCGAGTCGGAGAATTGATTGTTGCGATCTTGCTGTATAGCCGCAGTTTGAGCTGCCGTTTCAGCTTTTTTTAGCCCACCTTTAAGCGATAGGACCGGAGTTCTAAGCCCGGTGACGCGATTGGGTCTGGGGGAAGAAGCTATTGAGGGAGCTTTAGGTGTGCTAGTAATGGGCGCTGGTGTCGGAGCTGGAGCCGGCGCGTGATGAACGGTTACTGCTTGATGGGTAGGCGATGTCGTTTGTGGTTTTGTTGGTTGAATGTTAGGCTGCGTAGGCTCACCTGCCGGCGTAATTTTTTTTAGTTGCCCCTCTCCGTCGCCGGCGTCAATAGGCGAGGGGCTAAGCAGTTGGCATAATTTGATGAGCAATAGCTCGACGAGGAATTGCTTGTTGGATGCGGTGCGATAGTTGAGGTCGGCATCGTTGCAAAGTGCCATTGCTTTATAGAAAAATTGAGGAGTGCATCGAGATGCTTGTTCGGCCATCGTTTTGCGAGCTTCATCGCTAGCTTCGAGTAGGCATATGGTTTGAGGGTCGCGAGCCACCATGAGGTCGCGAAGGTGTGAGGCTAATCCGTTGATAAAGAATAGCGAATCAAATCCTTTTTCGCGAATTTCTTTGTATATCAATAGTGCTTGAGGCACATCTTGTTTGAGAAATGCTTCGAGCAAGCGAGTGTAGTATTCGTAATCAAGTATATTGAGGTTCTCAATGGTTGACTGATAAGTGATATTTCCCATTGAAGAGGCCGCCACTTGGTCGAAAATTGATAACGCATCACGCATGGCTCCGTCGGCTTTGCGTGCTATTACGTTGAGAGCCGATGATTCAACAGTGATACCCTCTTGAGAAGCCACGTAGGTGAGGTGGTCAACCATATCTTGTATTGTGATGCGGTTGAAATCATAAATTTGACATCGCGAAAGAATGGTGGGTATGATTTTATGTTTCTCGGTTGTGGCGAGGATAAATACTACATAGCCGGGAGGTTCTTCGAGTGTTTTGAGGAATGCGTTGAAGGCTGCCGATGACAACATGTGGACCTCATCGACGATAAACACACGATATTTTCCCGATGTTGGAGGGATTTGCACTTGGTCAACAAGTGCGCGAATATCTTCAACGCTATTGTTTGAAGCAGCATCGAGCTCGATGATGTTGAGCGAACGGTTTTCGTTAAATGCTCGGCATGAATCACATTCGTTGCAAGCATCACCCTCGGCAGTGCGGTTGGTGCAGTTGATGGTTTTGGCAAATATGCGGGCACACGAAGTTTTTCCCACTCCACGCGAACCACAGAAAAGGTAGGCATGAGCCAATCGGTCGGTGGCAATTGAGTTGCGTAGTGTTGCGGTAAGTGCTTTTTGCCCCACAACCGAGTTGAATGTTGACGGGCGGTATTTACGAGCTGATACTAAGTATTTTTCCATGTTTATAGTGAATTTCCTCTATTGCACAAAGGTAATGAAACTTTTCGAGAAAATAGTTACTATAGATAAAAAAAGTCGACATGATGTGTCGACTTTTTTGTGGATATTGATGAGAGGCTAATATTGTTCTTTATCGTTGGGGAAGTCGCAAGTTTTCACATCGTCGATGTAGTGTGCCACGGCATCGTTGATGATGGTAGAAAGGTCGGCATATCGACGAAGGAAGCGAGGTGAGAAACCTTTGTTAATTCCGAGCATGTCGTGCATCACAAGTACTTGGCCGTCAACGCCTCCGCCTGCACCAATCCCAATTACCGGAATGCTCACTTCTTTAGCTACTCGTGTGGCCAATGCTGCAGGTATTTTTTCGAGAACGAGGGCGAAGCAACCTATTTCTTCAATCATTTTTGCGTCTTCAATCAGTTTGTTTGCTTCGGCTTCCTCTTTGGCTCTCACTGCATATGTGCCAAATTTGTTTATCGATTGAGGAGTGAGCCCAAGGTGTCCCATAACGGGGATGCCTGCGCAAAGCACACGTTCGATTGATTCGCGTATTTCGCTACCACCTTCCATTTTTACAGCTTCGGCATGGCTCTCTTTCATGATGCGCACTGCCGAGGCGAGTGCTTCTTTGGAGTTGCCTTGGTAGCTTCCGAAAGGAAGGTCGCATACCACTAACGCACGTTTAACACCTTTAATCACACTCTTTGCATGATATATCATTTGGTCGAGAGTGATGGGGAGGGTAGTCATATTTCCTGCCATTACGTTAGAGGCTGAGTCGCCAACAAGTATTACGTCCATTCCGGCTTCGTCGATTAATTTGGCCATTGAATAGTCGTAGGCGGTGAGCATTGCAATTTTTTCACCACGTTGCTTCATCTCTATGAGACGATGTGTCGTTACTTTGCGTTGGTCTTGAAGATAGTTTGCCATTATAAAAATGTTTATGTTGCAAAATAAATGTTTGTGTTGCAAAGATACTATAAAGAATCGGAATTATAAAAATATGGGGAACGAAAAAGGGTGTTGTGCGTTATAAAGGATGTTCTTGATTTAAATAAAAATCATAATTCATTACAAAGTAATCTATATAGAGGGTTCCATAATTAAATAAATGCGTTATCTTTGCTTTAAAATAAAAAATTAAGAGTTATGAAAGTGGTGAATTTTGCTGAGCAGCCATCGTTGGTGAATCAATATATGATGGAGTTGCGCGATGTTGAGATACAAAGAGATATGTTGCGTTTTCGTCGCAACCTCCACCGCATAGGTGAGATTATGGCTTACGAGATAAGTAAGCAGTTGCGATATAAAACAATCGAAACTGTAACGCCATTGGCAGTGGCAAAAAGCTCGGTGCTTGATGAGGATGTTGTTTTGGCTACGATTTTCAGGGCCGGGGTGCCTTTTCATCAAGGTTTTCTCGATTATTTTGACCATGCCGAGAATGCTTTTGTGTCGGCCTATCGCAAGTATAGAAATGACGAGGAGTTTGATGTACATATAGAATATCTCGCATCACCATGCTTGAACGGTAAAACTCTTATAATTGCCGACCCTATGCTGGCAACCGGGGCATCGATGGAGATGAGTTATAAAGCATTGCTTACCAAAGGGGAACCCTCGCGCATTCATGTTGCTTCGGTGATAGCTTCGGCTCAAGCTGTTGAATATATTAAGGAGCATTTGCCCATTGATAAGACAACATTGTGGTTGGGCGCAGTGGATGAAGAGCTTAATGCTCATTCCTATATTGTTCCGGGTCTTGGGGATGCAGGTGATTTGGCTTATGGAGGGAAAGACTAAGTGTACCTATATGGGGCATGCTAAAGTGAGACATTGTTCAGATGTTGACTCTATATGATGAATCGAGAAGGATGATGTGCCATTGGGAGTTTTGACAGTGGCTAGGTTGCTAGCTGTGGCATGTGAAGGGAGTGAGATGTCGTCGGCCAACGAAATGCCCGGCGATTGAGCGATTTTGTATAGAGCTTCCTTTGCAGTCCATGCTTGAAGTAATTGCATGGGCGAAGTGTATATGGCGGCTTCTTTTTCAGAGAGGAAACGTGATTTCACTTTTAAGAGTTGTTCTCGCCAGTTTTCGAGGTCAATGCCAATGGGATGGTTGTGGTTTATGGCAAGAGCTATGTGGGTGGAACTGTGTGATATAGAGATAAATCCGTCGAAATCCTTTATAAAAGGAGCACCATGAGGAGTGTGACATATTGTGGCATGAGGAGAGATGAGTTTTTTCACCATTATGTGAGCCATGATGACCTCGCGTTTGCGCCGGGGAGAAGTAATGACATTTGTGAGAGCCTTCAACTCCTCGCTATAAGTGTCGAGGTGAAAATCTATATCGAAATCGAGAGACTCAATATATATATAAGTGTCGTTAAAGATGTAATGAGGATCCATTATATCTTAATGGTCTTAAGCGAATGAATAATATCGCGTTTTATTACATTGATAACCGGTGAGATAGAGTCAATGTTGTTGGAATTGTGATTTTTGATGTGTACTGCGCCACTCACAACCCAATGTTTATTGTCGGTAGAGATGAATTGGATAGGAGTAACTTTGCTCTCGATGGTGGTGAGTATTTGAGAGCTAAATCCGTTTGCGTTTGTTAATTCGAGGAGCTCTGAGGTGAGGTCTCCCGAGTTGAGCTTCATTCGTTCGGTACGATTATCGATAACCTTGTCTAGAGAAGCGGAATTTACGGGGGTGAAAGTGTAGTATATTTCAGCGTCGTATCGGGGGTATGAAATGGTAAACCAACGCGAATTTTCGCCCATTTTCTTGCCTGTATTTACTGAGTCGAGCACAACTTTGGCTTCGGTGCTTATCTCAAATCGCATTGGGGCCGAGGGAAGCTCGGTAAATGTCGAATCGTGAGTTTCAATTCTAGGGAATGCTTCTTGTCGGGGAATGTTTGCTTGTTTATCTTCGCCGCATTCGCTAAAAAACAAAGATGTGGCAATAGCCATAATCCATATTGGTAGCATTGTAAAAAACGCAGTAATAGTATTATGTCGATGTGATTTAGACATTATAATAATGATATTTTGTTAATCTTGATTTTGTGGCATTACTTTAACTCTCACACTTGCAATGCGATGGTTCTCAATGTCGAGAATGAGGAATCGGCATCGACCATAAACCAATGGTTCTTTTTCTTTAGGGAAATCCCCTTTGAGGGTAAGTAGCATGCCGGCAAGTGTTTCAGCATCCTCGGTGATAGGAGCGTAGTCGTTTTCGTCGAGCTCGGTGATTTTGAAGAAGTCGGATAGGATAGTTTTTCCATCGAAAATGAATGTATTGTCGGGAAGTCGTTTGTAATTCACCTCTTCTTCATCGTATTCGTCGTTGATGTCGCCCACAATTTCTTCAAGGATGTCTTCGAGCGACACAATTCCTTGTGTTCCGCCAAATTCATCGACTACGATGGCCAAATGTATCTTTAGCTTGCGGAAATCTTCGAGCAAATCATCAATCATGCGCGACTCGGGCACGAAATAAGGCTTTCGAATAAGAGATTGCCATTTGAAAGAGTCGGTTTCTTTGCCTATAAATGGTAATAGGTCGCGACTATATAGCACACCTTTGATGTTGTCTTGAGTTTCTTCGTAAACGGGGAGTCGTGAGTACCCGCTTGAAATGACTGTTTGCATTACTTCGTCGAAAGTAGCGTCAATGTCGATGTCGGTGATGTCGACGCGAGGTGTCATAATTTCATCAACTGTCTTGTCGCCGAATTTTAATATACCTTCGAGCATTTCTTTGTCGTCAACGGCCTTAACATCAGTTATTTCAAGCGCTTGGCTTAGTTCGTCGGCCGAGATGTTGTCGGTCTTTTTTGTTACTACTTTGTTGACAATAATAGAGCTGCACATCAAAAGAGATGCCAAAGGGTTGAAAATTTTCATGAGAAACGATATTCCACCCGAAGCAAGTTTTACCCATTTTATGCCGTAGCTATTAGCATAAAGTTTTGGAAGAATTTCGCCAAATAAAAGAATTAAGAAGGTGAGGATAACAGTTTGCAAAATAAAACTCAACACATCTCCTAAAATGGTAAATATTGGTCCTAATGCAAAGTTGCATAAAATAACAATGGTTACGTTTACCGTGTTGTTAGCAATCAAAATAGTGGCTAAAAGACGTTCAGGTTCAGCCAATAATTTTTTGATAATGTTACCTTTGGGAGAGTCTTCGAGTTCTTCGAGTTGTGACGGAGAGAGTGA
The DNA here is from genome assembly GCA_045576735.1 of Muribaculaceae bacterium. Classification (GTDB taxonomy): domain Bacteria; phylum Bacteroidota; class Bacteroidia; order Bacteroidales; family Muribaculaceae; genus RGIG4079. Next base: position 13,937 of record JAZNGZ010000046.1, read on the forward strand.
AAAATAGGCAATTTCACTGCCGGAAATAAAGCCGGAAATAAGTAGAGCCAATGCTGCGATAGAGAGGGCAATAATTTGGGTTGCACCAAAGTCAATAGTCGTAATTTGTGACAGCAGCATTGTGGCTGGTAAAGGGTCTATATCCAAAATAAAAGTTATTAGTTAAACAATATGGCTTGATGCCATGTGATACAGTTTGCAAAATTAATCAATCTTTCTGAATTTCGCTAAATAAATTTACTTTATCTGTTGAAAAAGTATTATATTTGTAACTCCTTAACAATAAATTAACTCTATTAATGAAAAAGAAATTAGTAATATCGACAGGTGCCGGCATAAGTGCCGAGAGTGGAATCTCTACATTTCGTGATAGTGGCGGATTGTGGGATAAATATCCGGTGATGGATGTTGCAAGTGCCGAAGGCTTTGCTCGTAATCCGGCATTGGTTCATGAATTTTACAACACACGACGTAAAGAATTGATTAAAGTGGAGCCAAATGCCGCGCACCGCGCGTTGGTTGAGCTCGAGGATTTATATGATGTAAATGTGATAACGCAAAATGTCGATGACCTTCATGAGCGAGCAGGTAGTAGCAAAGTTTTGCATCTTCATGGCGAATTGATGAAAATACGTTCCATGCGTGTTGATTCGCGTGTTTATGAACTGACGGCCGACAATCTTGAAACGTCGGTTGATACACGCGATGCATATGGCGATCCTGTGCGTCCGCATATAGTATTCTTTCAAGAGGCAGTGCCTAATATTGAACCGGCTATAGACTTAGTACAACAGGCCGACGTGTTTGTTGTTATAGGCACGTCGTTGAATGTCTATCCTGCTGCAGGGTTGTTGAGATATGTGCGTCCGGGAGTGCCGGTTTATTATATCGATCCCAATCCGGCTACTACACCGGCAGGAGTTGAAGTTATAGCCAAGAAGGCAACCCAAGGTGTTGAAATTCTTAAAGAAAAGCTATTACAGCTTGATAAATAGAGCGTAGTATTTAGTGCAAGTGTTAAACTTTAATAAATTTGCAAATGTAAATGCCGGGAGAAATTCCGGCATTTTATTTAAAAGTGGCTGTTTATGTGGGTTTTGGGCAAAATGTTGATAACTTTTTTGTCAAAATGATATAAATAGTAAAATTTAGATATGTAAATTCTAAATAAATTTTTGTAACTTTACAACCTGAAAAAATAAAAGTGTTGTAACAACATATAAAAAAGATACTGAAAATACACAAAAACGGCTATGCAACAAGAGGTTTATCACATACCGGCACTACTGCCCGAGACGCTATTGGCATTAGACATAAAACCCAATGGTGTTTATGTTGATGCTACTTTTGGTGGCGGAGGGCATTCTCGTGCTATTGTTGAGCACCTAAATAATGAGGGACATTTATATTCGTTTGATCAAGATGAAGAGGCGGTGAGTCGAGCATTTGAAGATGATCGATTTACGATTGTATATAGTAACTTCCGATATTTGTCCAATTTCCTCAGATATTATAAAGTGGAAAGTGTAGATGGCATCTTGGCCGACTTAGGGGTGTCGTTTCATCATTTTGATGATAAAAACCGAGGCTTCTCCTTCCGATTTGAGGGAGCTCTTGATATGCGTATGAACCAAAAAGCCAAGCGTACGGCAGCATGGATACTTAATAATTATACTGAAAAAGAACTAGCCGATATTTTTTATCTTTATGGAGAGCTGAAAAATGCACGAAAAATAGCTTCGGTAATAGTAAAAGCTCGTGTTCAAGAGTCGATTGACACTGTTGAACGATTGCTTGAGGTGGTGAAGCCGTTGATAAATCCTCGCCAAGAAAAGAAGGAACTGGCTATGGTGTTTCAGGCATTGCGCATCGAAGTTAATGGTGAAATTGATGTGTTGAAACGATTTTTGCAGCAATCATTAGATGCACTTAATGAGGGTGGACGATTGGCGATAATTACCTATCATTCACTTGAGGACCGTTTGGTGAAAAACTTTATGAAAACTGGGAACTTGCGTGGAGAACAAGAAAAAGACTTTTATGGGCGTAGCTTGTCGCCATTTAAGTTGCTTTCTTCTAAGCCTATAGTACCTAGTGAAGAAGAAGTAGAGCGAAATCCGCGTTCGCGAAGCGCAAAACTTAGAGTGGCACAAAAATTATGAATAGACTATGAAAGAGGAAAAAAACGAACATAAAAAAACGAAGAAAAAACATAGTTTGTTTTGGCGCATTATCCATGGCCAATTGTTGACCATTGATTTCTTCGCTCGTCATTGGCTCAAAATTGTTGTGTTGGTGGGCATGATATTGGTTTACATCTCTAATAAGTATGAATGTCAAACTCGTATGGTTACTATAAAAAAACTAGAGAAGGAATTGGAGATAAAGAAAAACCAATGTATCTCAGAGCGTAGTAAGTATATGGGAAATACTCGAGAATCGGCCATGCAAGACCTCGTAGATTCCTTGCAATTGAATTTGAAAAAACAAGAACAACCACCTTTTAAAATATCTTACTCTAAATGAAAAAACTTAAAGCTCGCATAATATTTAGGTATGCATTGGTAGCAATGTTTATTGTATTATTTGCTTCTGCAATTATTGCTGAAGTGTTTGATACAACAGTGCGCCATCGTGCCGAATGGGAATTTCATACCGACTCGTTATTGTCGGTTAAAACACCTATAAATCCTGTGAGGGGAGATATTCTCGCAAGCGATGGCAGTGTGTTGGCTACAAATGTGGTATACTACACAGTGCGTATCGATTTCAGAAGTGAGCAGTTTAATGATAAAGAATATGCAAAGTCAATCAGTCAGATGGCTGATAGCTTGACAAAATATTTTGGAAAAAAGAAAGATGATTGGGTAAATCATTTGATAGAGCCGTTGTCGAAGCCAAAGCAAAAACGCACACGAGGTTTTGCTTTGATTAAAAACATAAGTTACAATGACTATTTGCGTATCCGCACGTTCCCATTCCTTAATAATCCCTATAAAAATAAGTGTGGGATAAGATTGGAGGAAGAGGTGCGTCGTAGCAATCCTTATGGAAAGATGGCTTTGCGTAGTGTGGGCACCCTTACTGAGGATGAAAATGGTGAGCATCATGGTTATAGCGGATTGGAAAAAGACCTCGACTCACTGTTGTATGGAAAGCCCGGGGTGTCGCGCATTATGCCTGTAAATAAAAATACAATCAATTGGGTTGATACTCCTGCTATCAATGGATATACCATCAAAACAACCATTGACGTAAAGATGCAAGATATTGTTGAGACCGAGTTGGAGGCCGTATTGGCTAAAAATAATGCCGACTGGGGAGTTGCAATATTAATGGATGTTGAAACAGGCGACATAAAGGCTATTAGTAATCTTGAATTGTCCCCTTCACAAACACAATATATTGAGGGAATGAATCGTGCGGTAAGAGGTTTTGAACCATCATCGGTAATGAAACCCATATCAATGCTCATAGCTCTAGAAAAGGGTTGGGCTCCTAATCTCAATAGAGAAATATCTACCGGAGCTAAATATTACTATGGTGGAAATGATGTAAACCCAATATCGGATTGTAGCCCGGTCAACACAATGCCTATATGGGAAATTATCGAACGGTCGTCAAATATAGGTATGACAAAATTGATGATGCCTAATATCAAATATCCCGCCGAGTTTAAAGAAATGCTTGCCGAAATAGGATTTTTAGAGCCCATGGATTTGCATATTGCGGGAGCCAAAACTCCCTATATTCCTATTAGGGATAAAGGTGCTTTTGTTGACGTGGCACGTATGACCTATGGATATGCTTCGGAAATTCCTCCTATTTATACATTATCGATATATAATGCTATTGCAAATGGAGGCAAATATGTGCGTCCGCGTTTTGTGACAAATATTATGGGAAATGGGATTGATTCGGTAATACCCGTTTCTTATATTCGCGACCGCATTGCAAGCGAAAAGAATGTGAAGATTTTACATCAAATGCTCGAGCGAGTGGTGTGGGGAAAGAATGGGACTGCTAAGATATTGCAATCGCCGGTAGTGAAAATCGTAGGGAAAACCGGAACCGGGAATGCGGTGATAGAAAATCCTGTTATCAAAAAATCAGGTGAGGTGAGAACTCACGACATTTATGGCCGTCCCTGGCCTAAGGGAACCCCGGGAACCTATGATAAGAGTCGTAAAAGATTGTCATTCTGTGGATATTTCCCTGCCGATAAACCTAAATATTCTTGTTTTGTGATGATTTTTTATCCCAAGGGAGATAATAGTGATGTAGGTGCAGCTGCTTCAAGTGGATCGGTGCTTAAGGAAATCGCATTGAAGATGTACTCACGAGGCATGCTCGATAACACAAGTGATTATAAGGCTGGAAAAACATCGGCAAATAATAGTCCGACATTATATGCCACAAATTATACATCGCGATATGATCATATCCAAAGTGGATTTAATATAGAGAAAATGAATCGCATTAAGGGATCGAGTGTTGAAAGAGGTGTTCCCTCGGTGTTGGGAATGGGTATTCGTGAGGCAGTCGTTAAACTTGAGCGAGCCGGACTTACAGTACAATTTGAAGGATCGGGGTATGTGAAAGAGCAATACCCTGAGCCGGGCTCCAATTACTCAAAAGGAGATGCAGTTAAATTAATATTGACCGATTTTTAATATAATTATATAGATATGAAAAAACTATCTGAATTGCTAAAATCAATCACTCCCATCGAGGTCATAGGCAACGATGAGGTTATGATATGCGATATTGTGAGCGATTCGCGTGTAGCGGGCAAAGATATGATGTTTGTGGCAGTAAAAGGTGTAAATGTCGATGGGCATAAATATATTTCTCAGCTCGAGGGTAAAGGTGTTGCGGCAATAGTTTGTGAGCAACTCCCCGATAAAAAAGAATCAAATGTGACATATATAAAGGTTGATAATAGTGCGGTAGCATTGGGATTTCTGGCTTCACAATGGCATGATAACCCCTCTCACAAGTTGAAACTTGTGGGTGTGACCGGCACAAATGGTAAAACCACAACTGCCACTCTAATATATGAGATGGCACGATTGATGGGATATAAAGCCGGATTGCTTTCAACTGTGTGTAACTATGTTGATGATGTGGCTGTGCCTGCAACCCACACAACCCCCGATCCATTGAGCCTTAACTCTTTATTGGCTCGTATGGTTGAGGCCGGTTGCGAATATGCCGTGATGGAGGTGAGCTCTCATGCTGCGCATCAACATCGTATAGCCGGATTGAAGTTTGTGGGTGGAGCGTTCTCAAATCTCACACGTGATCATCTCGACTATCACAAAACTGTTGATGCTTATCTTGAGGCAAAAAAAATGTTTTTCGACATGTTGCCTAAGGGAGCTTTTGCATTGACCAATATTGATGATAAGGTGGGCGAAGTGATGTTGCAGAACACCATGGCCGATAAAAAAAGATATTCTCTACGTTCTCAAGCCGATTTTATGGGTCGCATAATTGAGAGCCGTCTCGATGGTACGTTGATGACATTTAATAAACGTGAGGTAGAAGTGCTATTCACCGGCAAATTCAATGCTTATAATCTCACGGCCGTATATGCAATTTCTATTCTATTGGGATGGGATGAGGAGCAAGTGATTGTGAATATGAGCCGTTTGATGCCGGTAGCCGGTCGTTTCCAAGCATTCCACTCTCCTAAGGGGTATACTGCTATTGTAGACTATGCCCACACTCCCGATGCGGTGGTAAATGTGCTAAACGCCATTCGTGATGTAATAGGAAATAATGGAAATATCATCACTGTGGTAGGTGCCGGAGGCAATCGAGATAAAGGGAAACGTCCCATTATGGCACAAGAAGCCGCTGCTCGTAGTGAGAGGGTGATACTTACATCAGATAATCCACGCGATGAGGACCCTCTTGATATTTTACGCGATATGGAAGCGGGTCTTGATGACGCAGGACGAGCTAAGACTCTTAGCATCTCGGATCGTCGCGAGGCAATTCGCACCGCTGCAGCGTTAGCAACAAAAGGCGACGTGATACTAATTGCCGGAAAAGGTCATGAGGACTATCAAGAAATAAAAGGTGTAAAGCATCATTTTGATGACCGAGAAGTAGTTACTGATATTTTTAAAATGGAAAAATAATTAAAAATCACATAGGTTATGCTGAATTATTTATTTGAATATCTTAATGAGATTGACTTTCCAGGAGCTCGTTTGATGACCTATTATTCATTTAGAGCTGGAGTTGCGCTTGTAATATCGTTACTTGTAGCCATTGTCTTTGGTCGTAAGATTATCAATCGCCTTCAATTGATGCAAGTGGGTGAAATAATACGAGATTTGGGTCTAGAGGGGCAAAATCAGAAAAAGGGTACGCCAACAATGGGTGGCATCATCATAATAATAGCAATATTAGTGCCATGCTTGTTGGTTGGCGATTTGTCAAATATATATATGTTGTTGATGATTGGCTCAACAGTGTGGCTAGGAGCGCTTGGCTTCCTTGACGATTATATCAAAGTGGCCAAAAAAGACAAAGACGGCTTGAAAGGCAAGTTTAAAATTGCCGGTCAAGTGGGGCTTGGTCTCATTGTGGGTGTCACCATGTATCTTAGCCCCGACATGACAATGAGTCATAATCATGAGAAATTAGATGAAGATGGTAGAGTTGTCACAACAGTATATGATCATCAAGAGGTAAAAGATTTGCAAACAACCATACCTTTTGTTGCAAACAATAACCTTGACTATGAGATGTTTACCGAGTGGTTGGGCGAGTGGTCTACTCCTGCCGCTTGGATATTGTTTATATTGATTACCATATTTATGGTTACGGCAACCTCAAATGGAGCCAATCTCACCGACGGGCTCGATGGACTGGCCACGGGCACCTCGGCGATAGCGGCAATAGCGCTAGCCATAATCGCATATCTGGGTGGTAATGTGATTTATTCATCATATCTCAACATTATGTATCTGCCCGGAAGTGGTGAAATGGTAGTGTTTATGGCCGCATTTATAGGGGCGTTGATAGGGTTCTTGTGGTACAATGCCTATCCCGCTCAAGTGTTTATGGGCGACACCGGGTCGCTTACAATAGGTGGTATCATAGCTGTGTGTGCGATTGTTATTCACAAGGAATTATTGTTGCCTATTCTTTGTGCATTATTCTATCTTGAAGACCTTTCGATAGTGATTCAAGTGGCATACTTTAAGTTGACACGACGATTGACGGGCAAGCCCAAAAGAGTGTTTAAAATGACACCTATTCATCACCATTTCCAAACGGCGGCCAATAATTGTGAGGATGTATTGTTTAATCATCCGCGCCATGCTATACCCGAGACAAAAATCGTAATCCGTTTCTGGATTATAGCTATTCTTCTTGCAGTAATAACATTTGTGACATTAAAGATTAGATAATATTATGAAAACTAAAAAACTAGTAGTACTAGGAGGAGGAGAAAGTGGTGTTGGCGCTGCTATCCTTGGGAAAGTCAAAGGGATGGAAGTGTTCCTATCCGACATGGGAAAGATTGCGCAAAAGTATAAAGATGCACTCGATGGAGCACAAATCCCTTGGGAGGAAGGAACTCACACCGAATCTATGATTCTTGATGCCGATGAGGTTGTTAAAAGCCCCGGTATTCCTCCTACTACTCCTTTGATGGTCAAAATAGCTGAAAAGAATATTCCTGTAATATCTGAAATAGAATTGGCGGGAAGATACACCGATGCCAAGATGGTGTGTATCACAGGTAGTAATGGAAAAACCACTACTACAATGCTCACATATCATGTGCTAAAAGATGCAGGTGTGAATGTGGGACTTGCCGGAAATGTGGGTAAGAGCTTGGCTCTTCAAGTGGCATATGAGAAACATGATGTGTATGTAGTGGAATTAAGCAGTTTCCAATTGGAGAACATGTATGATTTCAAAGCTCACATTGCGGTATTGATGAATATCACTCCCGACCACCTCGACCGCTATGACTATAAAATGCAGAACTATGTTAATGCCAAGTTCCGCATACTACAAAATCTCACATCGAATGATGCGTTTATCTTCTGGCAAGACGACCCAGTGATTGAGGCTCAATTGCGTGATATTGAAACTCAAGCACAATTATTCCCATTTGCTGAGAAACAAGAAGAAAACACTCAAGCATATATCGATGCTGAGAATAATCTTATCATAAACACTCCGGCTACATCATTGAATATGCCTCGTGCCGACTTGGCGTTGAGTGGCTTACACAACTTATACAACTCAATGGCTGCAGGGTTGTCGGCTTGTCTTCTCGACATAAAAAAGGAGGATATTCGCCGAGCCTTGTCAAACTTTGAAGGCGTTGAGCATCGATTGGAGTATGTCGATACTATTAATGGAGTGAAATATATCAATGACTCTAAGGCTACCAATGTTAACTCATGTTGGTATGCTCTTGAGAGTGTGTCGAAAAATACGATCCTCATCCTTGGAGGAAAAGATAAAGGGAATGATTATTCCGAAATAGAACCTTTGGTAAAAGAGAAAGTGAAAGCGATAGTGTGCATGGGTAAAGATAATGCCAAATTGCTTGATTTCTTCGCCGGAAAAGTATCTGTTATAAGCGATACTCATTCAATAGAAGAAGCAGTAGCTGAATGTGAACGCATCGCTCAACCAGGCGACACGGTGTTGTTATCTCCATGTTGCGCAAGCTTTGATTTGTTTAAAAGTTACGAGGATCGTGGTGAGCAATTCAAAGCAGTGGTTAAATCGTTAAAGAAATAATTTAATCTAGTAATGAGCGCTGAATATAAACCAAATAAAAAACCGGTTCCGGAGGGATATGAAAAGGTGCCCCCCGCCGATAAATATTTGTGGGCTATATATATAACACTATGTGTAATTTCGGTAGTGGAACATTATAGCGCTGCATCATCGGTGGTGTCATCGGCCAACATCATTGGACCTCTTATGAAACAATGCCTTCATTTGGGGTTTGGGTTTATTGTTATTTATTTAGTTCAGCGTGTACCTTATAATAAATTTGTTTTAGCCACACCACTATTTGCCTTGTTGTCGATAGTGTTGGCGCTTCTAGTGCTATTTGTTGGAACCGAGCGAAACAATGCATTACGCAGTTTGGATATAGGTTTTATGGAACTGCAGTCGGCCGAGTTTGTAAAGATTTCGGCTGTGGCTATGGTAGCACTTGTGTTGTCGCGCACCCAGCTTAAAAACAAGAAAGGAGTATCCAATGCCGGAATATGGATTTCTATAATTGTAGTGTTGGTATTCAGTAGCTTATTGATATCGCAAGGTATTACAAATACAATCTTGCTAGTGTTGGTATGTGTCTCATTAATGATAATTGGTGGGGTACAATTTAAAAAGCTATTAATAGTGGCAGGTGTGTTCATCTTGTTAGGTGGAGGTTATTTGGGTATAAAAATACTTATGGCACCTAAAAAGTCAGCCTCAGAAAATACCGAACAATTGGCTAGTGAGGGAAAAGATGACTCAAGAACCGCCGATAGGGTTGTTGAGGTGCTTCTACCTCGTTTAATCCGTTGGAATGACTCAATTCCCAAATGGGAGCGAAAAATAGACAAAACCAATCGCCAAGAACAGTATTCATATATAGCGCAAGCCAATGGCGGAGTTTTTGGAGTGCTTCCGGGTAACTCTCGTGAATCGGCACGATTGGCATTGGCTTATTCCGATTATATCTATGCCATAGTCATAGAAGACATGGGCTTAGTGGGAGGTATTGTTGTGTTACTATTGTATTTGTCTCTATTAGGTCGTGCAGCCGGTATTGCCTCGCAATGTTCGCGAGCGTTTCCCATGTTATTGGTGCTTGGCATGGCATTGTATATAACTTATCAGGCACTATTCCATATGGCAATTGTATCGGGGGTGTTCCCGGTTTCAGGACAGCCGTTGCCATTGATTTCGGCAGGAGGAACGTCGATATTAATCACTTCGTTGGCCATAGGAGTGATGTTGAGCGTAAGCCGTTTTGCTGCGCGAAAGAAGTCAAACAAGAAAGATATTAATAAGGAAATCAGTGCATTGCCCGAAGATGTGCGTGCCGAAAATCCTAGTCAATTATAAGAAACACGTGTTGATATGAAAGATAAAAAAACATATAGAGTATTAGTAAGCGGAGGAGGCACCGGTGGTCACATTTTCCCGGCCTTGTCAATAGCAAATGCGCTCAAACGCCGTGATCCAAATACCGAAATCCTTTTTGTGGGAGCGGAAAATCGTATGGAAATGGAACGTGTGCCGGCTGCCGGATATGATATAGTGGGATTGCCAGTGTGTGGATTTGACCGCAAACGATTGTGGCGCAACATAAAAGTGCTTATTCAATTGTGGAAAAGTACTCGCAAGGCTCGCAAGGTGATGCGCGATTTTAACCCCGATATTGCAATAGGTGTGGGAGGTTATGCAAGTGGCCCTATTGTGAAAGCCGTTCAAAAGGCTGGTCTGCCCACGTTGTTGCAAGAGCAAAATTCTTATGCCGGAGTAACAAACAAGCTTTTAGCAAAAAAGGCAGGCGCAATATGTGTGGCTTATGAGGGTATGGAACGCTTTTTTCCTGCCGATAAGATTGTGTTAACCGGAAACCCGGTGCGAGCTAATATTTTAAATTGTGATTTAACGCAAGCTCAAGCTAAGGAACAATTAGGCTTTGACCCATCACGCAAGCTTGTGCTTGTTGTAGGTGGTAGTCTTGGAGCGAGAACAATTAATGATAGTGTTGCTATTGCGCTCGATGAGGTTCTCGCAACCGGAGCTCAGATGTTGTGGCAAACAGGTAAATTTTATGCGCAAGAATGTGAGGCTGTGGCACAAGGAAAAGAGGGAGTAAAGGCAACAGCATTTATTTCGGATATGAATGTGGCTTATCGTGCAGCCGATTTGGTTGTGTCGCGTGCCGGTGCCGGAACAATCTCAGAGTTACAATTACTAGGGATGCCTGTGATATTGGTTCCATCGCCCAATGTGGCAGAGGATCATCAACGCAAAAATGCCCAAGCGCTTGTTGATAAAGATGCTGCAGTGATGATTCTTGATGCCGATTGTCGTAATGAATTGACCTCAAAGGTGAAAGAATTGTTAGCCGATGATAATCGTCGTCAAACACTTTCGTCAAATATTAAGAAAATGGCTCTTGTTGACGCTGATGAGAAAATTGTAGATGAAATTTATAAATTGCTGAAATAAAGATATATAAAATGGATAATAAAAAAACTAACATATATTTTGTTGGAGCCGGAGGAATAGGTATGGCGGCTCTCGAACGTTATTTCCTTTCTAAAGGATACAAAGTTGCAGGTTATGACCGCACTCCCACAGCTCTTACAAAAGCGCTTGAAGAGGAAGGTGTAGCAATAGTTTATGACGATAACGTTGACTTAATACCTGAGGATTTTAAGAATCCCGATACTACATTGGTAGTATTTACTCCTGCAATACCTTCTGACCACAAAGGACTTAACTTCTTCCGTGAAGGTGGTTTTGAGATTCTTAAACGTGCAGCGGTGCTGGGGATGATTACTCGCGACTCTAAAGGGTTGTGTTTTGCGGGTACTCACGGCAAAACCACGACATCGTCGATGGCTGCCCACATCCTTCACACTTGTGAAGTGGGTTGCAATGCATTCCTTGGCGGTATTCTTCGCAACTACAATAGCAACTTATTGTTGAGCGAAACATCTCCCTATTCGGTTATCGAGGCTGATGAGTATGACCGTTCATTCCACCAACTAGTGCCTTACATTGCAGTTATTACTTCAACTGACCCTGATCATCTTGATATATATGGAACAGAAGAGGCTTATCTCGAAAGTTTTGCGCATTTTACCGAGTTAATTCGTCCCGATGGGGCATTGGTGCTTCATGAAGGATTGAAAGTGAAGCCACGTGTAGCCCCCGGGGTAAAAGTATATACCTATTCGCGCGATGCAGGTGATTTTCACGCTCAAAATATACGCCGTGGCAATGGTACCATCACTTTTGACTTTGTGGCTTGTGATGGTTCGGTTATCAAAGACATCGAATTGGGAGTGCCGGTTGAAATAAATATTGAAAATGCGATAGCATCGTTAGCCGGATGCTTCCTCACCGGTGACATGCAAGCCGATAAGGCAACTCAAGCAATGGCTTCGTTTATGGGCCCAAAACGTCGTTTTGAGTTTTGGCTCAAAGAATCGGGTGAAAATGGTAGAGCTATCATTGATGATTATGCTCATCATCCCGATGAATTGACTGCATCAATCAATTCGGTAAAGTCGCTTTATCCCGGACGAAAATTGACAGTTGCGTTCCAACCACACTTGTATTCACGCACACGCGATTTCGCCCCCGAATTTGCTCAAGCGCTTTCGCTTGCCGATGATGTGGTGTTGCTCAATATTTATCCGGCTCGAGAGCTTCCTATTCCCGGAGTGACCTCTCAAATAGTGTTTGACGCAATCACCTGTGAATCAAAAACATTAATTGATAAAGAAGAACTAGTAGATACGATAAAAAATCAAGGATTCGACATCTTGTTGACAGTGGGAGCCGGTGATATTTGTAATTACCTACCACAAATATGTGACTTAGTTGCTGGAAATGAATAAAAAAACACTTTTGTGGTGCATATTATCAATGGTTTTAGTGGCATATCTTGTCACTATGGGTTTTTATATCTCACATAGGTCACAAAATGACTTGTGTAAGGGTGTGGATATTATAATAAACGACCGGCAAGGTCTTAAATTCGTCACTGCTGAGGATATAAACCTAGAGATAGGCAACGATGACAATTGTTTCCTAAAAAAATCGCTCAAAGAGATTAATACTTATGAGATAGAGCAACGACTAAATGCCATTGATAAGATTGAAAGTGTCAACTGTGTGATTTATAATAATTCTCGATTAAGAATAGAGGTTACGCCATTGATTCCCGTGGCTCGAATATTTGAGGATAATAAATCATATTATATCAATAAAGATGGCAAGAAGATGGTGGCCGATATAAGGTATCAAGTAGATGTGCCCATAATTTCGGGGCAATTTGATTCCACCTTCTTGGCTACAACGATGTTACCGGTGTTGACATATGTGCAAGCCGATTCGTTGTGGAATTCTCTTATCTCGGGGATAAAAGTCGATTCAAATCACGATATTATTATTTCGCCCATGATTAAGGGCCATGTGATAAACTTTGGTGACACTTCTTTAATTGAAAATAAGTTTCAACGCATTAAGACGATATATAAAGACGTGATGCCTGTAAAAGGGTGGACCTATTACGATACAATTTCGGTAAAATGGCGAGGGCAAGTGGTGGCTACTCGACGCGATAAACGTAAACACACAGTGCAGTATACTCGAGCCGATTCTATCGATAATGAAGTGGTGTCGGTGAGCTCGATGGATGTGACGCGATTGCCGGCGCATACTCCTGTAACGGTTGAAGAAGATGCAAATAATCCACAATCGTCGGATGAGAAAAAGACAACCACGTCAGATGAGAAAGAGTCAACCTCGTCTAATGATAAAAAGTCTCCTTCGTCATCAGAGAAAAAGAAAGAAAAGGCTACGACTAACAAGTCAGAAAAAAAAGAGACTGAAACAAAGCAAAAACCTAAAAACAAGAAAGAAACAAATAAAAAACATAACTAAGATATGGAACCAAAATATATTGTAGCTGTCGAGATAGGTAGCTCTCTGATTAAAGGGGCTATAGGCGCTGTTGATGAGCTAGGCACGTTGAAAGTGCTTGCCGTTGAGCAGCGAGAGGCTATCGATTGTGTGCGCTATGGCTGTATTCAAAATGTAGAGGAAGTGCGTCAAGTGATTGCTGATATTATTCTTTCACTTGAAGCTCGTGTGAATATCGCTCCACGCAAAGTTAAAGCCGTTTATGTTTCGTTGGGCGGACGCTCTATGGCATCGTATCGACGTGACTTGGAGATTTCGTTTGACGAAGAGACTGAAATCACAAATGATGTGATTAATCAATTGCTTGATGAGGCGCGCTTAGAGCAATTTGCCGATAAGGAGATTGTAGATGTGTTGCCTATTGGATTTATGGTAGATAATTTAAAACAAAATAATCCAAATGGCACATATGGACACAACCTAAAGGTTGCGTTAAACATAATTGCTTGCCGTCCTCAGATATTTAAAAATCTCAATCGTGTTATCGAAGAGAAACTTAAATTATCAATCAACGATTACATCGTGCGACAAATGGCGATAGCTCAGCTCGTATTGACATCTAAAGAGATGCAATTGGGGTGTGTGCTTGTCGACTTTGGAGCCGAAACTACAACGGTGTCAATACACAAGTCGGGTGTGTTGCAATCGTTGGTGACAATTCCTTTGGGCTCTCGAAACATAACACGCGACCTCGCTTCATTGAGCATAACTGAAGATCATGCTGAGATGGTTAAATGTAGTTATATTAATGCTAATCCACAAGAAACAGCAGGCGGCGGTCAATATACTGGCATTATCGATAATGTTGATGATGTTGAGGTGCTAAATTTGGCTCAATATCGTGCCGGAGAAATTGTGGCTAATATCACAGCCCAAATCAAAGATGCAAATTATAAGGCTTCAGATTTGTCGGGAGGTATTGTTGTTGTGGGTCGTGGCGCTAAACTAGCCGGATTCAATACATTACTTGAGTCATATAGCTCATTTAAAGTGCGTAGCGGTATGATTCCAACTAAAATACAGATTGCCGACAATAGCATTCAGCCTACCGATGTGATTGATATTGTAGCCATTTTATATGCTGCAACTCAATCAAATCAAGATGCCATTGTTGAATGTATGTTAACACCGGTGTCACCTAAAGAGGAGGTAATCGAAGAAGAGGAAATCATTGAAATGTCGTCAAATAATAGCAATTCTGAGCCTTTGTCAATAGAAAATACACCGCAAGATGATGAAAATGATGCAGACGATAATGAAGACGAAATGGATGAAGACGATGATGATTTAAATAATCGCATCAAAGAAGACAATAAAGAAATAGATGAAGTGGCCGAAAATAAAAAAGTCGTTTCCAAGAAGAGTCCGTTTGCCATTGGTAAAAAGAAAGGATTGTTTTTCTATCAGGCTATTAAGGATAAACTAAATGAACTCATTTCAGAGCAGTATGACGAGTTTGATGATGAAGAAGAAAATGACGAGAAATAAATAAGTGGTACAAACAACAATATATAGAGGATTAATATGAGCATTGAAGATATAGATAAAGATTGCGATTTTGTAATGAAGCAAGATGCTACCTCCGAAATTATGGTTATCGGAGTGGGGGGTGGTGGCAATAATGCCATAAATAATATGTTTAAGTCTCAAGTTGAAAACGTTGACTTTGTAGTTTGTAACACCGACCGTCAGGCCTTGAAAAATTCGCCTATACAACGAAAACTACTCTTGGGCCCAACGGTGACTAAAGGACTTGGCGCCGGTAATGTCCCAAGTGTGGCTCGACTTGCAGCAGAAGAAAGTGCGTCAGAGATAGAAGATTTATTTGATGAACGCACAAAGATGGTATTTGTTACTGCCGGGATGGGTGGCGGAACCGGTACCGGTGCTGCGCCAATTGTGGCAAAAATGGCAAAAGAACGTGGCTTGCTAACAGTGGGTGTCGTTACCATTCCGTTCCTTTTTGAGGGAAATACTAAGATATTAAAAGCCCTTGACGGAGTTGAGGAGATGAGTAAATATGTCGATGCTTTGTTGGTGGTGAACAATCAACGACTATGCGATATTTACAAGGATTTGGATTTCCTTAATGCGTTTGGTAAGGCCGATGACACATTGACAACTGCAGTGCGGAGCATATCTGATCTCATCACGATTGAGGGATATATCAACCTCGACCTTAATGACGTCGATACTACATTGCGTAATGGTGGTCCGGCGATAATTTCAAGTGGTTATGGCGAAGGTGAAAAACGCGTAACAAAAGCATTTGAAGAAGCTCTCAATTCGCCATTGTTAAAGAACCGAAATGTGATGACTTCTAAGAAGTTGCTGTTTAATATTTACTTCTCGAGCAAAGCCGAAAATAAATACTCAATGCACGAAACTGCCGAAATCACTTCGTTTGTGTCAAACATTAATCCGGGTGTAGATATAATTTGGGGAGCTACAATCGACGATTCTCTAGGCGAACAAGTGAAAATAACAATTTTGGCTGCCGGATTTGATGTGGAAATTAAAGAGGAGGAGAATAATAATGTTAATTTTATTGAACCTGCTATCGTTTCTACTTCTACTGTAATAAGTGAGGACCCCGACCGCATAAAAGAAGTTTATGGACACGACACTATCGAAGATTTGCATAAACAGCGATATATTTTGCTAAATCGTGAATCGATGGATGATGATTCAATTATTGAAACGATTGAGTCAAACCCCACATTCAATCGAGAAAAGAACATTGCTGCTGATTTGCGCTCGCGCATTAAGGCTCTAGCTGAAGGAGTTGATGTTGCCCCGGCAACTAAGCCTCACAATAATGAGAATGCCACAAACCAAGAAGGTCAAGTGGTGAGTTTCATGGGATAGTCTTTGCTATCGACGAATAAATAAGGCGGGGATCTTAATGAATGATACCCCGCCGTGTTTATTTTGTAGTCTATCTGATAGATTAATTGCGAGTAACAAGTACTTTGTCGATGCGAGCACCATCGATGTCAATTACTTCAAAGATGAAATTACGCCATTTAGCCTTTGTGCCACTTTGAGGCATATTGTCAATTTGCGACAATATCAAGCCGCTAATGGTGTTATAATCGGTGTCGGTAGTGTCGTCTTCAATCTCAAAATAAACTAGAAAATCGTAGAATGTACATTGTCCGTCAATGAGCCAACCTCCATCTTCGCGTTCGATTATCTGAGATTCCTCGTGCTCGGTGTTAACAAGCCCTATAAGCCCTTCTAGGATGTCGCGAAGGGTGATGATGCCTTGGCATTGACCAAATTCATCATATACTAGAGCACATCCTGTGTGCCCTTCTTCTTTGAGTTTTTCCAATCCATTATAAAGGCTCATCTCTTGGTGGAAAGCAGTAGCAGGTTGTGTGATGTTTTTTATTGAGAAGTCTTGGTTGTCAATAGTGCGTATGATGTCTTTTAGAGAGACGAATCCTACAACGTCGTCTAGGGAGCCATTAGCAGTAGGGTAATAGTCGTGAAGGTTAGAGTGAATAAGGAAATCCACTTCGCTTGCAGTGGCATTAGTGTCAATCCACACTAAGTCGGAGCGGTGAGTCATAATGGAACTCACTTTCATATCCCCCATTAATAACACTCGTTCCATTATGTCTTGTTCCACTTTTTGCACTTCACCCCCCTCAGTTCCTTCTTGAATCATTGATTTGATTTCCTCCTCGGTAACTTTGTTGTCATCTTGTTTTATCCCCGAGATAGCAACTAATAGCGAAGTGCTTTTAGCTAGTAGCCACACTGCCGGTTTTGTTACAACCGATAGCCAATATACGGGGCGTGCCATTATGCGAGCTATGCGGTCGGCTGCAGCCATTCCTATGCGTTTTGGAACTAATTCGCCAAGCACAAGTGTGAGATAAGTGACAAGGATGAGAATAGTGACTTGTGCCACACTCGCAGCGATTGAGGCATCTATACCTAGCAACGAGGCAATAATCGAACCGAAACTCTCGGCAAGGGCATCGCCCGAAAACATACCGGTGAGAATGCCTATAAGGGTTATCCCTATCTGAATAGTCGACAAGAATATGTCGGGGTCGGTAGCAAGTTTCAGCACTGTTTGTGCCGATTTATTGCCATTTTTGCTGTCTTTCTCTAACTTAGACTTGCGAGCAGAGATAATCGCAATTTCCGACATTGAAAATATTCCGTTGAGCAATATTAGCCCAACAATAATTATAATCTGGTTCATTATAGACTCTTTTTATAAGCTCTGCGACGACGATGTTGACGATAATCAAAGTATTCCCATTGTTTCTGAACGTTTGAATTATCTTCGAGCTCGATATTACTTTCGGCCCATTTATATCCATGGCGGATGTATCCGGGAAGAAGATCGGTAAATAGAAGAGCATTCACTCCTTTGCCTAAATATTCTTTTGAAATGGCGATGAGCATCAAGTCGACAGTGTCGGTTTTTCCTTTCATCGCATTCATCAAGTGCCACCAACCCATTGGGAATAGTTTTCCTTTACTTTTTTGAAGTGCGCGAGAGAATGAGGGCATTGAAATTCCTACTCCTACCAATTTGTCGTTTTCGTCAACAATAACACTTACATCCTCTAATCGCAAGAAACTGAGATACATACCAATGTAGTAGTCGATTTGGCGTTGAGTCAATGGCGAATATCCATAAAGTTTGTCGTAGGCATCGTTGATGAGTTCAAAGAGAGCTTGACCATAAGTGTCTTTAAGCTTTTTGCGCGAGGTGAATTTAACGGTGCGAAGATTGAATTTTCTACGCACTATATCGGCGATGCGTTGATATTTGTCAGGGACAGAATCGGGGATTGTGATGCGGAATTCCACCCAGTCGGCATCTTTTTCATATCCCATGCGTTCCATATGTGTGGGATAATAGGCATGATTGTATATTGTTGCCATTGTGCCTAGTTCGTTGAAGCCTTCAACGAGCATTCCTTCGTGGTCCATATCGCTAAATCCCATTGGACCTATGATTGAGGTCATGCCTTGTTGGCGTCCCCAGTCTTCGGCGGCTTTAAATAGTGCGTCAACAACCTCTTTGTCGTCAATGAAGTCAACCCAGCCAAAACGCATGGTGTTGTTGCCGGTGCGTTTATTTACTACTTCGTTGATAATGGCAGTGATGCGCCCCACCGGTTGACCATCGCGATAAGCCATGAACGATTGGGCTTTGCAGAAGTCAAATGCAGGGTTTTTATCGGGTCGTAACGTGTCAATTTCGTCAAAAAATAACGGTGGCACGTAACAATCATTACCTTTATATAAATCTATTCCAAATTGAATATATTTCTTAAGTTCGTCTTTAGTTGGATTAATAGCTTTTACTTCAATTGACATAATGTGATATTATTTTCTGATTGAATGGTTGTAGTGTTAAATGATGTTTGTTCATTGAGAGTGGGTGGATCGCTTATAATTAACCACGCTAAGAACAATATCATCAATGTCAAAAATATGATAATCAAGAGGTATAGACGATTGCCCGACCGGCGTTCAAGTGCAAGATGCAAGTCTTGCACGTCGCGATATCGACGCGATTTGTTGGGGTCGGTACATCGCTCGGCGATTTTTCTTAAATTGGGGTAACTATCGTCAACACTATCGAGCACTTCTTTTAGTACCATGCCATAGTTGTAGATGTCGTCGGCAGCATCGGTGGGCTCAAGATGTTCTTTTTGGTCAAATCCCACATCGATAAGCTTTAGATTGCCTATGTTTTCAGTGAAAATAATTCGTTCGGGACGAATGGGATGATGCACAATGTGATTTGACTGTATATAGTCCATCGCGCTCACCAATTGATGACGTAATTGTTCTACGTGCTTGGCTGTTACTCTCTTTTCATCGATGAGCTTGCGAAGGGAATCGCCATATACATCATCGGTGATTATACATCGACCTATACCCGGCACCTCCTCAAAGTCATTAATCATCACGATGTGGGGGTGCGCCAAATTGTATCTGATGTCAAATTCTTTCTCAATCATCGCTTCATACTTTTCTATGCCGCGATATTGAGGCTTGAGTGTTTTGAGCATCAGCCATTTGCCATACTTCTTTGCGGTATACACGTCATAAAACTCCTCGTCCCATTCGGGCAGAAGTTCTATCTCGGTCCACTTGGTGTTTGGCGCATTTTCTGGCATATCTATCTTAGAATATTAATATACAGGACGGTAAATGTAGTATATGCGGCTATCCCAATAGTCATAGAGGTATAGATACCCGCGATTGATTTCCCAATAGTAGGTCCAAACAGTGCCGTCTGAAAATTGTATTTCTACGGTATTGTCATAACGTCCGTAGTCGTCCCACCAAAATTTCCAATTACTCCAACGTCCATAATTGTCGTAGGCTTCATAATCACCTCGGCCATCGGGATAGAAATGGAAATAATTGATTTCGTATTGAGGCACAATGCCATATGAATCTTCGAGCAATTCCCAACTTCCTGTCAGTGGTGAGTAATAAGGTTCATCATCGTCGTCGATACACGAAGTTAATGATACTGACATGAGTAGCATCATTATCAATGGAAATAATAGTTTCTTCACTTTCATAATTCCTCAATTTATAGGTTTAAGACACAAAGATAATAAATAGAATTGGATATTATGAGATTAAAAATTTAATTTTATCACTTTAATTGCATTTTCTTGGTATAATAACATTATATTTGTGTGAGGGTTATATCTTGAACCGATAAAATTTGTTTTTTTGAGTGATGAATAAAGGAAGGGTTGTTAATATATGCAAGTTTAATTCACCATGCGGAGTGTTGCTGCTTGGTGATTTCGAAGGGCATTTATGTATGTGTGACTGGTTTGCCGAGAAGCGACAAGAAATTATCCTTAATCGCATCATAAAAGGCTTGAATGCTCGCAATGAAGAGGCGGTTACCCCATTTTTAGAGCAAGCAATGTCGCAACTTCAACGGTATTTTTTGTTGCAACAAAACTCCTTTGATTTGCCGTTGTTAATGGTTGGCACTAATTTTCAGCGCCAAGTGTGGAGGCAATTGCAGTTTGTCGGTTATGGAACTACGGTTTCATATTCAGAACTTGCCAATAGGATAGGCAATCCTCGGGCGGTTAGAGCAGTGGCATCGGCATGTCGTGCCAATGCGATGTCAATCATTGTGCCGTGTCATAGAGTGGTGGCTAAGAATGGTGATATGGCAGGATATGCAGGTGGTGTTGATGCAAAACGATATTTGCTCAATTTGGAAATACGAGGGGCTATGACAACTACTAAAGATTGACTTTGTTGCGTTTGTCGAGGGCTACGGCGATAAACGTGAAGATGCCCAAGATGATAAGAAGGAGAGTTTGAGACCCCAGGACAAGATTGGCAAACGCTAAAGATATGCCGTCGGTGGGTAATCCGTAGATGCTTAATCCAAAGATAACAGCCCATTGCCATGGCCCTATTCCGCCGTTTGAGGGAACTCCCATCGCAATGCTTGAAAAAACAAAGCACACCAACACGGCTATTATTCCATGGTTTTCTACAACTGCAGCAGTCTCTTTAAAGGCAAAAAAGGCTACAAATAGTTGAATGAAGTAGCATCCCCATATCGCAAATGTGAGTAATAGCCATTTCCCTTTACCTTTCATCTTTGCAATGGCCGCAAATCCTACCCATAAGCCCTTTATGAAATCAATTATTTTGCCTATGATTTTATTATCTCGTTTCTTTGTGAAAATCCACCATGTTATCGCTATGGATGCAATGACTATAGCCCATAACCATGGAGATGTTAATAGACCTATGATTTTATCGTAACTTTCGGTGTTTTGCGACAAATATTGTGTGATGGCGCCACTCGCAAGTAAAAATGTGGAGAGGGTGAGGATTAATACCGTGACGGTATCGGCCAATCGGTCGGCTACCATTGACCCAAAAACGCTTGTGAATGGGGCATTTTGACGTTGTGCGATATATGAGGTGCGCCACACTTCCCCTAATCGAGGAAAAACGAGATTTACGGCATAGGTGCCGAAAATACTCAAAACAAGTGGGAATAGAGGTGCATTGATGTTGAGCGCTTGTAGTTGAATGCGCCATCGCATGGCACGAAACACATGTGAGAATAAACTGATAAAAAGAGCCAATCCTATCCACTCGAAGCTACATTCATTGCGGATAGTTTCAATCATCTCATTGAAATCAATGCCGGTAAAAAGTAGATAGCATAATCCTATGCTGATAATCAACGGCACGCCATATTGTAAAATTTTTTTAAGCATATTCTCGGTGATAATTTCTAGACTACAAAGATAATGCTTTTAATTATCATATACTAATTCAACGTGATGATAGCCTCAAAAGTGTACTTCGTTAAACTTAATTATGATAATTCTGTTATGATTTATGTGTATTTTTGTGTTATCTTTGCAGTAATAAATATGTGATTCATTTAAACCATTAAGTTATGGCAGAGATTAAATGTATAGGGATTTTAACATCGGGAGGAGATGCACCCGGTATGAATGCGGCAATTCGTGCCGTAACCCGTTCGGCCATCTACGCCGGATTTAAAGTGAAAGGTATCTATCGCGGGTACAAAGGTATGATTACCAATGAAATTGTGGAGTTTAAGACTCAAAATGTGTCGAATATTATACAAATGGGAGGTACTATCCTCAAAACGGCTCGCTGTAAGGAATTTACTACACCCGAAGGGCGTAAGCAAGCTTACGACACTCTTTGTTCTCATGGTATTGATGCTCTTGTGGTGATAGGTGGCGACGGCTCGTTGACCGGTGCTCGCATTTTTGCCAACGAGTTTAATTACCCCATTATAGGACTTCCGGGAACAATCGACAATGACCTATATGGCACTGACCTCACGATAGGGTATGATACGGCACTTAACACTATCATGGAGTGCGTTGATAAAATTCGCGACACTGCTACAAGCCACGAACGACTGTTCTTTATCGAAGTGATGGGGCGCGATGCCGGTTTTCTTGCGCTTAACGGTGCGATTGCATCGGGAGCTGAAGCGGCGATTATCCCCGAAATTACAACCGAGGTTGACCAATTGGCTGAGTTGATTCAAAACGGTTTTCGTAAGAGTAAAAACTCATCAATTGTGCTAGTAGCCGAAAGCCCTGTGACCGGAGGTGCTATGGCTCTTGCCGAACGTGTGAAAAACGAATATCCCGGATATGATGTGCGTGTGTCAACGCTTGGACACATGCAGCGAGGCGGTTCGCCCACTGCTCGAGATCGCATTCTCGCGTCGCGCATGGGTGCTGCAGCCATTGATGCATTTCTCGACGATCAACGCAATGTGATGATTGGCATAAAAAACGATGAAATTGTTTACGTGCCATTCACTAAAGCAATAAAGAACGACAAACCTATCAACCGCGAGCTCCTCAATACCCTTCATCGCTTGTCGATATAATAAATATAATATCATAGTTAATAAAAAACATCGACCTAAATTGAAAAAGGTCGATGTTTTTTGTTTATCTATGAGCTTTTAGTATAAGTCAATTAACCCCAAAGGGGGGGATGTGTTATTAAAATATTATTACTAATAACTATTTTATCGCAGTTTTGAGAACTTCACCCCATGCTGAGTAGCCTTTGCCCATGAGTTTGAAGCCATCGTTGGTAAATTCGGCTTTGAGGTCACCTTTTTCATCGACCATAGCAGGATATACGTCAACCCATTGGATTTTGTGTTTCTTTGCCAATTTTTGGAGCTTTTTGTTGGCTGCTTTCACTTTTTTAGCCGAGCCTTTGAAGTCGGCATATTTTTCGTAGGTTGAGTTAACAGGAATGAGGCTTTGAAGCACGATTTTAGTGTTTGGCGAAACCTCTTTAATATTTTTGATTGCTTGGTCAACATATGCCACGATAGAGTCGGCATTGAACGCGCCACTGAGGTTGTGTCCTTTTTCTAAGTTTTTGCCGTTGTAGCTAGGAAGAAGCACAATTTTTTTAGGAGCTTTTTGAGCCACCGATTTAGCAAGAGAGGGGAGCCCGTCAACCACATCGGCCCATGAGTTGCGAGCTTTCACATTGGCATTGCCAAGAAGTTCGTGCCACTCGGCACCACCTATTAATTGATTACCTACCAACACAATATCTTCGCCATCGATAGGATATAGATCGTTGGGATTGAATTGCACCTCGGGGTTGATGTATTTTGCAATTTCTTGACACCAAATACGATAGCCCGCTTCATTGAGGTGAAGGCCGTCGTTTGTGAGGTGTTTTGGAAGTTTCATTTCTTTGTCGGCAAAGGCAGGGAAGAGGTTAATCCAGGTTACACCTTGACGACGTGCCACTTGCTCAAGCATTACGTTACCATGGAATATAACCATTTCTTTGCCAATCATATTTTTATAACGCTTGAAGTCGTTATTGATGGGCAACCAGCTTTGAAGATAGATTTCGGTTGTAGGTGATTGTTGTTTGATTTTCACAATAAGGTTTTCCACGGCAGTGGTGATACTGTCGGGAGTGAGGTGGTGAGATACATCGTTCACACCAATGAGAAGGAAAATCTTTTTAGGTTTACCTTTTGTAACGAGTTCAAGACGGTCAGAGATGCCTTGTACCACATCGCTGATGATACCGCGGTTTTTGATGTTTGCATCATCAAATGCTTCATTCCAACGGCCGTTGTCGCTAAGGCTGTTGCCGAGAATGATAATATCGTCGCTATCAACCGGCAATTCGGCAAAGTGTGATGCACGTTGATAGTAATATTCATTGTACTTATAGGCTTCTGGAGCCTTTTCCGACAAATAGTCGTAGATTGCTTGAGCGTTAGCTGTCGCTGCGCAAAGCCCTATAATAGAGGCTACAATTGTTGATTTATTCATGATAATAAATGGTTTTATTATTATTATGTTATTTATAATTATAGCAAAGGTAGGGCTTTTTGCGCAATTAGCAAAATCAAAATTCGAAACTCGTATTATAACCCCTTTCCGTTGGTATATTTGTTAATGATTTTGTTGTCGCGAACTTTGGAGTCAAGACTATATTGGTATAAGACATTGAAAACATCTTCTTGGAGAATTATTCTTTCGACCGACATATTGGGATACTTTTTGAGTTTAGAGGCAAACCATACAATTAATTCCCCCAAATGAACATCATTGACAGCTCCGTATTTCATCGCCTTGTTGAGAGGAATGTTATGTATTTTTTTATAGATATAGTCATCGATCACGAGATTTACTAAAGTAGGACCGAGCTCGGTAGTATAGTCTGTGAACCTACTTCCATAAGCATTTACATTTTCTTTTTTATTGTCGTTGGGTTGTTCTTTAGAAGCGGGCGGTTTTTGCATCACATGTATCATCTCATGAATAATAGTACTTCCTACCGGGTGATAGTTTGTGCTGCCTATTTTTCCATCGGGGTCAATGGTTGTAACGAGAAATAAGTCGTCTTGTCGCCAATAATAGAATGTCACCATGTTTACATATTTTTCGGTTCCATATTCAGCGTATCGCCATAAATCAGATGTCGCATAGTTGTCAATAAGCCAATCGTTGAGTATTTGCATACTTATTTTGTTTGCTTCGGTGCTGTCCTTAGCTTCGATTATCGAGCGGCATTTAGAATAGTACAATTTTTCTGCAAAATCTCTAATTGTAGGGAATTCATCGCATTTTGCTTGAAGTTCTTTCAAGTCTTTATAGTTGCGACCAAATATTTCGTTGCGTTCAGTAATTAATCCTCTCTTATTTGAGAAGATAAAATTATAATTATCTTTATGTTCTATTAATCTCTCGAAAAACAGAAATGTTTTCATATTGTTGTAGTCCGAAATGTCAACATCGCTTTCTGTGCCGATATATCGGGTTATCTGAGATAGCATTTTAGCGGTAGTCAGCAGATATTCGTATTTTTGATAGTCGGTTAGTTTGGGACTGTTTTGTGCCTTATGAGCCACTTTTACCCCATTCTTTACTATCTCCCAAAAGTTTTCTTGGTGTTCGATACAGTGGTTGTAGTTCTTGTCGGTTAGAACAGGAGTTGAAGCAATACTTTGCTCCGACATAATATTTTCGACAACGTCTAAAGGTAGAAATTCCTTTTTGGTGAGGTCGAGAATGTTATATCTACTAATTATTTCGCTTTGTTTTTCTACATGTTGTAGCACCTCCTCATTATAAGCAACATGCGTTTGTGCTATAGCTGTGTTGCTTAGAGAGATTAATGCGATTAATGATAATGTTATGTTGCGAAGTTTCATAATTTATTGTAGCTTATTTTGATACCACAAAATTATGCGCTTGCCGTTTTATATGAAACTTCATATAATTGTTACTGATAAATATGCATGATTTAATGATGAGCCCATAAGATTTGATGATAAAAATAGCGGTGAGCCATTTTCTGACTCACCGCTACATATGGAGTAATAATTATTATCTTATTTCTTAACCGACCATTCAAAGCCGTCTTTGGTGTCTTTTACATCGAAGCCTATTTGAGCGAGGCGGTCGCGAATGAGGTCGCTTGTAGCCCAGTCTTTGTTGGCTTTGGCTGTGCGACGCATTTCGAGCAATAGGTCTACGGCTTGCTCGAATGGACGTAGAGCATCGCCGTTTTCTTCGCCCCCGGCAATCATTTCGGTGCGTATGCCTAAGATGTCGACCAAGAAGGTGTTAAACAATTTCTTCAAGGTGTCGATATCTTCGGCTGTAGCAGTAGCTTTGCCGTCGTTTACTTGGTTGATGAGGCGACACGCATCAAAGAGGTGAGAAATCACGATTGATGTGTTGAGGTCATCATCCATCGCTTCATAACATTTAGCTTCATAGCCGCTTACGTCGATTGATGATTTTTCGCTCGGAGTGAGGTCTTGTAGACGTTTCCAGCCTTCGAGCATGCGGTTGAGCGCTTTCTCTGATGCTTGCAATGCTTCGTTACTGAAATCTACCGTGCTACGATATTGAGCTTGAAGAATGAAGAACCGGATTGTCATGGGCGAATAGGATTGAGTCAAAAGCTCATGTGACCCGGTGAAGAACTCATCGAGAGTGATGAAGTTGCCGAGCGATTTACCCATTTTTTGTCCGTTGATGGTAATCATGTTGTTGTGCATCCAATATCTCACGGTTTCTTTACCATTGTGAGCCACTGATTGTGCAATCTCACATTCGTGGTGTGGGAACATCAAGTCCATGCCACCGCCGTGAATATCAAACTGTTCACCGAGGTATTTCTCACCCATGGTAGAACATTCGAGGTGCCAGCCGGGGAATCCGTCGCTCCAAGGTGAAGGCCAGCGCATGATATGTTCGGGAGCCGCTTTTTTCCACAATGCGAAGTCGGCCGGATTGCGCTTTTCTTGCTGTCCGTCGAGGGCGCGAGTAGTAGAGAGAAGTTCTTCTACGTTGCGGCCCGATAGCTTGCCATAGGGGAAGTCTTGGTTAAATTTAGGCACATCAAAGTATATTGAGCCTTGACTTTCGTAGGCATAACCACTTTCGAGGATTTTTTTGATATATTCGATTTGCTCGATGATGTGACCCGATGCGTGAGGCTCGATTGAAGGGGGCAACACGTTGAGCTTCTCCATCGCTTTATGATAGCGGTTGAGATAGTATTGTACCACTTCCATAGGCTCTAATTGGTCGATACGAGCTTTCTTTGCAATTTTGTCCTCGCCATCGTCGGCATCATGCTCGAGGTGACCCACATCGGTGATGTTGCGCACGTAGCGCACTTTATATCCGAGGTGTTTTAGGTAGCGAAACAAGATGTCGAAAGTGATAGCGGGGCGAGCGTGTCCCAAGTGTCCGTCGCCATAGACGGTGGGGCCACACACATACATTCCCACTTTACCTTCGTGGATGGGTTTAAATAATTCTTTGCGACGAGTGAGGGTGTTGTATATAAATAAGTTATGGTCAATCATAATTGTGGGTTATTTTAAGCCATGAATGGGTTGGGGATGTCGTTTCCACCGTTTCCTTGGTTGCCGTTTTTAGGCATTTTGCGTTCTATTTCGCCAAAAGTGCTTTCATATTTTTGGAGATTGTCGCGAAGGGCAAAAAGAAGATTTTTTGCATTTTCGGGAGTCATGATGATGCGTGATTGCACTTTTGCTTGAGGCATATTAGGAGCTACAGCGATGAAATCGAGGAAAAACTCGCTTGCCGAGTGAGAAATTACAGCAAGGTTAGCATAGTGTCCGTTAGCAACTTCGGGAGTTAACTCGATTTTTATTTCATTCTTTTTTTGTTCCATGATTTTATGATGTTTTTTAGTTATTATTGCATTGGAGTTAATGTAGTTTTCTTAAATGTAATTTCGTTGTTGCCAAAGTTTGAGTCGTTTACGTGCAAGGTGAAACCTTTGCAAGTCGACTTGTTCCATATGCGAGATATGTCGATTGAGGCATAGAAATTCTTGAAGAAACTTTCGCGGTCGTCACCCTTGTGATATGAAAGATACAAATCGGGGTAGGGGTTGTCGACTGTTGTTGCATCAACCATTAACATAAAGGCCGATGGCTCGTATGAATATGTCAAGCCACAGTTGATGTTGAGGTAAGTGCCCGAACGCCAAATGGCATTTACATATATGGGGTTATAGTCCCAGTCGGGCAATTTTGACACATCGCCGGTGCGCACCGAGTCGTTGAATACTTGTGCGATGTTTTTCACTGTCACATTGTCGTCGACATTGTGCATTCCCGATTGGGGAATGTAGTAGAGCATCACGCGAGTGTTTACTTTAGTAGAAGTGGTGTCGAGTGCGATGTTTGTCGCTCGGAGAGTAGTAACACGAGAGTCACCCTCTTTTTGGAACTGAAATACCGAGCGATAGTTGTTGCTTTCGGGATTTCCCTTAAATGAAACGATGTCGCACAATGTGGTGTCATCGATTATAGGAGAGTTGTTGTCATCGTCCATGCAGGCGGTGGCAAACAATCCCAAGCACATTATCAATAAATAGTTTTTTAGATTTTTCATCGAGTGAAATTATTTAGTAGTTGATGATTTGGTTATGTCGACAATTTGTCCGTCGCACATTTTGATGATGCGGTCGCAGTCGGTTGCAAGAGATTCATCGTGAGTGACGATTACAAATGTTTGACCCATGTCGCGGCGAAGGTCAAAGAATAGATTGTGTAACTCTTGGCGATTTTTTGAGTCAAGACTGCCCGAAGGCTCATCGGCAAGTACCACTTGTGGTTTGTTGATGAGAGCGCGAGCCACTGCGGCGCGTTGACGTTCACCGCCCGATAACTCAGCCGGACGATGGTTCTCGCGGTCTTTTAGCCCAAGGTAATTGATTAGCTCTCGTGCGCAATCATAAGCGTCGGAACGTTTTACTCCACCTATCAATGCCGGCATTGCCACATTTTCGAGCAATGTGAACTCGGGTAGTAGTTGGTGGAATTGAAATACAAAACCAATGTTTTGATTGCGAAAGCGGGCGAGTTGTGCATCTTTGAGCGTGAAAATGTCGGTGTTGTCATATTTCACCGTGCCCGAATTAGGCCGGTCGAGAGAGCCGATGATTTGCAGTAATGTTGTTTTGCCGGCGCCACTTGGCCCCACAATCGACACAATCTCCCCGGGAACGATGTCGAGGTCAATCCCTTTAAGCACCTGTAATGAGTCGTAGCTTTTTGTTATGTTGCGAATTTCAATCATTGGTAATTGTAGATATGAGTTGCGAAGTTACGCATTTTCTCCCATTATGTCAAATAAATTATGAATTTATGGGGTAAAGTTTAGGGATAGAGTGGTTAAGGTCGTTAAAGTCTAAGGACTCTAACGGCTTTGAGGAAAACACGATTGACGGTTGTGGGTTATTTTTTTAGTTGTTTTGCGATGAATTCTACCATTTTGGGGGCATTTTTGCAGCCGAGCATATATTTGTAGCCATCGGAGAGCTCAATGAGGAAACAATCCGACGCTTTTCCATAGTAGGCGAAGTATTTGCCGAGGTCACGTTCTTTAAACAACCCCCAATAACCTAAATATCCACCTGAGCCACAAACGCGTATCGCTCCCATTGTTGGAGGGCAGATTCGCACCGATTTAACCTCGGCAATAGAAATTCTTTTTACTTTAAGGCTGCGATTGATATATATGCTGTGCTCATCAGCAGCGATGCTTAATGGCATATAGTATAGGCAAACTATATGTAGGATAGCAATAAAACCACCCCAACCGATTTGCCACCATGTTTCGGGAATCATAAATATGGTCCATACTAATATGCCAAGGCATAAGATTGTTATGATTATTGAATAAGTACTTAATTCTACTCGTTGTTTCATAATGCTTTAATGTGTTAATATGGCTATTGTGGAACTACTCCTGCGATAATAATAGGATCATCAAGTGTGCGATCATCCCATTCAAGGAACGCTTGTATGGTACAATTACTATTGGCGATGAATTGGAGAGGCTTGCATCCAACATAATGTAACTCAATTGTGCTGCCTTTTTTTGCTTTTAAGGAGAAATTGCCATCAAAATTAGAATCTGTGCCGTTATTTGTCCCTTTTTCGATGATTGATACACCAATTAAAGGCTCATTATCCCTTAAGTCTCTAATACATCCCGATATGTTCACTGTTTCGGCATTGCTCTCAGTTATTAAAGGGGTAATGGTCAGTTTGCCATGAGTAATGGTGTCATTAGGGGTGGAGATGATATTTTGTGTAGAGGCTTCATGATAGCCAACTTCTCCATCTGCCTTGTATTTGTTCCCTCCAATGATAGAACAGCTTGTGCATGACGAGATTATCAACCCGGCTGAGATGCCTGCGAGGGCAATGGCTTTTCCTGCAGCGTGACGAGCCGATAGCTGTTGTTCGAGATATTGCACTTCGGCTTCGCATTTAGGGCATGTGCCGAGGCAGTCACCTTGAAACCGGCACTCCGATGTGATATATTCAATATCATTTGCATCGGCAATTTGTCGGCGTATCTCTTTAAGAATACGGCATGTTTCTTTTCCTCGTCTCATATGGTAAAATTTATAGTTCAATTATAGTTGGACCAATGACTTCGCCAGTTAAGTAAAAGTCATTATCTAAATATGCTTGAATATTACAATTGCCATTAACTGAAAATGTAATTGTTTTATATCCGATAAATGATATTGAAACTTTACTGCCTTTTTTTACTTTTAATGTGAAATTGCCATTTAGGTCAGTCTCAGTCATGTTAGTTGTGGTTTTTTGGTCTGGATTTTCTATGATTGTTGCGGCAAACAAATCGTCATTATTGTCAATTGTTTTCACATTGCCCGAAATTATAACAGAATCGGAATTCTCTTCTGTTTCTAGTGGGGTAATGATTAGTCTTGGGGGAATATTTAATGATATCGGTAACGATATTTGTTCGACCGGTACCCCATTCTTGGTAATAATTATACCCTCAAAATTCATTAATGTGTTAATTACCTCCTTATCAACAGCTTTGGGGAGGTTGCTATTTGTGATTTCGACATTCTTTATACGGCCATTTCTCTTAAATGTTATGAGAGCTATTAATTTGCCATTTATAGCATCATGAAATTCTGATGGAGCAGAAAATCTGTCATAAAATTCTTGATAAATTGGTTGATATGCGCGATCATATATTGATTGTACCTCACCTACGGCAAGGAAAACTTTATCAGATGAAGAATTCTGAATTGATTGACTTTGTTTTATTGGTTGAGATTCAGATGCAAACGATGTCGCTGATGAGAATAACAACCCCGCAGAAATGCCGGCAAGAGCGATGGCTTTGCCGGCGGCATGACGAGCCGATAGCTGTTGTTCGAGATATTGCACTTCGGCTTCGCATTTAGGGCAAGTGCCGAGGCAGTCACCTTGAAATCGGCACTCCGATGTGATATATTCAATATCATTCGCATCGGCAATTTGTCGGCGTATCTCTTTAAGGATACGGCATGTCTCTTTTCCTCGTCTCATGGTTGTTGTTTTAGGTGTGTTAAATGGCTAATTATAA
>JAZNGZ010000047.1:0-9359 GCA_045576735.1 Muribaculaceae bacterium
ATTGGCCATTAAATTTGGTGATAGATTTGAACTCATGTAACTTTGCAATCCGAAAGGCTCCTCAGCAGGAAAACACGCGTGTTTTCCTGCTGAGTATAATAAAATAAGAAACAGCCTTGACACAGTTCAATTTACACTACCAAATAACTTTTTATGTGATAGATTTTGTGATATATTGGAGCCTTTATGGAAAATTAATCATTAAAATGGAAAAGATATGATGGATATGGATTTTGTTAATGACCCTATTGATACAGGGTTGATTTTTGACCCAAATGGGTTTCATGGATTAGCAATTAATGATTGGCTAAGTAATTTAGGTACTTCTTTTACCGATTGGGTTGATTCGTGGAGTTCTCATAGTGGATTTAGCAATGATGTGATTGTTGGTTTTCGGCTTTATGCAAATCAACCCGTGGAAATTGATGCTAGAAATTTCGCAGCAGATGTATTAGCAAGACTTGAAGATAAAGGAGTTGTAAAGAAGGGAAATAAAGGATAGCTTAATAAAAAGAAATGTATTTGTTATAATTATGGAAATAATCGCGAAACGAACTTTTTTAATTGACAGAAATAAGATTTCTATCAAGGATCTGAAGGATTCTTTGACTGAATGGTTAAATGTATCGGGTTTGAAGTTTGGGTGGGGAATGACTTATGTGGAAGTTGCGGCAGAAGATGCGAAGTTGACAAATCGATGTTGCGTGTCATTTAATAAGTTAGGGGAAAGTGATGAATATAGTTGCAGTATAGTGTGCTTTGATCACGATATTACATCAATAAAAAATTCTCCATTAAGTAAAGGGGGATTCAATTTCGCTCCAGACTCGAAAACAATCGCAAAATCAACAACATTTTTTAGTGGGTTGATGTCTGGTACAATGATTGCTCTCGCTATGGCTAAGATGTTAATAACACCCGGAGGGAGTGTTTCCGATAAAAATGAGATTAGGATAAAAGAGGATGTTATCGCAAAGAAAATATATGACTTTTTGATAGAAAAGGATGTATTTGTGAAATGTCCAAAATGTGGAAGGATATTGTCAAAAATAACACAAATGGATTATCATGAAGATGATAAATCATGGCTTGAGTCAGCAGGAATGGCTGTGGCTGCTATTGCAATGATTGTTGGCACTGGTGGACATGGTGGAAATGGATATTGGGCTGAAACGAAAAGGACTCGTAATAATTACCGAAAATATAAATCTTACCCATGTGGGTGTGAGTGGACTGAACATATGGGTTTACAAGGGATAAATGTTTTTGGAAATGAATGGTAAATAATTTTGCATATGGAACTGCGGATTGGATATGAAGAGGCGGCGGGGTTGATTGCTAAGGCGGTTAACTATGAAGTGGCGTTAAAGCGGGTCGCTGATGATGAGATTGGAGTTGCTGCGAAGGTAAAGGTTATGTTTGTTTCGAAATGGGTGAATGTAAACCTCAAAGTAGAACGAATTTATGGTACTGATATCGTTTGCTCATATTCCGGTGGCTTTGGAGTTAGTGCCTTGATAAAGGGTGCGTTGACATTTCTTAAAGGTTATTTCCCCGAAGTGGTGGAAATGATAGATATGAATGATGATGGCCGATTGGTGTTGCATCTTGCTAAAATGAAACAGTTGCAGAAGGCTTTAGATGTTATAACGATAAAAGGCCTGTCGTTCTCTCCAGAATCGATTATTGTTTCTTTTAA
Source organism: Muribaculaceae bacterium (assembly GCA_045576735.1). Lineage (GTDB taxonomy): Bacteria > Bacteroidota > Bacteroidia > Bacteroidales > Muribaculaceae > RGIG4079. The sequence continues at coordinate 1,700 of JAZNGZ010000047.1, forward strand.
TATGAAATAAACGAATAAACGATATAAGAGTTTGATGAAATTTGCCTCTTCAATAATATTGGGGAGGCAAATTTCATTTGTGGGATTGATGAGAATAGATTTTTTTTTTGTAAATTTGCGAATAGAGTAATAATTTAAATTGTTTTTATCATGAAAAAGAGTTTTGTAGCTTTGGTTTTATTTGTAGTAGGGGTGATGGCTAATGTGGTTGTTGCTCAGAGTCAGCCTTCTACCGATATGGGTAAGCATATTAAAAAGGAAGTGCAATATGCTATATTGTTGATGGATAATGGCATGGTTAAGCAATCGATTCATTTCCTTGATAGTATGAATGTGGTTCACCCCGATAATTTCTTAGTTATGTTTGAGCTGGGTTATGCTCATCTTCTCGATAAAAATTATGAAAAATCGCTGAATATTTATAAATATATGTGCGACAATCTCCCCGATGCAGACGCACAAGCTTATCAAATGTTAGGAAATCTTTATGATTATAACGGAAATCGAGAAAAAGCAATTGAAGCGTATAAAAAGGGGATTGAGAAATTCCCTAATTCGGGAATGATATATTGTGAATTGGGAATTATGTCGTTATATGAGAATGATTTTAACGCTGCTCTTGATTATTTCGAAACGGGTATTATGGTCGAACCGACTTATTCTCCCAATTATTATCGTGCATCGCAATTGTTGATGGATAGTAATCAGAAATCGTGGGGTATGATTTATGCCGAAACGATGGCAAATCTCCCTTCTCGCGAAGGGCGCAAGGCGGAAGTGATAAAAAAAATGACAGATGTAATAAATGAAAAAATTACATGTGAGAATGATTCAATTCGGGTGTCATTTAATGAGTATAATGTGGTTGATACTTATGCCGATGTTGTTGCCACTCTATATGAGTTGGGATTTTTTAAGGCTGCCACGATAAAAAAACAAGGCGAAAAGTTTTCGATAAATGATTTGATAGAATTACGTTCGGGGTTATTTGAGTTGGTGCCTACTTTGGGAAAAGATGTTTACTTGTTTGATTTCTTTGCCCGACTTAAAGAGACCGGACATTGGGAGGCGTATAATTATTGGTTGTTCTATGAGGTAAATAAAGAAGAGGCCGATGCTTGGTTGTCTGAAAATTACGACAAGTTGGAGGCTTTGTCTGCTTGGCTTGATGACAATCCTTTTGAGTTGACCGATAAGAATAGTGTGTCGCGTCGTAAACTTTTATATGGAGCGAATGATAAACAAAAATAAATATAGCTATGAATGATTTTAATTATTATACCCCCACGCGATATGTGTTTGGACGTGGGGTAGAGGAGCAAACCGGTGAGTTGACCCGATGGATGGGTTGCGATAATGTGTTACTCGTTTATGGTGGCGGCTCAGTGGTGCGGAGTGGCTTGCTCGACAGAGTGAAAACTTCGCTCGATGCAGCCGGTGTGAAATATCTTGAACTTGGTGGAGTGCAACCCAATCCTACCGATGATCGAGTGTATGAAGGTATTGAGATATGTCGTCGCGAAAAACTCTCGGGGCTTGTTGCTGTAGGTGGCGGTTCGGCAATTGATACAGCCAAAGCTATTGCGTGCGGAGTGCCTTATGAGGGGGATTTTTGGGATTTCTATGCGGGAAAGAAAGTTGTAGAGGAGGCATTGCCTGTTGGGGTAGTGCTTACAATTCCAGCTGCCGGCAGTGAAGGCTCGGGTAATTCGGTGATAACAAAGCTCGATGGAATGCACAAGATAAGCCTACGCACCGATAGCGCTTTGCGACCTAAATTTGCGGTGATGAATCCGGAATTGACATTCACACTTCCTCCATATCAAACAGCAAGTGGCATTGCCGATATGATGGCGCATATTTTTGAACGTTACTTTACTAATACACCCGAAACCGAAGTTACCGACCGTGTGGCAGAGGGAGTGTTGAAAGCGATAATAACAGAGACTCCACGAGTGATGGCTGAACCTGAAAATTATGATGCCCGAGCAAACATAATGTGGTGTGGCACATTGGCTCATAATGGTATTTGTGGCACCGGCCGACAAGAGGATTGGGTGTCGCATTTCATGGAGCATGAATTGAGTGCCGTGTATGGCGTTACTCATGGCGCAGGATTGGCTGTAATAACTCCGGCATGGATGACGTTTATGGCAACGCACAATCCCAAGAAAGGTGCACAATTTGCTCGAAGAGTTTTTGACGTGGTGAACGATGATGACACTCAAGCGGCACTCGAAGGAATCGCTTTGTTGAGAAAATTCTATGCGTCGTTGGATTTGCCAACCAACTTGGCTCAGTTGGGCATAGAAAATCCCGATTTTGATTTGCTCGTTAAAAAACTTCACGAAAACAAAGGTGATGTAATAGGTGGTTACTATCGTCTCACTTCAAAAGAAACAATGGAAATTTATCACCTCGCACAATAGTGATAAACGAGATAGCAATAAACACGAGAGAGAACCTGAATTCAGGTTCTCTCTCGTGTTATAATGTGAATAACAATTCTTATTTTACGGCATCAAATCCTTGATTTCGCAATGCTTCGAGCATTTCATAATTCATGGCTTCACGATAATAGTCGACGATGTGTGAAGCCCAATCGTTATCCGATGTAGTACCACTGCGAGAGGCGTTGTATTGTGTTATGCGGTTGTCATAGTCGAGGAGCTCGGGAGTCATATCGTCGGTGCGATAGTGGTTGTGGTGAATAACCAACTCCTTGCTTTGTTTAGGCTTGAGGTCGTTTGTTTCGCGAGGTACGCCAATGGCAAGGCCGCACACAGCAAACACCCCTTGTGGCAGTTTGAGCAATTCTGCTATTTGAGCAGGCGCGGCAGTGCGAGCATATCCAATGCAGCATGTGCCGAGTCCACACGATTCGGCTGCTACCACGGCGCTCATCATAGCGATAGAAGCGTCGATGATGCCCACCATCACTCCGTCCATTGTTTTTGGAAATTCGGGCATATCGATATTTTTTGCTTTGGCTATGGTTGTGATTTTGTTGTAGTCGGCGCAAAACAAAAGAAAACGATTACACGTTTTTATCTGTTTTTGGTTCGTAAGTTCATATAACTTTATTTTTGTTTCTTGGTCGGAAATGTCTATAACAGAAAACTGTTGTCCGTTATAGCTTGTTGGAGAATTACGAATTGCTGCATAAATTAGATTTAAGTGATTGCTTGAAATGTGTTCTCTTTCGTAGCGACGAGTGCTACGGCGTTCTAATAGGGTTTCTTTAACGGATTTCATGTTGATTTGGTTTAGTTTGGTTAATTGAATTGTAAAATATTGGGTCACTATAATTATAACGTATAAAAGAGGAATTTGTTGAGTGAACAAAGCAAAAAAAGAGAACAGAATCCCTCTTTTTTAGTTAATTAGTGTTATTGCTATTGCTTTGCAAATTTAACTATATGAGTGTTCCCGTCAATATCAACCACTATCACCATATATACGCCATAGACAACCGATTAGATGCTCTCAATAGCGCATTAATATTGAATAGATATTTATTGATAATACCATCGAGAATGATGACTGAAATATTAACAATTTTATCAACGTTGGCGTTTTGGTGATATAATTATTGAGTTTCGGCTTGAAAAGATGTGGAAATATCGATTTTGTTTATGGTATTCTTGAATTGTGTTGATTATGGTTTGGTAATTCATTTCTCGATCATCTAGAATGATGTTGGCGCATTTTTTTAATGCTGCAATATCTTTAATGGTTTGAACTTTAAATATGTTATTGCTTGAGAAACCTTCTGCTTCAAGAAGCTCAATTATATTGTTGGGGCGGCGACTCACGATATATGTATCGCAAGCTTTCGCTTTTCGTTTGAATAACGATGTGAAAGGGTTTAGGATTTTGGTTTTTATTACGCTAATGCACATTCTAAATATAATGGCGGCTTTTACCACAATTTTATTTATCCAAGAACTACGAGGGTAGTGCTTGCGATAGAAAATATGCATTGCTTCGTAGAATATTTTTACATAATTGAGCGATTCGGTTTTAGTGCATTCGCCCTTGTAGTGAATTATTGGTATAGGAAGATAGTAATTTACCATGCCATCGGTTATCATGCGATAGGATAAATCCATGTCTTCACCATACATGAAAAAGTCTTCGTCAAAACCGCCTACTTTTTTTGTCAATTCACTGCGAAGAAGCATAAATGCTCCAGCCAATACTGGGACTTCATGAGGGTTATCTTCGTGTAGATAACGAAGGTGGTAGCGTGCAAATACTCGCGATTTTGGAAAGATTGACGAAAGCCCGAATAATTTGCAAAAAGAATTCCAAGTAGAAGGGAACGAACGTTTTGATTCGGGGAGGAATTGTCCGTTGCCATCAATCATTTTCACTCCCACAGCTCCACATTCAGGATGCTCGTCCATCCATTTCACGGCATCTTTTAAGGTGTCGCTGCCAATAATAGTGTCGGGGTTGAGAACAAGAATGAATTCGGTGTCGGCCAATTCAAAGCCTTGATTGTTGGCTCGTGCAAAACCTACATTTTCTTTGTTACGAATAAACGTTACCGAAGGGAATCGTTCTTCAAGAAAGTCAATACTATCGTCGCCCGAGTTATTATCAATGACAATAGTGCGCCCATCTACCTCTGTATATGCTTCTTCAACAGATAGAAGGGTCTGCTCTAAAAAAAATTTAAGTCGGTAATTGACAATAACTGTTGTTACGCGTTTCATTATAGACTTTTAATGTTTGCCTATTATTAAACGCATTGAGGGCGGGTTTTATTATGTTGTATTGTAAAATTATCTTGTGGTGAGAGGTGCGTCAAATGCATCGGGAATGTGCTCTAAGAGGTAATTGTCGGGGGAACCTACGATGGTAATAATGTCAAATTGTGGTTCGTGTGGAATGTCGTAAGCCGATATGTATGCATTTGCAGCTCTAACTAATCGGAGTATTTTTTTGTTGTTGATGGCATCTAATGGGTCGCTATCGTTACTAGAACGTGTTTTTACTTCTACAAAAATAATTCTATTCCCTTTCATGGCTATAATGTCTATTTCATAATGTCCTATGTGATAATTGCGTTCACAAATTGCATAGCCATCCTTTATGAGTTTATCGCATGCTAGGTCTTCGCCCCATTGTCCAGTTTTATTATGTAGAGCCATAATTATATTGCTATATTCCTAATTAGTCATTGCAAATTTAGTGATATATATTTAAATTGTATATTTTTTCATGAGATTATTTTGTAAAATGAATATTTTTTTATTTCTTTGCATCGAATATTGAAAAAACGGACAAAAATAGAATAAATATTCAATAATTATACGAATATGGAATCAAAAAAGTATATTTTGACAGAAAAGGATATCCCTACTGCATGGTATAATGTGTTGCCCGATATGCCCACACAGCCACGTCCTATCCTTAACCCAAAAACCAAAAAGCCTTTCACCGAAGAGGAATTATATCCAATCTTCGCGAAAGAAGTGGTGAAACAAGAATTGAATACTACCGATCGTTGGATTGAAATTCCCGAAGAGGTCCGTGATATGTATAAAATTTGGCGTCCAACACCATTGGTTCGCGCTCGAGGTCTTGAAAAATTGCTCGATACTCCTGCTCATATATATTTTAAGAACGAAAGTGTAAGCCCGGTAGGTTCTCACAAACTCAATTCAGCTATTCCACAAGCCTATTATTGTAAAAAAGAAGGCGTTACAAATATCACAACCGAAACCGGTGCCGGACAATGGGGTGCAGCGCTTTCGCTTGCATCAAAGCATTTCGGATTGGAATTGGCGGTGTATATGGTAAAAGTTTCATATCACCAAAAACCTTACCGACGCTCTATAATGCAAACTTATGGCGCGCAAGTGATAGCATCGCCAAGTATGTCGACTCGTGCCGGACGTAAAATGCTTACCGATAATCCCAATTATCAAGGATCGCTTGGTATGGCTATATCAGAAGCTGTTGAGTTGGCGATGTCTACACCTAATTGTAAATACACACTCGGCTCAGTGCTTAACCACGTGTCGTTACATCAAACAGTTATCGGTCTTGAGGCCGAAAAGCAAATGGAGATGGCAGGAGAGTATCCCGATATCGTAATTGGATGCTTTGGTGGTGGTAGTAACTTCTCGGGTATCACATATCCGTTTATTCGTCACAATTTCTCGGGCGAACGTAACACTCGATTTATTGCGGCAGAACCTGCATCTTGTCCTAAATTGACTCGTGGTGTTTTCCAATATGACTTTGGTGATGAAGCCGGATATACTCCAATGATTCCTATGCGTACACTTGGTCATAACTTCTCTCCGGCCAACATTCATGCAGGAGGTCTTCGTTATCATGGGGCCGGGTCAGTGCCAAGTCAATTGATTGAAGATGGTTTGATTGAGGCTGTTGATATTCCTCAACTCGAAACATTTAAGGCGGCAACAATGTTTGCTCAAAGTGAAGGTATTATTCCTGCACCCGAAAGTTCTCATGCTATTTCTGCAGCTATTCGCGAAGCATTGAAAGCAAAAGAAGAAGGCGTTCAAAAAACAATCCTCTTTAACCTTTCAGGACACGGATTGATTGATATGGCATCTTATGATCGCTATTTTGCCGGCGATTTGACCAATTACGAAATTCCTGAAGAAGAGTTGCTAAAAAATACTCGTGATTTGGAAAAATTGATATAATAAATCTGAACAAGGTTGGGGTAATCTCTTGAAAGGTTAGCACAAAATTATACACAACTATTCAGTTTGGACATATCGATGTACCAATTTGCTTTTTCTGCAAATTGGTACATTTTTTTATTGTTGATTGCGTGGTCTAAAATGCTTAAAAATAAAAATATGTTTTATAACATGTTTTTTTGCGTGCGCTAAACCCTTGATTTAGCGTCATTAAGCATTTTTAGAGTAAAAAATGTGAAAAAATAATGCTAAAAAAGTTTGGTGAAATGACGAAAAGTGCCTAACTTTGCACTCGCTTTTGGGAAATAAAACTCATAGAGATGAGTGAAATAGCTAGGGAGTTAAAAGCTGTTAAAAAATCCTTGAAAATTTTGGCGTTTTAAAAACTGGTTTTAACTTTGCAAAGTTTTCCGCTCATTAAAGGAGCAACGAAAGCGCACGAACATTGAAATGATTACAATAGACAAGAGTAGTACAAGAGCAAATAAAAAAGTTCTTAGTCAATTCTTAAAGAAATAAGTCAAGCAGGAAGTTCTGAACGGGAATTTTCGTTGAAACATCAAATCTTGTAATAACAGATTAATGAAAAATAGATTAATCTGATTTTTTTTGGAAAAATAAAAAAGATTAGATATAAACAACGAAGAGTTTGATCCTGGCTCAGGATGAACGCTAGCGACAGGCTTAACACATGCAAGTCGAGGGGCAGCGGAGTTGTAGCTTGCTATAACTGCCGGCGACCGGCGCACGGGTGAGTAACACGTATGCAACCTGCCCGTTGCAGGGGGATAAGCGGAAGAAATTCCGTCTAATACCGCGTAATATGAGGTAAAGGCATCTTAACCTCATTAAAGATTTATCGGCAACGGATGGGCATGCGGCGCATTAGCTAGTTGGCGGGGTAACGGCCCACCAAGGCGACGATGCGTAGGGGTTCTGAGAGGAAGGTCCCCCACACTGGTACTGAGACA
>JAZNGZ010000048.1:0-27300 GCA_045576735.1 Muribaculaceae bacterium
GTCATCGGATGGTGCAACAGCTCAAAAAGTGACAATCACCGGTACTGCTACAGAAGCCGGTAGCTCTACTCCTTCTACCCCAGGTCAAACTATCGCTAAGGGTCTTACAAAAGTATGGCAAAACACTTCAAGTGTTCCCGGTCAAGCAGCTGCAGGTGACGTTCGTTTCGCTGCTGTATCTAACGGCAAACTTATTGCAAACGACAAAGCAAACAATAAGATTATCGAAGTAACAGAAACAGGGTCTACTACTTACTATGATCCATCAGCAGCTCTTACAGAATATTATGGTCAAACAATCTCTACAGCTATCGGTTGTGACGATGCAGGTAATATACTCATCAGCACAGGGTTCTCCGGTGCCGCATCAGGTAGTAACTATGCGGTTGTATCGGCCGATCTCAAATCTACATATAAGATTGACTTGAGCGCTATCGAAGGTTGGACACCCGGTCGTTGTGACCAAATAGGTCGTGTGCGTGGTAATATGCTTTCAAGCGAAGGTGGTTATGCATTCATCACTCCTAACGGTGGTACATCTATCCTTGTAGTTAAGATTGTAAACGGTGCAGTTGATACTGACTATACTCAAGTATCTAACCCAATCGCAGGTGTTACTCTTAACACTTCATGCTGTCCACAACCTGCGTTTGAAACTGTAGCAGAAATTGACGCTCTTATCGACGACAATAACGACTTGTCAAATGCATTTATCTTGCGTTCACGTGGTGTTCCAGGTAGCGTATTCGCATGGAATGATGGCAACACTGATATGGTAAAAGCATGGACATTCTCTACAGCCGACGGCAGTTGCACTACTGCAAACGCATCGGTAGAAGGTTTTGACTGGTTCAAACTTAAAGGCAAATCTTACTTCATCATGCCTGTAACTACTGACGGAACAACTAACACTCGTGGATCGGCATTTGCAATCTACGATGAAGAAGGTACATGTGTTGCAACTTGGACTGAAGGAGAAAAGACCGGTCTTGGAGCATGCTTCGGTAGCTTCATCGCAGTGCCCATCAACGACTCGGCAGTTTATATCTACCACTTCGTTCCCGGTACAGTTGCTGAAAAATTCACATTCGCAGTAGAAGAAGTTTCAGGCGTTAATGGCGTAGAAATTGAAAACGCTGACGCTCCTGTTAAGTATTACAATCTCCAAGGTGTGGAAGTTGCTAATCCTTCAAATGGTATCTTCATTAAGGTTCAAGGCAACAAAGCAACTAAGGAATACGTTAAGTAATTCATAATGCATAATTCATAATGTGAATTCTAATGCATAATTGAGAGTTTAAGATTCTACTCAATAATCTATTATGAGCGAGCAATCCAAATGGGTTGCTCGCTTTTATGTTGTGTAAAATTGTCGAATATCCGGGAAGTAATTTTAAGGAGGGCGAAGTGCGAGGTTGATACTTTTTTTGCTAAAATAGATTGTGGTTTAATAAATTATTACTAATTTTGCACTCGGTTTTATTGTGCGGTAATTATGCAATGGTAAACCGATTGAGTTAAATAAAAAGAAACAATAAATATTACTCTTATTTATAAGGAAGGAGGCTGGAACTATATATAGATTTATTCATATAAAATAGTATCCTAAATATTTTTTCAAACATTTTTTGTGAAAAGACAAGAAATGGAGGCTAAAAGTTTTGACATATAAAAAAGTATGTGTAACTTTGTGCCCGCAAAACTCAATATTAATAAATAGAATAATAACTAAAAAATAATTATAACAAAATGATCATCGTACAAGTAAAAGAAGGCGAAAACATCGAAAAAGCTTTAAAAAAATTCAAACGTAAATTTGAAAAAACCGGAATCGTAAAGGAACTCCGTAGCCGTCAAGCATTTCAAAAACCCTCAGTGACTAATCGTAAAAAAATGATGAAAGCTGTATACGTACAAAAATTACGTTCTGTTGAAGAATAATTAAATTTTTCTCCTATTTTATTTGGAAATTTAAAAAGAAAAGCATAAATTCGTAGCTACAGAAACAGATTGACGGCACAGCCACAATCGTAGGACGAATAAAACATGCTGATACATTCTTTTTTAACATATATACGGTGTGAACTGAATCTTTCGGTTCACACCGTTTCGTCTTATCAGCGCGACTTAGAACAATGGCGCGATTTTGCCACCGGCGGCAAAATCGACACCTTTACCCCACTCGATGTGACAACCAACGACCTGAGGGTGTGGGTTAGCCACTTGGCCACAACAGGAGCGACATCACGTACCATTCGCCGAAAAATACAGTCGCTACGTGCATTCTACCGTTATCTAAACCGCTATCACAACATAAAAGAGAATCCGGCAGCAGAGTTACAATTATCTCGCGACAAGAAGAGTCTACCTGTATATATCAAGCCCGGAGAAACACAATCAATGCTCGACAGCCAATGGGACAAGGAAGATTTCATATCTACTCGCGACCACCTAATCATTCTCATGTTTTATTCTACCGGAATGAGAAGTAGCGAACTTGAAACATTGACCGATGTGAATGTCGACAGCAAGCGATGCGAACTAAAAGTCATTGGGAAACGTAATAAAGAAAGAATAATTCCCTTTGGCAAAGAGATGCAAGAAGTAATTGACATTTACCGCGCATTGAGGGACGACTTAACAGGTTACACCCCCGAACGATTCTTCACCCGTCCAACAGGCGAGCCCATGTATCGCAAACTAATATATAATATTGTACATCGTGAATTGAACGACGCCAACACTCACTCCTCACGACAAAGCCCCCACGTGCTTCGCCACTCGTTTGCATCAGATATGCTTAACAATGGCGCCGATCTTACCGCTGTGCAACAACTTTTAGGACATCAGTCGCTTGCTACTACGCAAGTGTACACACATATAACATATCGTGAATTAAAACTTAATTATCAACACGCACATCCACGTGCATTAAAAAAAGGAGGATAATATGGAAGTAAAAATTAAAGCCATCCATTTCGACATCGCTGAAAAACTTGAACAGTTTATCAACAAGAAAGCCGATCGTCTTGCTCGCAAAAACGAGGACATCTCCAATGTTGATGTTTCTCTTAAAGTGATAAAACCCGAAACTGCGATGAATAAAGAGGCAATAGTAAAGGTGGCAGTGCCTCAACACGATGATATTGTAGCATCAAAGACTGCCGACACATTTGAAGAAGCAATCGATATGTGCCTCGAAGCAATCGAACGTCAACTCGAAAAGAAAAAAGGCAAAAAATAAATAACCGGAGTTTCTAACATTGAATAAATAACCATCGAGCCACACAAGTAACAATGTGTGGCTCAATTTATATGAAAACACATATGTTTTTCGTATATTTGTGAAAATTTTCAAGAAAACAAACGATTATGAGTGTAAATTCGCCTAAAGAAGTAATAAAAGCCGCCGTGGAGGTGGGGAAAGCAAAAGTTGGAATAAGTAGTGGCAACTACGGCAAATTGGCAGTGTTGTCGATGCTTGCAGGTGTGTATATCGCCTTTGGTGGCATATTGTCGCTTGTGATAGGATTTGGTTTTCCCGAAATAACAGCCGGCAATCCATCGTTACAAAAATTGTTGAGCGGATGTATGTTCCCCATTGGATTGATATTGGTGGTGCTTCTTGGAGCGGAGCTTTTTACCGGCAATAACGCACTATTGATACCTGCCTACATGAAAAAGCACTATGGAGTGTGGCCCATTGTAAAAAACTGGACATCGGTGTATATAGGCAACTTTGTGGGAGCCATGGCGTTTACATATTTCATGGTACATTTATGTGGATTGACCGCAGCCGACCCCTATCATAGCGCAATCATTAAGGTAGCAGAGGCAAAAGTGTCGATGAGCTGGGGTATGGTATTCCTCAAAGGCATTGGCGCCAACTGGTGTGTGTGCTTAGCTGTGTGGCTAGCATTGTCGAGCCGTAGTTTTGTGGGCAAGATGGCAGGCTGCTGGCTCCCGGTGATGGCATTCGTAGCGCTTGGGTATGAACACTCAATCGCAAACATGTTCTTTATCCCCTTAGGAATGATGGAAGGGGCAAATGTGGAAGTGATGCAAGCAATTACCACAAGTTTCATTCCAGCCACGTTGGGCAATATTGTGGGAGGCGCAGTATTTGTGGGCTGTGCCTACGGATATATCAATTTGACAAAAAATAATGATTGATTATCTACATTTTATCAAAAAATATTGCTTTTGTGCTTTTAAATAAGATAATAAAGCAGTAACTTTGCACTACGAAAAAAGAAAACAAATTTTATTCACTTAATAAAAGAAAGCTAAATGGTAAGTTACAAAGAGTTAGGCTTGGTAAACACTCGTGAAATGTTTGCTAAAGCAATCAAAGGTGGATATGCTATCCCCGCATTTAACTTCAACAACATGGAGCAACTTCAAGCAATCATCAAAGCTGCTTCAGAAGAAAAATCTCCAGTGATTCTACAAGTATCAAAAGGTGCTCGCAACTATGCAAACGCTACACTCCTTCGCTACATGGCTCAAGGTGCTGTTGCTTATGCCAAAGAACTTGGTTGGGAAAATCCTCAAATCGTGCTTCACCTCGACCACGGTGACAGCTTCGAGCTTTGCAAATCTTGTATCGACAGCGGTTTCTCTTCAGTAATGATCGATGGTTCACACCTTCCTTACGAAGAAAACGTAGCTCTTACAAAACAAGTAGTAGACTATGCTCACCAACATGATGTAACTGTAGAAGGTGAACTTGGTGTGCTTGCAGGTGTAGAAGACGAAGTATCTTCTGACCACCACACTTATACTGACCCTGAAGAAGTAATCGACTTCGCTACACGCACAGGTTGCGACAGCTTGGCTATCTCAATCGGTACTTCTCACGGTGCTTACAAATTCACTCCCGAACAATGTACAGTTAACGAAGACGGCAAGCTCGTTCCTCCTCCTTTGGCATTCGACGTATTGAAAGCCGTAGAAGAAAAACTTCCCGGATTCCCCATCGTGCTTCACGGTTCTTCTTCAGTTCCTCAAGACGAAGTTGAAACTATCAACGCTAATGGTGGTGCATTGAAAGCAGCTATCGGTATCCCCGAAGAATGGTTGCGCGAATCAGCAAAATCAGCTGTTTGTAAAATCAATATCGACTCAGATAGCCGTCTTGCTATGACTGCTGCTATCCGCAAAGTATTTGTTGAAAAACCAGCTGAGTTCGACCCACGTAAATACCTCGGTCCAGCTCGCGACAACATGGAAAAACTTTACAAGCACAAAATGATCAACGTACTCGGTTCTGCAGGTAAAGCATAATAATTTCCATCAAATAAAACTCAAGCGAGGTGACCAATTGGTCACCTCGTTTTTGTAACGCATATTACACAAGAAAGGCCTACCAATCAATGGCGGGCCTTACTTATTTTTACTAACTAATTATATACTAACTTTAAAACCAATTTATTCTTTTGTTTAAGGGAGTTTCTATAAATCTCCACAAAGCAATTTAGAGAAGTTCCCTTATCTAAATTATCAATCTTGATAGTACAAAGTTAATGCGTTGACAAGGCGTTTACCAAATCTAAACGGTTCGTTTGTGACCAAATGTGTGTTTTTTATGACGAAACACGTTGTTTAGGATAGGATTTTTATTTGCCTATAATAAAGATTTATAGTGAAATAAAATGTTTTTATTGTTGCATCGCACAATTTTACGGAGGATTTTGTTATTTTTGCAAAGAGAAATGATTTGTGATTTTATATGAAACGATTTTTTATATTCATTGCCGTCTTTTTTGTGGGGTTGTCGGTGTTAGCTCTTGAAATCCCCAAGGGTACGTTTTATTTCGACAATTCATTGACAGGGTATGCGAAAGTAAAATTTGTGTATGGCAGCGACTCGCGAGCCGAAACATATGTTGTGTCGATGACCGATGAGGGAAATGGGCTATGGAGCATCACTATCCCCGAGAAGGTGAGCGACATGTATCGCTACACGTTTGCCAACACAGGGCTTAGTGACGGAAAAATCGACAAAACGTTCTCAACCGTAAAAGATGAGATAAGCAACAAATATTATGAGTATCGCACTGCCACTACCGACAAACCAATAGTGGTGGGTGGCACATACACCCCACTCTCAAGTGATAATTGGGCACAAGGATATTGGAAATCACCAAATGCAAACGATATTGGCTACTCGGGTACGCTACCGGTGATGTTTATCAATACCGATGGCGGCGTGGAGATAACATCGACCGAGGAATATGTCAACGGCACTTATTATATTGATAATATGGGTATTGATGGCATTGAATCGATATCATCGCCCGATAGTGCCTTTGCGTTGCAAATACGAGGCCGAGGCAATTACACATGGCGAGATTTCGACAAAAAGCCCTACCGATTAAAATTTGACAAGAAAGCCGCGCCTCTTGGTATGAACAAGAGCAAGCACTTCGCGCTATTAGCTCATGCCGACGACCAAATGGCATTTCTTCGCAACACCGTGGGGTTTGAATTGAGTCGCCGATTGGGATTGAAATACACTCCGGCTCAACAGCCCGTAGAAGTGGTTTTAAACAACAAATACATAGGGTTATATTTCTTGACCGAGACTATTCGTGTAGCAAAAGATCGTGTCAATATCGTGGAACAGCCCGACACAGCTACCGACGCCACTACAATCACCGGCGGATGGCTTGTGGAGATTGACAATTATGATGAAACGGAGCAAGTGCGCATCACCGAGGGAAATGGTGAGGTGATACGCTTCACATATAAAACACCCGAGATATTATCCTCTCAACAAGAACGCTATCTGCGCACCCAAATGATTGCCGCAAACAGCGCGATATACTCAACCGACAAATCATCGGAAACGTGGGAGCATTATATCGACATGGATTCATTGGCGCGTTTCTACATTGTGCAAGAGGTGATGGACAATGCCGAATCGTTTCACGGCAGTTGCTACATCCACAAAGACCAAGGGAAAACGAAGTGGATATTTGGCCCGGTGTGGGACTTCGGCAACTCTTATCGTCGCGACAACGGATTTTTCATTTATCAATATCCCCCATTCGGTCAAACGTGGATAGGCGAAATTGCCAAATATCCTCGATTTCAACAAAAAGTTGTGGAAGTGTGGAAGCAATTCAAAGGCAATGACTATGAGGGATTGCATGAATTTATCAACTCGTTTGTCGACCAAATATATAGCGCATCACATAGTAATTATACACGTTGGCCACAGTATGGCAACGGCGACATCGAATGGGCCAAAGATGAGTTTGTGAAGAGTCTCGACAACCGCATTGCATGGCTTGTGAGCCAATGGGGCGAAGGTGTGGGCGTGGAAAGCATTAATCACGACAGCGATATCGCAATCACCACTCCTGCCAACGGCTTGATAACCATAGCAAGCCACTCCCCTATTTCGTCGATATTAGTGAGCGACATTTCGGGCAAAGTGATTGCTGCCGAAAGCAATCAAGCTCTCGAATATCAAATCGACTGCCCCTCCGGCATCTATATCGTAAAAGTGACGACACTTTCAAGCTCAATCACAAGAAAAGTAGTGGTGAAATAATAATGGTTTATTTTATATTAAAGAAATATTTTATATCTTTGCGCTATACACCTTAAATCCAGTTATTATGCGACAGTTTATTTTCACCCTTTTATGTTTAATCCTCTCAGTTCCTACTACCATTTGTGCTGAATACAAATTAATTGATTCAAAATGGGATTATTATTTTAAACCAATTGATCGCTCTGAGGTAACCACGCTTCCTAAACTCTTACTAGGAGAAGATATTTATTTTCGAAGAAACAATACTTATTCATCAGACAATTTAGATCAATTTTTAGACTTAACCCCCGATACGATATGGATAAAACGCAAAAAGAAACCTAAGCTCAACAAAGATTATAGGTTAATGCCATATTACCATGGGATAGAGACAGAAGGTTATGCCGGGTTAATACAATGCACGCCATACTCTGAAATTGAGAATGCAGTATTTAGAGTTGACTCTGTTTCTAGCATTATGACAGACAACTCTAGTTATAGTTCTATTAAATTTTGTCTTGTATTTCTTCACGACATAGAAACTTCTGAACGTTTGATATGGATACATAAAAATGACAAAAATGCAGATTTAACTGTTTACTCTAAAACATTAGGAGAAAAAATAGTTAAAGATAATCCTAGTTTTTATTATAGCGAATATTCTTCATATTATTCAACTGCTAAGACAAAAGACTATACACATACTCATATTATTAACCCAATATATTCCGTTGACTTAAGGGACTCATATACATATTCAACCCCAAAACTAAACATAACACTTTCGCATAACAACAAATCAATAACCTACCCATATTCTTCTTCTAGTTTTCACATAATTAGTGTTAGCGAATTTCAAACAATACAAAAAGAAGAGATAGAATCGTCGAAAGTATATACAATCAATTCTAAATACGCTATTGACACTACCGAATGGAAGTTCCCTTTCAAATTTAAATTCATTTATGGTGAAACAAAAGGAGGCTATGTGCATCAAACCATAAGTAAATCAACACACTCTTATTCAGGAGAATATTTATCATCGGAGAATAACATTCAAATTGCCGATTTACAAAAATTACATGGAAAGAATTATTTCATAGGCGTTTATGCCAACAAATGTTTTTACATTCCCGAAACAGATGTTACAATTCCCGAAACAGAACAACCCAAACTCGATTCATTATTAACATGTGATACTATTACAAGAAATGCATTCTTCAATTGGACGAAACAACTCCACAATTACTCTTTTTTGACTGATGCAGCATCACTATTAGACGAGCTCAAAGGTCACGGCAAATACGGGCTATCAATTGTTGATTGGGGTGTTTATGATGAAAGCGAATACACTGATGGGACTGGCTTAAGATTTAAATTTTACAACCCCACAAAAAAAACAATTAAATATATCACAATCAACTTTATTGGATACAATGCAGTGGACGATCCTGTTTCCTCGTATGAAGGACAAACATTAACTCGCAAATGTATTGGTCCAATTGACCCAAGTGATGATGCAACATATGAATTTGAATACGTATGGTTTACGGATATTGTTGAATATGCAAAAGTAAAATCAATTGTAGTGCAATATAAAGATGGCACAACTAAACGCATCACCAACTCTTCGAAAATCACATGGTCAAATGAATTATATAATTTATTAAACAATTCTATTTTAGACCAATTTGAAAGCCTCGAGCTCATCAAAAACGAATAACCTAAATACCCATTCAAGTTCTGTGGCAAAAAAAGTTGTGGTGAAATAGAGGTAAAAACATAAAATGATATAATTTATCGTAATAAAGTGGGGATTTGTCGAAAGAAACAAATTCCCATTTTTATTTTCACATCATTTTTTTGTATCTTTGGCAATAATGTGGATAAACCCACATTGTCACGATATCAATTTATAGCAAAAAACAACAAAATCAATAATTTATATGAGAAAAACTTTACTTCTAATCGTTGCGCTTGTAGCGACATTTGCGGCAAAAGCCGTAGAACCTTCGGGAACTCTGCCTGTGGTTTATATTTCCACTCAAAACAGCGCCGAAATCACCTCTACCGAGAACTATATCAATGCAACATTTTATATCGATGGCAAATCATCGGGATATGCATCGTTAGGGTCGGCCACAAGCCAAACAGCGATGAAAATTCGTGGTCGCGGTCAAGCCTCTTGGACCGACTATGACAAGAAACCTTATCGTTTCAAACTCACCGTGGGCACTCAGCTACTTGGCATGAGCAAAAGTAAAAACTATGCGTTGATGGCTTACGCTGACGACCAACATGCGTTTCTTCGTGCCACTACCGGTTATAAAGTGAGCCAATTGATGAATCTCGCCTACACTCCCGACCGCCGCGCTGTGGAACTTGTGCTAAATGGCGACTACAAAGGATTATATTTCTTGACCGAAACAGTGCGCATCGACAAAGACCGTGTGCCCATCACCAAACAAGATGACAATGCTACCGATGCATCATTAATTACAGGCGGATGGTTGCTCGAAATAGACAATGCTGTTAGCACCGAGCAAGTAACAATTACCGAAGGAAATGGTAGCCTCGCTCGCTTCACCTACAAAGACCCCGAAGCGCTTTCGACACAACAAAACAACTATCTCATGGACCAACTCAACGGAATGGACGACGCTATTTATGCTGCCGACAAAAATTCCACTGCATGGCAAGAATATATCGACCTCGACACTCTTGCACGCTACTATATAGTGCAAGAAGTGATGGATAACTTCAAGGCTTTTAATGGTAGTACTTATCTATACAAAGATCGTGGTGTAACTTCTAACTGGAACTTCGGACCGGTGTGGGACTTTGGTGATGCGTTTATGCGCGACGGCCAACAATTCATCTATGTCAACTCACCCAAAACACCTCAAATATGGATTGCCGAGATAGCAAAATTCCCTGCTTTCCAAGCCAAAGTAAAAGAGTTGTGGCCCAATTTCTATAACAATCAATACCCCACAATAAGTGCTTATATCGATAGTTTTATCACATCAATCAAGAGTGCTGCAGCTTGTGACGCTCAACGTTGGCCGGCCTATGGCACTACCGACCCGGTGGCCGATGCCACTCAATTTAAAGCGCTGCTCGACGCACGCGTGAAATGGCTCAACGACCAATGGAGCGGTTCGGGTGTTGAAGAAATTGACATAAACTCAAATACACCTACCGAATACTACAATCTCCAAGGAGTGAAAATCGCCAATCCTTCAAACGGTATCTTCATCAAAGTGCAAGGTGGCAAAGCCCAAAAAGTAAGCATAAAATAATGCTATCCTAATATTCTCACAAAGAGATGTGTCAATGACTTAGGCACATCTCTTTGTATTTTTATCGACATCGTAATTCTCAAAAATACCCTAAATGTTGTATCTTTGCAAAAAAAATTGAGAGAACCATTTTCAATTAGGCAATTCATCTCCTATTCATGTAATGAAATCGTGGCTTAATAAGTACATATACCATATCATTCTCTTATTAATATTGCTAAGTGTAAGGATTGCAATATTTACCGAGAAAGAGGAACTTCATCCCGATGAAGTGTTTTCTCTCACTTTGTCACAACATAATAAGATATATTGGGCTGCACCGGTCGACTCCACTTATCAAGGGCGCGAATTGAAACAAATGCTTGTTGCACACCATTCCTATTGCGAAGACATCAAACAACTTTGGACCTCAAACGGCGACACTCCGCATGCCAGCCTCTATTACATGTTCCTACGAACTGCTCTTATAGGTTACGACAGTTATGACATGCCCCAATTTGCATTGCGCGGTTTCATCTTAAACTCGATATTTTTTATCATAGCATATATATTGTTGTTCCAGATATTATCATTGACCATAAAGAACAATAACCGCTTTGTGATTTTAGCCACATTGGCACTTGCATTTGGCAATGAGATGTCAATATCAAATACATTGTTGGTAAGAGAATATCAATTAGCCGAAGTGGCAATTTTGCTACTCACATTTTTTGGCATCAAATCAATGATAAGAATCAGAGATGGAGAAAATCTATCATGGTTAAATGATGTCATACCATTATCAATCGCCATTGCTCTCACAGCGTCAACCGGGTACTTTAATTGTTTTTATATTGGAATATTGGGATTGTGTCTCATAACTTATTCTATTATAAAACGAAATTACATCAATATCGTAAAATTTATTTGTTCGGGCACACTTGGCACATTATTAGCGTGGGGAATGTATCTAAGCTTTTTTAATTTCTTGATACACGACACTGTTCACACCGAAGACTCTTTTAGTGATTTAGGCAATTCGCTATATTACATCTTCACTCGCGACATATATCACTCTTATTTAGGGCCGACGGGGTTGTCGCTCATCTCAGTTGCGTTTATCTTGTTTATCCTACAGTTATTCAAGAAAAAAGCCTCGTTACACATTTATAACATCATTCCAATATTCGCTTTAATCACACTCATATTTATCCAATGGGGATCGGTATTGAAAGAGCCCCGATATGGCTACGCTTTTATATCATTAACAGCAACCCTTTTGGCGTATATGCTAGTCAATATAATGCCATTATATAGAAACATTATTGTTATATTTACATTAGCATTTTATGCTATATCACCATTTTTCACTTATCCCAATCCCAACATCTATAAATGGGAACAAAACAAGAAAGAACTGTCAAAAGAAATGACAATCTATGACTTAGCAGGCAATCAAATTGTGTATCTCATTCCATATCTCAACGATTCAACGCAATATGAGGTAGTAAATAAAGAAATGGAGTTCGCCTCGGGATGTACTATTGTAACTAACGATGAACTGACATCAGACAGCTTAGAGGTAACACATTTAACGCTAAAACCTACTTATTTTGTCGTAAACACATTTGAATAACAAAAGGGGATATAGGATAAAATATTTATAATATTTTTCCTAATTTTATAGACTAACACCATTTAGTCGATTGCAATAGCCAGCTGCGCCTTAGATTGGCAGCGCCTCGGCAAAGCAAATTTAAGCAAGCTTAATTTGCATTTGCGCTCGGCTTGCACTTCGTTGGCTGGCGCCTTAGATTGGCGGCGCCTCGGCAAAGCAAATTTAAGCAAGCTTAATTTGCATTTGCGCTCGGCTTGCACTATCTTTGCAGTAAGAAACTGAATAATAACAAATAAAAATATATTAAATGGCACTTCAATGTGGTATCGTAGGGCTTCCCAATGTGGGCAAGTCAACTCTATTCAATTGTCTTTCAAACGCTAAGGCTCAATCGGCCAATTTCCCATTCTGTACAATCGAACCCAATGTGGGGGTTATCACCGTTCCCGATGACCGTCTCACTAAATTGGTAGAAATGTGTGAGCCTCGTAGCGTGGTTCCTGCTACAGTTGAGATTGTCGACATTGCCGGACTGGTAAAAGGGGCCTCAAAGGGTGAAGGATTGGGCAACAAATTCCTTGCAAACATACGTGAGACCGATGCCATTCTACATGTGCTTCGTTGCTTCGATAACGACAATATCACACACGTTGACGGCACAGTTGACCCGGTGCGCGACAAAGAGATTATCGACTACGAATTGCAACTTAAGGACCTCGAAACCGTTGAGGCTCGCATAGCTAAAACCCAAAAACAAGCTCAAACCGGTGGCGACAAGGTTGCAAAGATGCAATATGAAGTGTTGAAACAATATAAAGAAGCGCTCGACCAAGGATTGCCCGCTCGTTCGGTACAATTCGAGACTGTTGACGAACAAAAATTTGCCCGCGAGTTGTTCTTGTTGACCAATAAGCCAGTGATGTATGTGTGTAACGTCGACGACGAATCGGCAGTAAATGGCAATAAATACGTTGAGGCAGTACGCGAAGCTGTAAAGAATGAAAACGCGCAAATCCTCATCGTTGCAGCACAAACCGAAGCCGACATTGCCGAACTCGACACATGGGAAGAACGTCAAGAATTCCTTGCCGAAATAGGCCTTGAAGAATCGGGGGTGGCACGTTTGATTCGTGCCGCATACGCATTGCTCAATCTTCAAACATATTTCACCGCCGGAGCCGACGAAGTGCGTGCATGGACTTTCCTCCGTGGCAGCAAAGCCCCTCAGTGTGCGGGTATTATCCACACCGACTTCGAGAAAGGCTTTATTCGCGCCGAAGTGATAAAATATGACGATTTCGTTACTCTCGGGAGCGAGGCCGCAGTGAAAGAAGCCGGCAAAATGAATGTAGAGGGGAAAGAATATGTGGTGCAGGATGGCGATATAATGCACTTCCGCTTCAACGTATAATCGACATTCTTGTAGGAGATGAAAACGGCCCGACTTATATTGTTAACAATTGCTGCGGTGATGATTTATTCTTGTTCTTCATCGGGTGGCGATGATTTCTTTGGCTCATGGCAAAAGGAATATGAGGAAGAGGTTGACGGATGGGGATTTTGCAATCAATACGAAAGGTTGACACTCAACAATGACTATACATTCTCGCAATCATGGGCCTATCTCGACGGAACCAAAACCGATACAATCGCAAAAGTTACCATTGGAGGCAAATGGGCTATCAACGATAGTTGCTTGGAATTGGAATATGACCCCAAAAGTATCACTGCCACTAGTGTGGTTTTTGAGAACGAACCAATTTTCTTCAATGAAATTCTCACAAAGTCGACCTATGTCAACGAGCAATTAGAGTCGGCTCATGCTGAAGACTCTACTTTCGGGATAAAAAAAGTCGCTGTGATAGGAGATAAAATCGTCTCAACCCAATCGACTGAAAACGAAGATACTATCGAAGTTTATTCTCGTTGCAAATAACCTACACTTATCTAATCTTATTTTGTCATGCTTCTGCCTCAAGACACGTTGTTGGACACACCGCGACGCTAACAAAGTGAGCATAAAGATATTTGATGAACACCTCGCGACATACAACAAATACAAAAGCTATTTTTTCAAAGAAGCACAAAAAATTAAACGAACACCCAAGGCACAAAAAGTCTCTACTAATCCACCAAAGCCTACTGTTGACTCAAACGAAGCTTCTAATAACACCAAAATATTGTACACAAGCTCAAAATCAAGACAGCAATAATCATTGCAGCAGCTCTAATTATTGCGACGATAACAGGCTTTATTGCATATAACCATTACACGACAGAGTCCACCCCTCAGTCCTCCACAAAAACACTTACTATCCCTCAAAATAATGACACAATAACTGAGGACACAACTAGTCATATTGTACCGGCTGAGGCGATTGTGCCGACCAATAAGATTAAGACCACACCTCCAACTCAGAAGCCCTACCCAGTAAAAGAACAGCCTAAACCTGTCATTCCTAAAGGCAACAGTGGCACTTCCGTTAAAGTTAGTGGCAACGGAACTGTTGCAGGCAGCAACAAACCTACAAAGAACAATGGTAATAGCTCCAAAAAAATTGAAGAAAAGCCCAATAAAAACGGAGGTGCTGTAGGCGAAAAAAAACACCAACGTTAAACGATAAACCCCTCTCTACTAGTATAAATGAGATATAAAATTATGTTTATACCGAACAAAAAACTATATGGTGTTTATTTAACCCTTCTCCCGGTTAAAAATCTTTTATCGGACTGTTCTGATTTTATTATTTATTTACTCTATTTGAGGAATGTTGGGTTGCTATGCCTACGGCATATATATATCCTATTTTGTGGTGACTATATATTCTCTATTAACTCCTATCTACTACCTCCTAACGTTAGCTATTTCGTTGGTCAGCTATATGGGGTGATTGGTCACTAAAGAGTGGAGATTGGTCATATATGGGAGAATGTGTTGAGGAAAGGGCAAGATGAGATTATATCTTTGTAACACGTTTAACAATTTAAATCTTTACAATTATGAAAAAATTATTTTTATCGTTTGCAACAGTAGGAATTATGTTCTTTATGAGTTCATGTAGCAGTTCAAATTCAATCGACAAATTCATGGATGCCGTAGAATCGGAAAATTACGAGGAAGCTACAAAAATCCTTGAATCAATTGATAGCTCAACCGAAGACCTCAATAAGATTTTTGAAGAAATGAGTTTAGAAGAAGCCAAAGAATTTGCCACGGCTGCACAAAAATACTCCGACAATGTAAAAACCGCCGAAAGCAAATCACTCGTTATGGCCGGAGCATTCAATTACATGAAAAAAGCTAAAGAAGCCGGAAATGACAAAGATTCGTCGGGCAACAACGACGACAAGAAATAAACCTCGTTACGCCCCTCTCCTCTCTCCTATTTTATCAACAATAAACTATTTAATATGAAGACAAAACAAAAAATATGGCTAAGTATCATGACGTGTGTTGCATTTTTTTCGTGCAGTTCACCGGTTGAGCGACAACTATATGGCGCATGGTCAAGAGACACCATAGAAAGTGTTGGCGAAACAGAAAAATTTGCACAACATGAACGATTGATTTTTTATGACGACAATTCGTTTATGCAAGAATTTACCTACACTAATTCCAGCACCAACGACACCATAGCGAAGTCGATTATAACCGGAGCGTGGAATGTGTCAAAGAATAATCTAATGATGAATTATGACACATGTTTCACAACAACCAGTTTAAAGAGCAACCTCAAATCGCAATTCCACAACAGCACAAAAAAACGTGTGACACCTAGCGATACTATAAACCTCGACTCCTCATTTATGGCACAAAAAAATGGAGCCGCTAATGACTCCACAATTACAATCTCCAAGCGATTGAGTGATGATAGTGTTATAAATTCTAAATACACACGCGTGCCGGCGGCGTCACTTGATTAGGGTGAGTGTTCGGCCCGAATTTATACCTAGTCGGCGCGCCGAGAAAAAGGTTGAGTGATTGCATCGCGAACAATATTGAGGCAACGAGATGTTTTGTTGAGGCACACCTACTTCGATTAATGCTTGACGGCAAGCCTGAGGCAAGTCAATGTGATCGCGCTCACCATATCCGTGCAATATCACTTGAGAGTTGTCGAACCCACCTTCGACGAATCGCTCCACGACCTCGGGACCCACTTCGAAGCAATCGCCACATATACAAGGTCCCATAGCTACCTTTATGCGAGCCACATCGGCTCCCTGTTCAACCATTTTTTGAACAGTCAGCGCAGCTATGCGTCCCACCGTTCCTTTCCATCCCGAATGAGCCACAGCTTTTATCCCTGCATCTTCATCGCAAAATGCCAACGGCACACAGTCGGCAGTGTTAATGGCAATTGCCACATCATGGATTGTCGATACCAATGCGTCAACATCCTCGAGCGCAGCCTCGTCGACCGGCAACGAGTCAATCACCGCCACATTAAGCGAGTGCGTTTGCCGCGGAATGACAAGAAAATCGCGCGACACACCGAGCAAGGCGCATAAACGCTTACGGCACTCATCGACATGTTCGGGAGCGTCGCCCGTATAATGGCACGCATTAAATCCGCTATAGTTGTCACCGTCGACAAGTTCGCCTCTACAAGTGCTTATCGCCACAAAGCCCTCGGGCAATGGCAATGCCACATGTGCTATATCATTTTTTAGGGGAATCATCTTCTTCATATTCCACCCAATCGTAGTCGACATCTTCACCCCAATCGTCGCCTTCGTAGAAGAATTCCTCTTCCTCTTCCTCGATTGCCACCGGCTCGTTTTCGAATATAAACTCGTCCTCTTCACGCACACGGTGATGACCGTCGAGCGGACGATGAGTGATTGTGGCAGGTTCGATGCGGTTGCTTTCGTCGGTGATAGCAGCCCACAACATATCTTTGAGTTCCATAACCCCTTGGCCACTCACCGATGATAGGAATACGCAAGGGACCCCTTCGGGTAGGTCTTTCTTCATTTCGGCAATCAACTCGTCATCGAGCATATCGCTCTTAGAGATTGCCAACACGCGGTGTTTATCTTCGAGCTCGGGGTTAAACTTCACCACCTCGTCAAGCAGAATTTCATATTCACGTTTGATGTCATCGGCATCGGCAGGGACCATAAATAGCAACACAGCGTTGCGTTCAATGTGTCGAAGGAATCGCAATCCAAGGCCTTTCCCCTCGCTAGCCCCCTCGATGATGCCGGGAATATCGGCCATCACAAACGAGCGGTTATCGCGATATGACACAATGCCCAGTTGCGGCTCCATTGTGGTAAACGGATAGTCGGCAATCTTAGGTCGAGCAGCCGAAAGCGATGATAACAAAGTTGACTTCCCGGCATTAGGAAATCCCACGAGCCCCACATCACCGAGCAGTTTAAGCTCCATAATCACCGTTTTTTCGATAGCCGGTTCGCCCGGTTGAGCATATCGGGGTGTTTGGTTAGTAGCGCTTTTGAAATGCCAGTTACCGAGACCGCCACGACCGCCACGAAGGAGTTTTATCTCCTCGTCGTGTTCTACCACTTCGCAAAGGTATTCGCCTGTTTCGGCATCAAACACCACGGTGCCACAAGGCACTTCGAGGATAACATCCTCGCCGTCCTTACCGAAGCTGCGACCTCCCGAACCACTCTGTCCGTTACCGGCAAAAACATGTCGGCGATAACGCAAAGGTAACAAGGTCCACATGTGTTTGTTCCCTTTGAGAATGATGTGACCACCACGACCGCCATCACCACCGTCGGGACCACCCTTAGGCACATATTTGGCACGATAAAAGTGTCGAGAGCCGGCACCACCTTTTCCTGAGCGGCAAAGTATCTTAACGTAGTCAATAAAGTTTGAATCAGCCATATGTTGTTATTTATTTAAATCATTATGATGACGCATGAGCTCCTGGGCTTGCTTGAAATCATTAGGCGAGCCTATATCAATCCATGTGCCGTTGATGGGATAATACACCACTTTTTTATTATCGTTTATAGCTTGCTCAATAAGGTCAGTTGCATCGGTACGAGCATCATTCGACAATGTATTGAGCAAGGCATTAGAGAAGATATATATACCCGCATTAGCATAATAAGAGTATGTTGGTTTTTCTTCAATACCTTCCACTTGCACCCCATTGGTAGCTAATATAGCATAAGGCACCGATACCACATATGGAATAGCTGCAATAGTTACATCGGCCTGTTGCTCAATATGGCGCATATACATTTCTTCAAAAGATATTGTGGTGAGCAAATCTGAATTCATCACCAAAGTATTTCCTTCTTTACTTCGTGGCACCAACGCAGCCGAACCAATAGTGCCAAGAGGCATAGTTTCTTCTACACATTTCACTTTCACACCTGCAACAGGAGAGTCGAAATGTTGGTGAATTTGATTGGCAAGATATCGAGTTGTCACTGTTATATCCGTAACACCTACCGCTGCCAATGCTTCAATATTATAATCGATAATCGCCTTCCCTCCTATCTCAAGCAGAGGTTTGGGTGTGTTTAGAGTTAGCGGACGTAACCGTTCCCCTTTGCCACCTGCCATCAATATTGCACTTAAAGGGAGTATAGTACGTGTTACATTTAAATCATATAGTTGTTTGATTGTGCCATCTTCGGCAATATGGGGTAGAAGTTTTATTCCCATCTGCCTATATTGCTTCATCGTTTTAACATCAATTATGTCGCCTCGTAAATGCTTAAACTTGCGATTCATTACTTCTGAGACCGCAGTATCGGTAGAAGCACCGGCTAGTAAAGCTCGACGTATGTCACCATCAGTCAATGTACCTTTTACAACTCCACTCTCATCAACAGCAACAATCACCATCGGTTGCCCTGATAGAGTGTTTAGCATTTTCAGCGCATCAAGTATAGTTGAGTTTTCACTTATAATGTGTCGAGTCATAAAAATTTTCAATTATATGTTATTACTATCCTATGTTGTTTTTTATTCATCAATAATATTACAATATTAAGGAATATGATATATACAAATATACAACAAAAATACGGAATAATCACGTTATCTAACAATCTTTAAAGCGCTTAAAATAGCAAATTGCTTTTATATAGCAGTCCACCCGCCATCAACCATGAGGTTATGACCTGTTATAAATGATGCTTCGTCAGATAATAGGAATGATACTGCCGGAGCAATTTCTTCGGGATTTCCCATTCTTTTCATAGGAGATTTAGCACAATATCTTTCGATAAATGAAGGGTGCTGATTATCTAAAATCCCCCCTGGCGACACACAATTTACTCGTATATTGTTTTTTCCATAATAAGAGGCTAAGTAACGAGAGAAATTAATTATTCCTCCTTTTATAGCAGTATACGCAGCAGGAGAAGTACCTCCATATCCTTCATATATAGTGAAATCATTCCCTACCACACCATATATTGATGCAATATTAACGATAGAGCCTTTGCCGTTTTTCAACATTTCTTTAGCCACAGCTTGACACATAATAAAACAGCTATTCATTTGCATGTCAACATTCTCCCTCCACGATTGAGCAGGAATATCTTCAAAGAATGCCCCCCAATCTTTAGTGCGAGGATATCCACAATTGACAAAACCATCAATTCTGCAAAATTTTTCGGCAGTTAACGAAATGAAGTTTAACATACTTTCATCGTCGGTCATGTCTAAGTGAAATGTACCCTTATCCCAATTTGTTTCTTCTGAGATATCGCCGTTTATACATATTCCTCCTTTACGACGAATGTCGGCTACGATTTCCTTCCCAATAAGTCCGCTTCCTCCTGTTACAAGGATTACTTTATCTTTTAGAGTCATTTTTTATGCAAATTTTTAATATTTCATTAGCTGTTTGAATCGTATTAAACGATGTATTATTTTGTTTAATGCAATGTAAGAAATACTCCATTTGACATTCATAGGTGTCAATGATTTTTTGGTCGGAAGAGAAGATGATTGTTCCATCTTGCGAAATATTATTTTTCGCTAAATCAACCAAATAGGTATGATTGTCAGTAAGAATTTCCAATGTGCGTTTATAATCTCTACGATAATAATTTAATATAATATTTGTGGTAAAATCTTGATATTCCAATAAATAATTGGCATAATCGTAGGCCCTTATACCCAACGACGATTTGTTGCTAAAAAAAGAGTTAGATTTCACTGGAGCTCCAAATAACCAATATATATAATCGATTTCGTGAATAAGGTCGATATGTACACCTCCGCCCAATTCGGGGATTGCACTATATGTTGATTTATAGTCAGTACCGGGTCGCCACTCGGGAAGGAAGGAACCACAATAAACATTTACTTCATTGATGCGTTGTTGATGAATGATTTTTTTTATCTCTTGGAGAGAGTGCAAAAATCTGAGATTACAAGCTATATAAGTAATTATATTTTTAGACAGAATTAAATCCACCAATTCATCATCTACCACATTATTGTGCAATGGCTTTTCAATAAAAAGAGGCATGTTATATTCAATTAGCTTCTCTATTGATGACACATGTTGTGATGTGGGATTGGAAATAATAGCAAAATCAAATTTATCTATAGTGTCAATTTCGTCCCAAGTGTATATATTTTTTACTCCATTGACAATAGGAGCATCAACCGATGAACGTAATGCGATGATTTCTACCTCCGGGACCAATTTTGTTATAGCATTTATATGTTTGCGTGCTATCGATCCTAATCCAATAATTAAAACTCTCATTATAACAAATTAAATTCAAGTTTATTATTTTCTATCAAATATGATATAAATTCAAAGTCAATAGCATGGTCCAGGTCAAAACATATATGTGGCACTAAATATATAAGCGACTTATCAGTTATAGCACCCTTGTATCCTTTTTCAAAGAACTCTCGCTTATAAAAATAAAACGACGCATTAAGATCGTAACATTTTGGTGCCGATTGGCGTGATAAAATGTTTTCATTGGGCTTTACTATCTGCGCATAATATCCGTTATCTTTCAGCTCAACCATGTTAAAATATGGACTGCGGTTGGCATTACTTACCGAAAATAGGTTAACGGCATTAGCATCATTTTGTATCACCTCATAAGCGTTTTCCAAATCTTCCAATGTGCGCAAAGGTGATGTAACATCTAAATCAAGAATATATTCATATTTTTTATTGTTACGACGCTCTTCATGTTCAAGTATATCTTTTATTGCATCAATTTTGCCACATGTATCATTTGCTAAATAATCGGGGCGCTGATAATCCGACTCCAACCCTATTTCACGGGCTACGTCAATAATGCTTTGCGAATCGGTTGAGAGTGCAATGTCGGTGCCACTATGCTTTAGAGCAAATTCCTTTGCAATATTAATTGAGTATCCTATTAATGGCATGCCAGCCAACAATTTAATATTTTTACCCGGAATCCCCTTAGAGCCTCCTCTTGCGCATATCGTAATAAGTATATTATCCATCGGTTTAACTTGTTTTAATGACTAAATTAGGACTTTGACCAAACACCATTGACCCATTAGGAATTTCGGCATCTTTTATGTATGTATTTGCCGCAATCGTTACATTATTTCCTATAACTGATTTCCCAATGATTTTTGAGCCTGAATACATTTTCACATTATTGCCAATAATTGGGTAATCAATTTCACCACTATTTTTATTGACATTGCCCCCTATGGTGCAATTTTGCATAGCAAAGAAATTATCGCCATATTTGGCACGCCCAAACACACTCCCCACAGGGTGTTCCAAAAAGAATACACTCGGAAGATTTACCTCATGATATATATCTACACTATGCATCACTTTATTAAGATAATATACCTTATCGGCCAATTCCTTATGAGACGCATATGAAAGAGTGTTTGACAGAAAATATAAAAAAATACACCATTGACCCGAGTGGAGTGGATTTATCGCCCCATTGAAATGCTTATTATTGACATTTTGAATGCAATGTCTACTTCTGTCAATAGCCACATTAATATATTTATTGAGCAACTCAGTTTCGTCACTTGTTACTGTCCAAAAGTTAGACAACTGCCTAATCGTTAAATTTATCAATTGTTCTTCCATCTTAATTTACTTCATTATATCCTTGAGCGACTTGCGAGGGAAAGCATCAATAAAACTTCGGGGAGTGGAATTAAAAATATTAATTCCTCGACGTGTTGCATACCCTTGTATAGTGTGGTATGATTTAAATGCAACATATAAACTGTATATTACTTGATGTAATTTAATTTTAAGATAATCGGCTTTGACACGTTTTTCCTCACTCTCATCTTCTTTATAAAAATGAGGTTGTATTGACACGACTTCATTATTATCGTTGACCGATAAAGTTTGTGTCCAGGAATGATCGGCACCTGTGATGTATATATTCCTATAACCCATTTTCATTGCTATCATTATAGACGGAATTAATACATTTCGCGGGCGTGGCATTCCCCTACCACTTTTAAATGCTAAATCTTCAAGCCATTGAAATCCTTCTACCGCAATCGCATTAAAATATTCAATTTTCAGATTCTCATTTCGCAGTGCGTCCATCGAACCTCGTGCTGTGCATGGGATGAACAATGTCATAGTCCAATCAACGTCCGAAAGATTTTGTTTTAATTGCTCAATCGTTGGATTATTCTTTAACGCAAACATTGCCGGGTCGGCAATCGCATAATAGCGAGGTTTTAACATCTTGAATTCAGGCGAATTTGCAGCAAAATTAACCGCCAATGTGGGGTAATTGCACAACACATCGCAATGTGTTGTTATTGTTTCATTCAATGATGGGCCATTTCCCATAATTATAATAGAATCGCCATTGACATCTTTATTAGAAATTGTGGCACGACGCGATTGAAGTAGTATTTTGATACTACTTATAATCGACTTAAAGGTATTGTCAAATATTTCTGAAATCATTATAACCTATTTTTTTGCCATTGTAAGTGCAATGATTAAACCCATACTCTGTCTATGTCGTGAAAATGCTTGGTGCGCAATGACTCTAATGGAGTTGTAGCAATAGCCTCAACTATTAGTTCTAATGTATTCTCTTTGCAATATATATTATCAGCATATTTAGCTCTATTTTGTCCCTCGGCACTTAAAGCAAAGGAGATTGCATTAACAATACTATCCTTATCATCGGCACAATGTATAACAGAGTCGCTCG
This sequence comes from Muribaculaceae bacterium, assembly GCA_045576735.1. GTDB lineage: Bacteria > Bacteroidota > Bacteroidia > Bacteroidales > Muribaculaceae > RGIG4079. The sequence continues at coordinate 23,609 of JAZNGZ010000048.1, forward strand.
CCATTCGCCCTTGTTGACGAATTCCTATATTTACCGTAGGAATATGCATTGACGGCACCTCAATTATTCCACTCGATGAATTCCCCACTACCGCTGCCACATAATGCAATGCTGATATATATCGATGTAGCCCTAATGAGGGTTTTACCAATACCCTACCAATATTTTTAGTGGCATAATCCTCTATCATCTCAATGATAACACGCCCTTGTGCATCATTATTGGGATATGTGATAATTACTTTATTCTCAGCAAATGTATCGAGAGCATCAAGCAGTGCTTGGCATCGCAATGCCACATCGGCATCATCAAGTGTCGCAGGGTGATATGTAACAAGCAATGTGCCCGGTGTAATTTCAAAGTCGAGAGATTTATTTAACTCCTCAAGCGACATAGGCTTAATATGCGCTACATTATACACTCCAATTGCGCCGGTATTGATTACTCGATTAGGCTCTTCTCCCATTTGAATCACTCGTGCCCTATATTCTTCGGTCGCAGTGAGATGTAATGACGACAATTTTGTTATTGCATGGCGAATGCTATCATCAATCGCCCCCTCTGAGATTTCTCCCCCATGAAGATGAACAATAGGAATACGCATCACAGTCGCGGCACTTGCCACCGATAGCATTTCATATCGATCGCCAAGTATCACTATTAAATGTGGATTAAGGCGAGAAAATGCATCGACCATACCATCAAGGCATTTGGCCATAGCTTTTGCCGTCATTGCCTGAGAATCATCTTCCACCATCATTGGCACTCGCTCATTGACCTCAAAACCGGCTGCGATAATGTCATCAATAGTGTGACCATAGCGCTCATCGAGATGCATATTTGTAGCCACTAATTGCAACTCCACATCTTCGCGGTGTTTCAATTCATTAGCAATGCCGCTGAGCAGTCCCCACTCGGCACGTGTTCCCGTCACTATGCACACTTTGCGTTTCATTATCATTTAGTCTTTTTATTTTGCCTTCTTTATTTGCTTTTCTTCGACAATCGATAGGCATCTTTCAAGTCATCGAGGGTTATCGTTACCGAACGGTCAACTACTCTATCTTGCAGGTTGTGTTTAAACAACCATTCATAGGTCAAAGGATGATAAAACATGCGAGCATAAGTGCCATGGTCCACACCCGGCCACTCTTCATATCGCAATAACGGAGTGGCTCCCGCCTCTTCCATTTTGTTTTTCACCTTACGCGATTCGTTGACCGACACCGCCGCATCGGCAGTGCCATGCAATATCCACAAAGGCACTTGATTGAGCCCACTAAGGTCACGACGCGAACCGCCGCCACACAAGGCTATGGCCGCTGCCACCCTATGGGGATAAGCCGCAGTGAAATCAATTGTGCCATATCCTCCAAGACTCATACCCAACACATAGACCCTATCGGTATCAACCGGATAACGCTCGGCCACCCAATCAATCACCGCTAGAATCTTATCGGGATTCCATGCTCCACCGGGATTTTGGGGAGCAATGGCATATGCATCAATTTCCAATCCGCGTTTTATCGCTGCCATGGTGCCATATTTCATCACACGGTCAAGATTAGTGCCGCAAAGGCTACGCCCATGAAGAAACACCACCAACGGTTTTTTGCCGTCAACGCTACCGCCAAACTCTTTGGCAATCTGCATTTCTGACGATGAGCCTTCAAGGTCGATAGGGAAAAACTCCGTTTCATCATCTTGAGGCGGAGGATTAAACTGAGGGTCGTTAGAGGTATTTGCATCATTAGAGACTTCGCTCGATGCAGCAGATGCTTCGGGCTCATATAACCAGAAGTTATACCCACCACTGATTTTCCCCACCATAGTCGACAACTTGGCATGAGCCTGAGTTGTCGACAAGACGAATATCACAAATAATATAGAGGAGATTTTTTGCATCAAAGGGCGTTTTTATTCGATTGACATTCTAAAGATTTGTGTACCACGCGAGCCACATACCACCTTGTTGCCAACAATAATTGGCGAAGATTCGAAGTTGTTACCCACATGCGAAGTGTGAAGAATTTCACCATTCTTACCACGAATTAGATACACATTCCCTGTTACGTCGCCTGTGAATATAAACAATTCTTTCTTTTCGTTATACACAGCGATAGGCGATGACCAAGAATAGTTTTTCAAAGGAATGCGATACTTTATGTCACCTGTTTTGCAGTCAAATGCCAAAAATTCGCCAAGGCGTCCTGATTTATGAGTGACAAAATGAGAGAATATCAAACCTTCGCAATCACCATGTCCCACAAGAGGAGTTGAGAACATACCACCCTCAACCTTCTTTGAAGCATTGATACAACGTCCGTCGGTTTTGGTGCTCCACACCATTTCGCCATTCAAACCATTGAGTTTAGTGAACCAAGAGAACCCTTCAGAACCTTGAGAGTCGATTTCGCAACCGGTATAAAGGAAAGGCACACCATTTTCCTCAACAACAACAATCGACGCATCGGTATCATCGTGGTTGCGATAGTGCCACACCACGTTTAAGTTGTCGAGATTTACACACAATATATTACCATCGCTATCGGCCACATAGCCATAGTTGCGGTGAATAGCGATTGACGATTCCATACCGGCAGCATTTCCGTTTTCGCCACGGAAACGGAGTGTTGAGTGAACTTTCACACTGTCACCCTTGCAATAAAGTTTGTAAAGAGTGTTGTTTTCCCCCGGACGGAACACGAATTGACCTACAGCAATAGGAGATGAGTCATAGGCACCCCAAGCACGCCATGCATTGCGGTCGACGGGGAAGAATGACACTTGCTTGTGATTAAATAGGTTAAACACCACTGCGCCAAACGGGCTTTTAGTATTAATTCCTTGCCCCACAAAGATATTACCATTCATCGAAGGATGAATCGAAGCTGTACCCTTGATGGGGTTGTTGATATTATAGGGCTCGCGAGATGCTTTACCGGTTTCAAAGTCGATAAAGAATACTTTACCCGCAAGCGAACCCACGATTATTTCTTGATTTTTCAATTCGGGTTTGACATATTGAGCTGCTTCAGTTTTGATGCGATTTAGCTGGTCGTTGCTCCAGTTCACATATAGAGGTTGTCCAGTCCAACCCGAGCCACCGCCCCAGCGTCCGGTCATACCAGCCCCAGTATTAAATACCCAATCAACCTTGACAGTTGAGGGAGTACCTTTCACAGTCCCCGAGAAGGGAGTTTCACGCGAAGGGTCGCCACGGAACGTAAGAATTCCGTCAACATTTTTATACTGGTTTTCATAATTCTCCAATTTACCCGGCACATCTTTTAGAAACACGTCAACAACATTTGCCTTTAGATTTTTTGCCGACGCATAAGTGGTGTCGGGATGTGGAGTCAAGTCCACTTTTGCTACTGAATCATTTTTTGTCGAATCGGCATTTTCACCTTTTGATGCCGAACCGGCCGAACCACCACATGCGCTAAGATTTAATAATGCGAATACCGCACCTGCACAAACTAATAATTTTTTCATATTATAAAATTTTTCTATTTTTCAAATCTTATGGGAAATATCCCTTTAACTTACAAAGTTACGAAAAAACGCTGGAATAATCAACCGAAATCGGAATAATAGTGCATCCTGCACTGATAATAAACGCATTACGCTGAAAATCTCGGAAATACGGGAAATAGCAATTTAGCAAAGAAACGCAAGGTAATGAAATA